>NZ_BAAFHO010000001.1:0-1051456 GCF_054665055.1 Lysinibacillus sp. CTST325 | reverse complement strand
GAGGTAGATAGGTTCGAGGTGGAAGTGTGGTGACACATGGAGCTGACGAATACTAATCGATCGAGGACTTAACCAAAAAAGTTTGAAACATTCAATGCACCGTTTATCCAGTTTTGAAAGAATAATTCTTTCAACCAAGGGTTTCAAGATACGAGTAGTTCGAGGAAGCGATGGAGAGAAGGAAGGAGCGTACTCAAGTACGTGACTGACTGAACGACAGAAGCTGACGAAGAAATACGACGTATATTGAAAGCCGAAAATAGTCTAGTGATGATGGCAAAGAGGTCACACCCGTTCCCATACCGAACACGGAAGTTAAGCTCTTTAGCGCCGATGGTAGTTGGGGGCTTCCCCCTGTGAGAGTAGGACGTCGCTAGGCACATAAAAAAGTCGAGGATTTATTCCTCGGCTTTTTTATGTGCAATTTTCCAGCAGATTAACCTAAATAATACTATGAAATGATTGTGGTTTCTGCCGACTATTTAGCCGAAGGTTGAAAAATAGACGATGGAGCAAAATACCGAGCACTAGCTGACGAAGATCCAGGACCTAAAGATTTGTTTGGAATAAAGTTTGATTAAAAGTAATTCTAAAAGTTATTTTTTCTAGTAAACGAAAAGAAAGCACCTTGAACAAAGTTTGATTAAAATGTTTTCTTTTCCGGTAATTTAGTATACGGATTTTATAAATAAGTTTGATTTTTATTTGTAGTTCTTGTTGGACTAAAGCCCCCATTAGCGACATAAGGATACTCTGCCTTTTTAACCTCAAACGTGTGAAGAGCGCTAGCCCAACGGTGAATTTCGGTTTAGCATAGCCGAAAACTTTTGATAACTAGCTATATGAAGTTCTTGGATCATTCGATATATGAGGTTGCAGGAAAGAAAATAGAGTGCGAAAATCAAGCGATTCGGTTTCTGTGTAAAATATTAAACGTACCAAAAGAGCGTCCAGACGTTGGACATCTAGGGTCGGAACACTCCAAAGTAACGCTCAGGGAGACGAAAGGTTGCTTTCGTCGGGGAACTGGGAAGCTCTCACTTTAAGCTTTGCTAAGTGGCGAGTAGTTCACATTCGTTTGAGGTCTCCTTTAATGATTGAGTACATATATAAATCATCAAATTTTCCACAAGTATATTCATAATGCCTCAATAAACCTTCTCTTTTAAAGCCTTGATTTTCTACTAATTTTTGTGATGATAAATTCGCAGGATCAATTAGCGCCTCAATTCGTTCCATTTCAAAATGTTTATAGCCATATTTAATAACAGCTTCTAAAGCTTCACCAGCTATTCCTTGGCCCCAATATTTTTTATTTAATTCAAACCCTATTTCAGCTCGAAAATGTTTAGGGTGCATATTAAGAAAGCCACAACTACCTATAACAACACCAATATTTTTCTGTGTAATTCCCCACCTTATACCTGTACCTTCTTCCAATATAGATTTATACCATCTTATTTCGCTCAAGACGTCATTTGGGGATTCATAAGGTTCTAACCCCATATATTTAACAACGTCTTTATCTGATAGGTATTTATACATATCGTTAGCATCCTCTGGTGTCACTTCTTTTAAAATTAACCTTTCTGTTTCTATGATTGGAAATTTACTCATCATACAGTCTCCCTCTATAAATATTGGTTTTAGTAATCTTATAATATTTTCTATTCTAAAATTTCTCACTTACATTATATAGTAATCTATTACACAACTTGACCAAAATACGCCCTTCTGTAGCTAAACTGCATCGTTAGTAAAAAGCATCTCAAGTTGTAGAAACAACTTTGATAGCACAATATGAAAATTAACTTCAACTCATGATTGAAGGAATTTTTATTACATTACTGGTATTATTTTTTTAGATTTGATAGTTCATAGTTAATAACTTCCTTTATCTTATCGTTTCCAATTGCTCCATTATGGAATGTATTAGTATCGCTCCAGTAAAGCAGCCTAAACGAAACACCATTATTAAGTTCAATCCCTAAAAATATACGTGTACCTTCTAGCTTACCTACATCAATTAATGATTGTACATCTTCTAATTTTAATTCATAAAATGCGGCTAGGAACGTATCCTTAGAAGACTGTGAGAATGTGTGTATTCTCTTGCCATCTTCAGTGCTTTCAAAATAGATATTCTTCACCAAGTTATCCATAGGGTAAAGTTCTCCTACTGTTTTTGCCTTTTTATTTGTGTTGGCTACATAAACATCATTATTTGCAGCAATAATCAAGGAAGTGGGATATCCTTTTATTTCAGAAACGATTGTTCCTTCTTTTAAAAATGTCGCATCACCATTTTGCATCTTGTGATTACTACATGCACTGTCAGCCATTTTATATGTTACTTTACCAAGTTCTTTACCTTTTTCAATCGTTATAGGGAGATTTTCATTCGCTGACTCTGGAAAATGATGCTCATACTGTATATCATTAATCATCAGCACATCCACCCATTCAATTTCCGCATCAGGACACCCTTTAAGAAAAGTGAAGTTATTGCAAGAAGATATCAACAAAGTAAATACAGAAATAAATAGCATATTTTTAAGAACTTTCAACATAACACCTCCTAGTTATTAGACACTTATCATAAATTAAAGTTACAAGAAATGTTAGAATGTTCAAATTGATTTATAAAAATGGTAATCGACACACCTGCAACGTTTTAAAATCCGCTGAATACGATAAAAAAATAAGAATAGAAAGCTTTCTACTAGATTGTACTACGCAAGAGTGTAGTCGTTTGATACAATAAAATCATAGTATTCAAGAAAGAAACGGCGGGTGTTCGTATGGTTAGTGATATTTTAATAGAAATTGTAACAGCGATTGGCCGCTTTTTAATTAACCCATTAATGTATATCGCAATGTTATTTGCGGTTTTATTAGGGTATAGTCGTGTAAAGCAGGAGCGGAAATTTTTTAATAGACGTATTATTTGGGGTTGGACAGAGCTAATTGGCCAATGGAAATATGGATGGCTAAATGCACTCCTCATTTCACTTATAAGTGTTGGTTTAGGTTTAACAGTGCCTAAAGCTTTTTTAATGATTTTAATCGCAATTTCTGCGTTGGCACTATTATTGTTCTTCATTAATGCACTTTCACCTATCTATACGATGGGGCTTGCGACATTAGCAATGTGGTTGATGTACCATTACAATTGGACATTTTCTTGGTGGAAAATCTCTTTAGAAGGTGTAAATTTATTAGATGGTTCCATTATAACGATTACGATTTTAGCAGGTTTAAGTGTGATTGCCGAGGGTATATTAATTCGTCGAACAGCTATGAAGGTAACGACACCGCGAGTTGAAAAGACGAAGCGAGGTATGCAGGCAATTGTCTATCGTTCAAGAAATGTATGGGTATTGCCAATTTTCTTTGTCATACCTGGTGATATTATTCCAGTAGATTTCCCTTATTGGCCGCAATTTACATTAGGAGAGAGTACCTTTTCACTCGTACTATTTCCACTTGTTATAGGCTTTTCAAAGCTTACTAGAAAAGAATTACCGACTTTGCAATTGCCTAAAATTGGCCGAGCAGTGCTAATACTAGGGCAGTTAATTTTAATAGGCGGACTTGCTGCAGCGTTTGAGCCATTTATTGGCTTTATCACGTTGGCAATTGGTGCAGTGATTCGTATCATTATTTCAATCTTCTATGCGCTGCAAGATAAAACGGACATTTATGCGGTTGCCCCAAATTCAAAGGGCGCTATTATTGCGGCTGTCTTACCTGATTCACCTGCTGAAAAAATGGGCTTACTGGCAGGAGAATGTATTCGTAAAGTAAACGGTCAGGCCATTTTTACTGAAAATGATTTATACGAGGCTTTGCAATTAAATGCTGCCCATTGTCGTCTAGAAGTAATAGATCGTAACAATGAAATACGCTTAACACAGCATGTTATATATAGCAATGATCATTATCGTATTGGATTATTACTAGCTGAGCCGAGGGATATATGATGGATGTTTTCGGGAAAATGATGTTAGCGTTATTTTTACCAGCAATACTCGTATTAATGTTTACTAGAATTACGTATAATCGGTATGTTGCATTAATATTGGCAATTGCGCTTATTGCGGCGTCTGTCTATGCAGGTCATACTTCGACACCTATGCTATTCATAATCGATGCATTTTCGTTAACAGTAGGCTTTTGGCTAGCAAGTAAAATGAAAAAACATAAAAATTAATATAAAAGGTCAGTCCAAAGTGATAGCTTTCTCACTTTTAAGACTGACCTTTTTACATGAAAAATCTTACGGCTGCCATAATGATAACCCCTGCTACAACTGTAATAGATAAGCTTTTGGTAACAAGCGCAATCATAAGCGTTGGCACAAAGGTAATAAATACGGGCCAATTGAGTGTAACAATTTTTCCGTTTTCTGTATCCAATAAGTTTTCGATAACAAGAGCACTCAAAATACAAACTGGGATAAAGCTTAGCCATTTTAATACAACCTCTGGAAGCTTCACATTTCGAACGAATATAAAAGGAATAATGCGTGGTAGCCAAGTTACAAGTGCACAGCCAATGATGAGCCATACCATAGTAGCAGTTGTCGTCATTTATCTGTCACCACCCCTATAGTTGCTACAATAACTGTTGAAAGAAGAACAGCCACATGAGAAGGCACAATATAAGAAAGACCATACATAAAGACAACCATATAGCCGATTAACATAAGATAATGCATTATTTTACTTTTACCTACACTGTTAAGCTGGAGAACAAGAAGTGCCACAAACATAGCAATCAATGCGAAATCTAAGCCCCATTTTTCAGGCGTTGCTATCCATTGACCTAAATATGCACCAGTTACACAAGATAGAATCCAAAATAGGTAAGCAGTTATATTCAGCCCATCCATCCATTTGCCATGTAATTTACCGGTTTGCATTTGCTTTGTAACGGCTACACCAAATGTTTCGTCCGTCAATAATGTGCCGAAACCAACATTTCTCAGCATGGAATAGCGTGTAAAGTGCGGAGCTAATGTTAAACTCATTAATAAATGACGTAGATTTACGACAAAAATGGTTACAATAATAGCAGAAGCAGGGCTATTTGTTAAAAGAAGCGCACAGAAGATAAATTGTGCGGAGCCTGCATAGATGAGTATAGTTAATAGTGCAATTTCGAATACAGATAACCCAGAAGCGGAACCTACAACACCAAAAGCGAGTCCTATGCTAATATAACCGAGTAACGTGGGGACACAATCTTTAACGCCTTGTAAAAAGCTATCGTCTGGCGTGTTTGTTGTTTCATTCCGAAAATCTGTTGTGCTTGTCATAAATAGATCGTCCTTTCTTATAAATTTCCATGTATACTAATACTGGAATAGTCTGATAGTTCGTGGTGTTTATTAAAGTATACATATGTCTGATAAAATAAACAATAGAAATTGGTGAATAAAAATGGAGCAAATGAGTCGAAATTTGGCATTTCAATTAAAGAAAATCCGGCAACAACGTCATTTAAGCTTAGATGATGTTGCCAAAGCTACAGGGGTAAGTAAAGCTCAACTTGCCCAAATTGAAAAAGGGGAGGCAAATCCCACAGTATCAACGATTTGGAAAATTGCTGCGGGAATGCGCACTTCATTTTCTTCATTATTACAAGCACCGACAGCACACTTCATGAAATTTAGTAGTAAGGATGCGCCACGTGTAGATGAAGATGAGGGGCGATATCGTGTGTATTCCATTATTCCTTATAATCCAGATCGTGGCTGGGAACTTTATAGGGTTGAAATGGAGCCTGGTGCTTTCAGTAGAAGTGAAGCCCACACAGAAGGGGTAGAGGAAACTGTGACTGTAATCCAAGGGCAGGCCATTATTTCTGCTGGGGAGATGCATGAATTACTAGAAGAAGGGGATACACTAGTATTCTCAGGACATCAACCACATGAGTATAAAAATACTTCGGAAGAATTAACAATTTTACATTTAATATTGCAATATAAATAGAGGTGTCGATTTTGAGTGAATGGTTTACTGTAGATAATATTGAGCAGATTGCGGCACAATATCGAACGCTTGGCCCAGTCATTGGTTTATTTTTAACGTTTATAGAGGCGTTTTTTCCGTTTTTACCTTTGGTCGTGTTCGTTGTCGCCAATGCGAGCGCATTTGGTTTATGGTTAGGTTTTTTATTATCCTGGATAGGATCTGTAGCGGGGTCATATGCCGTATTTTTGCTTGTCCGACATTTTGGCAAGCATCCAAAGCTTCGATTTGTAACAGGCAGTAAAAAAGTAGAGAAGCTAATTAAATGGGTAGATATGAATGGCATTAGTCCTCTGTTCGTGTTACTTTGTTTTCCTTTTACCCCCTCAATCATTGTAAACATTGTAGCGGGGCTATCACATATTCATAAAAAGTTTTATTTAGTGGTGTTATTGGCTGGGAAGTTTGTTATGATTTTAGGAATGAGCGTGCTTGGTTACGATTTAAAGTCGCTCCTAACGAGCCCTGTAAGACTGATTATTGCAGCTGTTGCGATTGTCTTGCTTTGGTGGGTTGGCAAGCTTATGGAGAAACGATTAAATGCAAGGGTAGAAAAAGACTTAAAACATGCGAGAAAATTGACGAAAAATCATCAACGTTGAAAGTTGAATATGCACATCTTACCCCTTTTATCATGTAAAATGAGAGAAGGGGTTTTTTATATTACAATTACGTAGGCAGTGCTCGAGTAATATGGAGTAGCGCTTAGATAAAATATTAACATGCATAGTTAGAGAAGTGAAAGGCTCGGGGGAACCAACAAAGTGATCGCGTCGAAGCGAAAACTGCTCAGGTAGACCAGCAAAGTGATCGGGTCAAAGAGAAAACAGCTCAGTTTGGCCAGCAAAGTGATCGGGTCAAAGCGAAAACTGCTCAGGTGGCCCAGCAAAGTGATCAGCTCTAAGATAGAGCCGGCCATGTTGAGTAGCAAAGCCCAAAATATTTACGACTAACATTTTTTAAATAGATTATAAACAGAAGGAGAAAAGTACATGACATTGCGTATTGTATCAGGACGTTCAGGGACGGGTAAATCAACGTTTATTCATCAAGAGATTGTCGAGCAACTTAAAACAGATCCGTTAGGTCATCCAATTTTTGTGATTGTACCTGACCAGATGTCTTATTCAACGGAGTATGAGCTTACGAATAAGCATGGCTTGCAAGGCTTAATCCGTGCGCAGGTCATGACATTTAAACGATTAGCATGGCTAGTATTACAGGAAACGGGTGGTATTGCTCGAAAAGAAGTAAATGGCTATGGTTATCGAATGCTTATTCGCAAACTTTTAGAGGAACAAAAAAGTGAGTTTTCATTATTTCGACAAGCAGCTGGGAAACGAGGCTTTACGGAGGAAATTGAAACGCTATTACGAGAGTTTAGTCGTTATAGTGTAAATAGTTCGGTGCTAGCTGAAGTGGCAGTGTCTTTGCAGGCCATTGATGCGCCAAATACATTGCAAGCGAAGACGAATGATTTACAAGTAGTTTTGCAAGCTTTGGAGGAACGGCTTGGCACGACATATGTCGATAGTGAGGGGTATTATCCGATTTTAACCGAGCAACTTAAATGCTCCGAGACGATGAAGCAGGCGTCAATTTATATAGATGGTTTTACAGCATTTACAGTAAGAGAATTAGAGCTTGTAAAAGAGTTATTAAAGGTGACGAAACAGGTAACGGTAGTTCTTCCCTTTGACCATATCGATGAAGTTTATGATGAGCAATCTTTATTCCATGAAGCCGCTTCAACGAACCAACGTTTACACGACATTGCATCTGAAGAAGGCATTGAAGTTGAAGCACCATTGCATTTCTATAATACGTATCGTTTCCAGTCTAGTGATTTGCAACATATGGAAGCCCGATTTGCTGATATGGTGCCTCAAGCGAAAGAAACTTCAGGTGATGTAATGTTGTTTGAAGCATCTGATCGACGTGCGGAGATACATGCCATTGCCCGGGAAATAACAAAGCTGACGAGAGAGAAGGGGTATCGTTATCAAGATATAGTACTTCTTTATAGACAAGCGGATGTCTATGACCCGCTTATTACAACAATTTTCCAACAATATGAAATTCCTATTTTTACAAATTCGAAAAAGACGATGCTACATCACCCTTTAATTGAACTTAGTCGATCTGCTTTAGAGGTTATTACTTCTAATTGGAAATATGAACCGGTTTTTCGTAGTGTGAAAACAGATCTATTTTTCCCGTTACATGCTGAATTAAATGTTTGGCGTGAGCGAGCAGATCGTTTAGAAAACTACTGTTTAGCACAGGGCGTCTTTGGTGAGCGTTGGTTTGAGGAAGCTCGATGGTTTTTCAAAAAGTATCGTGGGCTTGAATTCCATTCACGAGTGCAGACGGACGAAGAACGTGCTATGCAGGCAGAAATCGAGGCTATTCGTGACGAAATTCGTCAGCCGCTTAAATCATTACAGGACAAGCTGGAAGTGGCGACAACAGGTAGAGATGTAGCGATAGCTTTATTTGAGTTGATGGAGCGTTTAAATGTTTATGAAAAGCTTCAAGCAATGAAAGACCGTGAACTTGATCGAGGAGATGCATTAGCTGCAAGTGAGCATGATCAAGCGTGGAAAGAATGGATTGCAGTGCTCGATCAGTTTGTGTATATGTTTGGAGAGCAGGAGATGTCCGTGGAGGAAGCGGCGAAAATTTTAGATGAGGGCTTTGATACATTAGAATTTTCGCGTATCCCGCCTACATTAGATGAGGTCATGGTAGCGACAGTTGATTTAGCTCGTTTATCTAATATAAAAGTTGCTTTTGTTTTAGGAATGAATGATGGAGTCTATCCAACTCGTATGGATTATGAGGGATTGCTGTCAGATAACGAACGTGAATGGTTTAGTCAAATTGGCTATGAGCTAGCGCCGACATCTAAAAATCGTTTACTACAGGAAAATTTCTTGCTATATCGAGCTTTAACGACGCCATCCGATAAAATATATATGTCCTATCCAACGGCAGATGAAGAAGGCAAGGCGCTACTGTCTTCACTGTATATAAAGAAAATTATCGGCAATGATAAAACGGCTGGCCTTTTGAGCGGTGTCGAGATCGAGCGAGTTGTAATCGATCCAATTGAACTATTGGATGAAAGTGCATTACCGTATTTACGCCATCCACGTACAGCTTTAGCACATTTAATGGTGCAAAAACGCCAAGCTGAACATAGTCGAGAGCTAGCGCCAGAGTGGCTCGCTTTACAAAAATTTTATAGACAGGACCCTTATTGGGCACTTATTTATAATCGAGTTTTACATCCAATCACTCATAAAAATGAAGCAGAGCCATTAGAAAACTACATCACTCAGGAATTATATGGTCAAAAGCTAACATCTAGTGTGTCTCGTGTTGAGAAATATTTCCGTTGCCCATTTTCACATTTTACAACGTATGGACTTCATCTTGAAGAGCGGGCAGAGTACAGACTAGAAACATTTGCAATGGGCGATTTATTCCATGAAGCATTGAAATGGATTACGGAGGAGACACACCGTCTGCAATTATCGTGGATACGTTTAACAAAGCAGCAAATTAAACAATTAGCAAGTCAAGCCGTAGAGCAAATTGTGCCGGTATTTTCTCATCAAATCTTACTGTCTAGCGCACGTTATCGTTACATTCAACGTAAGCTTATTCGTATTGTCGAGCGAACAATGACGGCACTTACGCAGCATGCGAATGTATCCCACTTTAAGCCAATTGCTATTGAGGCATCATTTGGACCGGGACAAAATGAACAGCTACCACCACTTGAGATCGATTTAACAGGTGGTAAGAAAATGTTTATGCGAGGTCGTATTGATAGGGTGGATAGTGCGTCCATTGATGACCGCTCTTATTTACGGATCGTCGATTATAAATCATCAGCTCGTGATTTAGATTTGAATGAGGTGTACCACGGATTGTCTCTGCAAGTACTAACGTATTTAGATGTGGCAATGGAAAATTCATCTTACTGGCTACCAGGTGAAGCAGAGCCAGCCGGGGTTCTTTATGTACATGTTCACAACCCAATGCTAAAGCTTGATAAGGATTTAAGCGATAGCGAAATTGAGGAAGACCGTTTAAAACAATACAAAATGAAAGGTCTTTTGTCAGAAAATGCGGAGGCCATTTTATCGATGGACGAGCAATTAGAAGAATCGAGTGGGCATTCAAAAATTATTCCTGTCTATATGAAGAAAGATGGGACACCGTCAGAATCTCAGTCGCGTATTGTACCTGTTAATGATATGAAGAATCTACAGCATTTTGTACGGCGCAAGCATCAAGAGGCTGGTGATGGAATTCTAGCAGGGGATACGTCTATTAGTCCTTATAAACTTAAAACAAAAACAGCATGTGACTACTGTCAATTTACAGCTGTTTGCCAGTTTGACCCGTCTGATGGCAAGCAAGGCTATCGTCAGTTACAGCAAGCAAAACCGAATTATATCGTTGAGAAAATTCGGAAGGAGATGAAGTAAGTTGGTACAAAAAATACCCGAAAAGCCAGCGGAAGTAACGTGGACGGACGACCAATGGAAGGCCATCTATGCAAGCGGTCAGGATACACTTGTATCGGCTGCTGCAGGCTCTGGTAAAACGGCAGTACTTATTAATCGCATGATTGAAAAGGTAGTGGCGATAGAGGATCCCATCAATGTGGACGAGTTACTTGTCGTAACATTTACAAATGCATCTGCTGCTGAGATGCGTCACCGTATGGCGGAGGCACTTGAAAAGGCAATAGCAGAAAATCCAACTTCCAACCATTTACGACGCCAGCTAAGCCTGGTCAATAAAGCACAAATTTCAACGCTGCATTCCTTCTGTTTAGCCATTGTTAAACAGTATGCCTATATGTTAGATATCGACCCAGGCTTTCGTATAGCGAACGAGGCGGAGGTTGCGTTGCTAAGGGACGATATATTAGCAGAAGTATTAGAAGATGCTTACGATTCTGAGGATGAGGCTCAGGTTCAAGCAATCTACCGCCTTGTTGATAGCTTTACATCGGATCGTGATGATCAAGCTATTGAAACATTAATAAGCAAGCTTTATGATACGTCTCGTGTTCATGCAGAGCCTCAAAAATGGCTTCGTAGTCTACCAGAGACGTATGACTTAGCCGCGGATGTGACCATTGATGATTTAGAGCTGTCGAAATATGTGAAGTTAACAGTCAAGCATAGTCTTGAGGAGGCATTCGTCTTAATTTCTGAAATGCGTGCCATTACGCTACAGCCCGAGGGACCTGCACCATATGCTGAAACTGCAGAAATGGATTTTGCCATGATTCAGGAAGGTATTCGCATTAGTCGTGAAGGAACGTGGCAGGAACTCTTTGATTATTTTGGTACGGTGAAATGGTCAACTTTAAAGCGTGTATCAAAGGATGCTTTAGTGGATGTGGAGCTACAGGAGCTTGCCAAGAAAAAACGTGAGTCAGCTAAAAAAATTGTGAACAAGCTGAAAGAGACTTATTTTGTTCGTACTCCTGCACGCTTGCTTGAAGAAATACGATTAATGGGTCCGACGATCGGAACATTAGTCGACTTAACAAATATTTTTAGTGAACAGTTCCGCATGGCAAAATTAGAACGAGGAATTATTGATTTCTCGGATTTAGAGCATTTCGCATTGCAAATTTTAACTGTAGACGTTGAAGGTGAATTACAGTCTTCACCTGTTGCACTAGACTTGAAACAACGCTTTAAAGAAGTACTTGTTGATGAATACCAAGATACAAATATGCTTCAAGAAACAATATTGCAGCTTGTGAAAACGGGTAGTGAGCAAGATGGAAATCTATTCATGGTTGGGGACGTGAAACAAAGTATTTATCGTTTCCGTTTAGCAGAACCGAAGCTTTTTATGCGAAAGTATAGTGAGTTTCTAGAGGTCCCAGATTTAACGGGAATGCGTATAGATTTAAATGCTAATTTCCGTAGTCGAAAAGAAGTATTGAACGCTACAAACTATGTATTCGCACAAATTATGGGTGAGCGTGTAGGAGAAATTCTTTATGATGAAAATGCTTCATTAAAGCCAACAGCACCGTATGATGATAAAGAAGTTCCGGTAGAGTTAGTCATCATGCATCCTCCTGAAGAAGAGGCGTTGGACGAAGAGGCGGAAGACATTACAAGTGACGCCTCTGAACTAGAGGAATTAAAAAAATCACAGTATGAGGCACGTTTTATCATTGAGCGTATTCAGCAGATGATGGAGGATGGGACAACCGTATTCGATACAAAAACGAAGACAGAACGTCCGTTAAAATATAGTGATATTGTGATTTTAATGCGTTCAATGACATGGTCAACTGATTTAGTTGAGGAATTTAAGCTTGCGGGAGTCCCTCTTTATGCGGAGTCCTCTAAAGGGTATTTTGATGCGCTTGAAGTCATGATTATGCTGAATGTACTTAAGGTTGTCGATAATCCATATCAGGATATTCCTTTAGCTTCAGTGTTACGCGCACCATTTGTTGGCTTAACAGAAAATGAGCTAGCCAAAATACGGTTAGCAGATAAAAAAGCGCCATTTTATGATGCATTAAGGCAATTTATTCGCAGTGATGGGCATGGTGTGCAATCAGACACTTTTGTGAAGCTTCAACGATTTATGCTAGCATTTGAAAACTGGCGAGATTTAGCACGACGTGGTTCACTGTCAGATTTAATTTGGAAAGTTTATTTAGACACGCATTATTATGAGATGGTTGGGGCGATGCCGAATGGTAAGCAGCGTCAGGCCAACTTACGCATTTTACATGATCGTGCTTTAATGTATGAGAAAACAGCCTTTCGAGGACTATTTCGCTTTTTACGTTTTATTGATCGTATGCGTACGCGTGGGGATGATTTAGGAACAGCTAAATCGATTGGAGAAAAGGATGATGTTGTGCGTCTTGTAACGATCCACTCTTCAAAAGGTTTGGAATACCCTGTTGTCTTTGTTGCAGGGATGGGGAGACCGTTTAATAAAATGGATTTCCACAATCCATATTTATTCGATCAAGATTTTGGCCTTGCCGTGAAGGCAATTGATCCAGAAAATCGTATTACGTATACATCTCTACCATTTTTAGCTCTGAAGGAGAAAAAGGAGCTTGAAATGCGTGCGGAGGAAATGCGTGTTTTATACGTAGCGATGACACGTGCGAAGGAGCGACTTATTTTAGTAGGCTCCGTGAAAAATTGGAGTAAAACGCTCGATAACTGGCAGGATGCTCAAAGCTTGCCGGTGGATGCCCCACTACAGGAATATTTACGCGCGAGAGCTAATAGCTATTTTGATTGGCTTGGACCTGCAGTTGCTAGACACGCAGATTTTGCAACACTTGCTTCTTCCACTTATAAGGCACCTGAAGATGTATCGCATTGGTGGGTACGTGCCGTTGAAACAAGCCATTATGCGTATGACATACAGGTGTTAGAGGATGACATACAGCCATTGCTAGAAACGCCAGAGGACGAAGCTTTGCTGTCGGAAATTGCGATGCGCTTTCAAGCACAGTATGCATATCAAAAATCAACACAAAAACGCTCCAAAACATCTGTTAGTGAAATTAAACGTTTAGAAAATCTACAGCGACAGGAGGAGCCTGAATATTACTTTTCAGTACCTTCTAAGCAAAAAACGACAACTATTGCGCCCCGTCCAACCTTTTTACAGGACAAACAGATGACAGGTGCAGAAATAGGAACAGCTGTCCATACAGTCATGCAGCATGTACCTCAAAACGGTTTTACGGATGTACAGGAGGTGAAGGAGTTTGTCGCTCATTTAGTGGCAAGGCAGCTTCTGACCGAGGCTGAGGGCAAGGTTGTTCCATGGAAAAAAATATATAATTTCTTTACAACAGATATTGGAAAACGCTTTAAAAAAGCAAAAACAATCCGAAGAGAGCTGCCATTTACGATTAGTAGAGTAGATGAAGATGGCGACGCTCAAATTGTACAAGGGATTATTGATTGCTTATTTGAGGATGAGAATGGTGAATGGATTTTGCTTGATTATAAGACAGATCGTATTCAATCACATTTTGCTGAGGAACCAGCGCTAACGAAGGAACTCTTAGATCGATATGGTGTTCAGCTGAGAGTTTATAGTGAGGCGATTGAATCTATCCTTCACATTAAAGTAAGTGATAAGGTTCTATATTTATTCGATATTGAACGGGCTTTACAAGCATAAGTGAACTCGGTGTAAACAGGGCTATCTAAACATATAAGGGAATGAATGTTATAGCCCTGTTTTCGCCATATACATAGAGGAGGCTATTTTGTGGAGTTAAAACCGACTATGTTGCAGGAACGCGTCGCAACATTAGATATTTTACGTGGTATTAGCTTACTAGGCATTTTACTCGTTAATATGTTTGCCTTTTATTTGCCAATGCCATATATTGATTTGGCATCATGGTTTACAACACCGTCAGATATGGTGTGGCAGCAAAATTTAGATATTTATGTACAAAGTAGCTTTTATCCACTGTTTGCCATGTTATTTGGCTATGGACTCGCTATGCAATGGCAGAAAGCACAAAGTCGTGAACAAAATTTTTATGCGATAGGACTGCGAAGACTTTCTGTATTATTTGTATTTGGTTTGATACATGCGGTGCTCATTTGGTGGGGCGACATTTTGATGATGTATGCATTTTGTGGCATTTTTTTATTACTTTTACTACGTCTACATCCAATTTGGTTATTGTCAATCAGTATTATGATTAACGGCGTTATGCAAGCGTTTATGTTATTTGTTGTAGGATATATTAATTTTAATACGAAAATTGATGAGTATTTAGATATCACTTCCGTAGAGCAGGCGATAACTGCTTACGGAACGGGCAGTTGGATGGATGCATTTATGCAACGTTTAACTGATTTATCGGTTCAGGCGGGGATCGGCATGTGGTTCGTGGCATTATTCACAATTTTACCATTTATGTTAATTGGGGCGGCAGCCTCTAAATGGCGTTTAGTGGAACGAGCAAGGGAGCTAAAATGGCTTTGGCTAGCATTAGCTATAGCTGGGTTAGCAGTTGGTATTTTCATCAAGAGCTTACCGATCATGTTTACACGTACGTATTTATTAGACTACTTGAAAGTTTACATGGGTGGTCCAATTTTAGCAGTAGGCTACATTGGGCTCATCGTTTTACTTTGTTTACTTCCAGTTGTCTCAAAGCTACTTAGTCCTTTTGCCAAAATGGGGCGCATGTCATTAACGATGTACATACTTCAATCGATCATTGGAACATGTTTATTTTATCAATTTGGATTTGGCTGGTATGGAAAGGTGAGCGTCGCAACAGGCGTGTTAATAGCAGTCAGTATTATAATTGTCCAAATGATTGTGGCAGAAATTTGGCTGGCGAAATGGCAACAAGGTCCGTTAGAGGCTTTATGGCGCAAATTAACATATAAAGCGAAAATTAAAGCAGGTTAATTAGTGCTTGATTCTCTTACGAAAGTGAGTAATCTACATTTGAAAATCAGTCTTCATTTTTAATGTGACGGCAACATAAAGTGAATGAATGCGTCTTGTATATTAAGAATAATTAATTGCGATTTGGCTCATTATCAAAAGTTTGGGATAGTGAAGCGGGCGCCCTAAGAAAGCGCCCAGTCGGAACTGAAATCGACCAAATTTATGGTGAAGAGCCAATCGTTTAATAGGAATAAAAATAGTTGTCGCAAAAGTAAGGCAATTCCTATAATATTGTTGTATCATGTAGAAAAAAGAAGGAGCTCTGAAAATCATGAAAATTTTATCATTTAAATTAGGTGGACATGTAAGCTTTGGACCAAAAGTAAAAAAAGAAGAAGCAGTATGGGATGTACTCGCTATTCAAAATGAACTTCAAGTTCTCCCTTCTTTTTCAAGTTCAATTGTAGATGGCATTGCTCTAGGCTTTGATTTTGTTGAACAGATTCGTAAATTAGTAGAAGCCGCTGAAAAATCAGACCGTGCAGAAAGCTTCAAACGTGAATTTACAGTGATTGAGTGGTTATCACCGATTCCACGCACACCAAAAAACATTATGTGTATTGGGAAAAACTATGATGAACATGCTAAAGAAATGGGTGCTGAGGCAGCTCCAATAGACTTAATGGTATTTACAAAATCGCCGACTGCAATTGCTGCTGATGGCCAAACGATTTCTATTCATGCTGATCTTTCATCGAAAATGGATTATGAAGGCGAATTAGCAGTTGTCATTGGTAAACGTGGTAAAAATATTCCGAAAAACTTAGCATACGATTATGTATTTGGCTACACGATTGCCAATGATATAACAGCCCGTGATTTACAAGAAAAACATAAGCAATTCTTCTTAGGAAAAAGCTTGGAAGGAACTTGTCCACTTGGACCTTACCTTGTAACAAAAGATGAAATTCCAAATCCACAAGATCTAACAGTGGTAACGAAAGTGAACGACGAAGTGCGTCAAAACGGCTCAACAAAAGATATGATGTTCACTGTAGAATCATTAGTATCGATTTTATCTCAGCATGTAACATTAGAGCCAGGAGATGTTATTCTAACAGGTACTCCAGCGGGTGTTGGCAAAGGCATGAATCCGCCACAATTCTTAAAAGCTGGGGATACTGTGAAAGTGTCTATCCAAGGCATTGGTACTTTAGTAAATCATTTTGAATAATACTATTTCAAATCCGCGTGAGTTTACCTCCGCGGATTTTTAACTCCTTTCCAGACGCATTGTTTATCTGTAGCGAAAGCAAAGCGTCAGCGGCAATTATGCCGAGGCATAATTAATGTGTATATTACATGAACACTATTGTAATGTTTGAAACCCTTTCCATCACATGGTAGGATAGAGTTTGATAGAAAAAAGAATATGAGGTGGGACAATAATGAATTTCTTAACTAGCCAAACGCATTTGCATATTACTACTTGGGTAGTTGCAATCGTAATCTTTTTAATTGCAGCATTAATGGGCAAGCAGTCAAAAGGCTTACATATGACATTACGTTTATTTTACGTTTTAATTATTATTACTGGTGGGGCACTATTCATTAAAGGCATGGATTTTAATATGGGTATGCTCTACGGCTTTAAATTCCTAGGCGGTATTTTAGTTATTGGGATGATGGAAATGGTATTAGTTCGTCAAAAGAAAAATAAACCAACAGGCATGTTTTGGATTTTATTTGCAGTATTCTTATTGATTACATTGTTCCTAGGCTTCAAATTACCAATGGGTCAAGATTTCTTAGCCTAATTTTGTAAAAGTCGTGAAGTTTTCGCTTCACGGCTTTTTATTTTTGGGGGAAGCTGGCAATCGCTTAGGAGCTTGAAAAACTGATCAGAGGTATGCCGGAGAAGTGCTCGGGTAGGTCAGAAAACTGATCGGGTAGGTCAGAAAACTGATAAGGCAAGCGGAGAAGTGATCGGGTAGGTCAGAAAACTGATCAGGTAAGTCGAAGAATCGCTCGGGTAGACCGTAAACTGCTCAGGTGGTCCGAAAAATGCTATGCTCCCCCGACCAAGCCCCTAAATGAATTTATAGGAGAAGTTGACACCTTTTTGTCGTAATTAATTTTGCATTTTCGGAAAATATTTTTAAATGATAGCGACGTGACTATTTTATTTGGTAAAATGACGATGGATTGGTTTGAAAGAGAGGGAATAAAAGTGAAATTCAAGAAGTGGATAAGTGCGACAGCTGCATCGCTTTTACTAGCAACTTCATTAGTGAGTGCTACACCAATTGCACATGCTGATGAGGCATCGACAAGAACGATTGCAGAAGAAAGCATCTATGATTTACTCGTTGACCGTTTCTTTAATGGTTCGGGCACTAACGATTTTGATACAAATACGCAAGATCCTACTAAGTTTGCAGGAGGCGATTTTGCAGGTTTACAGGATAAACTAAAATTTATCGGAGAAATGGGCTTTACAATTGCTTCCATTGGTCCGATTTTTGCCACTGAGAAATATGATGGATCGATGCCGACGAGCTACTCTACAATTGAGCGTCATTTTGGTACAGCTGAGGAGTTTCATAGCGTCATTGAGGCCTATAAAGCTAAAAATGTATCGATCATGGTTGATTTCCCACTAAACAATGTAAGTCCAAATCATGAGTGGGCAAAGGATCCAGCGAAAAAGGATTGGATTGCTTCAACAAATAATGGACAAGTACAGTGGGATTTAACAAACAAAGATGTACAAGAAGCACTTATTAAATCTGCAACAGATTTTGTCTCTACATATGATGTTGGTGGGGTGCGTTTAACAAATATTGCTGGTGCCGATACAGAATTTATCAATGCAGTGATCAAGGCGTTAAAAGATTCGAAAAAATCGCTCTATGTGATTTCTAATGAAGAAAGTGATGCAAACTTTGATGCAAGTATTTCACCGGCTACGGCTGATATTTACCGTAATATATTTAAAAATGTTGATATGGATTCTTCTAAGTTGATGGAACCTATTACAGATAAGAAGCCAACTCAAATTATGGTTGATTCCCTAGAAACGCGTCGTTTTACATTTGATTCTGCAGCTGAAAATATGTTCCCACCAACGCGTTTGAAAATGGCGATGGGTGCTTTATTTATGATGCCAGGGGTTCCAGTTGTGCAATATGGTACAGAAATTGCGATGAACGGGGAAACAAAGCCAGATACGCACCAAATTTTCAACTTTAAAACAGATGATGAGTTAATCGAATATATTAAAAATGTTCAATCTTTACGTAATAAATCTGAGACATTACGCAACGGTGATTTTGAAGTTATTACAAATGAAAATGGCCTACTTGTATTTACACGAACATCTGCTAAAGAGAAATGGGTCATCATGGTTAACAACACTAGTAAAACACAACGCGTTGATTTAACACCTGCTCAGCTTGGAGAAGGTAAAATGTTGAATGGTATTTTACACGAGGAAAAAGTTCGTATTAATGAAAAAGACGTGTATCCGGTTATATTAGATCGTGAAATGGTAGAGATTTATCAAGTTAGAGATGATGAAGGATTAAATGTACCTTATATGGTAGCACTAGGATTAGTATGGGTTATATTCATAGGATTTGTAGTTGTTATTATTAGACGAGGTAAAGTACGTCGTAATGAGCAAGATGCTCAATAATAAAGGGTGCTTCATCCCTTATTGATTTTGCAGGCAGTTCATACAAGATAAAATGATAACCCCCTCAACACTTTTTAAGTGCGGAGGGGGTTTTTGTTAAGCTTGATAGCTTTTATTCGTAAAGAAGATGGCAATTGTACCAGGTCCTACGTGTGAACCGATAGCTGAACCGATCATTGTTACTTGAATGGCTTTTGGTGAAAATCTTTCTTGGATAGAAGCTTTTACTTCGTTGGCAAAGTCCACATCATCACTATGGCTAATACCAATAATTTTCTCAGAAAAATCATCGCCACGTTCTTGCATTAAATCTAACATGCGAGCGATGGCCTTTTTGCGTCCGCGAGATTTTTCAATCGGTACAAGTTTCCCGTCCTCTACATTTAAAATAGGTTTAATGCTAAGGAGCCCTCCAAGAAATGCGCTTGCCTTTGATACACGCCCACCTTTAGCAAGGTAATCTAAATCCTCTACTGTAAATAAGTGTTCCATTTGAGGGGTAAGGGTAGTAATTTTTGCTTCAAGTTCCTCCAATGAAGCACCTGTATTTCGGAGTCGAACGGCTTCTTCGACTACTAGGCCAAAACCAAGTGAAGCACATTTAGAATCGATAATAGCTAATTTAAGGGAAGGATATTGCTCCTGTACTTGATTGCGAATCATCACAGCTGTATTATAGGTGCCTGATAATTCCGATGAAAAGGCAATATAGATCCCTTCCTCTTCATTCTTTGCTAGATTTTCGAAATGGTTGAGAAAAATCTCTGGTGATACTTGGGATGTTTTTGGATGAGCACCTTGACGAATAGCATCGTAAATTTCTTTCGAATCAATTGAAATGACATCATCATATTCATTATTGTTCAATTGCACTCGTAGTGGAAGAAGTTCAACATTGTTTTCTTCATAGTAAGACTTTGGTAAATCGCATCCACTATCAGTAAAAATTTTCATCATTTGTCCCCCTAATTTAATATTCTATATGAGAAGTTTTCAAATACCTATACTACATAACAGGTGAACAAGTGTCGAGCTTTCACTTTCCACTCTATGTTTCTCTAAACTATTTCTAAATGAAATGTTATATAGATATATTATCATATCGAGTTTCAGTATAATTGCAACCCAGGATTTTTAACTTTATTCAATAAGTAACCATCGAAAAAAGAGGTACTCCTGAATAAAGTTAAAGAGAAAAAATGGGGTATTTATTAATTAGGTTAATTTCAAGCGATCGATGAGTATTTTAGCGATGCCATCGTCATTATTGGTTGTGGTAATTTCATTGGCAATATTTTTTAAAGAAGGAATACCATTGCCCATCGCTACACCGATGCCGGCGTAATCAATCATTTCTAAATCGTTATCTTCATCACCGAATGCAATAATACGCTCGCGTGGGATACCTAAATCTTTTGCTACATGAGCGATTCCCACTGCTTTATTTAAGCCGCGGCGAACAATTTCTATAATGTGAAGTGGTGCTCCCCAGCGGCGATGCTCAATGACCTCAGCATGAACTGCCTGTAAATGATCACGAATAATCATGGAATTTACTTCATTCGCTTGAATCAGTAAACTAGTTGGGTTATCAAGTAAATGGGTATAGAGATCTCCAAGAGTGATTTTTGGATTCCCCATGTTAAAAATATTTAATATCCGTTCATCCTCTGTATGCACGTAAATATCGTCCTTAACTTCCGCAATAATATTTTCGTATTCATAGCTATTAATGGACTCGACGACATTATGCACTACGCCTAAATCAATAGGAGTATGCATAGTCTGCCAAGCAGCATTTTTTGGATGGTGGACGTAAGCACCATTAAAATTCACGATGGGCGTTGTAAGGCCAAGCTCGTGATAATATATATCACTCGCACGATAAGGACGACCTGTAGCAATCATAACTTGATGGCCTTGTTCCTTTGCCTGCAATAATGTTTTTTTAGTTTTAGCTGAAATTTGTTGTTGGTCCGTTAATAACGTACCATCTAAGTCTAAAACGATTAAATGCGGTTTCATAGCTCATTGCCCCTTTCCTATAATTTGAATAGTATCTCTTTGTAAACCATTCGTCAAAATTTTGTCACATCGAGAAAAGTTTGCTAACATAAAGATGAGACAAAAGTTGGGAGTGACAAAGATGATTGTTGAAAAAGAATTGTGGGGAAATATTCCTTTATTACATATACATACAGAAAATATGAATGAAACAACCCCAGTAGTGATTTTTTTACATGGCTTTATGAGCGCAAAAGAACATAACTTACATTATGCATACCAGTTAGTAGGCAACGGGGTGCGTGTCCTATTACCAGATGCAAAATTACATGGCGACCGTAGTGAAGGCCTATCTGAGATGAAAATGAGCTTACATTTTTGGGATATTGTTTTAAATTCTATTCATGAAGTTGAACAATTATATAATGAATTAAAGAATAAAAAATTATTACTGAATGATAAAATTGGCGTTGCTGGTACATCGATGGGTGGAATTGTAACATCAGGCTGTTTAAAGCGTTATGACTGGATTAAAACAGCAGCAGTATGCATGGGCGCACCAGGATTTCTTAAATTAGCGGAGTATCAATTACAGCAATTCGCTAAAAGCGGTGTAGATTTGCCAATGTCTGAAGAAGAAGTACAACAAACGAATGAGCTTCTTGCTAAATATGATGTCAGCTTAACACCAGAAAAATTCGCAGGACGACCTGTGTTATTTTGGCATGGGGAATTAGATAAAACTGTACCTTTTAATGAAACGTATAATTTTTATTTAACTTTACGCAAATATTATGAAAAAAATCCAGAAGACTTAGAATTCTTAGCTAATAAAAGAGCGGGCCATGCTGTGTCACGAAACGGTATGTTAGCAGCAACTGAATGGCTTGCACAGCATTTGGCATAATAAGATGCATCTGCTATGATTAAGTTAACACTGTGACGGAAGGAGAAATACAAATGGATCAAGATATGAAAGACAGCATGTTCGGTGCATTAGAGAATGTAATTGACCCTGAGCTTGGTATTGATATCGTCAACTTAGGTTTAGTATATGATGTAGATTTAGATGAAGAGGGTGCAGCAACCGTTACAATGACGTTAACGTCTATGGGTTGCCCAATGGGACCTGTTATTGTTGATCAAGTGAATACGGCATTAAGTGAGCTGCCTGAGGTAAAAAGTACAAATGTCAACATTGTATGGAATCCACCTTGGTCAAAAGATAAAATGTCACGCTATGCAAAAATGGCATTAGGTGTACGCTAAGTCCACTTAAAGCACAATAAAAAATCCCCGCTTGCAATGAAGTGAGCGGGGATTTTTGCTGTCGAAAAACTATAGTTTCAATGGAATTTAGGTGTCAAAAAAAGTATGGCTCTCTGCAAAACGTGTGGTTGATTTCCGTTCCGGCTGGGCGCTTTCCTGGGGGCGTCCGATGAGCCGCTTCACTCGCGACGCTCGCTCCAGGGTCTCGGGCCAACACGATGTTGGTCACGAAGGCGTTATCACAGGACGTGATGGTTTTAGCCTTCGCTCCTCTATTGCTGATCCCCAAGGAGTCGCCCAGCCTCCACTCCAATCAACCACTTCTCTTAGTATGTATCTTCTGGCATGTTACTTTAATTTATAGCGATAAAACGGAATTTCAGCAAGAAGTGTTTTGTGCGAAAGTGAAGCGTCAGCAAGATTAGGTGTACAATAGCATTACTGTTATAAATTTCTTCTGATTGATTATGGTGAGTAGCCATAGCGTTCACTTTTGAAATAATATAAAATTTATAAAAGTTCTACGTTATCGCTAATTGGAGTGGAAGGCTACTCGACTCCCGTGGGAAAGCAAGACAGGCGAGACCCTGAGGCCAACACGATGTTGGTCACGAAGGCGTTGTCACAGGACGTGACGCACTTAGCCTTCGTTCCTTCAGCGGAGGAAGCGGCTCGACGCTCGCCCACAGGAAAGCGAGTAGCCTGGAACGGAAATCCCCCTCATTTAAAGATTAAAATATTCACAATGATTTCCTTGATCATTATATGAAAACCCCGCTTATAACTCATAAGCGGGGTTTTTGTGTGTAACGATTTAATCGATACGACATATTTGTAACGGACAATTCTCACAGGCGATTTCATCCTTTAAAAATTGTACATCGTGAATGGTAATATAACCTTTTTCAAAGGATATGATATTTTGCTTTTTTAAGTCATTAAGCATACGATTAATCATTTCTCGACTCGTCGCACATAAATTAGCGATTTCTGTATTTGTTAATGGGAGGTCAATATAAATAGTGTCATTTTCTGTAGGTTTACCATAAGTATTCGAAAGGCGGATGAGTGTAGAAAATAAAGCGCCCTTTTTACCATTTAAAACTAAATCACGCAAACGACTTTGATGTTTTAAATTTTCTGTTTGCAACCACTTCATATATTCCACCATTAAATCAGGTTGTTCCACTAGTAAAAGTTCCAATGATTCACGGCTTAGTACATATAAACTAGAGGGTTCTAAAACTTTAGCAGTCATGGAATTGTATGCAAGATTACAAAATAATGAGCCTTCACCAATAATACTATCTGGACCACAAATACGAATGGTTAATTCCTTTCCATTCTCCGTTTCCTGACTAATCGAGATAGCGCCTGTTTTTATATAATATATTTCTTTCGCACGTTCGCCCTCTAAAAAAATTTTACTATCCTTATTCACTTTAATGAAAATACCGTGCTTTTGAAAAAAATCGTGAAATTTTTCTTGTATATTATCCATTATAACCATATCTCCAACACATCGCTTTCTTTTTGTAAAAATTATCTAATTATTACAAAAGGATGGTGAACAATTTCGATACTAAATCTAAGAAACATACTTTTATTATAACGTAGTTTCCCAGTTATAAGAGAAGAAATTTTAGGGCTAATTCTTTGCGAAGGTTTGTCGTATGTTGTAAAATAAAGTTAGTCAAAAAAGGTCAAACATTTTTTTGTGAAACAGAATGGCAAACGGGATTCCGCTTAACATTATTGAAAAGGAGTGCTAAATATGCAATTTCAACAAACTAATGACAAAAAACCATTAGAACAATTTGGACGTAATTTAATTGAAGAAGTAAAAAACGGTAAAATGGACCCGGTAATCGGCCGTGATGAAGAAATTCGGAATGTTATTCGTATTTTAACACGTAAAACAAAAAATAATCCTGTCTTAATAGGTGAGCCGGGGGTTGGTAAAACAGCTATTGTTGAAGGGTTAGCCCAACGTATCGTAAAGGGCGATGTGCCTGAGGGGTTAAAGGATTGCATACTGTATGAGTTAGATATGAGTGCCTTAATAGCAGGTGCTAGTTATCGTGGACAATTTGAAGAGCGCTTAAAGAGTGTTTTAAAAGAGGTAAAAGACTCAGAGGGGCGCATCATTTTATTTATAGATGAAATTCATACGATTGTTGGTGCAGGTAAAACGGATGGTGCGATGGACGCTGGGAATATGCTAAAGCCAATGCTTGCACGAGGTGAGCTACATTGTATCGGAGCTACAACATTAGATGAATACCGTATGTATATTGAAAAAGATCCTGCTTTAGAGCGTCGTTTCCAACAAGTGCTTGTACGTGAGCCCTCTATTGAAGATACAGTTTCCATTTTACGCGGCTTGAAAGAGCGCTTTGAGTTACATCATGCGGTACGCATTCATGACCGTGCGATTGTAGCGGCAGCAGAGCTTTCAGATCGCTATATTACAGAGCGTTTCCTGCCAGATAAGGCTATCGATTTAATCGATGAAGCATGTGCGATGATTCGAACAGAAATTGATTCCATGCCACAGGAATTGGATGCAGTAAAACGCCGTATTATGCAGCTTGAAATTGAGGAACAAGCATTACGTAAAGAAAAGGACGAGGCAAGTAAAAAGCGTCTAGAGCAACTCAGTGAGGAATTAACAAAGCTGAAAGAATCTTCTGAGGGCATGCTTAAACAATGGGAAACCGAAAAAGAAGCGTTACATGGCATTCAGAAAAAACGTGAAAAACTAGATAAATACCGTCGTGACTTAGATGAAGCAGAAAGTAAATATGATTTAAATAAAGCAGCCGAACTACGTCATGGGAAAATTCCTACGCTTGAAAAGGAAATTCAAGAGATGGAAAAACAATTAGAGAATGGTACGGAATCACGTATTTTACGTGAAGAGGTAACAGCTGATGAAATCGCATCTATTGTTTCACGCTGGACAGGGATACCAGTGACGAAATTAGTAGAAGGTGAGCGTGAGAAATTATTGCGCTTGAAAGATACATTGCATGAGCGTGTAGTCGGACAAGATAATGCTGTACAACTTGTTACAGAAGCAGTATGGCGTGCTCGAGCTGGTATTAAAGACCCGCATCGACCAATTGGTAGCTTTTTATTCCTAGGGCCAACAGGTGTTGGTAAAACAGAGCTTGCCAAGGCACTAGCGGCACAGCTGTTTGATTCTGAGGATCATTTTATTCGCATTGATATGAGTGAGTATATGGAGAAGCATAGTGTATCACGTCTTGTAGGGGCACCTCCAGGCTATATTGGCTATGAGGAAGGTGGACAATTAACAGAAGCTGTTCGCCGAAATCCATATTCAGTTGTATTGTTAGATGAAATTGAAAAAGCTCACCCTGATGTTGCAAATATTTTACTGCAAATTTTAGATGATGGACGCATTACGGATAGCCAAGGTCGTATAGTCAACTTTACGAACACAGTGGTTATTTTAACTTCTAATATTGGCTCAAGCTATTTAATGGAAGCAAAAGAAGACGATGTAGCAGTGGAGGATTTAGTGATGGCTGCACTGCGTCAACACTTTAAACCAGAGCTGTTAAATCGTATGGATGATATCATTATGTTCCATGCGCTATCGGATGAGCACTTCACAGCGATTGCTTGGAAATATGTCGAACAGCTTGTCAAACGAGTTGCAGAGCAAGAAATTACTTTACAAGTAGAACAAAATGTAATTGACTGGGTTGTAGAACAAGGAGCAGATGCTCAGTTTGGCGCTAGACCACTAAAACGCTTCGTGCAACGTTATATTGAAACTGCGGTTGCAAAGGAATTGCTTCGAGGTGAAGTATTACCAGGAGAAACATTGCACATTAGAATGCATGATGGCCAATGCATCGTTGAAAAATAACAAAAAAACCTGTTCCGCATTGAGCGAAACAGGTTTTTTCTAGTTGAATTAATGATTGTCTGCAGCTTCTGGAGTTGACTCGTTTGGAATAACTGCACCGATGATGAAAACAAGAATTGTAAATACAACTGATGTGACAACAGCAGTTTGGAAATCAAAATCTACACCAAGTACAGAGCTTACTACGTAGTTTAACATTGAAACTAGTAGGAATGACCATATGAATGTTACGATATATTGCATTAATTTCACCTCAACCGAACTTTTTTATATCATTATCATATCATAACATAAATCGAAAAAAAAAGAACCTTTTCTGTGAAACATGGCGAATTTTTCACAACGATAATCTTACTTTTGTTCTTTCATGTAGGCTGTTTTCTCAAAGATTGTTGCTGTTAAAACTAAAAGACAGATTTAATCTACAAAATGTGTAGGATAAATCTGTCTTTTCGGTTTGATATTTCGTGAATCGAAAATTTAACGAAAGCTTTGGTTAGTTGAAGAAAAAACATTCAATATTTTTAAAATATTTCACTTACTTCTATGTAAAATAACTATTTTCCTCGTGGCCAAATGAAATATGAAATAGATATGATAAAATCAATTCCCAGTACTAAAGACCATACTTTTAGTGTTTCAAAAAGTTTAGAGCTACGGTCCGCATCATTTACTAGGTATATCAATATTAATAAAAATCCTGCTCCGATGATATATGCAAATAAATGCTGAAAAGACCCTTTCAAAGAATTACGAGCATATGCGAAACCAGTCTTTTTTTCAGGTTTTGTTCCCTCTTTTTTTATGTAGTATAAGAACCTTTCATCAGCCCAACGAACGATACTCTTGCCAAAAGCAATCGACACACCTAAATAGATAGCGGCAATTGCATGAGACGTAGTTGCATTTCCACCCTTTAATAGATCTATAGCAGTTACGATTAACAGAAACAAATCAATCACGGGTGTTAGAAGTAAAAAGAACGATCCCATTTTTTTGAAGTTATATACATAACGTAAAGTTAGACCGAGTATTATAACAATCCAAAAACCAATTTCTGCTGCAATAATTGACCAAGTAATAAAATTCAATTAACCACCCCACACTTTTACTTACAAAAAATCTAGTAGTATAAAAACACACGCTTATATAGCGTATATTATATTATAAGGAGAAACAATAAAAAAAATTCCATCATTTATCAATTTAACCATATTAATTCAGAGAAAACCTCTTTTTGCTTCGCTAATTGAATAACAGTAAACCACTGAATCCGCTTAAAAAGCATCTGATAAATGGTGCTCTTTGCCTTTTCTTATTGCTTCAATTGTGAAATAGTTAGATTTTTGACAAGTTGAAATAAGCATTTGCTCTACCCGATTTTCAAATGCCAAGTTTTTATGTAACTCAAGCCAACGATACCAGTAAAGGTAACTATCCAAATAATACGTACCAACGCCCTGAAATCGTTCCATCCATCCTTTCAAACGGCGATGGAAGTTATTAACGTGTTGTATATGGAATATCCCTTTTTTTACTCGTTGATTTTGATTAAGATTAACTGTTTCGTGTTTAAGATTTTTTGCTGCTGCAAATTTTTTATAATTGGTAGCGGTATCCGTGCATTGGTCATGTTTAATTTGAAACTTTTTTACATACCATTCGTATTATAACTAGACCATTCGAATTGATAGAACTGAAAAAAGGGAGAAATGAATTTTTGAACCATTGAATGAAACAATTACTTTTTGTGATTTACTTAATTACCATTGCGGATGCGTATTACTCAACGTTGTTTATTGAACCGAAAACACCACCGCAACACCAGACGATTAAAGCGTCAGCCATTACGTTGACACAACTACGGTAGCAAACCTAACAAAAAGAAATGTAGAACACGTCGTTTGAAACCTTCTGTACTGCGACCCATCAAGCGATTTCTTCAGAGCATTAAGTGTTCCAAAGAGAATAGGATCCTTAACGACCTATTAGAGAATAGATTGGACGTACGCAGATTCATGCGAGAGCCACCTTTCATCTTTTTACGATATCGACTTTTACGTTGTTGATAATATATATGTTAACAATTGTTAGGCTAAAGCTGCAGATTTATTTGCAGCTTTTTTTCATTAACCGCCATTATTAAATTTTTCAGCCTCACTTTTCAAAAAAAATGCTTTTCTTGCATTAGCTCTAAAAATTGAAGATGACATTTGTTAAATCGTATGCCATGTATATAAGTTGATTGGAGTGGAGGCTTTGCGTATCGGACGCCCCAAGTCGGAACGGAAATCAACCCCACGTTATGGTAATGAGGAACGTTAAATTTAATTCATCTTGCACCTCTCCTTCATTATGAGTTATAATTATGACCAGTTACTAATAATTGATAGTAAGAAAGCAGAGGGGTTGCTAAATGAACGCTGGTATTATAGGAATTGGCAAATATGTTCCGGAGAAAGTCGTTACAAATTTTGATTTAGAAAAAATTATGGACACTTCGGATGAATGGATTCGTACTCGTACAGGGATTGAAGAACGCCATTTTGCCGCAGATGACCAAGAAACTTCAGATTTAGCAGTAGCTGCAGCAAAAGAGGCTATTGCAAAAGCAGGTATTACACCAGAGGAAATAGGCTTAATACTTGTAGCAACAGTAACACAAGATCAAAACTTTCCAAGTGTAGCATGTATGGTTCAGGAGCAAATTGGAGCAGTCAATGCAGCTGCGATGGACCAAGCGGCTGCATGTGCAGGATTTATATATAGTTTAGTGACAGCAAAGCAATTTGTAGAATCAAATGCTTATAAATATGTCTTAGTAGTAGGTGTTGAAAAACTGTCGAAAGTACTTGATTGGGAAGACCGTAATACCGCTGTGTTATTTGGTGACGGTGCAAGTGCAGCAGTTGTTGGTCCAGTATCAGAAGGTAGAGGTATTTTATCATTTGAGCTTGGTGCTGACGGTACAGGTGGAAAGAATTTGTATTTAACACAGCAGGATACAATCGCTATGAATGGACGTGAAGTATTTAAATTTGCCGTTCGTCAAATGGGTGAATCTGCAATGAACGTTTTAGAAAAAGCAGGTTTAACAAAAGAAGACGTAGATTTTTTAGTGCCGCATCAGGCAAATATTCGAATTATGGAATCAGCGCGGGAGCGTCTAGAGCTACCACCGGAAAAAATGTCAAAAACGATCCACAAATATGGGAATACGTCGGCAGCATCTATTGGTATTTCCTTGGTAGATGAGCTTGAGGCAGGTAAGATTAAAGATGATGATTTATTAGTACTTGTTGGATTTGGCGGTGGCTTAACATGGGGTGCCGTTACAATTAGATGGGGAAAATAAAAAACGAAAAATGCTTGAGGGGAGTAAGACAATGAGTAAACGACGAGTAGTAATTACAGGAATTGGCGCAGTTACACCACTAGGAAATAGCATCGAAGAAACATGGACTAACATTAAAGCAGGAAAATCTGGCGTTGGTGAATTAACACGTTTAAATAAAGATCTTTTCGCAGCAAAAATTGCCGCTGAAGTGAAAGACTTCAATATTGAAAAGTATATTGAACGTAAAGAAGCTCGTAAAATGGATCGCTTTACACAGTATGCTTTAGCAGCGTCTATCATGGCGATGGAAGATGCACAATTAACAATCGATGAAGAACTAGCACCACGAGCAGGTGTCTGGATTGGCTCTGGAATCGGTGGTATGGAAACATACGAACAACAATTTTTAACATTCCAAGAGCGTGGAGCAAGACGTGTAAGTCCATTCTTCATTCCAATGATGATTCCGGATATGGCTTCAGGCCAAGTATCGATTCACTTTGGGGCAAAGGGCATTAACTCTTGTTCAGTAACTGCTTGTGCTTCAGGTACAAACTCCATTGGGGATGCTTTTAAAGTAATTGAACGTGGCGACGCAGATGTAATGATTTCTGGTGGTGCAGAATCGCCAATCGTTACGATGGCAGTAGCAGGCTTCTGCGCAAATACTGCACTATCTTTAAATACAGATCCAGAAACTGCTTGCCGTCCATTCGATAAAAATCGCGATGGTTTCATTATCGGTGAAGGTGCGGGTATTGTTATTTTGGAAGAGTATGAGCACGCAAAAGCACGCGGTGCAAAAATCTACGCAGAAGTTCTTGGCTATGGTGCAACAGGGGATGCGCATCATATTACAGCTCCAGCTCCAGAAGGAGAAGGTGCTTCTCGTGCGATGATGCAAGCTTTAACTGATGGCGGCGTAGAAGCTTCACAAGTAGACTATATTAACGCACATGGAACAAGTACACCTTATAATGATTTATTTGAAACACAGGCAGTAAAAACAGTTTTTGGTGAACATGCTTATAAGCTTGCAATGAGTTCTACAAAATCAATGACAGGTCACTTATTAGGTGCAGCTGGTGGTGTTGAAGCTATTTTCACAGCGCTAGCACTTAAAGAAGGCATTTTACCACCGACAATTAATTTAACAGATCCAGATCCAGATTGTGATTTAGATTATGTACCGAATGAAGCTCGAAAAGCAGAGATTAAATATGCTATGAGTAACTCACTTGGGTTTGGTGGACACAACGCTAGTCTACTATTCAAAAAAATCGAGGAATAATAAAGTATAACTTTAATCAGTAGGGGTTCTTCAACTTCCACTGATTTTTAGTATTTAACCAAGGCTCTTCTGCAAAACGAGTAGTTGATTTGCGTTCCGACTGGGTGCTTCGTTGTTGCTGACGCTTCGCTTTCGCACAAAAAACATCCGCTTCGCTGCAGGGTCTCGAGCCAACATGATGGTGGTCACGAAGGAGTCGCCCAGTCTCCACTCCAATCAACCATTCTACAGCAAAATGCCTTTAGCGGTAGTAACAATAGATGGACAATCAATTCACTGTTATAAGTCTATTCTGTTCGATTAGTCTTTCAATAACATAAAAAACGTCAGCCTAATTTACTTGGCTGACGTCTTTTTTTATAGTTTTGTGAATAGATGATAATTAAGAAGAAATAGAAAGGATGCCCTTATCTTGTTCCGACTCTTTTTATTTTTAATGAGCTATGGCTTATTGATTCTCTCAGTAGGGAATCTCATCTTGTATTTGAATTATCGGACACTCGGATATTCCTGGCTAGTAGTTTTTAAGTACATGGCACATACATCAGCATTTTATATGGCCATTGGATCAGCCGTTGTGTTATGCGCTGTTGTGCTTGATCTTGGTTATGATAAAACTCTAGATGAAAAGGATAAGATGTGACTCTTAAATTCCTCTCTTTTTGGCCAAGCTCTTACAATCATCTCTTCGTTTTTTTGATAAAGTTGACTTATTAGCGACGTGCACGACCAAGGCCCATTGCTTCTTCCATGCGTTTTAATGTAGCACTTGCAATTGCATTTGCCTTTTCAGCACCTGCATCTAAAATAATATCTAATTCTGATGATTCTACTAAATTATAGAACTTCTCTTGAATTGGTGTCAGGTGATCAATAACCGCTGCTGCAACACCTTGTTTGAAACCACCATAGCCAACGCCTTCGTATTTTTTAACCAGATCGTCAATAGATACGCCTGAAATAGCAGATTCGATTGTTAGTAAATTAGAAACACCAGGTTTATTTTCTACATCAAATGCCACAATACCATCAGAGTCAGTAACAGCCGACTTAATTTTTTTCTCAATATCTTTAGCTGAATCTAAAAGCTTGATTGTCGCTTTTGTATTTGGATCAGATTTACTCATTTTCTTTGTAGGTTCTTGTAGTGATTTGATACGAGCACCTGCTTTTGGTAATTGAATTTCAGGAATCGTTAAAACGTCACCATAACGTTTGTTAAAGCGCTCTGCTAGATCACGAGTAAGCTCAATATGCTGCTTCTGATCATCACCGACAGGGACAATGTTTGTATTATACAAAAGGATGTCTGCTGCCATTAATGGTGGATATGTTAGTAGAGCGGCAGATACGCTTTCCTTACCGTGAGATTTATCCTTGAACTGTGTCATACGTTCAAGTTCTCCAATTGCTGCGACACATTGTAACATCCAGCCTGCCTGTGCATGTGCTGGCACTTCTGATTGAATAAATAATGTAGATTTTTTAGGATCGATACCAGTAGCAATATACGTAGCTGCTAGGTTGCGAATATTTTGACGTAATTCCTTTGGATCTTGTGCCACTGTTATTGCATGCTGATCGACGATACAATAAACTGCATCTCCTTCATCTTGTAATGCAGGGAATTGCTTAAACGCACCTAAATAATTCCCTAGAGTTACAATACCTGTTGGCTGTACGCCTGAAAAAATAGTTGTCATTGTCATTTCCTCCTAGAATTTTGTTACCTCAGATAGTCTTTACATAAGACCTGATCCATTGATTAACTTATTTCAGCGGGTGTACAAACTCCACTGAAATAGAAGAACTCAGTCTAAGAACGCCACGTCCTGTGGTAACGACTGAGTGACCAACATCATGTTGGCCTAAGCCTCCGGCGGATGTCACGGAAATCGGAAAGGAGTTTATAAAGGATGTTAGCCTAAAAACATCGCAACCATGCGATAATGGCTAACTTACCTGCATCACGCAGGCCTAAGTACAAAGCCGATTCCGGACGCAATTATGCCGAGGCATAATTAATCCAAAATAAAAAACATCATGCGTCCTCATTAGTTTTCTAATGAAGGGACGAATGATGTTTGAATCCGCGGTACCACCCAGCTTGCCTAAATCGGCCACTTTACTTCGTAACGTGAAGGGACGAGCTTTGCTAATAGACTCCAGTAAGGAAACTAAGACGTTCACAAAGCTAACTCGGAAGTCCATTCCAAATGCTTACACGATCTGTTTGCAGCAACCACAGACTCTCTAAACGTGTAAAGTGCATATGTACTACTCTTCGTCAGCGTTTTTTTATTTAGTTCAATAACCGTCTTCCATCTGTATAGATGAGGTGAACTCACCAAAGACATAATTGATTGATTTCAAAAAATTATATTATAAAGGCTCGGTGAAATGCAAGTGTTTGAAGCTCTCACCCCTAAGGAACAAGATGACATAGCTACCTCTTGTCTGACCTCGCTTTCATCCCGTATCTAAAGACGAGCTTCACCCTACATGGGCTTTCTCGTTCGGAAAATCTGTAAAGTCAGACTTTTGGCGGTGTTCATTATCGGAAAAAAATTATATGCTACTTTTGCTGCTTTTTTATTTCCGTGCAGCAATAAATGTTTTCTGTGCGAAAGCGAAGCGACAACATAGCGCCCAGTAGGAACGGAAATCAACCACACGTTATGGTAACAAACTATTTGTTTGAAAATGCAACCAAAATTAGTAAATATACGTCTATATTGTACACACTGAACTGACAATATTCTCGTTTAATTTTTTTAAATGAGAACAAAAACAATTAAGAAATGAGTGTTTAAAATGCGCTACGAATGGGAATATTATTAGTAGTCCATTAGAAATGCCGAGAAGTAATTGCACTTTGAAAGTTATATAAATAGACAGAAAATTTAATGTCATAATGTTATTCTTTTTTTATTGGAACTATATTCAAACATCACAGAGTACTGTATAATGGTATGTAGATTACATTACATTAATTCTAATTTAACACACTGGTTTATAGATAATGATTAAATGGAAAGGATGTGTCAGTATGATAGTAACTTTATTTACATCACCAAGTTGTACGTCTTGCCGAAAAGCGAAAGCATGGTTAGAGGAGCATGAAATCCCGTATACAGAACGTAATATATTTTCCGAGCCATTAAGCATTAGTGAAATTAAAGAAATTTTGCGTATGACAGAGGATGGTACGGATGAAATAATTTCAACGCGATCAAAGATTTTTCAGAAATTGGATGTCGATGTTGAAAGCTTACCTTTACAACGTTTATATGAGTTAATTCAAGAGTATCCAGGTTTATTACGTCGACCAATCATTTTAGATGAGAAACGTTTACAAGTTGGCTACAATGAGGATGAAATTCGTCGTTTCCTACCAAGGAAGGTTCGTGCGTATCAATTGCAAGAAGCACAGCGCATGGTGAACTAATATCTCCATATTCTGCATAGAATAAGTATTAGATGTTACATATGCAATAAGCATATTGTGACATCTATTTTTTTATGTTTTACTTATGTAAAACCTTCTATATAAAGTATAATAAATAGTAGGGAAAAGTCATATATTTCCGTAAAGTATGTTAAACTTGATTTAAAGTTAATAGTTTACTACAATTTCAATAATTCAAATATCTTCTGTGAAACGGTGTATATCCTTTTCATTTTATAACAGAACAGCATACAATATAATTAGAGACAACTGTGGACAATTATTTTTTGATTTCGGTTGCTCAACGGTTTTACTGTAGTGTGGTCAAAGGTTGAAAAACAAAAACGGAGTATGAGGTTAAAAACAATGAATAAAAGCATACTAATGAAACAAAACTGTTTTTCGACAAATGACAGTGAAGGGAGATGAGGTCTAGTGGACATCGAACGTGTAAACGAAAATACACTCAAGCTCTTTATTACGTACAATGATATAGAGGATCGCGGCTATAGTCGTGAAGAAATTTGGTACAATCGAGCAAAGGGTGAACAACTTTTTTGGGATATGATTGATGAAGTAAACACGGAGGATTACTTTGATGTAGAAGGTCCTATTTGGATTCATATCAATGCGTCTGAAGTAGGCTTAGAAATCATTGTCACACGTGCACATATTTTAAAAGACGGTGAAACCTTAGATGGTTCTTCGCAATTTGGCGATCATAAAGAAATGTTTGCCCCATTCGAGGACGTTGGAGAGGATCTTCTCAGTCAACTAACTCAGTTTGGTGATTTAGATGAGTCAGAGTTATTTATGGATACAGACATTTATGTTTATAAATTTAAAGATATTGATGAGTTAATCCCTGTAGCGAAACGCATAACAGATGAATTAGTGGATTCCTCATTATTTAAATATGAAAATTGGTACTATTTGGTAGTTGACTTTGCGAGCGCAGATGAAGAACTAAATCATCACGATAGAAATGCTGTTATCAAAGAATTTTTAATACCATCAAATTTCACAATCCATCGCTTAGAGGAATATGGCGAAAAAATAATGGAATTTAATTGCTTTGAGACAGTACGAAAATATTTTATTTAAAGTAATGAGTACTTGATTCAGTGGCTTAGACTGTAAACAAACTTGGTGATTATCAAGTTTATTTACAGTCTTTTTATTTAAAAATTAAAAAGATAGCAATTTTTAAATTTCAAGAAAAAACCGTTCTTTATTTGTTGCTTTAAAAACACTCCTTTACTATTAGTCAAAAAGGAGATGATTTTATGCTTATGGCCTATAATGAGCTTCAGCAGATTTTCCTCCCATACCAGTATTCAAGGGAAGCATTACAACGATATAGGAGGCAGATGAAATTTTATTGTCCCCAATGCCAACAGCCTGTCCAATTAAAGATTGGCCAATATAATATCCCTCATTTCGCTCATATTGCTAATAATAGCTGTGAGCAGTTATTTGCAGAGGGTGAATCAAAACTTCATTTACAAGGGAAAGCCCAATTATTTGAATGGCTGAGAAAACTCGGGCATACAGTAAAGCTGGAGCCTTATTTACAGACACTTTCACAGCGACCAGATTTGCTTTTAATAAAGGAGCAAAAGCAAATTGCTATTGAATTTCAATGCAGTACAATTTCACATGAAAAGTGGCTATTGCGTACATCTGGATATGAGAAAAATTCTATACAGCCATTGTGGCTTTTTCAAACACCTCAAAAACACTCTACACAAGGTATTAAAAAAATTTCTATTTCCCCCATTATGCAAAAGATGATAATTGTCACAGCACAAGGCTTGGCTTATTTGGTGACTTTTGATGCAAACACATCGAGATTTATTTATTGGACGAATCTTCTTCATGTTCAGGGGCATACTTTTATAGGTAAAGTACAGGAACTAACTATTAACAAGCAACATTTTCCATTTTATGAGCCTAAGCCAATTACGAAAGAGGAATTTCATCTTTATTGGCAGCTTTATAAAAAGCATTGTAAGCAATTCGTATACCAACGTTTATTACATAGTAAAAATGGGGTACAAGATCTATTTTTACGAAGTAGTTATGAGTTAGGCTTTACTTTAACTGCAATGCCTGATTACGTAGGTGTTCTGGTAAAAGATGCAGAAGCGATACCGATGTTTTCTATTGAGTGGCAAACGATTTTCCTTTATTTTTGTCGTCGATTACAATTAGAACCGCATGAACTAGACGAGAGAACTATTCGATCGTTTTTAATCCAACAAAATGTAAAGGTAACAAATCAAGCAGTACAAGCAATCGAAAATTATGGAATGGTGCTAGCGAAAAGTTATGAAGAAAATAGTTTTTTTTCGGATATTTGTGAGCAAATGTACGCACATTTATTTGCAATTGCCACAATATACTGAGAAAATATGAGAGTACAGGAAAAGCTAACATATTAAGGGGGCTGGCACATGGCTAGTAATCAAATTTTAGTAAGAAATGAAGTTCCGGAAGAGTTAACTTGGCGCTTGGAGGATATATTTGCAACTGACGCACTATGGGAAGAAGAGTATAAAGAAGTTGGAGAAATTGCCAAAAAGGCATCTAGCTATGCAGGTACTTTAACAAATGGAGCAGATGCATTATTAGCAGTTCTAACTTATCACGATGATATTTACCAACGTACAATGAAGCTTTACACGTATGCTCATATGCGTTATGACCAAGATACGACAAATAGCTTCTATCAGGATATGAATAGTCGTATTCAAACATTAGCGACTAGTATCTCAGCGGCTCTATCGTTTTTAACACCTGAGATTTTATCATTGAGTGAAGAAACAATAGAACATTACTTAGCAGAAAACAAAGACTTACAACTGTATAAGCAATCTTTAAAAGAAATAACGATGGCACGTCCGCACGTTTTACCAGCAGAACAGGAAGCGTTACTTGCACAAATGTCTGAGGTTACAGGTACTGCTTCAAATACATTTAGTATGTTAAACAACGCAGATATAGTCTTCCCTAAAGTGAAAAATGAAGAGGGAGAAGAAGTGCAACTAACACACGGTAACTATATTAAGTTTTTAGAAAGTAAAGATCGCACTGTTCGTGAAAATGCCTTTAAAGCAATGTATGAAACTTACGGTAACTTTAAAAATACGTTTTCGTCTACAATAACTGGTAATGTTAAAAAGCATAATGTCAGCGCACGTATCCGTAATTATGATTCTGCACGCCACGCAGCAATGTCTAACAACTTCATTCCAGAAAGTGTTTATGACCAATTAGTAGAAACAATCCATAAACATTTACCAGCTATGCAGCGCTATATTTCATTACGTAAGAAACTTTTAGGTGTGGATGAGCTGCATATGTGGGATTTATTTGCCCCACTCGTTAAGGAAGTCGATATGAAAGTCTCTTACGACGAAGCGAAGGATATTTTAGTAAAGGCTTTAGCGCCTCTAGGTGAGGAATATCAAGGCATTGTTCAGAGTGGTCTTGATAACCGTTGGGTGGATGTCTTAGAAAACAAAGGGAAACGCAGTGGTGCGTACTCTTCAGGTGCTTATGGAACGAATCCATACATTTTAATGAACTGGCAAGATAATGTTAATAATCTGTTTACACTTGCTCATGAATTTGGTCATAGTGTACACAGTTATTATTCACGTAAAAATCAGCCGTTTGTTTATGGTGATTATTCCATTTTCGTGGCTGAAGTAGCTTCGACATGTAATGAAGAACTGTTAAATGATTATTTACTAAAAACAATTGAAGATCCACAACAGAAAATTTATTTATTAAATCATTGGTTAGATGGCTTCAGAAGTACTGTTTTCAGACAAACAATGTTTGCTGAATTTGAACACCTAATCCACCAAATGGATAAAAACGGTGAATCTTTAACAGCAGAGCGTTTAACAGAGGTTTACTATAATTTAAATAAACAATACTTCGGCGAGGATATTGTTGTAGATGAGGAAATCGGCTTAGAATGGGCTCGTATTCCACACTTCTACTATAATTACTATGTGTATCAATATGCTACAGGTAAATCAGCTGCAACGGCATTAAGTAAACAGATTTTAGAAGAGGGTACACCAGCTGTAGAACGTTATATTAATAACTTCTTAAAAGCAGGTTGCTCTGATTTCCCAATTGAGGTATTAAAGGCAGCGGGTGTTGATATGAACGTTGCTAAACCGATTGATGATGCATGTAAAGTATTTGAAGAACGTTTAAATGAGTTAGAAAAACTATTGTTGAATAATTAATTTCGAAGGCTGTAGGTATTTCACTACAGCCTTTTTTCTATGATTAATTAAATAATAAAAATTTAAAGAATAATGATTTTTTTTGATTTCTAAATGTTTAAAAGTATGTATCTTGGAAAAATACTGTTTGTAATCGCTTTCTATTTGACAAATTTGTGAATCTATCATCGGACTTGTTGCTATATTTACTATTCCGTGATAAATTGATTCATGTGAAATAAATCACAAAACAAACATACACCCCTTTGTTTGAACGTGAACATTTCTCCCATCCCCTTTGTGAAAAAGAAGCGTCACTATCTGTCGAGGATAGTGGCGCTTCTTTTATTTTTTTAGAAAGTATTCCGATAAATCACTAGAACATTCCGATAAATAATAGAGCCTACTCTAAAAATAAAATGAATGCAACCAGTTGCGTTCATTTTATTTTTTATTTATAATGCAATCAAGTGATTACATTTTACCCTCATTCAGTGGGTGTTTGACAACACTGAGTGAGGATAAAGCCCCCGGCGGATGTCACGGATTGTTTATCTGCGCGAAAGTGAAGCGTCAGCGGCAATTACGCCAAGGCGAAATTGATAGAAAAGAGGCTAGAAAGTGAAAAGTAAGCAAAGTTATATGATGCCGGTAATTGCTGCGGCTCTTGGTTTTTTTATGGCTTTATTGGACACCACAATTGTGAATGTGTCTTTGCCAAAAATTACAGCATACTATGAAACTACAATTGATCAAATTTCTTGGGTGATTGATAGCTACAACATTGCATTTGGTGTTGTTTTGCTAACGGCGGTAAGATTTGCAGATCAATTTGGTAGGAAGAAAATATTTCAAATAGGGCTTATTTTGTTTGTAGTTGCGTCAGTTCTATGTGGATTATCACAATCTATTGGGTTACTAATTTTATTTCGGGCGATTCAAGGTTTGGCGGCAGCAATGATTGTTCCAGTATGTGTTCCTTTAGTACTTGTTCATACTCCGGCTGAAAAGGTTGGTGTTGTAACGGCACTTTTTGGAATAATGGCTGGGGTATCGACAGCATTGGGGCCGACAATTGGAGGAGTAATCTCAGAGAACTTTTCATGGCAGTGGATATTTTATATTAATGTACCAATAGGGATTTTAGCAGTGAGTTTAATTCATTCTTTTGTACATGAATCGTATGATCCTACTGCCTCTAAGAAGATCGACTGGATGGGTATGATAACAATTAGCATTTCATTGTTCGCACTCATATACGGTCTTTTACAAGTGAAGGAAGTTGGGTGGTCATCACCACTTGTTCTAAGTTGTTTAATTGGCAGTGTTATAGGTTTATTATTGTTTGTAAAATTTGAATCAAAAAATAAAGATCCAATGCTTCCAGTTCAGTTGTTTAAAAACTATCAATTTGCATGCGGGAATATCGCACTGTTATGTTTAGGAATCGGGATGATGTGTGTCTACTTTTTAATGGCATTTTATTTAACAACAGTAAACGGAATTTCTCAGATAAAGGCGGGGTTAATCCTTAGCTCATCTTCTATAGCGACAATGCTCATTACTCCTCTTGCTGCTAAAGCAAATAAATGGGGGACATTATGGTTTGGTGTCATTGGTTATGTGCTGTTTAGTATAGGAACCTACTTGTTAGGTTTTATTTCATCAGATCAATCGGTTTGGGCGATTGTCGGAGTTTTAATGATTGTCGGTTTAGGATCGGGTTTAATCTTTAGCCCATTATCAATAGCACTCATTTTGCAGGTTCCCGAAGAAAAGGCTGGGATTGCATCAGGGTTATTTCAAGTAAGTCGTGTAATTGGGGCTTCGGTTGGCGTGGCAATTTTAGTAGTGATGCTACAGCATATGATGCAGAACGAAATGAAAGCGGCAAAAAATGAAATGGTTGAAAAGGTTGAGATAAGTAAACTTAGTGATAATACGAAGGAAAAGCTAAAGTTTCAATTCGAAAATAATAAAAATGAGTTAACAGAAAATAAATCTTCACTACAAGATGTTTTACATAAGCTAACGGACGAAGAGGAAAAAGTACTAAAATCTTCACCAGATAACGCACATGCTGAAATTAAGAAGAGATTTGCCATTGAAAGAAAGGCAATAATAAATCTTTATCCAGCGTTAGAAAAAATAATGAAGGATCATATTTCTTTAGCATTTAAAGCAGTTTTTAGATTTGGAGCAATTGTTATGTTAATTGGTGCCGTTTTCGCATATTTGAATGGCATAAATGCAAGAAGAATGAAGAAATATATAAGAGAGCGAAACTTTGAGGCTGCTATGAAACGTTAACTTCTTTCAGCAAATGTTTTATGTAACGTAAGTGAATGCAACTGATTGCTATCACTTTCTGATTCCGATATAATATTGAGCAAATTGTTCGGAGGAGGAAAGTGGGCATAATGGCAAAGTTGAAGACAAGAGAAAAAATTCTTAGTGCTGCATTGACGCTTTTTGGTGAGAAGGGGTTTGCTGGAACTTCGACACGTGAAATTGCTGAACGTGCCGGTGTGAATCACATTACACTTTTTAGACACTTTGGAAATAAAGAGAATTTGTTTCGTGAGAGTGTTATCTCACATAAAACAGACAGAGATTATTTTCCTAAAATAGAAGAGGCGTTTACAGGTGATATAGAGCATGATCTTAAAATCTTGGCGCAAGCTTATTTTGAAGAAAACATTCCTGTCAAGGAAACTATTTGGGTACTTATGCGGGAAATTCAACAAGATAAAGAATTTGAAAAAATGTTTTTTGAATATCCAAATAAGTTATTTCACCATTTAGAGAATTATTTAATTAAATTACATGAGCAAGGGAAAATTCCAAAAGGGAACTTTAAATATACTGCGAATTTTTTCTATTCTTTGCTGTCATCAATTTTAGTTTTTCAATTGACATTACCTTATATAAATGAGTTTATTAATCCGGATATTGATGAGATGATAGATGAGGTTGTGCATTTATTTACTTTAAGTTTGTATAATCCGAAAGAAAGTTAATGATGAGGCTAAAAAGACAAATAAAAGCAAGTGAAGTCTTCTTCACTTGCTTTTATTATTAGGAGCTTAGATTAATAGTATAATTGCATTATTTAATACGCCACAGTGTAGCGTGATTTGTCTGAATTCGTTCAATCTTTTGTTGCAGCATACGCTTTTTTAATTCGCGTTCAGCTGTTTGTTCTGTTAATGAGTAGATGGAAGCTACTTCATTCGTTGAAAGTGTATGGAATTTTGTAAATAACTCTTCCATTGATGGTAATGGTTGACGCACAAGCTGTTCATCCATCATTTCTTGTAAAATATGTTCATAAACTTCATAGGAATAGCTACCACTAACTTTTAGACCCTCATCTTCAATACATTCATTGAAAAATACAATGCTAGGCACTTCATCAACTTCCATTTCACGTTTAATATATAAATCGCATTGGAAGGCACGTGCTGCTTCCTTTGAACCAAAGTCTGCAGAAAATTCATTCATGTCTAATTGAACATCTTCCGCAATTTTTAACAGCGTAGCATAAGAATTGACATCTTGCTGGTTTAGTAATACATATTCTTGTAGTTTCGACAAATAGCGTGCTCCGACACGTTTGCCCTGTAACTCTGCCGCTTTAATAGCGATAGATGGTAAGACAGGGTGATTAATGTCGAGTTCAATACCTGATAAACAACCTTTTACACGTTTACTTAAACAATTCAAAGAGGCAAGCTCTGTGCTTAGTACAAAGCGCCATGTAAAGTAATGATTGTACTCTAAATGTAACTTACGAAGAATGGCTTGCATATTATAAGCTTCTGGACAAAGTGGATCTACGAAAATATACAATTCAATAGGCTTATTAGCAGTAGAAATCTCAAGAGTCGGCTTCTGCAGCATTTGAATATTATTCACGTAACAATTCCCCCTCATCGTCATTTGGTGTATTAATCATGTGATGAGCTGTTAATACTAAACGTTGATAATATGTTTCTCGGAACTTCCCTTCCAACCCTACTTCATCCATCGCTTCGGACATACATTCAAGCCAAGCTTGGGCACGATCAGGTGTAATCGGAAAATTCATATGGCGTGCACGCATCATTGGATGTCCATGCTCCTCAGTAAAAAGATTTGGTCCACCTAAATACTGTGTTTGAAATTGAATTTGCTTGCGTGCTGTCTCTGTCAAATCTTTCGGAAAGATTGGAATAAGATCAGGATGCTGAGCAACTCTTTTATAGAATGCATGGATTAGCTCTGAAAGCTTTTCAGCCCCCAGCTCCTCATAAGGAACAGTGTATTTTCGATTCATAATTAAATGCCCCTTTTATATCGTAAAGTATATTTTTATACTTGGTCATCTTTACAAATGTGAATTTCTTGTGACTACCTTCATTCTATCAACGTCTTTTCGTTAACACAAACAAAGCGCTCTTTCGAAATGTTTTTCGCTAAAAAAGCACAAATTTCACCACGCGGGTGAAATTTGCCGAAAAATACTGTATTAACAATGTTTTTGCGATTAAGCTGTGTAGTAATTCATCACTTTTTTGACATAATTCTGTGTCTCTTTGAAAGGAGGAATGCCACCATACTTTGTAACGCGTGAAGCACCTGCGTTATAAGCAGCTAACGCTAATGTAGGATCATTATCAAATTTATCTAGCAATTGACGTAAATATTTTGCACCTGCCATAATATTTTGCTCAGGATCAAAGGAGTTTGTAACCCCTAAATATTGCGCTGTTTTTGGCATTAATTGCATTAATCCTTGTGCTCCAGCATGACTAACAACGCTTGAATTAAAATTAGACTCTTGCTTAATCACAGCAGCGATGAGCTTCTCTGGAACATTATATGTAGTTGCTGCCTTTTGAATAATCGAAGCGTATTGGTTCGCACCTGCTAGTGAATTGGCATACGCTGTTGAACCAATTACATTATCCGAAACATAGGAGTCGAGCTTTGTACTAGATTGTGTATTTGCTAATGCCGCCTGTACAGCAGAAGGTATAAAGACGTCATTAGAACCACTATAAAGTAATGATTGATACGCACTATTTTGCATGTTTTCAGCTAACCCATTTAAACTACTAAACTGGTTCATCAATGACGAAGCGCTTGATACACCCCCGAGCAAACTAGATAATTTTGCACTGTTAGTAGTAGTTGAGTCGCCTAGCAATTCGCTAATCATATCAGAAAATATAGAATTGCTGTCTGTAAGATTGTTTGACGATGAATTTTCTGAAGATCCTAGTGTTTGTAATGCTTGAATCTCAAATAAAGTTCTGAGTGATTGGATATCCAAGGAGTTGTCACCCTTTCTTGTATACTAGTTAAGCTACTGTTATTTATTCATTTGTAATGCTTTCATGAAACGTGCGATTTTTTTATCTGTAGCTCGTTTTTCAATACCATATTGCTGTAGAAATTCGTCGAAGATTGCATTTCCTTTTATTGCATCTTTTGATTCATATTCTACCTCATAATCGTCGCACTGCAAATAGAAAGAATGATCGAATACTAGAAGACCATCCCTATAAGGAATTTCGACGCGATCGGTTGTAAGTGAACCAAATACTGCTAAATTTTCTAAAGGAATGTTGAAGAGAGCTAGTCTTTTTTCCACTTCCTGGGCATAGAAACCTTCTCCAACAAGCATTTTCTTAGCTTGCTCAGCAGTTAATTCGTCAGTTGTTTCTAAATGAGCATGCTCTGCATTTTTTTCTTTTAAAGTACATTCGAAATATTTGTCGATTTGTCGAATGCGGAGCCCACTTTGTAGTTTTCGAATAGCTTGAGTAGGTGTGTCGAAATAATGATTTGTTTGGCGATGAATAGCATTTTCGGAAATGTTGAATGCTTGCAATAAATGTTCGTATTGTTGCTTTGTTAAGAGATTTTTAAATTCTATTTCAAGTTCTTGTGCCATTATGATCACCTGTTTATTTAAATTTTTTTACGCTTGTTGCTTAAGAGAAAGGATTAAAATGATCTTTTACTTTTCGCAAAATAACCAACGCTGTGTTACACCTTATAGAAAAAGTCAACCTACCTATTTTCTGAATAGTTCGTCAACTAACTTTTTACATTAGCTCAAAGTTAGTTGATTGTAGAGGAGACTGGGCGACTCCTTGGGGATTAGCGATAGGGGAACGAAGGCTAAAACCATCACGTCCTGTGATAACGCCTTCGTGACCAACATCGTGTTGGCCCAAGCGGCTCATCGGACGCCCACAGGAAAGCGCCCAGTCGGAACGGAAATCAACTACACGCTATGATAAAAAGTTTAGTTCGTTATTTCATTGATTTAGTATTTACACACTGCAACTATTTACCCTCTATGCTAAAATAAGAGGAAGAGTACGACGAAAAGGGGAACCGCATGTGCGTAAAATTTATACAATAGAAACATTGAATTTTGAAAACGAGCAACTTCATTTTAGTTTAAACGACATTGAAGCAAATTTACAGTTAAAACCTGCTGCACAATTAATAGCAGACTCTGATGACTTTGCGTTTATTTATTTACTTGATGCAGGAGAGAATTATCATTACTTGCGTTTTCCACCGAGTAGTTGGGATGAACTTGTACATATTTTACAAAAAAAGCAAAATCCAAAGCTACAACTAGGTACGGAAGTTATTGAGCTTACTAATTTTCACGATGAACTGGAAATGCTCGTGTATAATATTGAAGGAAATTACAATTATGGGGCGGAATTTGTCCAAGCGGTGGAACACCACTTCAAGACAATTCTTGCTGAATAAAAAGACAAAACGAACAGGCGGTGTTGGTTTTGTTCGATACCGATTGTCGGGAGGTTTTTGCGATGGGACAATGGGAAATATTTTTAAGTCCTTATAAACAAGCAGTAGATGAGTTAAAAGTAAAATTAAAGGGTATGCGTTCACAGTTTGGTATTGTTAATGCAAATTCACCAATTGAATTTGTAACGGGACGTGTAAAACCTTTAGCAAGTATATACGATAAATCATTAGAAAAGGGGCTCGCATTTGAGCCTTCTAAACAGCTAGGTGATGAGTTAGGGGATATCGCAGGCTTACGTATTATGTGTCAATTTGTAGATGATATTTCAACAGTTACGGAACTAATACGTCAACGTAAAGATATGCGTGTAGTGGAAGAGCGAGACTATATTACACATAATAAGCCGAGTGGCTACCGATCATATCATATGATTGTCGAATATCCTGTAGAAACGATACAAGGGAAAAAAGTGGTATTAGCTGAAATTCAAATAAGAACTCTAGCTATGAATTTCTGGGCATCTATTGAGCATTCTTTAAATTATAAATATAAGGGCATGTTCCCCGAAGAAATTAAAAATCGCCTTCAAAGTGCAGCAGAAGCCGCTTTCCGATTGGATGAGGAAATGTCGTCCATTCGTAGTGAGATACAAGAAGCGCAGGCCTATTTTAGTGAATACAAAGAAGCATCGAATCCTAATTTACTATCGGAGAAGGAGCGTGACACAAAATGAAATTTTCCATTCAATCACGTAGAGATGCACAGTCGAACGAATTAATGGAGCTAGCTAGAACGTATTTGCAGGACTTTGGGTTAACGTATGATGAAGAGGCTCCTGAGATTGTCATCTCTATTGGAGGAGATGGCACTTTACTACATGCCTTTCATCGATATGCTCATATGCTACATCAGGTTGCCTTCGTAGGTATCCATACGGGACATTTAGGATTTTATGCGGATTGGAAGCCATCTGAATTAGAAAAGCTTGTTTTATCCATTGCCAAAAAGGACTTTAACGTTGTGGAGTACCCACTACTAGAGGTAAAGGTGGAACATCATAATGCAGAATCCAATACGTATTTAGCGTTAAATGAAGCAACTTTGAAATCACCTGATGTCACGCTTGTTATGGATGTTGAGTTAAATGGTAATCAGTTTGAGCGTTTCCGTGGAGACGGTCTTTGTGTGTCAACTCCTTCTGGTAGTACAGCTTATAATAAAGCCCTCGGTGGAGCAATTATTCACCCAACTTTAGCGGCACTCCAAATTACTGAGATAGCATCTATCAATAACCGTGTCTTCCGTACAGTTGGTTCACCACTCATTTTACCAGCACACCATCACTGTGTTTTACGTCCAGTAAATGAACAAAACTTTAATATGACTGTTGATCATTTACAAGTTACGCAAGGCGATGTGAAGTCGATTGCTTTTAATGTAGCAACTGAAAGAGTACGTTTTGCTCGTTTCCGTCCATTTCCATTTTGGGAACGAGTACATGAGTCATTCGTGGCAAATGAGTAAAATGGATACAAGATTTACACTGCATTTTATAGCGGAAAAGGAAGGCCAGCTACTAAGGGAGGCCTTAACTGAATGGCGCATCTCCAAGCGAGCTTTAACGGCAATTAAATTTGATGGAGGCTTACTGACTGTGAATGATGTTGAATGCAATGTTCGACATCCTCTTCGCGTTGGGGATCGAGTTAAAGTTAAATTCCCTCCTGAAGAAAAAAGTGAAGGGCTCGCTGTTGAACATGGTGAACTTTCTATTATTTATGAAGATGAAACGATTTTAGTGCTTAATAAGCCAGCACATCAGAGCACGATTCCTTCACGTGAGCATCCGACATATAGCGTAGCTAATTTAGTGTGTGGTCATTTTCAGCAACAGGGTCTCGCATCAACTGCTCATATCGTAACGAGACTTGATCGTGATACTTCTGGCTTGCTGTGCATTGCCAAACATGCTCATATTCATCATTTAACGGGACTTGCACAGCGCAGTGGGGAGATTTCTAGACAATATGAAGCAATTGTACATGGACATGTGGCACAAGATGTACAATCAATTATCGCTCCTATTGGACGCAAGGAGACGAGTATTATTGAGCGAGAGGTACGTGAGGACGGTCAATTTGCACATACAGATGTAACAATTTTAAGGCACTTTTATTTACAGGATGAACCGATGACACATATACAGCTAAAGTTGCACACAGGACGTACACATCAAATTCGTGTGCATATGGCCTATGTGGGACATCCACTTGTTGGAGATGAACTTTATGGTGGAAGTCGCGAACATATAAATAGACAAGCCCTACACTGTGTGTCCTTAAAGATGCTTCACCCTTTGACAGATGAGAGTTTACAATTCAAAAGTAATTTAAATGAAGATATGCAGCGATTATTGAATGGCTCCTTAATTTGAAGTTCGGATATTATTTTTCAAAACTATCTATGAACGAAGACTTCATTAGTTCACTAAGAGTGAAAACTATTTCTGAATATGTTATATATTTAAGGAGATGTTCGTACAAACGGGCATCTCTTTATCATTTTATAGCTCAGTAAAAGTAATAGGCTATTCTTAACAGCACGTTATCAGAACAAAAAGTGATTGTAGGGTATAGTAAAGTGGATAATAAGGTGCATCTCCAACTTTTGTTGATGAGCCATTCTTATTCAGTAAATTCATTCACAGATTTATCCAATCAGATAGTAGTGATGATGTAGGTTGCTATGTAGTAAAAAAAGGGTTTGCAGAAAAGGCACAATACACACTATTATATATAAGGTAGATTTACGGCATGACCCGTATCAATGATTTAACTTATTTCAGTAAATGTTTTCTATACAGAAAGCGAAGCGATAGGTACAAATGAATTTATTTTTCGGCGGTTGGTAAAACACCCGCTGAAATATAGGAACTCAGTCTAAGAACGCCACGTCCTGTGGCAAAGACTGAGTGACCAACATCACGTTGGCCTAAAGCCTCCGGCGGATGTCACTGAATCGGAAAGTAGTTCTTAAAGGATGTTAGCCTAAAATCATCGCATCCATGCGATAACGGCTAACTGACCTGCATCCTGCAGGCCTAAGCACAAAGCCGATTCTGGACGCAATTTGCCGAGGCATAATTGATTGCTCGGAAGGAGGGGACAAGCATGATAGAGGAAAGAAATGAAAAGGATGATGTGCAGTTCGACGAAGCACGTTTGCGAGAAATGCTCGAAGCACATGATATTAACGCATTCCGCGATGAGTTTTTAGAACTTCATCCATATGATCAGGCAACGTTTTATGAGAAGGTGGAACCTGATATAAGGAAGATCATCTATTCGTACTTGTCTCCGACGGAAATGGCTGATATTTTTGAGGCAATTGAAATAGATGATGATGAATACACAGCGTATCTAGCTGAGATGGATCCATCATATGGTGCAGAAATGCTTTCTCACATGTATGCAGATGATGCTGCAGATGTTTTAAATGAGTTGGATACGAAACAACGTGAAAGCTATTTAGGCATGATGGATGAGGAAATAGCTGAAGAAATAAATGAGCTATTAAGTTATGACGAAGGTACAGCTGGGTCTATCATGACGACTGAATATGTAGCGATACCAGAAAATTCTACTGTTCGTTCAGCCATGGCGATTTTACGGAAAGAGGCGCCAGATGCCGAAACCATTTATTATATATTTGTCGTTGATGAAGCACATCGATTAACAGGTGTTATTACGCTTCGTGATTTAATTATTGCTGATGAAGATACCCTTATACGTTCGATTATGAATGAACGTGTTGTGATGGTGCACGCAGGGGATGACCAAGAAGAGGTTGCTCAAATTATGAAGGACTATAACTTCTTAGCGACACCAGTTATTGACGATAAGGGTGAATTACTAGGGATTATTACAGTCGATGATATTATCGATGTTATTGATGAAGAAGCATCGGAGGATTACTCTAAATTAGCGGGTATTTCCGATATGGATAAATTTGATACAACTTCGTTCCAAGCGGCTAAAAAGCGATTACCATGGCTTGTCATATTATTATTTTTAGGGATGTTGACAGCAAATTTGATGGGACAGTTTGAGGCAACGTTAGAACAGGTTGCGTTACTCGCAGTGTTTATTCCTCTCATTTCAGGTACTTCTGGGAATAGTGGAACACAGGCACTAGCGGTAGCTATTCGAGGTATTGCAACAGGAGATGTTGAAGAACATAGCAAGCTAAAATTACTACTACGTGAAGCCGGTACAGGCTTAATGTCTGGAATTGTTTGTGGGCTGATTGTCATTGGCATCGTCTATGTTTGGAAACAAGAATTGATTCTTGGAATGCTGGTAGGAGCAGCGCTTTGTGGTTCTATTTTAGTAGCAACACTTGCAGGTTCTTTTATTCCACTACTAATGCATCGCATGAAGATTGATCCTGCTGTCGCATCAGGTCCATTCATTACAACATTGAATGATATTACAAGTATTTTAATTTACTTAGGTTTGGCGACAGTATTCTTAAGTCAAATAGGCTGAGAACCAAATTTCTTCCTTTTGCATATTGTATGAAAAAAAGGGAAGTGAGTAATGTGGGTCATGAGCCACGCTTGTTTATAAAGTCACCATCGTATTTTCTAAATATTTCTAAGATGCTACATGAGCTTGAATTGGATGAAAGTACGTCAGTGTATATAAAGGATGGCTATTACAATGAGCAAACTATTGAAGAAAAAGAAGAAGTAATTGAAAAAGTACAAATAGATCCGTATTTACTAAAGCAGCTTCAATTTTTAGAGAAGCCTTTTCGACAAAAAGCCTATCAACCGTTACTTATATGTTTAAAGGATGGTAGAGAATTACGTGGTAGTGCATCTGATGTACAGACCGATTCATTGATGCTTACTTCTTTCGAATTAAAGACGCAAGAGATTATCTATTTTGAGGACATAGATCAAGTATTATGGCGAGGTAAACAATTACCTACCTTATGAAAAAAGTGTACAGCAGAGGATGCTGTACACTTTTTTTATGTGTAGTGTGTCAAAGGTGAAAAGATTATTCACAAATCCCTAAGTCAACATCGGCAATACATTGTACAGCGCAGAAGCATGATAAATCTACAGTGATACAGCTCTCAGTTGAATTCCAATCATCTACTTTACATATTTTCTTCATGTTGACACAGCAGCCATCTCGACTTAATAGATCTACTGTACTTTCGCTGGAGTCAAATGAACATAAAGGCTCTAAAACACGCAAAGTAGCGCAGCACTCATCGAACATATCTTCTACACGGAAAAATACTGATGTACATATACATGGATCTGCTGTTGGTGAACTGAAAAATGCTTTAAAAGGAGTACCGTCTTTTGTAATTAACATGAATACACGTGTATCTGCATGAGAGCGTGCAGGACTTACAATGCCTCCAAGTGGTTCTAAGAAACAGTTAGCTGTACATGGTTGACATTCATCTCTCACCGCTTGATTCTGAATGTCTAAAATAGCGCGTACTACGTCACAAACGCAGCCTGCTGAATGGATTGGTCCAATAGGATTTGTTGGCTTACCACAACCCATATTGTCACCTCCTTTCCTTGTTACTACTTCTACAATATGTGCGTATGAAAAATGGACTCGGGCTTTCGTATATAGTCAAATGAATAGTTTTTTTATGGTTGGAGAAACTTTAAAGAAAAGGAGGGTAAAAGCTTGAAGCTGTTAGGAATAATGTTACCTCTATTAGTCGGTTTATCGCTTTTAAGTGGTTGCGGTGAAAAAGAAAAATTTATTGTCTACGGTTCACCAGAAAATGAAAAGGAAGTTGAGGCCATTTTAAAAAAACAGGACTATGTAGACAAAACTACGGTTATTCAATATGACAATAGTATGCTTGTAGCGGTGCAAATTAAACAATGGGATAAGTGGAAAAAGGCTAAATTAGAGAAAAAGTTGCAAAAGAAATTTGAGGAAAAATATCCAAACAAAGATGTTTTTGTTTCAGCTGATTATAAAATATTTTATGAAGCCAATAAAATAAAAAGGGAACAAGTTGAAGATAATAAACTGAAAGATAAAATTGTGAAATTGAAAAAGCTTGCAAAGGAGGAAACATAGTGGAAAAAGAACAATACCAGCAATTAGAGCAAAATGTCACGCCGAAACCGCCTTATTTTAAAAATGTGGCAAAGGCGTTTCTAATAGGTGGACTTATTTGTACAATCGGACAGGCCGTATCCCTTTTTTATATGATTTTCTTTGATTTTACCGAAGCGACAGTCGGAAATCCAACAGTTGCAACAATGATATTTTTCGCCATGATTTTAACGGGTTTTGGCTTATATAAGAAGATTGGCCAATTTGCTGGAGCTGGATCAGCTGTACCTGTAACAGGGTTTGGTAATGCTGTTATTTCAGCTGCCATTGAGCATAGATCTGAAGGATTAGTACTCGGTGTTGGTGGAAATATATTTAAATTAGCTGGTTCAGTTGTATTATTTGGGGTTGTCTCCGCCTTTTTTATTGCACTTATTAAATTCATTCTTGTGACGATAGGAGTGGTTTCATGGTAATTGTCTTTCAATCGAAGCCTTCCTTAATAGCAGGTGGTGTGGTAGCAGGTCCACTAGAAAAACGTAGTATATTTAGTCAATATTTTGATGCGACCTTCGATGATGAACGTTGGCAAATGAAAACAAATGAACAAGGGCATCGAAAAATGGTTGAAGAGGCCTGTGAATTCGCCATGAAAAAAGCGGGCGTGAAAAATGCAGACATTGATTATTTTATGGGTGGTGATTTGGTTAATCAAATGACGCCAACCAATTTTGCGGCCAGAGACTTAGACATTCCTTTTATCGGATTATTCTCAGCGTGTGCCACCTCTATATCTTCATTAATTGTTGCGAGCCTTTTAACAGAAGTAGGTGCCTCCAAATTAGCGCTAGCTGGTGCATCTAGTCAACACAATGCGGTTGAGCGACAATTCCGCTATCCAATCAATTATGGCTCACAAAAGCCCCAAACTGCTCAATGGACTGTAACGGCCGCTGGCTATGCTCTTATCGGTAAGCATCATGAGGAATACCCTTCTATTGAAGCAGCAACTATTGGAAAATCAGTTGATTATGGTATGGATAACCCTTTTCATATGGGTGCAGCGATGGCCCCAGCAGCTTTTCAAACAATTCAATCACATTTAGAACAGCGTAATCAAAAAATTTACCATTATGATTTAATTTTAACAGGGGATTTAGGTCAACTTGGCTTAAAACTTCTAAAAGGAATGTTTGTTGAAAGTGGCATCAAGAGTGAGGAGTTACAACCTTTACGTGATGCTGGTGCTGAGTTTTATGGACAGGATGAAACATTCCAATCCGGTGCAAGTGGTGCAGGCTGTTCGGCAGCTGTTTTTTTTAGTTATGTGATTCAACAGATGCGAGCAGGTACCTATAAAAGAGTACTTCTTGTGGCAACAGGAGCATTGCTGTCTCCGCTTTCATTTCAACAGGGCGAGACAATTCCATGTACGGCACATGCGATTGAAATTACAATGAAATGAGGCGAAAGCTATGGTTATGACATTTGTGTTTGCATTTTTTGTAGGAGGCATTATTTGCGCCATAGGTCAATTATTAATGGATGTTGGAAAATTAACACCTGGACATACATTGAGTACTTTAGTCGTAGCTGGGGCGATTCTTGCCGGAATGGGTTTGTATGAACCACTTATTAATTTTGCTGGTGCCGGTGCAACTGTCCCTATTACATCTTTTGGAAATTCCTTAACGCAAGGTGCAATTGTTGAAGCGGAAAAACATGGGCTTGTAGGTGTGTTAACTGGGATGTTCGAGGTGACAAGCTCAGGAATCAGCGCTGCCGTAGTTTTTGGCTTTATCGGAGCATTAATATTTAAACCTAAAGGCAATGTTGATTAGACGAATACCCCACCCATTTTTACAACGCTAACATATGATAGGTTGTAGAAGGGAGGGGTATTTTTATGGGATATCAAGGCTGGGGTGCGCATCCGTATGGAGGGCATGCTGATGGTTGTTACGGAGGAGATTACGGCGGTTACTATGGCGGTCATCATGGTGGTCACCATGAAGGTTGCCATGGCGGTTACTATGGTTATGGACATGGACATAGTTCAACATTTATCTTAATTGTTGTCCTATTCATTCTTCTGATCATTGTCGGAGCTGCTTGCATATAATTTGATAGAAGTCTCCTACCTTTATAGGTGGTGAGATGAATGCGGGTTTAGCTATTTTTCAGCGGATGTCCAAACATTTGCTGAAATAGAAGAACTCAGTCTAAGAACGCCACGTTCTGTGGCAACGACTGAGTGACCAACATTATGTTGTGTTGCTGTCGCTTCGCTTTCGCACAGACAAAAACACGTTGCTGCCGCTGCGTTAGCACTACGCTTTCGCACAAAAAACATTTGTTGGCCTAAAGCCTCAGGCGGATGTAACGGAATCGGAAAGGAGTTCATAAAGGATGTTAGCCTAAAATCATCGCATCCATGTGATAACGGCTAACTGACCTGCATCGGTAAAAGCGCCACGTCCTGTGGCATTACCGAAATGACCGACATCGTGTCGGCCCTCTGTAAAAACGCCACGTCCTGTACCGAAATGACCAACATCGTGTTGGCCCTCGTGCAGGCCTAAGCACAAAGCCGATTCCGAACGAAATTATGCCGAGGCATAATTGATTGTGACAGTAGATAGAGGCTTTAGCTTTTCTTCAGAGTGCTCCATTTTCTGAATAAAGTTTAAAGCCTTCACTAGTTGCCATATGTGTCGTGCATAAGAACAACAGTGGAAATAAACTTGAATTTTAACTGATAGGAGGGGGAACATGAATCGCTCGCTTTTTAATTCAATTGAACAAAAAACTGGAGTAACAATGGATGAAATCTTCGCATTAGCAAATGAAATTCAACATGCTGATTTTAAAAATGAAAAACAAGTAAGAAAGATCGTACGACGCGTAAGTAAAATGTCCAAAAGACAAATTACGCAAGAGCTTGAAGATAAGTTAGTACAATCTATTATTCAAGATGGTAATTCATTAGATTTCGATAAAATTACTAAAATGATGAAATAACATGAGTCTACTAGGCAAAGCAATATATCTAAAAGGTTGATTTAAATGGATTTTCATTTATAAATCAACCTTTAAAGCATTGTAGAGAAATAAAAAAGGTGTTACGATATGCATCAGCATTTTCGTAACACCTATTTGATCAATTATGCCTCGGCAAAATTGCCTCTAACGCTACGCTTTCGCGCAAATAAACTATGCGTCCTGCTTGCACAAAGAGCAGAAAGAAGTTAAATTATTTTTTCCATAGCACGATGTGGGATACCAGCATCCATAAATTCAGGAGATGTTACCGTGTAGCCAAGCTTTTCATAAAACGGAATAGCATAGCTCTGTGCATTAAGTTTTAGTTTTTTCTTATTAATTAAAATAGCGTGCTTCTCCATTTCCTTCATGATTAAAGCACCTAGTTTTTTGCCACGTTGATTTTGTAAAATACAAACACGTTCAATTTTTGCAGCACCGTCCTCGATACTTCGTAAACGTGCAGCACCTACAGGGACATTGTCTTCGTACATAATGAAATGCGTAGCAGATGCATCCTCAGCATCACATTCTAGATGAAGCGGCACACCTTGCTCTTCAACAAAAACTTGCTTGCGGACTGCAAACGCATCCTCATGCTCTTTTGCTGTTTCAACAATCTTAACGTTATACAGATTACTCAGCTCCAGTCAATCGGAAAGTTTCATATGTTGTCCACGAGCCGTCTTCCAATTGATATAAAAGATGAATGCGATCAATTGTATCTTTTTCGTCAACACCTGTCATACGTAATTGCCCAAAGATATCATCGTGCTCTGAATCTGTCATTTTTTGAGCAATTGTAATATGTGGTACAAATACGTGTTTTGACTCACCAAAAGGTACTTTTTCTTCTAGAGTTTGATGTAATGTTGTTAATTGTTCAGTTGGTTCAATACGGAAATAAATCGCATTTGTTGTTGGGAAAAATGAACTAATGCGTAATGCATGAATGTTTAAAGGTGCATATTTGGCAGCAAGCCCATCTAATTGTTTTACGACAGATTGAATATCTTCATCTGTTGCATCGAAGCTGTCCTTTAATGTGATATGCGGAGTAATTTTCGCATAATGAGGATCGTAACGTTTGCGATAAGTGTTCGCTAAATCTTGTAATTTTTTTGATGGAAATGCCACAATACCATACTTCATAGGCCATTACCTCCTGAAAATAAACATTTTTTTATTTAAGTATAACAGAAACTTCCGATTTCGTAATTTGAATCGTCTAAATTAATTAAAATTTTCAATCAATGCGCGGCGTAGATCAGGTTTCCAATATTTCCATGTATGATTGCCATCAAATTCTTCATAAAATGTAGAAAATCCTTTGTTTAACAGAAGATTATGAAGCTGACGATTTGGTGTTAAAAAATCTTTAATTGTTTTATCCATCGTGACAACTTTATCTTCTTCTTTACCGACGATATGATAAATGGAAATTGCGCCTGGATCTTTAAAAACTTCTACAGCTTGCAAAACATCTTCGTCAACATACGGTGATTGTAAAATAACCTTGCCAAAAATATTTGGGTATTTTAATGCGGCCATTAAGGAAGCGGTTGCAGCCATTGAGTCACCAATGACCCCACGACTCATTCCCACTTGATAGGTTGTATATTCAGCATCTAAATAAGGCACAAGCTCATGAGCTAAAAAACGAAGGTATGCTTCATGTTGCTCTCCACTTGGAATATATTTATGACGTCGATCCTTAATGTCCTTATATGGAACGAAGGCAATGATTAAATTTTCGATTTCATAGTCATCGATAAGTTCATCAGCAAGTTTTGTAATACCTCCAAGTTGGAAATAATCTTTTCCGTCTGATGCAATTAAAATATTATATTTATATAGTGGAGAATAATTTGCAGGAACATAAATATAGAGCTGTAATTCCTCCTGTAATGCTTCACTATAGAACTTTAAATCCTGTACAGTTCCCTTATCCAATGATGACACTCCTTCTCGTGTTTGTAACAAAATTGTACCATATACCCAAAGTAAAGGTATAATAGGTTGGGCTAGCACTATTCTAGCAATAAAATCGAAGTGAGGGATAGTTATGCATGATAAAAGTACTCGCATACACTCTGATGAAGTAGCGAAAGCAGCCCAAGCTGCACTTATTCGTCGTGGTGTATCGCTAGAGGATATTGCTAAAATCGTTTATGAAATGCAAAAATCCTATAATGAAGGCTTAACATTAGACCACTGTGTTCATTCTGTCGAGCGTGTATTACGTAAACGTGAAGTTCAACATGCTTTATTAGTAGGTATTGAACTAGATGAACTTGCAGAGAAAAAGTTATTATCGGCACCATTACAGCAAATAATAGAATCCGATGAGGGTTTATTTGGTGTGGATGAAACAATAGCACTTGGATCTGTTTTTACATATGGTAGCATAGCGGTAACGACTTTCGGACACTTAGACAAGCAGAAAATCGGTATTATTAAGAAGTTAGATACAGAACCTGGCCATCATGTAAATACGTTTTTAGATGACTTAGTTGGCAGTATCGCAGCTTCTGCCGCATCCCGTATTGCGCATCGTATGCGTGACTTGGAAGAAGAGGGCGGTACATTTGCAGATATTGAGCCCGAAGAGCTAGGACCAAAACCAAAATCACATAATGAGATTTGATAGTATTCATATATATAACAGAGCCTTCTCAATAATTTGAGGAGGCTCTGTTTATGTTGTAATTAAAGTATGGATCTTCGCCAAAGCGAGGGGGGATTTCCGTTCCGACTGGGCACGATTCTTGGATTTTATCGGCGATTATCATGAGGTTATCGGCGATTATAGGCATTATATCAGCGATTATCATGAAGTTATCAGCGATCGGCATTCATCGCGCCTTTCCTCCGCCTTCGCACAAAAATCATTTGTTGGCCAAAGTGGATTATCGGACCACTATGAACAGAGCATCTTCAATAATTTGAGGAGGCTCTGTTTTTTAAATGCTTAGCCGATTGTTTTGTATACTCATACACATAATCAACATAAAATAAGGACGAAAAAACACACAATGAGATAGAAAATAGTCAGCTTGTTGAAGTATCCCCAAATCATTAGGTTGCCTTTGCAACTACATAACTTGAATGTAGTAGCCTGATATTTTACAATAGAAACATCGTGAAACTTTTTAGGACTTTTGATGAATTATGGATTCTTTTAGAAGCTTCCTTAAAGTGTAATGAAGATGAATAGTTGTGAGGGACCTACTACATGAAAATGCAAGATATAAAAACGTTAATTACAAGTGGTACAATCATTCTAGCCGTTGCATTGTATATGATTTTTGGCAGATCACCAGCCCAAGAAAAAGATGCAACATCGACTAACCAGAATGGTACTATTTCTATTGAACAAGTTGAACAAAAAACAGGAAATAAACGCTTTGATGTAGATTATATTAAAGCATATGACGGCGATACAATTCAGGCGACAATAAATGGCAAGAAACAAAAAATTCGCCTATTGATGGTAGATACACCAGAGATGAATTATAACAAAGGTGAAGCTCAACCTTATGCTAAAGATGCGAGAGATTATACGATTAAATTGTTAGAACACGCTAAAAAGGTTGAAGCGGTTTACGATGTTGGTCCAGAGACAGATAACTATGATCGCTTATTAGCCTATGTCTTTATTGATGATGTAATGTTGCAAGAATCATTATTAAAAGAAGGACTTGCAGCAGTGCGCTTTATCCATAAACCAAACAATACGTTTGAGGAAGAATTTAGAGACATCCAACAAAATGCAGAAAAAGCAAAATTAAATATTTGGTCACATCAAAATTACTTCCAAAAAGATGGTTTCCATCCGGAAGCATTAAAATAAAGAAACAAAGGACTGTCCCAAAAGGCAATGAAAATGCCTTTTGGGACAGTCCTTTTATTAGGAGTTCTTTGTGCACCTCTTCTGTTTGGTGATGTTTTCTAGTCGTTCGCGCTATATCAATGAATGAGATGCTTTTTGTATACCTATAAAGTCCCTAATTCTCAATCTCTTTTTGCTTGAGAATCTTGTGCGTTTGATAAATTAATAATTCGCATCACTTTGTTCGTGTTTTAAATACGACATCATATAAGCCAGTTAAAATCAAATGTAACATAGCAAAAAATAAAACTATATTAAAAAATTGAGTTTCATAAAAATTAAACCAATTTGTAAAAAGGTTTGTCTGCAAAACTTTATTTCCAAGGTTACCAAATTCAAGGTCTATAATAGGAGGTTTACCGTCGACAATTAAAAAAATTAAATTAAGAATTATAAAGTACCCAACATTAATAATCCATTTCCTCATTTTAATATCATCCCTCTATTATTTATTGTTTTGTTGGAATCAGTATGGGAGAACACATAGATGGTTTATTATGGCATTATATCGTAGTTTATAAAAGAGCCTATACTTGCTCCCGCTATGCCCCAAACTATTATGCTAATAGTATGCCATAAGACTACTCTCTTTTTATCTGCACCAGCTACTAATGATGTGAAAGCTGCAATATGTCCAGAAGCCACCAATGGAGCGATAAGTGCAAGACCAGGTACACCATACTTTTCGTACCATTGTCTTGCTTTACTTGCTCGTCTCTGAATAAATCCTTGTCTTTTAGACTTTCTATTTCGCATTTTTGTTAATAATGCGTTAAATGGTACTATGACTAACATTACTGAAATCCAATTTCCGACTATAGCGATTAATCCAGATAAAATAAACGAAAGACCAATCACAGAACCAGCTGCTGCCCCACCGGGAGACTCTACGAATGGAATGAAAGATAATAAAAATACACCTAAATACTGTAGTATTTGGTTTGATTCATTTAATTGTGAGATTAAATTTTGTACAATTTCACGAAACATAAAAAATTATCTCCCCTTATTTTAAAAATTAAATCCAATAATACCATACATTACCATATGATTCAATTAATGTATTGAGAATTCTGATTTATTAGTATTGTTAAAATTTAATTTTATTTTGAATATTTGTAATAATAAGTATATTGTGTAAAGATATACATAATAACTTGCGGAAACCGAAATAAGGAGGATTATCTAATGGATAGAGAAATAGTTCCAAGATTGTATGTATTACAATTTATAAAATTGATTAAACCACACCTTCCCCGACGGTGGGTTACTGGTATAGCAATTTTCCTTTTATTAGGACAGACTATTTTATCTTTGTTAGTACCTTTACTAGCAATGTCACTTATAAATTCGATGAGTAAATTTAATTTTAATTATCAGACTATTTCGTTATTAATTGTCTTGTTTTTAGCACAGATAGTTTTGTCGGGAGTATCTCTTTATATATTATATTTTGTGGGACAAAAAGTAGTCGCTAGTTTACGAGAAAGTATATGGTCGCAAGTGTTAAGATTTCCTGTCGATTTTTTTGATAAAAATTCATCTGGTGAAACAATGAGTCGGATAACAAACGATACTGATGTAATAAAAACATTTTTTATAAATCAGTTTATCCCATTTTTTTCTGGATTAATATCAATCGTTGGTTCGATAGCTCTTCTAATTTATCTTGATTGGGTAATGTCTCTAATACTATTGGCTATAGCACCTATCTCTTTCTTAATATTTGGTTTGCTCGGTAAAAAGATGTTTAACGTTTCTAAAAAACTTCAGGCTGAGACTGCTAAATTTCAATCTGATCTCGGAAGAGTATTGTCAGATATTAGATTAGTGAAATCATCACAAACTGAAAAACAAGAAAGTTCGCAAGGGAGATTACGTATTAACAATTTATTTCAAAATGGTATGAGAGAAGGGAAAATATTTTCTATTGTATCCCCTTCAATGACAGCAATAACCTTGATTGGACTTGTTGTAATCTTTGGATACGGCGGAATGCAAGTGGCCTCTGGGCAGCTTACTACCGGGGCACTTGTGGCTATTGTATTTTATGTATTTCAAATAATAAGTCCTTTAACTCAATTAGCACAGTTTTTCACTCAATTTCAGAAAACAATGGGTGCTGCTGATAGGATTCATCAAATTATGAAATTAGATACTGAATGGTCTTTGAACACAAAATATTCAGAACGGAATAATTGTTCGATGAATTTTCCGGTCCCAGACGAAGGATTACTATTTCATAATGTTGACTTTAGTTACGACGAAGAAAAGATAATCCTGAACAATGTAAATTTTTTGGCACCAAAAGGTAAAGTCACTGCTATAGTAGGGCCAAGTGGATCTGGAAAAACAACAATTTTTTCTCTCGTACAACGTTTTTATATTCCTAATAGTGGACTCATCACTTTAGACGGTAAACCTGCTCAGAGCTACAATCTTGATGCATGGCGTTCCAAATTCGCTTATGTTTCCCAAGATTCACCAATTATGGAAGGTGATATTCTTTATAATTTAACTTATGGTATGAAAGATGTAGAGCAATCAGTAATTGATGAAGCTATTTCCAAAACGAACCTTAAAGAATATATAGAATCATTACCCCAGGGATATAAAACCGAAGTCGGAGAACGTGGAATACGTCTGTCTGGCGGTCAAAGACAACGTATTGCCATAGCAAGGGCTCTTATTAGAGACCCGGAAATACTGCTTCTTGATGAAGCAACAGCACACTTGGATAGCACTTCTGAACTTATAATTCAAGACTCTTTAAAACATCTTATGAAAGATCGAACAACTTTAATAATTGCTCATAGGCTATCTACGGTCAAAAATGCCGAGACTATTATTTTTATTGAAGATGGAAAGGTGACTGGTATAAGTAATCATGCAGGACTTTATAAGAATCATAATAGCTACAAAACGCTTGTTGACCAGCAAACTATGTAAATTTCGAGATAAAAAACAAAATATTTCAAATATTCAATTGACAAAATAAATAAACTAATTTATGGTATTTATAGAAGCTTAAACCAGTTAATGTACAGTTGATTTTTATATTATTAATTATTTGAGAAGGGAGAAAAATAGACCTTGAAAAATAATCTAATCTATTTTAAATATTTAAAAGAAAATACGAAATACTATGCTCCTAATGATTCGAATAATAGTAAAACAGAGTTTAAGTTAAAAAATGTTCCGAATGACTATATTGTGAAAACAGATAAAAATTCACCGTGGAAATTTTATCAAAGCAAAAATGGAGAGCTCCCAAAACAGGGGTGGAAGATCCACATTAGTTCAAGCTTAGATGCTTCTAAAGATATTCTGGAAGAAGTTAGTGAGGTTTTATTCAATTTAAAAGTTGCTTTTAAACACATTTCAAGTAGAAGTAAATTGTATTTAACTTATTCAAAACAGGGAGATAGAATTACATCCGGTAAGTTTATAACAATTTATCCTTCAGATGATTCGGAATTTATAAAGTTATTAGGTTTGATTTATGAGAGAATATCCTCCTATGAACAAGGACCTTATATCTTAAGTGATAAATGCTGGAAAAATAGCAATATCTTTTATAGATATGGGGGCTTCGTAAGTATGATTAATAGTAAAGGAGAACTCTGTATAGAAGATACTGATGGGAATTTAATACCTGATCAAAGAAACCCTTTTTATCAAGTTCCTATATTCGTAAAAGAATTTGATGAATACTTAGACTCTTTAAACGATCATATTGAAGGTCAAAAAGAAAGTATCCAGTTAGAGGACTATGAATTTGAAAGTGCTATACGTTTTAGTAATAGTGGCGGAATTTATTTAGCTAGAAGAAAGACTGATAACATGAAGGTTGTTATCAAAGAGGCAAGACCTAAAGTGGGATTGGATGGCAATAACATCGATTCAATAACTCGACAAAAAGTAGAGTATAACGCATTAAAAAAGCTAGATGATGTAGAAGGTGTAGTGAACGTAATTGATCATTTCAATTCATGGAAGCATGGATTTCTAGTTCAAGAATTTGTAGAAGGTATAAACCTACAAACTTGGGTAGCTCTTAAATATCCCTTTTATAGTGGGAATAATGCCGATACTTATATTAATGATGTAAGAAAAATAATCAATAGTTTAATTACTATTGTTCAACAAATGCATGAAAAAGACATAGGTATGGGTGACTTGCAACCACAAAATATAATTATTAATGAAGACTTAGAAATAACCCTTATTGATTTTGAAACAGCACTTCCGAAAAAATCAGAGGAAAAACCAACATTACATACGTTAGGTTTTTCAAACAAGAACTGTAAAAATCATATGCAAAGAGACTGGTATGCTGTTAAAAAAATCTTACGATATTCATTACTCCCAATTGGTCCTATTGAGTTACTAGACAGTGATACTCAAGCTAACCAATTACAGTGGATAGAAGAACAGTTCGGTATAGAAACATTATTATATTTTAAAGAAGTCATCAGTCAGTGTGACCGCTTCATTCCAGTTGAATTAAAAGATACTATTTCTATTAATGAAAATAAAGAAATTAAAGATCTTTCATTAATCGTTGCTGACTTAAGAAGGGGAATTGAATTAAATTTTACTTCTGATGAGAGATTAATCCATGGGGATATTAGACAGTATGAGCAAAAAGATGGTGCAATGAATGTATTGTCCGGTGGTGCCGGTGCAGCCTTAATTTTCAGTAGAGCTGGTATTTCTAATGATTATGTAAAAGAGTGGATAGAAAATAAACTATTGCCTAGTATTTATTCATTTGAGCAGTTAGGCTTATTCACAGGCTTATCTGGTGTAGCCTCTGTTTTATACGAATCTGGATATAAACAAGAAAGTATTGATATTTTCGAGCATATATTCACTACTATGGATAAAAATGTATTGGATATTTCATTAAGATCAGGTCTTGCCGGAATTGGGCTTTCACTAATCAGTCTATATTTAGAAGAAAAAAGCGACTCTTACATTCTCAAGGCGGAGGCAATCGCCCAAACTATAAATAATTATATTAGTCAGGGTAAAGCTCTATTTGTGCAAGATATGTCAGGCGTACCGATTGGACTAATTGATGGATGGTCGGGTGTTTCACTTTTTTACTCAGCTTTGTTCGCAGTTACAAATAAAAGAATTTATTTTGATAATTCAATCGAGCTAATCGAAAAAGATTTAGAATGTACTCAGAACGATGAAACAACAAATGTATTACATACACTTGATGATAAAAAAAGATTATTACCATATCTTTCAGGTGGTTCAATAGGTATAGGAATAGCGATTGATTATTTAAACCATGTAAGTGGACAAGATCATTTTCGAAATGAATTGGATTTAATTTCTAACTTAAGTTCCGTTAAATGTACATTTAATGGAGGATTATTCGACGGTGCAGGAGGTTTCTTATTATTACCCCTTTTGAAAAAAAGAAATGCATCTCAATATAATATGAGCATAGATTCGATTACAAAGCTATTAAATTTATACCTAATAAAAAAAGATAATCACATCTTGTTTCCAGGTAACTTGAGTTATCGTTTCTCTCATGATGTGTATTCAGGTAGTTCCGGTATAGTATTAGTACTGGAGTCTCTAATAGAAAAAAATATCCTGTTTTGGTTACCTATCATAAACCCAAACCTTTTTTACAATAAAACCAAATATCTTAATAAAGAACTTAGTGAAGTATAAATTGAGTATATTATTGAAAGGAGGTGAGTTACATGAAACAAGTACTAGAGTTACAAAAGTTAAATGTTGAGAATGGCGATGTTAGTACAGGCTATTGGACAACAATTACTACTTTTACACTGTCAACTGCAAGTTACCAGTGCTAATAGTAAAGAGTAATTATAGGGAAGGAAACCTAGTTGATAATCTAGGTTTCCTTCATACCTTATTTATTGAATCATCTTTTTTAGTATTAACATAATTAGGGTAATTTATACATTGTAAAGTAAAGGAGAAATTATGGACAAAATTTTTAATTACCTACAAGCTCCAAAAGCTTTTGATAAAGGAAATGTTGAATATTGGACATACCCTTTATTTTCAAATCTTATACTACAAGGGCATTTAGATCAGGAAAATTCAGGTGGTAGTCGAAATTATGAATTTATAGATAAATCAGTTGGATTTATTAGTAAAATCGCACCAAAAGAGAGATTTAAAAAAGTTATTGATTTGGGGTGTGGACCTGGATTATATTGCGAAAGGCTAGCTAATATAGGATATGAAGTCACAGGGTTTGATATTTCTGAAAACTCAATTGAATTCGCTCGGAATAAAGCAAAGCAAGAAGATTTAAATATTATATACAGATTAGAGAGTTTCTTAGATTTTAATGAAACTGAAAATTATGATTTAGCTTTACTAATTTATTATCTTTATGGGTCTATTAGTTCTAATGATCGTAAAGATTTGTTAGAGAGAATATATAGAAGTTTAAATCCAGGAGGTATATTAATTATGGATGTAACTTCTGTAATTACTTTTAATAAATTTAAAGAGGAGCAAAGCTGGAGCTTTAGTAATAGTCAAGCATCACTCTCAAGTGATTCATACATAGGCTTCAGGCAAGCTTTAAAATATCCGGACCAAGTAACTTTAGAAAAAACAACTCTTCTTTTCAAAGATATGGAACCTGTAACTTTCAATATATGGAACAAATCATTTGATACAAATACTTTAATACAAGAAGCAGAAAGTGCTGGCTTTAAAGTAAAAGGTATTTATTCTGATGTTGCAGGACAAGATTTTAGTGAAAATAGTGCAGAGATCACTGTCTTATTGGAAAAATAATAAGAAGAAACAATCTTATCTTAATAAATTCTCTAACAGTACAGCTAATTGCAGTGCTGTTTTTCTTTTTCTTCAGGATTAAAGTATTTCTTCTATTTTTCAAATGTAACTGAATTCACACCATGAGAATAGAATGTACATTCTTTATATTTAAAATGAATGAAGGAATTCGTGACCGCGGTAATCTCAAATGGTCAATGTCTATAATGCTGCCCGAACACGTTGCAAAGCTCAGAGAGTGGTAAGCTGAGGATGGTTACATATAACGTCCTGGTGTATCCTTTGGGATCGAGTCTAAAAATAAGTCTTGGTGAAAAGGTAGAGAGACACTTATATTTGAAAAACTTCTCAGCTGAACATACATTTAAACTCAAGCAATGTAGAGGAGCCGTTTGGCGAAGATACTATCCCGGTCGAGGATATAGTAAGTGTTCAAAGTATAAATTAGTAACAGGCGAGTCTTTGCTACTGCAAACTGTCTAATTAGTTTTCTCCTAATTTTCATATTTTTCATATTGATGTTTGCTATAGCGAATGAACCAGTACAATATCAAATATTTCTACAACTGTTTATTTATGTTTGATACTAATAGGGCTAATAACTGGCTCAAAATTTTATTTGTAAAAATTTCGATACATAAATTTTAAGCATTCTTTTTTAGTACTGAGTGAAAAACAAACCCAAGCACATTTGTCATCGTACATGATGATGAAAACAGAACTATTTTATAAAATAATCCTAATTTTAAAAAATGCTGAACAAATGTCTAAAACTCTACCAAAATGTACAGATTGTAAAGAAAATGGGGATTTAATAAATGGCTATTTATATGCATATAATAAATTTTTTAAAAAAGAGAATACAATGTAAATTTGACTTTTTGAGTTTTTCGAATTGCGGTAAACATGAGATTTGTGATTTAACAATCTCATGTTTTTTTATTTCAAGAATAAAGAAACTTGCAAAATGTATGTTATTTGTTAATATTGCATATAAAGTATATATACAATATTAACAAATGTTGTGCGAAGTTTATAGACACACTTTAAACAATGTAAAAAACTGGGAGGGAGTTGATGTATGAGATGGATACTTTATATCCTCGCTGGATGGTCAACATTAGTCGCTAGTCTGTTCTTAGCTTCAAGTTCTGGTGAAGTTTCTGCACAGTTGTTCGGCTCTTCAAGATATACTCAATATTTGATTCAGGGGCTTGTGATGAGCGGGTTAGTTGTCCCTATTATTTTGTATGTATATCAGCATGTCTATCGGATGACTGGAATAAAACCGGATATTCCAGTATATTCCTTGAAAAGACTATATCATTTTATTACTGGGGTTTTCTTGGCGATTGCACTAGCTTCATTGGGCTTCGTTATAGCCAATTTTCAAGGATGGATAGTCTTTGAAAATTGGCATCCCTCTGAACAGTGGTTAGTTGCATTAATCATAAATATTTTATTTGCTTTTTTTTATGAAGCTTTGCCAGAGGAATTTGGTTTACGAGGTATGTTATATGATGTATTACGTTATAAATTCGCTACTTGGTTATCGGTATTACTTCAAACTTTACTATTTGTATCTATCACTATAGCAGTTGGCCAGATTCAAGTGCTTGTTGGACTTACTCCAGGAGTATCCATTAACATCTTTTATATCATATTAATTTTTTGCTTTGGAATATGTTTGCAGTTGCTCCGTTTGTGGACCGGAAGTCTCTGGACCTCGATTGGTTTTCACCTCGCATACTTAGAAATCATGAGGTTTGCTATCTCTCCACATCAATATGGCGTACCACCAATCATAACCTACCACGAATCAGTGCCTGGAATTGGCCTCTTAATCTCTATTTGTATGATGATTATTGGGGGCATTATTGTATCACTCTTTATACTAGGTGCGAAGCGTTTTATATGGAAAAGTACATAATTTGAACCAAAACGCTTTCATAGATTATTTGTTTCAAATGTTTAACAATCGCAGCATAAAACAACAAAGTCGATTCCATATTGTACTGGGAATCGACTTTGTTTTTCGGCTGAACATCTAACGACAGAATTTCAACGTTTTAATTATTTTCTAAATACCATCAACTAAAGTGCAGAAGTATTGTTGTTTTTAATTCTATTCCTAATATGTAAAATCGCTAGAAGAGTATATAAAACTCATCATTTGTATTATTTTACATCCTTTGTCCACTCTGAAACTTTATCTTCATTTTCTTTAATCCATTTTTTTGCTGCATCTTTAGGATCAGCACCTTTCATAATATCAAACATAACACTTTCAATATCCTCTGAAGTCCAGTGGAAGCTATTAAGAACACTATATGCTCCCGGATTATCCTCTTTTAATCCTTTACGTGCAAATGTACCAATATATTCTTCGGCTCCGTATATACCTTTAGGATCGTCTAAATATTTTAAATCAAAAGCGTTAAATTTCCAGTGTGGAGACCAACCAGTAACGATGATTTCTTCATTTTTCGCAATGGCTTGAGTAAGGGCTGCTGTCATTGCGCCTCCAGATGAGGTCACTACATTCCAGCCTTCGAGATTACTATATTCTTTATAAGCATTTTCCGTAGTTGCTGTCATATTTGCTCCTGGATCAATACCCGTTATCGTTTTACCAGCTTCATCTGTTAAATCTGCAATAGAATTTACATCCATATAGCTAGGGACAACTAAGCCAATTTTTGCACCTTCAAGGTTTTTACCTAAATCTACTATTCTATCTTTGTACTTTTCAACTTGTGGGGCATGTGTTTGTGGTAACCAGGCTGACACCATACCATCAACCTCTCCTTTTGCAAGTGCTTCCCACATAATTCCGTTATCTAGTGGTGTTAGTGTTACATCATATCCTAAATCCTCTAGCACTTGTCCTACTACGTTTGTAGAGGCAATTTCAGTATCCCACTCAACATAGGCTAAGTTCACTTCATTTTTTTCTTTATTTTTTGTGCCTTCACCATCTGAGCTACAAGCAGTTAATACGAACATTAAAGCTAAAGCCAATCCTATCTTCACTAATTTACCGACTCTCATAAAATTTCCCTCTCTTTATTATAGGATGAGATATATCTAAATATTAACAAGTAACAACTTAAAGTTATCAAAGGGTTGTTACTTTTGTCAAATTGGCTTTGATAGAAAATATGTATAAACTGTGATAGCGAATGATAGAAAAAGTATCCAAAGCTAACTTCTAATCTTCGAAATTATGTGGAAATATATAAGATTGTTCTTTTAGGTGAATTCAGATGGGAAAAGCGAGTATTTTATGTTAATTCATATGTATTTGATACATATCGAGGTTATTAAAGTAAATAAAATATCTTTCGGTTTTAGTTAGTGAAAGGACCAAATGGTGCTGGTTTTGATGAAACTTAAAATTGCAAGAAAAAAGATTATCAATATTTGCTCGAAAACTAACAAATTTTGATTTTATCAATTTTATAATGAGTGATAGTTGAGAAAATGAAGGGCGGTCTGTTTTAGAAATAGGGGATAGAGTGTTAAAGGAAACGTTAATTATAAATGTAGAGATATCAACAAATTTATAAAAATCAAGTGTTAAGACAGGACATTCTTCATGTTTTTTCAACTAATTTGATTGAGTAAAGTTTCATGGGTGTAGTATCAAAAGATATAACGCTATGCGATAAATGATTGGAAGCGGCCTCATCGTTACTGTTGATTCCGTCACCAACAAATGCTCAGAAAACTCGTGCCCAAATGGCAAAAATGATGTTGCTCGCATTTCGCTAAACGCCAGGAAGCGAGTAGATATTAGCAAATCAAAATTGCATTAGTCGATGCAAACGATACTTTTTTGGACCAAATGGAAACTTAACAAGCGCACGATTTACAGCGTTTATGTACCGAGCACTTGGTTTATAAGTATTACCATGAAGGGAGATGTATGATAATTTGATACATCTCTTTTTCTGTTTGACAACGTGTTCAATTCTACAATTAACCTATATAGTCTGTGGATGAAATTTCAGGGAAAAGCGTAAAGAAACACCCTTTCACGATTGAAATCCAATAGATGATCTAAAAAATGAAGTCTTAAGATGAAAAAAACTAGAATTGACAATCCAAAATAGGTAGAAGTTCTGAATGAAATATAGGATTATCATATTTTGCTTCAAAACGAACAAAAAGTGATTTTGTTTGTTTTAAAATGCCTGTTATAGTGTAAATATCCTTGAAAACAAGAGGATTTAACCACAGTTTCTCAAAATGAGTGAATTTGATGAAAACAAGCTGCAATTGTTGTTTAGAAGAGTATTTAATGGAAGTGTTTATCGGCAATATTAATTAACTATAGTAGCTATAAAGTATCGAGAATATTGCTTTTTAATGTTTAGTGTCATAAAAAATGGGGAATAGAATGTATTGATAAAAGTTATATAAGCTAATCTAATTCAAACTGTTAGTATGACACAGCTGGGGTTTACTGGTGGAAGGCATTGAGGTGTTTTTATGTATAATTTTTTAGATCGTACATCTTTACAAAAGGTGAATATTCTACATCATATTTATGAAGGACAGAGGTTATATTCAAGTTTAGAGTTATCTCAAATGATGGATATGTCTGAAAGAACAATTTTGAAAATGGTAGATGAAATAGCCATTGATTTAGAATTTATTACAAAATCTGCTGTTATCGAAAAAGAAGAGCTTAAGTATTTTCAATTAATTTATAAAGACAGTTTTTCTATGAAGACTATAGAAAGATATTACTTACAAAACTCATTAACATATAAAGCTTTTGATGAGATGTTTTACAATAGGTTTTTTGATATTAACATGTTTGTTTTGGATAATTTTACCAGCCCTGCATCCGTGTATCGACGAATAAAAAAAGTTAAGCCTTTGTTAGATCAGTTTCAATTGACGTATACATCTTATGCGGAAGTCAGTCTTGAAGGAACTGAAAAGCAGTTTCGTTATTTTTACTTTTTGTTCTACTGGAATTCGTGTTGGGGAGAGGAATGGCCATTTGCTCTAGTTTCTAGAGAAGAAATACTAGAATTAATGGAGGAAGTAGACATAGCTTATTCCGAACAACTTTTATATTGGCTGGCCATTTGCATATCACGCACAAAATTAGGTTGCTTAATTGAATATCATCCAATGTATGCTAACTTTATGAAACATCATTATAACTATGAGCCATTATCGGAAAAAATTAAGTATATATTTAAAGAATTTACTGATTTATCAGATGAAGAAATTGAATTAGAAACAATGTTTTCATTTTCCATCATTAGTTGCATGCGTCATTATCAGAAAAAAGATAATGCTGTAAGTTTGTTGATGAACTTTGCACAGCATCATAATCAGGAATTATTTATCCAAGCGACTATATATTGGATGGAGATATTCATGGATCATTTTTCAGTTACTTTAGATGTAGAAGAATATGGGGCACTCTTTGTAAACTTAATGCATCTTCATTATTTTATTTTATCTTTTTCTGGTCCAGCTAATTTATTTAAAGAAGATCTTTATAAAAAGCGCTTAGAAATGCATGAAACTGCTCAAATAGAAATCATGAATCAGTTTTATGATCGACTATTGGAAAATGAGTCCTTCGCCATCGTATTTAAACGCAGAGAAATATTAATTGGTCGATATCATAAATTACTCAAACAAACAATTGATTTTGTAGATAGAGCTAAAATCAAATTAAAAATATTTTCAATGATAAATGATGAGCCTTATCTATTCAATCAAATAAAACGTCTTTTTATCCATGTAGAATTATGTGCTGAAGATGAAGAGGCGGATTTAATTATAACAGATCGTTTATATTTAAATATTAACAAAGACTTAGAAGATATATTTGTATGGAATTCAGTTCCTCCAAGAAGCGATTACGAAAGGTTATCAAAAAGACTACAGGAAATCTATTTTAATAAGTATCAACAGCCAAATAAGCTATTATTGAAAACTTTATTAAGTGAAGTATAAAGAAAATAAATCGATAGGGGGTCGATTCATGTACTGGAAAAATAAAAAGAAAGAGATAGATAACGGCTTTATATTACTCAAAAATAATATAAAAATGAATGTTCAACATGGTAGTGAAATAGAGAAACAAATAAAAATGATTAATTTTTCGATAGAAGAGCTACATGAAATTAAAAACTTACAGCCATTTATTGAAGAGAGTTAAAGAAAATTTAGCAGCTATTTCAGAGCAAACTAATGCGGCATTTCTGGAAGTACATAATCATTGCACAGAAATGATGGAATGGACGTAATTATGCTGAGGCATAATTAATTTTTATCTACTGTATCTAAGGCAGAAAAGTTATCAGCATTACTTGATTTGATTAATCAATCTGCTCAAGACGGAAAACCAATAATGCGAATTTTACAATCTATAAAGGAAACACAAGAACATTCACAAGAAGAGATCGATATTTTGCCAATGTTGTAAATGAGTTAGGTAAAGCATTTGAAGAAGTTGCATGGCGGCTTACCGACTTGCTAGTTTTGCTAATGATTTAAACAATTGATGAGGAGTCGTCTAAATGTGTAAAAATATACCAAATGAATTAACATATTATTTAAAATTGGGTGATGCTGTTGTAATTTTTGATGAAGATCGATTAATCATCGATGTAAATCAACAATACGAAACGATCACCGGCTATAAAAGAGAATTTCTTATTGGATTACCAGTAGAGTGTTTCAAATCGAGTGTAACACCATTTGTTATGTATAAATCGTTAAACAGTACATTAAAAAAAGGACAGCCATGGTCTGGGACAGTGGTAAATGTCAACAAATCATTAGAGCTAAGGTACTCATTTATAACGATTACTCCAATTGCAATAAAAGGAATTGTTTATTATGTAGGAGTAATGCGCTTAGCTGAACAACTATTGATAGAAGAAGTAAATCAGAACAAAATAGACCAAAAGGAGCTATTTAAATTGTTAGCTCTATCAAGTGAAATGCGCGATGTAAATATAGCAGAACATCTTTTGAATGTGCAAAAGTTATTAGAGGAATTCTTGCTAAGTCTCTTTGAAGATCGAACATATAATTTATCGTTAGAGTATATTAGTAAAGTTATAGAATACAGTGTATTACATGACATTGGAAAATCGAGTATACCAGAATCAATCCTGTATAAAACGGGTCCACTAACGGTCTATGAAAAAAAATTTATAAAGATGCATCCTCTTATGGGCGTAGATGTATTGAATAAACTATCTAATGAAATGAACAATAAAGTTTTTGATGATATAAAAATAGCTAAAAATATTATTAAATATCATCATGAGAATTGGGACGGAACAGGATATCCAATGGGTTTAAAAGGAGAAGAAATTCCTTTTGAAGCGAGAGTCATATCAATAGTAGATGTATACGACGCTTTAGTTAGTGACAGGGCTTATAAAAAAGCTTGGACAGAAGAAGAAGCTCTTTCATATTTGAAAGAACAGAAGGGTATTAAGTTTGACCCTAATTTAGTAGAAGTGTTTATCGAAAATGTTATTCATAAAAATAGTATTTTTCTATAAGTCCAAAACTTTACGGTATAGGGGAAAATCCAACTTACAACTTCCATAATTAATCTGTATTGTAAAAAAAGATGTCATCACCATAACGTGTGGTTGATTTCCATTTCGACCGGGCACTTTGTTGTTGTTGCTGACGCTACGCTTTCGCACAGAGCAAAGCTTCCCAGAGGCGTCTGATGAGCCGCTTGGGGCAGCAGATGTTTTTTGTGCGAAAGCGAAGTGCAACGTAGCGACAGCAACAGATGTTTTTTGTGCGAAAGCGAAGTGCAACGTAGCGACAGCAACAGATGTTTTTTGTGCGAAAGCGCGTTTTAACAAATATCATCCACAACTTTTGGTGATGAGCCAAAATAATAAATATAACGGAGAGGATCAAATGAAGTTTTTTAAAAATATATCGTTGGTTGGAAAATTTGGAATATTAAATACTTTTATGTTGATAGCAATTGTCATGATAGGCCTTACTGGGATATATGGCGTTAAAGAAATGAATGATAATGCAAAGCATATTTACGAAGATAATTTAACATCTGTCAATTTATTAAGCAATATTTCAATTAACCAGCAAAAAATAACTAATTTAAAGTTCAAAATTTTTTATAACTCACAAAATAATGATGAGAAAATCGAATATTACGAAAAAATAGCAGCTTTAGAAGAAGAAAATAGTCGTTCTTTTCAAGATTTAAAGAATACAAAAATGAGTAGCGAGGAAGAAAAGTTAAGTAAGAATTTAGAAGAAGTACTTGAAAGTTATAAAAGTACATTAGAATCCATTTTTCAACAAGTTATCTCTGATGCAGATGTAGTAGATGCAGATGCATTACTAAAACCACTATTAGAAATAGAGAAGCAAAGAGATAATCTTATGGAACAAATAGAAAAAATAAATATTAAAAGTGCTGAAATGAAAAGCGAAGAAAATAATATAGCATATACTAAAACTCTATATAGAAACATCGGTATTGTGGCAATAGTTTATATAATTAGTGTATTTGTTTTAATTTATTTAAGCAGATATGTCAAAAAGGCAGTCTCCAATATTAAAGATGTCATATCTGCACTTGAAAATGGCGATCTAACACGACACGCCCCGGTAATATACTCGGATGACCTTGGAAAAATCACTGAAGGATTGAACAATTCTGTTTCACATATTCAGGAACTTGTCTCTAGTGTTAGTAGCACATCAGCACAGATGAGTATTTTAAGTGAAGATTTAACTGCCACTATTGAGGAAATAACTGCTTCAATGGATGAAATTGGAATAACTACAAAGGATGTTGCTATGGGTAGTACTACACTAGGTGCAACAACTGAGCAATTAAATGCCACTGCAATTGAGGTATTAGATAGTACGGAAAAATTAAATGAGAAAACAGAATATAGTCTTGAGTTCTCCCGAAAAGTAAAAGATAGAGCTATTGATATTAAAGAAACAGCTGTTCAAGCATATAGCACAGCTCGTAATCTATACAATGATAAACAAAAGCTAGTTTTAGAAGCGATTCAAGCCGGAAAAATCGTATCCGAAGTAAAAGTAATGTCTGACACAATAGCAGATATTGCAGATCAAACAAATTTATTAGCCTTAAATGCAGCTATTGAAGCTGCGAGAGCAGGAGAGCTGGGTAAAGGTTTTGCTGTTGTAGCTGATGAAGTACGGAAATTAGCTGAACAATCATCTGAGACTGTTCACAAAATACAAACTGTTACTAGTGAAGTAGAAGAAGCATTTACGAATGTGTCTATAAATGCGCAAGAGCTTTTACACTTTATAGATAATAAAGTAACACCTGATTATGAGCTTTTCCAAAACAGTGGAATTCAATATGAAGAAGATGCTATGTACTTTAATAAATTAATAACTGAAGTGACAACATTTGTTGGAACGATGAAATATTCTATGTTAGAAATACAAAAAGCAATTGAAAATGTATCAAATGTCGCTATAGAGTCATCTGATCAGTCGAATGATATAGCAAAGAGTATTTCAGAAACTTTACAAGCAATACAGCATGTAGCGGAGTCATCCGTTGAAACCGCAAATATCGCTGAAAAGATTTCTAAACAATTGAATAAGTTCAAACTATAGGATAACAGTACCCGCGGGTAAAAGACGAAAAAACGTAAGTAATAGCAAGTCTTCCGCGGGTTAAAGGTGTTAAAGCATGTGAACTAGTCATTGAATCAAGGGCAATCACAATTTCTCCGCGATTAACTCCGTTCAAAACATAGATGAACAAAAATTTTATTCCTTCATATCCTATGTGAGAATGGATTTTACGTTATTGAGGAGGAAAAGAATGCATTGGATAGCCATCATTCTTATTGGGATAGCTGCCAACTTAGATAATTTAGGAATTGGTCTCGCTTATGGTATTAAGCGAGTAAAAATACCCATATTATCCAATGCGGTAATTGCTCTAATTTCAATGATCGTCACATACGCTGCAGTAACAGCTGGAAGCGTAGTTATTAATTTTATCTCTCCGGATTTCGCAAATTTAATAGGGAGTCTTTTACTTTGTGCTATTGGGATATGGACTTTATTATCTAGTCGCTTTTCTAAACAAGGAATATTGGGAAATCCTGAAGTATTTGATGAGGATAAAAATTATATAATTTCAATTCGAGAAGCAATGACGCTCGGCTTTGTCTTATCAGCCAACTGTTTAGCTGGAGGAATAGCACTTGGAGCCAATGGTATTTCTGCAATCTGGACAGTTATTTCTATCGGTATTTTTTCGTTCATAACAGTAGGCGCGGGCGTTCATTTTGGAGTCTTACTTACCAAAACTTTTATTGGAAAACACTCAACCGCTATTTCAGGGTGGTTACTTATTCTTATAGCGATCATTGAAATAGTTTCTTAAATATACTAGATGTCTAGTTTAGATGAAGACAAAATATAGGAAATATCACATGTTATTTACGTGATATTTCTTTTTTTTAATGGTGATTTTGACATATTGAGGACGAATTGGTTTTGCTATTGACATACACTGGTATTAACGATTATTCTTGGTAATAGAAGTATAGTTGAGAATGATTTTCGTTTTCAATAAAATGCTTTCAATTATTTTTTCAGAGGAGGCGTACAACACATGAAGAAAATAATGATGTTCGTCATGCTTGTAACTTTATTTGTATTTAATTTTGCGTTACCACAAGCATCTGCTCAACTAGCTGACGGCACACATTCGATAAAATATCAGGTCAATAAACCTGAGAACAACTCTGCATCCATTGCCAACGATTATTTTATAAAACCAGCAAAGGTCACATTAAAAAATGGGATAGCTACTGTTCAAATTACATTAAAAAAAAGTGCATGGATCACAAAGTTCCAACCACCAGGTGGAGCAACTGTAGTAAGTGAAGATAAAGCAGCTGATACTCGTACTGTACAATTTACAGTTAAAGATTTAACGAAACCAGTTGTGACATCTATGAAAATTGATATTGACGATATTAATTATCATCACGAATACAGCGTCTCACTAGTATTTGATACAGCATCTGTAGGAAGCACAGCAATAACAAAAGTATCTGATTCGAAAACTACTAATGTTCCAACAAATTCTTCTGAAAGTCATTCTTCTGAAAGTCATGTGCCGAATCCACAAACAAGTGATGCAACACCATATTTATTAATCGGGGCATTAGTTGGATCAGCATTTTTACTTTATAGAAAAAAACTACAAACAAAAACGGAGGGTCAATAATGACTAAAAAACGACAATCACGCGCAACAAAAATAGTACTAGCTTCATTGCTAGCAGCATCACTTTCAGTGCCATCATTTGCATCTGCAAAGGAAGCTGAAGTAACGACTACAAAAACGGAAGTAAAAGCAGAGGCCATTAAATCAGAGAATACTGGCACTATTGTTGATTTCCAAATCTTTAAGCCTGGTACAACAGAACCACAACCGGCAATTAGCTCTCATCTTATAACACAAGGCACAATCGTTGAGAAGGATGGAAAATTTGAGGCGAAATTAACGGTAGCAGCAAAATCTGCCCCAATGATTACAGGCTTACAAACAAAGCAAGGTGAAAAGTTTGTAGATGCTACTGAAGTGAAAAATGCAGATGGAACAATTACATACAATTTCCCAGTGGTAGCTGGTGAAGTATTACAAGCGAAAATTCACGTTGTTGTAGCTTCAGCTAATATGGACAAGTGGTATGATTTTGATTTAAAAGCAGTAGAAAATAAGGAAGTAACTACTACGGGGGAAAATGGAAAATCTGAAGAAGTTAAAGTAAATGAAGTGGCTGTCACTGTATACAAAAACGGTACTTCTGAAGAATCTATTATGAAGCAATATATTAAACCAAAAGTAGACGTATCGGTAGTAGATGGTAAAAACATAGTTACTATGACATTCCCTCAAGGTCAATATGTTAAAGGATTCACAGTGGAGGGAAAAAAAGCAACTTTAGTAAGTAAAGACGAGACAACAAATACTAGTAAGTACTCATTTGAAGTGGCAGATTTTAAAAAACTTGTGAATGCCCAGCTGCATATTGTTGTGAATGAGCCAGACAAAGGGGTGAACTATGACTCGAATCACCAAGTGCAATTTAGCTTTGCTGTGGAAGGCGCAGTGAAACCAGTGATGAATCCATTTAAAGATATTAGCAATGATGCTAATAAAGAAGCAATCTTAGCATTATACAGTAAGGGAATTGTTAAGGGGCAAGATAATTTTAAACCAAATGACAATATTACACGCTCTCAATTTGCGTTAATGATTGCTCGTTCATTAAATTTATCTTCTACAAAAGATGCTGGATTTAAAGATACAGCGAAACTTGACACAGAAAGTGTACAATCAATCAATGCTTTAGCTGATGCTGGAATTGTCATGAAAGCAGAGAACTTTAATCCAAATGGAACACTTACTCGACAACAAGCTGCAGTGATGATTTACCGTACAGTAGCGCATGTTGCAGGAAAAGAAATGAACTATGGTGATCCAAGTTTATCTTATTATGCCGATGGTGCAACTGTTACAAGTGAAGAAGCGAGAAAAGCTTTTGCGTTTCTATATGCAGGTAAAATCATGACTGGATCTGTAAATGCTGAAGGTAAAACTGTTATTAATGCAAGCAGCCCATTGAAACGCACACAAATGGCAAAAATTTTAAATGGTTCATTACAATACATGAATAAATAGTACGGTTACAGAAACTTCCTTTCTCGCTTATTAGAGGAAGGAAGTTACTGTGCTTTTAACTTCTTTCAGCAAATGTTTAAGTAACGAAAGTGAATCGGCAGTTACAAGTGTTTTAAGTAACGAAAGTGAAACGGCAGTTACAAGTGTTTTGGTAGTGAAAGTGAATCGTCAGCTAGAGATGTCTTTTGTACCGAAAGCGAAGCGAAAGGTACAGTAGTCTCCCACCTCTATGATGGAGAGATGAACTCAGTCTAAGAACGCCACGTCCTGTGACAACGACTGAGTGATCAACATCACGTTGGCCTAAAGCCTCCGGCGGATGTCACGGATTCGGAAAGGAAAATCACCCATCCATACGATAACGGCTAACTGACCTGCATCGGTGCTGCTGCCGCTACGCTTTCGCGCAAAAAACATCTGCAGGCCTAAGCACAAAGCTGATTCCGGACGCAATTATGTTGAGGCATAATTTGTATAAATTGGAGGGATTTACACAGTGAATAGAAAAACATTTCGAGTATTCATTTTTAGTACTATCTTACTGATGTCTTTTTCTCCATTTGCTTCGTTTAAGGCAAAAGCTGAAGAGTCTGTATTAGAAAATGGGAGCTATCAAGTTGAACTAAGTCTTTCATCTCTAAATGGAGTAAAAGACAATATTTTTAGCGAATTGGCGACAATTGATGTAAAGAACGGTCAGTATAGATTAAATTTAGCTATAAATAAACCATTGAGTATAAGAGATATACATATCGAACAGTTGGAAAATGAGCTTTTGTTAAGCGATCAGACTGAAAATTCAGTTCAATTTGATGTCAAGGATTTACATCAGCCTATTATCATAAAAGGCGAGATGGCACTTTCATCCTCCGAGGAATATTTCTTTTTTTCACAGGAGCTTCAATTACAGTTAACAACCCTTTCAACAATTGTGCCGAAGGATGAGGAAGCTATTCCAGAAAACGAAATCAAAGAATCTACTTCAGAAGAAATCTATGATAAGGAATGGTCCATGAATTACATATTGTTAGTAGATGGAAAAAACGAACAATCTATTATGAATACATATGTAAATCCTGTTGCAAAAATAAAAGAAAAAAACGGTAAATATTATGCACACATGACAATTTTAAAAACTATGTGGATAACAGGCTTAACCGTAGATCAACAAGGAAAACAGGTAGAACCAAAGCTTATTTCGCTTGTAGACAATGTCCGAATTGTCGAATTTGAAATTAAAAATTTTGAACAGCCAATACGAATGTGGGTGAAGGTAGATATTCCTGAGATTTCTTATCATCACCAATATTTCGTAAATCTAACATTTGATCAACAGCAGGTAGCAAAGTTTTTAAATAAGCCTTCTGTAACAGCACCCGCTAAGCAAGTACCGAGTGACAAGCCACCTGTTATTGTTAAAGAAGAAGTGAAAAAGGGACCAGTGGAAACACAACATGAGACGGTGGTAAAACCCAATCAGCTGTCAAGGCCAACTCCATCATTTCAACCTACATTAACTGTGCCAAAGGAGGAGCAGTTAGCATTTGATCGTACACTTGACGCGTCTATTGAGGATGCTGTTAAAGATGAAGCCAAGAAATCAGATGTTAATGAGAAATCTACTGAAAAAGTAGTGAAGAATTCTAAAGTCGATCAGCAGCTTGATCAGCTGAATATCATAAAGATAGTTTTGCTTGTAGTAATCTGTCTTTTGTCGGGCTGGTTGCTCGTCCGTCGCAACAGAAATTCAAAAAAAGATGTGACTGAACAGAAATAAGTAGGAGATGACTTTATGCAAAAGAACTGGAAAAGTTGGTTGCTGATGATGGCGCTTATGTCATTACTTTTAGTAGTTGCTGGCTGTACCAATGGAGATAAACAAGAAGAAACAGAGACATCTACTGAGAAGCAATCAGTTAAAACAGCTGAAGAGAATGAACATCGTATTATTGCAGGTACGGTTGTTATTGCAGAAATTCTAGATAAACTTGATTTAGATGCTATAGCAGTACCTGAAACAGAAAAAACATTAGCAAAACGCTTTGATGGCCTCCCTACTATCGGCAATGCAATGGAGCCGGATATGGAGATTGTTAAATCATTAAATCCAACAGATGTGTTATCAGTGTCAACATTAGAATATGACTTACAGGACAAATTTGAGCAGTTAAAAATTCCAGTTAATTTTTTAAACTTTCAAAGTGTAGATGCCATGCTTACCGAAATTAAAACCCTCGGTGAACGTTATGATCGTGTAGTGCAAGCTGATGAGTTAGTGAATGGCTTGCAAAAAAATATTGATGCTGTACAAACAGTTGCTGGTAACAAAAAGGGACCTCGTGTACTAATTTTACTTGGCATTCCCGGTAGTTATTTAGTTGCAACTGAAAACTCCTATGCAGGTGATCTTGTGAAACGAGCAGGCGGTATTAATGTAATGGAAGGGCAGGATGCTGAATATTTGTCTTCAAATACCGAGTATCTGCACAATAGTAACCCTGATATAATTTTACGTTTATCACACGGTATGCCAGACGAAGTTGTAAAAATGTTTGACGAGGAATTTAAAACGAATGATATTTGGAAACATTTTAACGCAGTAAAAAACGGTAAAGTTTATGATCTAGAGGAAGAATTGTTCGGTACTACAGCGTCCTTAAAAGTGCCACAGGCTTTAGGACAGTTAATGGAAATCTTCTATCGTGAATAGTAATTAAAAATGTCGCTCATATCGCAAGCATTGTCTTGCTATAGAGCGATCTTCTATTTAGTAGAGAATCACGTGGGGTATGAAATGTACAAATAACATGATGGAGAAAAGAAAAAAGGAAGTCTAATATGACAAAAAAAATTGTAAGCTTTTCTATTGTAATTGTATTATTACTAGTTTCAGCAGTTTATGCTGCAACAACAGGTAGCATTAAAATGGGATTCTTTGAATTTATTGGTGCATTATTTGATAAAGGAAATAGTCAAATGGATGCTATCCGCGATTTGAGATTTCCAAGGATCATTGTTGCGCTATTTGCTGGTGCAGCACTTTCTGTTTCAGGGGTCCTATTACAATCTGTGATGCGTAACCCGTTAGCGGATGCAGGTGTTATTGGTATATCTTCAGGAGCGGCATTTGTACAGCTCTTTATTATTTCTTTCTTTCCAACATTATTTTTTATGACACCTGTATTAGCATTTATGGGTGGGGCATTTGCTTGCGCACTCGTCTTTGCATTGTCATGGAAGTCGGGCTTAAGTCCATTGAAGCTAATTTTAGTCGGAATTGCTATTAATGCAATGTTCACTGGGTTAACAGAGGCTTTCATTAGTTTAGGTGGCTCGTTGAATACTTCAGCTACCAGCGTTGTAGGTTCAAACTTAACAATGCGTACATGGAAGGATGTATCAACAATTGTTACTTATGGTACTGTCGGATTAATAGCTGCCTTTGCGTTATATAGCTGGTGTAATCTCCTAGTATTACAAGACAAAACAGCGAAAAGTCTAGGTTTTCAAGTAGCTCGTGCTCGTCTAATAATAGCTGCTGTTGCGGTATTATTATCGGCTGTTTCTGTTGTCGTAGCAGGAGTTATCTCGTTCGTTGGTCTGCTAGTGCCACATATTTCTCGTCGTTTAGTTGGGCACGATCATAAGGTGCTCATACCTTTTACAGCTTTAGCTGGAGCATTATTAATATTAGTGGCAGATACGATTGGTCGAACAATTGCTACACCACTTGAAATACCAGCTTCAACCATTATGGCGATTATCGGTGGACCATTCTTAATATTCCTATTACGAAAAGAGTGAGGAGACATGGAAATACAAGATATTATCGTATCGCATGATAATACTCGAAATCATTTAGATGGAGTATCGACAATAATTAAAAAGGGCAAAATCACAACGATTATTGGTCCAAACGGCTGTGGAAAATCAACATTATTAAGTGTTATGTCCCGTAACAATAGGCCGATTTCGGGGAATGTATCATTAGAAGACAAGGATTTGGTGCACTACAAGCCAAAAGAGTTTGCAAAAAAACTCGCAATTGTCTACCAACAAAATGATGTACCAAAGGATTTAACAATAGAAAAATTGGTGAGCTTTGGACGTTTACCGCATCATACAATGCTAAAAAGAAATGAAGAAGAAGATGCCAAAGCTATTGAATGGGCACTTACTTGTACGAATTTACTAGAAAAACGACATACCGATTTAGAGGCTTTATCAGGTGGGGAACGTCAGCGAGTGTGGATTGCTATGGCTTTAGCCCAACAATCTGAAATTTTATGTTTGGATGAGCCGACAACGTATTTGGATATTTATTACCAAATTGAGTTATTGGAACTTGTAAAATCATTAAATGAGGAGCATGGCTTAACAATCGTTATGGTGCTTCACGATATAAATCAGGCGATTCGCTATAGCGATCAGATCATTTTGATGAAAGCAGGACAAATAATAGCTGAGGGAGCACCACGCGACGTCATTACTAGGGAAGTTATTAAAGAAGTCTATGGGGTAGAAGCCGTTTTCAATGAGGATGAGCTGCTTGGATTTTACATGGTCCCCCTTAGAATATAGATAGGTGATATGATGAAAAAATGGACATCTAAGTTTTTAACATTTATATATTTAGCTATATTCTTATACTCAGGCTTTTCATTAGCCAAGTACTTATACACGTACTATGAGACTTCAAAATCACTGGAAGAAGTACAAACGATTTATCAATCAACGTTGGTTACTCTAGGAGATGAAGCTGTGGAAACCTCATCAACGCCATTTACGATCCGTCCACAATTCAATGATTTACTAACTGTCAATAACAATATTGTCGGATGGATTTCTACAGATGGGACAAAGCTCAATAATCCAATCCTACAAGCTGAAAATAATGATTTTTATTTAAATCATAATTTTAAAGATCGAGAAAGCCGGGCAGGTAGTGTATTTATGGATTATCGTAATGATGTGCACGATATAAACCGAAATACTATTTTGTACGGTCATGCCATGAAGAATAGTACGATGTTTGGGAGTCTTAAAAATTACTTAAATCAGCAATACGCAGATGAGCATCCTATCATGTATTTAGACACTCTGTATGAAGGCTATGACGTTGAAGTCTTTGCTGCTTATGAAACTACAATTGATTTTTATTATATTGAAACAGAATTTAAGAGCAATGATGCTTTCCTAAAATTTTTGGACGAGATCCAAGCACGCTCTGCAATCGAAATGAATGTAGAGATTGGGCCAGAAGACAAAATTCTTACACTATCTACTTGTAAGGATTCTGTCATGAGTGACGACCATCGTTTTGTGGTGCAAGGTAAATTAGTGAAACGCTAATAGATAAGCGGTTTCCCATTTCAATGGGGAGCTGCTTTTTTATGTAACCAAGAGCAGTTAGTAAAATGCCTGAGTCGGAGAAATTACTTGAGTAGCCTGAAAAACTGATCAGGTAAAGCCAATAACTGCTCGGGTAACCTGAAGACTGGATCAGGTAGAACTTACGACCTTCAGAAAAGGCTTGGTATCATTGATTTAAAAAAATATTTTCAAAAATAGCTTGACGTAAGTAAATTATTTATATATAGTAGGTTACATAAAGTAATCAATTACTTTTCGTAACTGCTATCAACTAGGATGTACAAAAGAAGTAACTACAAATGTTTATCCCTTAAAATTTTGGGGAACATAATTCATGTAGTTGCTTCATATTATAAAATATATCTCGAATTCGAGATAAAAACAACCCAATTGGAGGAATTTATAATGGCAAAATGGAACATTGATTTAGGACACTCAGCAATTAACTTTCAAGTAAAACACATGATGGTATCAAAAGTAAAAGGTGTATTCGATACTTATTCAGCAGATATTGAAGCGGCAGATCTTGCAGATTTAACAACAGCAAACATTAGCTTTACAATTGATCCAGCTAGCATTAACACACGGAGTGAAGATCGTGATAATCACTTAAAGGCAGCAGATTTCTTCGATGCTGAAAAATATCCGACAATTACATTCAAGTCTACAAACATTGCAAAAAAATCAGATGATGAATATGCGGTTACGGGTGATTTAACAATTAAAGACGTAACGAAATCAGTAACATTTGATACTGAATTTAATGGTAAAGGTACAAATCCATGGGGCCAAGAAGTTTATGGCTTTGAATCTACAACATCAATCAATCGTGAAGATTTTGGTTTAACTTGGAATGCAGCGTTGGAAACTGGCGGTGTTCTAGTTGGGAAAGACATTAAAATTACAGTTGAACTTGAAGTAAACCCAGCTTAACTTCTTTCAGTTGCAATAGAGGAACTCAGTCAAAGAACGCCACGTCCTGTGGCAACGACTGAGTGACCAACATCATGTTGGCCCAAATCCTCCGGCGAATGTCACAGAATCGGCTTTGTGCTAGTACAAAGCCGATTCTGGACGCAATTATGCCGAGGCATAATTGGTTTTTGTAAAATGTGCTCGAATCATATCGGGCACATTTTTTTTATAATTAAAAAGATTGCCAAAAAATACCACTACAAATAGGTTACTTGCATAATTTTAGTAATTACTGCATATAAAACATCATATTGTTTTTGGGGGCGATGGGATGAATGTATTAGTGACAGGCGGTTATGGTTTTATTGGTAGTGCAGTGGCGAGGCGTTTTTTTAAAGAGGGTGCAAATGTTTATATTATTGATAATTTAAGTACCGGTCATTTACGCAATGTCGACTTTGACCATAAATCTTATCTTTTGAATGTGGAGGATGAAGTTTGTGAGCATCTTTTTAAAGAAACATCATTTGATGTGGTCATCCATTGCGCAGCACAAACGAGTGTGCAAAAATCGGTGCAAGAGCCAGTGAAGGATGTTTTAACGAATATTGTAGGCCTTAGTCAGATGCTCTTCTTATCGTCAAAATATAAGGTAAAGCATTTCGTTTTTGCCTCGTCAGCAGCTGTTTATGGAGATAGTCACTATCCACCATTAGAAGAAACAGATGTTAGTGAGCCGATTTCGATGTATGGATTAAACAAAAGTATAGGTGAGACATACTGTGAAAAATGGCAAAAAGATTATCGTTTACCAACATTAATTTATAGATTTGCTAATGTATTCGGTCCAAGGCAATGTATGCAGGGGGAAGCGGCGGTTATTCCTAGCATGTTAAAAAGCAGTATGGAAGGAAAGCCCTTTACGATTTATGGAGATGGAGAGCAAACACGAGATTTTATATATGTAGATGACATTGCAGATGCTATATACGCTGGTGTACAGGCAAGATTACAGGGCATTTATAACGTATCAACGAATGAGGCATGGTCGATTCATCAAGTTATTTTATTGTTACAGCATTTAAATCATCCTTTAGAAATTCAATATGCTCCTGCGAGAGAGGGAGATATTGAGCATTCGTTTTTAAATAACGCTAAGTTGGCGAAGGCGATAGGATGGAGACCAAAAACTACTTTTGCGGAAGGCATAGAGCGTACATTGCAAGCATTTCAAAATGAAAAGATAGTGGGAATTTAATTAAATTATAAAATTGTACAGGTTGTCACATTTATATTAGTTGACTTGGGTGATTAACGAAGCGGAAATCAACCCCACGTAATTGTGATGAATTCATTATACTTTGAAGATTTATCGGAACAAAATCTCGTTTTATCGGAACAATTTTAGCTTTTATCGGAACATTATCTCGTTTTATCGGAACAATTTCAGTTTTTTATCAATGAGCTCAAAATATGTAGATGATTAAGTGTAATCTTTGACGATTTACCCTGCTCTAGAGGGGAAATCGTCTTTTTATATTTACAATTACTTATTAAGAGAGAACCTATCTTTTATCAGCAAAAAATTGTGAATGGCAACCTTGGTATTGCGCGGGGTAATAGGTGTTTTTTTACGCCTATAGTATAATTAAAGGAATGTTGCGGAATTGAAAGGGGGCTTATAAATGCTGGTAGATTTCAGAGTGAAAAATTGTTTAAGTTATAAGGATGAAACACTATTTTCAATGGTGGCCGGAAGCCGTATTCGTAAATTAAAGGACACACATACGATGAAATTTGACTCATTTCACCTTGTAAAAAGTGCCTTTATTTTCGGACCAAATGGAAGTGGAAAATCAAACTTATTCACTGCTATTAAAATTTTACGTTCTTTATTGTTTAACTTTGAAAATCTTAATAATGTTAAACAACTTCGCTTGCCCTACCAGCCGTTTAAGCTAGGAGGTCAGCAAGAACAACCGACAGAATTTATGATTTCGTTATTACTAGATGGGGTACTGTACGATTATGAGGTACAGTATAATGCATCGCAGGTTCTTTACGAAGGCCTAACTAAAACGACAAAGTCTCAGAAAGCGCAGCTCTTTAATAGACAATGGGATGGCACAGAATATTTGTATGAAACTGTCCACAGTTCTGCGCTAGAATTGACAAAATATACGCGTAATAATACAGCTTTCTTATCGGTATTAAATGTCTTTAATGACCCAGATGCTACGAAAATATTTGATTGGTTTTTACATAAAATACTGTTTTTAGATGAAGCAAATCGGTTATCAAGTCATCCACTTATTCGTAAACTTGAAGAGGAGCCCTTTAAGAAAGAGGTCATAAAGTTACTAAAGATTGCAGATTTTTCTATTCAAGATGTGACGGCAAGACGCGTTGAGCGAAGAGAGAAAAATACTATTGGCTATGATTTTGACACTTCAGAGGTTATTCAAGAGGTGGATATCGATTTGCACTATTTATCGTTCGATGAAGCAGGTGCGCCAATCGGGACAGAAACGATCAATTGGACGATGGATTCAAAGGGGACAGTCCGTATGCTGCATTTAGCATGTGTCATGGTCGATGCATACAATAAAGGGAAGACAATCTTTATAGATGAATTTGACACAGCATTTCATGTGTCCATCTGCGAATTTTTAATGGCCATTATGAACAGCAAGCGTAATGTTACGAATCAATTTGTTGTCACAAGTCATGAAATTGATTTATTAGATCAGCCACTACGTTCCGATCAAATATGGTTTGTGAATAAAAGCTTTAAAAATGAATCCGAGTTATACTCCTTATTTGATTTTGCAGATTTACAGAAGAAACGTGGCGATATTTCCTATGCCAAGCGTTACTTAAAAGGAGAATTTGGAGCTACACCGATTATTAATGAATATTTATCAGATCAATATTTAACTTCTTTCAGCGGAAATCTCCCACCTCTATAGGTGATGAGATGAATGCGGCTTTTCAGCGGTTATCCAAACGTCCGCTACAATTATGACAGGGCATAATTAATAGGAAGTGGAGGTATCTGAGCAGTGAGAGTGCGTCAACAAGGGAATCGAACACTGCGTAAAACCGTTTTAATTTATTGTGAAGGTGAAACCGAACGCATTTATTTTGAGCAAATGCGTATTTTAAAGCGCTCAAAAATGGTAAGTGTCAAAATAAAAAACGTCAAGCGTTCGGCTATTAAGCTAGCCCAGCATGCCTATCGAGATTCAAGTTACCAATATTCTGATGAGGTTTGGATTGTTTTTGATAAGGATGATTTAACCGAAAGGCAATTAGAGGAAGTGAATGACTTTTGTGAGGACAATAATATTCATATTGCCTATTCAAATGAAGCATTCGAATTATGGCTATTGTTGCATTTTGAAGAAGTCGATCTATCTGAAAAGTATCCTCGTGCTGTATTAAATGACAAGATGGAGCAGCATCTTGAGGTAACACGTTATTTTCGTCATAAAGCGGATGAATCAGTCATTGCACCTATCGCACTTCGACATGAGGTTGCTATTAAAAATTGCACAGATATGATGGCACTTCGTAAGACAGAAAGCCGTGACAATCCTTATTGCAACATACATGAAATGATTCAATACATATTTTAACTTCTTTCAGCAAAAAAGTCGTTCTTAGAGGATGTTAGCCTAAAATCATCGCATCCATGCGATAACGGCTAACTGACCTGCATCGTGCAGGCCTAAGCACAAAGCCGATTCCGGACGCATTGTTTATGTGCGCGAAAGCGAAGCGTCAGCTGCAAATGTTTTCTGTAGCGAAAGCGAAGCGTCAGCTACAATTATGCCGAGACATAATTGATTGCTAATAGCAGTTTTCCGTCACTTAATGGAGAACCTGCTGTTTTTATATCTCGAAATATGGGGATAACAATTATTAAAAGTATGACATATATTAAGTTGATTGAAGTGGAACTTTTTCAATGCGACGAATACAACTAAAGTTTATTTTATCTTCCAATAAATAAATAAATAAATAAATAAATAAATAAATTTGTCGTACTTGGGAATAATATCTGAAGCCATGACAATTGAACTGTACATATGACACGTCCCTTAACCTATAAATGATTGAAAAGTGTATGGTGTAATCGTAATTTTTCTAAACGATCTACCTTGCCTTTTCTTTCTAAAAAGACTACAATGAAATTAAGTTAATATACTAGGTTTGAGCGATTGAGAGACCATTAAAAACATATGTACATTTGTACATGTGCTTTTAATGGTCTCTTTTTTTCGCTTTAAATAAGGAGGAATTTCATTATGAGTACAGCTTCAGCAATACAACGTCAACAAACGATTGAAGAATTACAAAGTAAAGAATACGATTTATTGGTGATCGGTGGTGGGATTACAGGTTGTGGTATCGCACTTGATGCAATTGCTCGTGGACTATCTGTAGCGCTAGTTGAAATGCAAGACTTCGCCGCTGGTACTTCTAGTCGTTCGACAAAATTAGTGCACGGTGGACTTCGCTATTTAAAACAATTTGAAATAAAAGAGGTTGCAGATTTAGGAAAAGAGCGTGCGATCGTTTATGAAAATGGACCGCATGTAACAACTCCTGTTTGGATGCTATTACCATTCCATAAAGGAGGCACATTCGGTAAATTTTCAACGAATATTGGTTTACGTGTCTATGATTTTTTAGCAGGGGTTAAACGTTCTGAGCGTCGATATATGTTAAATACTGCAAAAACAATGGAAAAAGAACCTTTAGTCAAAGGTGAGGACTTACGCGGCGGTGGTGTATATGTAGAATATCGTACAGATGATGCACGTCTGACAGTCGAAGTTGCCAAAGCTGCTATCGAAAAAGGCGCTACACTTATTAATTATACAAAGGCAGAAAACTTTGTATACAATGACCAAAAGAAAATTAATGGTATTGTAGCACAAGATTTAATTGCCCATAATACGTTTGATATTCGTGCAAAAAAAGTTGTGAATGCTGCTGGTCCATGGGTAGATGAGGTTCGTAATATCGAAGGAAAACAAAAAGGTAAACACTTAATTTTATCCAAAGGTGTGCACATCGTTTTTGATGAATCTAAATTCCCATTACGTCAAGCTGTCTATTTTGATACACCTGATGGTCGTATGGTGTTTGCGATTCCTCGAAATGGGAAAACGTATGTTGGAACGACAGATACATTTTACGAAGGCGATGCCCGAGAAATGAATATCCATCAAGAAGATCGTGATTATATTATGAAAGCAATTCATTACATGTTTCCAAAAGTTAACGTCACTGATGAAGATATTGAATCAAGCTGGGCAGGCGTTCGTCCATTAATTCATGAGGAAGGTAAAAATCCATCTGAAATTTCTCGTAAGGACGAAGTATGGGAATCTGCTTCGGGTCTAGTGACAATTGCTGGCGGTAAATTAACAGGCTATCGTAAAATGGCTGAAACAGTTTTAAATATGATTGCGCAAGATTTAGAACAGCGATTCGGCATTGCATCAAAACCATGTTATACAAAGCAGATTCATATTTCCGGTGGAGATGTTGGGGGCTCCCAAAACTTACAGGCCTTCGTGTCGAAACGAACAAAAATGGGTGTTGATATCGGATTATCAGAAGAGGAAGCAAAACATTTAGCACATCATTATGGTTCTAATGTGGATACTGTTTTTGAATATGCTAAAGAAAAACATCCTGTTTTACCACAAGGGCTATATGCTCAGCTACTGTACGGTATTCATCATGAAATGGTTGTTCATCCAAACGACTTTATGATTCGTCGTACAGCATATATGTTCTTTAATATCGCCCTTGTAATACAATATAAAGACGCGATATTAGATGAAATGGCAAAACAATTACATTGGTCTACTGAACAACGTACACAATATGAAAAAGATTTAAATATAGAAATAACAAGAGCTACAACTGCATTATAATAAAAAGGAAGGTCGTCGTAACGGCGACCTACTTTTTAACTTATTTCAGCGGGTGTCCAAACATCCGCTGAAAAAGAGGAACTCAGTCTAAGAACGCCACGTCCTGTGGCAACGACTGAGTGACCAACATCGTGTTGGCCTAAAGCCTCCGGCGGGTGTCATGGAAATCGGAAAGGAGTGCTTTGTTCTAGCACAAAGCCGATTCCGGACGCAATTATGCCGAGACATAATTGATATAAAGGGGAAATCAAATGAATTTCAATAATCAACAAATTATTCCCGCTGCACGAACAGTTAAGCAATTTGATGAAATATTAAATAGTCGATTCGAATACATTGTTCTATTAGAAGTGCATATTAGTTTGCTCATGTCAATAAAACGAGAAGCAGATCGTAACGGTAAAAAATTAATTATTCATGCAGATTTAATTCATGGCTTAAAAACGGATAATTTTGCGGCAGATTTTTTATGTAATGATATCCGTCCAGCAGGTATAATTTCCACACGATCTAATATGTTAATAAAAGCAAAATCTCGTGGGATTATTGCCATTCAGCGCGTCTTTTTAATTGATACGATTGCACTAGAAAAAAGCTTTTCAATGATTGAATCAGCGAAGCCGGATTATATTGAATTATTACCAGGCATCATTCCTTCAATGATTTCAGAAGTACACCAGCGAACAAAAATTCCTGTTATTACAGGTGGACTAGTTCGCACTGTTGAAAGCATAGAGGAAGCGTTATCAGCTGGAGCAGTAGCTATTACAACATCGAATAAGAACTTGTGGGAAAATTTCCAAAAATATTGTTGACTATGTATATTATTTTCTCTACAATGTACATAAGTTAAAAAGCGCGTGGTTAGGAAAAGGAACCCACATTTATACAACTGCATTACAACGTGCAGGTTGTTTAAGTGTGGGTTTGTTTTTTTTACTAAGTGCACTATTACAAAGGGGGGCTTCTTGTATGTCAACATTTACAGCTGAACTTGTCGGCACGATGATTCTTATTTTATTCGGTGGTGGCGTTGTTGCAGGTGTATCACTGCACAAATCAAAAGGTTTTGGCGGTGGATGGGTTGTGATTACATTCGCTTGGGGTCTAGCTGTGGCTATGGCTGCATATGCTGTTGGTGGTATTAGTGGGGCTCATTTAAATCCTGCTTTAACGATCGCGCTTGCTACAATCGGTAATTTCCCGTGGGAAGACGTACCTACTTACATTGCTGCACAACTGATTGGTGCATTTTTAGGTGGGGTACTCGTTTATTTTATGTATTTACCACATTGGAAAGGTACGAAAGATCCGGAAGCGAAACTGGCTGTATTTTCTACAATGCCTGCTATTAGACATCCATTATCAAATTTAATCTCAGAAATGATTGGTACATTTATACTTGTTTTAGGTATTCTAGCATTAGGAACAAATACAATTACGGATGGTTTAAATCCATTTCTAGTTGGTATGCTAATTGTAGTCATCGGGATGGCATTAGGGGGTCCTACTGGTTATGCAATTAACCCTGCACGTGACTTAGGTCCACGTATAGCTCACTTTTTCTTACCAATCCCAGGTAAACGTGACTCAGGGTGGTCATATGCATGGATTCCAGTTGTAGGTCCAATTATCGGTGGTACATTTGGTGCTCTATTCTTCCAACAAATTTTTGAGGGGAAAAATAGTATCACATTTTGGGTGTTTGCTATTATCGTAGTCATTATTTTTATCAGTGCTCAAATGACAGTGAAAAATGTTAAAAGTGAAGAGTAAATCAATTATGCCTCGGTATAATTGTTGCTGTCGCTTCGCTTTCGCTACAAAAAATAATTGCTGAAAGAAATTAAAAAAATATTTGGAGGTATGACCGATGTCAGAAAAAAAATATATTTTAGCTTTGGACCAAGGTACAACAAGCTCACGTGCTATTTTGTTTGATGAAAAAGGGAGCATTCTCCACGTTGCACAACAAGAATTCCCGCAATATTTCCCTCAATCAGGATGGGTTGAACATCACGCAGAAGAAATTTGGTCTTCTATTCTTTCTTGTATCGCTACAGTGCTTTCTGCAAAAAATATTGAATCAAATCAAATTGCTGGGATCGGTATTACAAACCAACGCGAAACAACTGTTGTTTGGGATAAACATTCAGGGAAACCAATTTATAATGCGATTGTCTGGCAATCACGCCAAACGAACGCTATTTGTGAGGAACTGAAAGAAAACGGTTACAATGATTTATTCCGTGATAAAACAGGTTTATTAATCGATGCATACTTCTCAGGTACGAAAGTAAAATGGATTTTAGACAATGTTGAAGGTGCGCGTGAAAAAGCAGAAGCAGGCGATTTATTATTCGGTACAATTGATACATGGTTAATATGGAAATTAACAGGTGGTAAAGTCCATGTTACAGATTATTCAAATGCTTCTCGTACGTTAATGTACAATATTTATGATTTAAAATGGGATGAAGAAATATTAGACATTCTAGGCGTTCCAGCTTCTATGCTTCCTGAAGTTCGACCTTCTTCAGAAGTGTATGGATATACGGAGGAAGCTCTGTTCTTTGGTTCTGCTGTTCCAATTGCAGGGGCTGCGGGTGACCAACAAGCTGCTCTATTCGGTCAGGCTTGCTTTGAAGAAGGTATGGTTAAAAACACTTACGGTACGGGCTGCTTTATGTTGATGAATACTGGTGAAAAGGCAGTAAAATCAGAGAATGGCTTATTAACTACGCTTGCATGGGGCTTAAATGGTAAGGTTACTTACGCTTTAGAAGGAAGTATTTTCGTAGCTGGTTCTGCTATTCAATGGTTACGCGACGGCTTACGAATGTTCCGTTCTGCTTCTGAATCTGAGCAATATGCTGCACGTGTAGAGTCGGCTGATGGCGTTTATGTAGTTCCTGCATTCGTTGGTCTAGGTACACCTTATTGGGATTCAGATGTACGAGGTGCAGTCTTCGGTTTGACGCGCGGTACTTCTAAAGAACATTTTGTACGTGCAACATTAGAATCGTTAGCGTATCAAACAAAAGACGTACTTGGTGCAATGGAAGCGGATGCCAATATTCCACTAACGAAATTACGTGTAGATGGTGGTGCAGTTGCAAACAATTTCTTAATGCAATTCCAATCAGATTTATTAAACGTTCCTGTTGATCGTCCGGTCATTAACGAAACAACAGCTTTAGGTGCTGCGTATCTAGCAGGTTTAGCAGTTGGCTTCTGGAAATCACCAGACGAAATTAGTGAGTATTGGAATTTAGATCGTCAATTCACACCTAATATGGATGACTCACATCGTGAAGAAATCTATGCAGGCTGGAAAAAAGCTGTAGCAGCTGCTCAAGCGTTTAAATAATAGTAGTAACTAGTAAAGATAGCTAAATAGTGATGAAAAAAACCTTGATAGGCAAATTTGAAGCGGATCCGGTTGTTAGACAAAAATCTAACTGGGATCACTTCGCTTGCCGATCAAGGTTTTGTTTTGAGTAAAAGAATTATTCATTTGCTTTACAATCCTGAATTCACGCTACTTTTTGTTGTCTATTGAGAAAAAATTGATATTGGATTACGTCCTATATCAAAGCCTTGAAGCATGTTTATTCCTGATAAACATATAGTGTATATTGAGAATTATGAGTATTGGAATGAAAGGGGATTGCGTGGATAAATCTAAGTCGAATCAGCGCAAAGATTTGGAGGAGAATGCAAAGGATCAGCAGTTAGAGCCGTTTCGTGTCGATAATGAAGGAAAAAAGATGACGACGAATCAGGGGCTAAAAGTTTCGAATGATGAGAATTCGTTGAAGGCTGGAGTTCGTGGGCCAACTATTATGGAGGATTTTCACTTTCGAGAGAAAATTACGCATTTTGATCATGAACGTATTCCAGAGCGTGTTGTGCATGCGCGGGGCTTTGCAGCACATGGAGAATTTGAGCTGTATGAATCGATGGGGGAATATACGAAAGCAAGATTTTTACAGGACCCTCATAAGAAAACACCTGTATTTGTCAGATTTTCAACTGTAGTTGGAAGCTTAGGTTCGATGGATACTGCACGTGATGTTCGTGGCTTTGCGACGAAATTTTACACGGATGAGGGCAATTATGATTTAGTTGGTAATAATATACCGGTCTTTTTTATTCAGGATGCCATTAAGTTTCCTGATTTAATTCATGCGGTAAAGCCTGAACCTCATAATGAAATGCCACAAGCAGCCTCAGCTCACGATACGTTTTGGGATTTTGTAGCGAACAATCAGGAAATTGCGCATATGATTATGTGGCATATGTCTGATCGAGCAATACCTAGAAGTTTTCGAATGATGGAAGGCTTCGGTGTTCATGCTTTTCGTTTCGTCAATGATAAAGGAAAATCGAGGTTTGTAAAATTTCATTGGAAGCCTGTGTTAGGTGTTCATTCACTCATTTGGGATGAAGCGCAAATCATTGCTGGAAAGGATCCAGATTTTCAGCGACGTGATTTATGGGAATCAATTGAGATAGGTGATTATCCAGAATATGAGCTCGGTGTACAAATGCTTGAGCCAGAGGACGAATTTAAATTTGATTTTGATATTTTGGATGCAACAAAGCTATGGCCTGAGGAGATAGTGCCAGTTAAAAAGATCGGGAAAATGACCTTGAATCGTAATGTGGATAATGTTTTCGCCGAGACAGAGCAAGTCGCCTTCCACCCTGGGAATGTTGTACCAGGCATAGATTTTACAAATGATCCACTTTTACAGGGGCGGCTATTTTCTTATTTAGATACACAGCTAATACGTCTAGGGGGACCAAACTTTTCAGAAATACCGATTAACCGACCCGTTTGTCCATTTCATAACAATCAGCGCAATGGCTTTAGTCGTCAAACTATTAATATAGGAAAAGTGAGCTACCATAAAAATTCCTTGGCCAATAATACACCATCAACTTCAACGGCAAAGGAAGGAGGCTTTGTCCATTATGAAGAAAAGGTTGAAGGACGTATCACACGAGCACGTAGTAAATCGTTTGATGATCATTTCTCACAGGCAAGGCTGTTTTGGAATAGTATGTCCCCTCCTGAAAAACAACATATTATTGATGCCTTTAGTTTTGAGGTAGGGAAGGTGAAAAGTAAATCCGTTCGCCAACAGGTTGTCGACATGTTTGTCCGTGTTGATAAAGCAATGGCAACAACTGTGGCCGATAATGTTGGTGTTAATCGTCCAAAAGGTGAGCAAATAAATGTCACGTTATCATCACCTGCGCTTAGTCAAGCTAATACAATAAAAATGCCACAAACCCTTAAAGTAGGCGTGCTAATAGGCGATGGATTTGATGCAAATGAAGTTGGAGAAATACTAAAATATTTAACAAGACAAGGTGTTCGATACAGTATTATTTCCGACAGATTAGGAGTTGTTACTAGTAGTGACGGTGTACAGCTAACAGCAACTGACACATTTATTACTACCGATGCGGTACTATTTGACTCGTTATATGTTGTAGGCGTAAGAGCAAAAAATCAGGCAAAGTTTAATTCATATATTGTAAATTATATCAATGAAGCGTATAGACATTACAAACCGATTGGTATAGCTACATCCGGAACGACATTTTTTAATATGTCTAATGCCAATGTAGGGCCAGGAATTGTGTTGGCAACTGGCGACAAAGATTTCGCTAAAAAATTTGTCAAAGCAATTGCTCAACAACGCTTTTGGGAACGGAATATTTATTAACTTATGTTGTTTCCGCAGGGCGTGACGAATATCCGAGGGCCGAGTGAATCCTCGCGGGCATGACGTATCCGTAGGGCCGAGTGAATCTTCGCGGGCATGACGTATCCTAGGGGAAGAGTGAATCCTCGCGGGGCATGACGTATCCGAGGGGCAGAGTGGATCCTCGCGGGGCATGACGTATCCGAGGGGCAGAGTGGATCCTCGCGGGGCATGACGTATCCGGGGGAAAGGGGAAATACCCGCGGAAGCAGAGCAAATACCCGCGGAAGCAGAGAGAATACCCGCGGAAGCAGGGCAAATACCCGCGGAAGCAGAGCAAATACCCGCGGAAGCAGAGAGAATACCCGCGGAAGCAGAGCAAATACCCGCGGAAGCAGAGCAAATACCCGCGGAAGCGGAGCAAATACCCGCGGAAGCAGAGAGAATACCCGCGGAAGCAGAGAGAATACCCGCGGAAGCAGAGCAAATACCCGCGGAAGCAGGGCAAATACCCGCGGAAGCAGGGGAAATACCCGCGGAAGCAGGGCAAATACCCGCGGGCGGAGTGAATACCCGCGGAAGCAGGGGAAATACCCGCGGAAGCAGGGGAAATACCCGCGGAAGCAGGGGAAATACCCGCGGAAGCAGAGCAAATACCCGCGGAAGCAGAGAGAATACCCGCGGAAGCAGAGCAAATACCCGCGGAAGCAGAGAGAATACCCGCGGAAGCAGAGAGAATACCCGCGGAAGCAAAGAGAATACCCACGGAAGCAGAGCAAATACCCGCGGGCGGAGTGAATACCCGCGGAAGCAGGGGAAATACCCGCGGAAGCAGAGCAAATATCCGCGGAAGCAGGGGAAATACCCGCGGAAGCAGAGCAAATATCCGCGGGCGGAGTGAATACCCGCGGAAGCAAAGAGAATACCCGCGGAAGCAGAGCAAATACCCGCGGAAGCAGGGCAAATACCCGCGGGCGGAGTGAATACCCGCGGAAGCAGGGGAAATACCCGCGGAAGCAGGGGAAATACCCGCGGAAGCAGGACAAATACTCGCGGAAGCGGAGAGAATACCCACGGGCAGAGTGGATCCTCGCTGGGCATGACGTATCCGGGGGGAAGGGGAAATACCCGCGGAAGCAAAGAGAATACCCGCGGAAGCAGGGCAAATCCCCGCGAAAGAGAAACGGACCCTTTCGAGACACTTTACATTTTATTTGAAATACCGCATCTATATGGTAAAAATGTTTATCTCAAGTATCTAACATAAAAAATAAAGTCTCTCATTGTTCAAAATGAATAGTGAGGGACATTTTCGCTTATTGCACCTTAAATTCTATGGATGTTGATGGTTTGTAGTTCGTGAGGGTCTTCTGTATAAAAATCACCATTCCCTTTTTTTAGTAGTTGACGTTGGAGTAGACAAAGGATTTCTGAATTCACTGTATTCCCATTACGTTGCATTCAAATTTTGTAAATGCTATGGTGGTAAATGAGGTGAATGTTGTGGAAAAATTTGATATTGCAATTATTGGCGCAGGTCCTGGGGGCTATGTAGCAGCCATTCATGCAGCAAAAAGTGGCAAGAAGGTCGCTTTAGTAGAGCGCGATAAAGTAGGAGGAGCCTGCTATAATGTCGGCTGTATTCCTTCGAAAATATTATTGGAGCATAGTAAGCTCATTCAAGAAATACAACGTGGTAATGACTGGGGTATTGAAACTCCTACAGTAAATGTGAATTTTCCACGATTGATGCAACGTAAGGATGCTATTATTGACGAACTTTTAACGAATATTGAGGGCTATATTTTGAGCAATCAAATTACCTTTTATCGAGGAGAAGCGGCAGTATCTAATGATTTAACTGTAACAGTTAGTAGTAAGACCTTTATAGCAACGGATATCATTTTAGCAACCGGTAGTAAACCATTTGTACCACCTTTTAAAGGGATAGAGACTTCTTCCTATTATACAACGGATACTTTTTTTGATATGAAAGAGCTACCAAAGCAGTTAACAATTATTGGCGGAGGCGTTATTGCAGTTGAGATGGCATTTAGTTTAGCACCGCTTGGAACAAAGGTGACGGTGTTGAATCATAGTGAAGATATTTTACAGACAGAAGAGCCAGATGCACGACCACTAATTCGTGAAAAAATGAAAAAGCTTGGTATTGAGCTTGTGACAGATTTCGAATTTAATCATTTTAATGGAAATGAAATTCATACATCTAAAGGCATTTATACATATGAAAATCTTTTGTTTGCAACGGGGCGACGCCCGAATACAGAAATAGCCCAGCAGCTTGGTCTAGCCTTCGATGGTCGATTGATTGCTGTCAATGAGCATCTTGAAACAAGTCATTCACACATTTATGCTATAGGTGACCTAGTTGGTGGTTTCCAGTTAGCTCATTCAGCGAGTGCAGAGGGAATTCATGTTGTGGACCATATTCTGGGGAATAAGCCTGCACTAATTGATCAAACTTTGATTCCTCGTTGTGTTTATACACATCCTGAAATTGCAACTTTTGGTTTACTAGAAGAGCAGGTTAACGAGCCTTATACGGTGACTCAAATGCCTTTACATACAAACCCTAAGGCATTAATGGAAGGAAATACAGTGGGCTTTATAAAGCTCATTGCGACGGAAAAGGAAGGACACATTTTAGGAGCTTGTGTTGTTGCTGATGGGGCAACAGAAATGTTAAATGCTATTTTAGCTACTAAAAATGCTGGTGGCACTGCCCACACTCTTGCAAATATGATTTTCCCACATCCTACAGTGTCAGAGCATATTGGGGATGCTGCAAAAGCTATTTTTGACAAAGCCATTCACCATTAATGGTCTCAAAAACTACATTCTTCAGCGGAAGGCTATCCTTCTCGTTAATGGAATGTAGTTTTTTTGTTTGAATTTAGCTTTATTAAGAGAAAAGTCCCCAAAACATTACTGTTAAGCCTCATATTATTAGTGCAAATAAAACGGAGAGAGTTTTAAAAATAACAATATGATACTTTTGGGAAGCGAATTTTTCGGAAATTAATAATACAATCAATTAAAAAGAATGTTTCAAGCTCTCCAGAAAAATCGTCATCTTCTTCGTATTTTTTAAAAGCAACAAAAAAAGCGTTACCAGCAAAAAATAATAAAACTAATGAGCATACAAACAGCATTAATTTACTCATGCAATAACATCTCTCCTTATTGAAAGAACCTTACAATGAGGAGAAGCGAGTTTCTCTCATTTCATTGATTCAGCGACCCACTAACAGAGGATGAAGGTTCAACATGGCGTTTAACCCATAAATGTATGCGGTAATTTGCCATATTCACTTTGACACCCTCTCGAATACTCAACTGGTATAATAAGTATTCACATGGGCTTCAAATACCAATATATATCTCTGACGCCGATTAAACAAAAAACTATTGACTTTGTATGTCATTATGTTAAATTAAGTTTATAAGAATACTAGGTATTTAAAAATTGAGTTGACTAGACATCTAGAGGCTTCTATTTTACGTAACGGATATACTCCGAACGTAAATATAGAAGCCTTTTTTATCTTTATGTTGTGAATTTCTACTGAGCTTGAGGAGGATGAAATATGAAATTAGGATTTTGGCTACCGATTTTTGGCGGATGGTTACGCAATGTAGAAAATGAAAAGATGCCTGCAACATTTGATTACGTAAAACAGGTTATTCAAACAGGAGAACAACTTGGTTTTGATGCGACGCTGATCGCCGAGCTGTATTTAAATGATATTAAAGGCATTGATGCTGACGCACTTGAGGCGTGGTCAACCGCGGCAGCTTTAGCAGCAGTTACTGAAAAGATTGAAATATTGGCTGCAGTTCGGCCAGGCTATCATAATCCAGCGGTAATGGCAAAAGTAGCTGCCAATATTGATCATATCGCTAATGGTCGTTTTACATTAAATGTAGTTTCTGCTTGGTGGGAAGAAGAAGCAAAGCAATATGGTGGTTATTTTACGGAGCATGGAGAACGTTATGACCGCACGGAGGAATTCATTGATATTTTAAAAGGTTTATGGACAGAAGAAACGTTTAGCTATCATGGGAAATATTACGAAATAGAAAATGCATATTTATCTCCTAAGCCAGTCCGAAAACCATATCCAACACTATACGCAGGTGGAGAAAGTGAGCGCGGTAAAGAGGCTATTGCAAAGTCATGTGACGCTTACGTGATGCATGGAGGAACAGTAGAGGAAGTTGGGACAAAAATAAAGGAAATGCTTGCACGTCGAGAAGCAATTGGAAAAGGTCCGTTCGAAACTTTTGGGATGGCTGCATATGTCATTGTGCGTGATTCAGAAGAAGAAGCACTTGCTGAACTTGCCCGAATTACCAATGTACAGGATACAGCAGGGTATGTAGGCTTTAATGACTTCACAAGTAAATCAAAGCTAGAACAACAAATTACACTACAGGATTATTCAGTTTCAAACAGAGGGCTACGACCAAATTTAGTCGGTACACCTCAACAAGTGGCAGAGCGCATTTTAGCTTATGAAGCGGTTGGCGTAAATCTCTTACTTCTTCAATTCTCCCCACATCTTGAGGAAATGGAACGTTTTGCAAGAGAGGTTATGCCTTTAGTGAAAATAAAATCGGCCATTATAAAGTAAGGAGTGACTACATGCCTGCAAAAATTTATATTCTTCATGAAAATGATGAATGGACAATTCATTTAACAAAGCGTTTAGAGGAACAAAACCTACCATATGAGGTTTGGCACTTGGCAGAGGGATTGATTGACCTATCAAAAGAGCCGCCACACGGAATTTTTTATAGTCGTATGAGTGCATCATCACATACGCGGGGGCATGTATTTGCACCTGAATTAACAGAGGCAGTGCTCGCATGGTTAGAGTATCATAGCCGTCCTGTTATTAATGGAAGCCGTGCCTTACGATTAGAAGTAAGTAAGGTCAATCAATATTTTGCACTTGAAGCTGTAGGCATTCAAACACCTAAAACGATAGCGACAGTTGGTAAATCGCAGCTAATAGAGGCAGCAAGAACAATTGGTACAACACCTTTTATAACGAAGCATAATCGAGCAGGGAAAGGGCTTGGTGTACAACTATTTCATTCAGTTGAAGCACTAGAAGCATATGTGAATAGTGATACTTTTCAGTCACCTATAGATGGTATTACGCTTGTTCAGCAATATATAAAATCACCTGATTCTTATATAACGCGATGTGAATTTGTGGGTGGCAAATTTTTATATGCAGTGCGAGTTGATACATCTGAGGGCTTTGAACTCTGCCCTGCTGATAGTTGTCAAATAGAGGATAAATTTTGCCCAGTAGGTGAAACAACAACTAATAAATCAAAATTTCAAATTATAGACAGTTTTTCAGAGGAGTTTATAGAGCGTTATGAAACATTTTTAGCGCAAAATAAGGTTCTTGTCGCAGGGATTGAGTCGATTATCGATCAAGAAGGTACTATTTTTACATATGACGTGAATACCAACACAAATTATAATGCAGAAGCCGAAAAAGCAGTAGGGAAATATGGCATGTTAGCTGTTGCTAAGTACTTAGGCGCTACATTACGTCAATATGAAAAGACATTGCATTTGGTGTAAGGATATTAATCTTTATTAATAAGGAGTGGCTAATATGACAAAAGCAGTTATTATTAATGGCACTAATTCGAGAAATTCACGCGTGACGGCGATTCATGAAAAGGTGGAAAATTACTTAAAAGCACAGGGAATAGAGGTACACACAAATTATGTACATGAACTGCCAGCTGAGGACTTAATTAAGGCTAATTTTGCAAGTGAGGCCATCGTTTCAGAAAATAAACAAGTTGAAGAAGCAGATATTATCGTACTTTTGACGCCAATTTATAAAGCTTCATATACAGGAATATTGAAAACTTATTTGGATTTGCTGCCGCAAAAAGCATTGTTTGGAAAGATCATTTTACCAATTGCTGTAGGTGGCTCTATTGGACATTTACTCGCATTAGAATATGCATTAAAACCGGTTTTAGCTGTATTAGGAGCTACAACTATTGCACATTCTGTATATATTGTTGATAAACAAATTATTCGATTAGAAGATGGAAGCTTTGCTATCGAGGAAGAAGCTATTAACCGTCTTGAGGTAGAGTTAAAACAATTTCAGCAAATTGTATCCATTTAAGCATGAAGGTAAGCTCAGTAACATAACGTGTGGTTGATTTCCGTTCTGACTATGCGTTTTCCTGGGGGCAAAACGTACGAAAGCGAAGCGACAGCAACAAATGTTTTTGTGATTTTAAGTATATCTTTGCCGTATTGGCAGGGATATACTTAATTTTATTTTAGGCAAGGATTCATATGAAAAAAACTCACGTACATAACGCGAGTTTTCACTAAGCATAAGACACTCTGCCACTTTTAAAGAGCTAATGTCATGTTTTAATCTAATTAAGATAGTAATTAGCGTAAAATTTGATACAGCTCATTAAGACTTTGTATTTCATAAGTCGGAACAATTCCAGTAGGGTTCGGTTTCTTTGCAGGATTAAACCAACATGTATCTAATCCTGCTAACTGTCCTCCTTTAATATCTGCACTTAAGGAATCACCGATAATTAATCCTTTCTCCACAGAAAAATTAGAAATTCGTGCAAAAACATAATCGAAGTATTCCTTCATTGGCTTTTGATAGCCCGTGTCTTCTGAAACAAAAATACCCTTAAAGAATGAATGTAACCCCGAATTACGCAGGCGTTTATCTTGCGTTTTGGAAACACCGTTTGTAACAATATATAAATCATATCCGCTTTGGAGATCTTGTATTAGTTCAAAGGCTCCGCGAATAAGCTGATTCCCTTCTTCTAAATAACTACGATAATTCTGTTCAAACAAAGATCCATCAACTTCTTGGCCGTACTTCTTAAATAAAATTGAAAATCGAGTATTCAATACTTCATCTCGGTCTATTTTTCCTTCTTCAAAGGATTTCCACAGGCCTTGATTTATTGTTTTATAATGTGCTGTAATTTCATCAGTTAAAGGGATTTTTTGTTCTTCAAAGAGTAAATGTAACGCCGTTCTCTCAGCTGCTTTAAAATCTAATAATGTATCGTCTACATCAAATAGTAATGTTTGATATTTCTTCATGTTGTTGCTCTCCCTGTCCTCTATAAAAATATGCTTTTTCTTTTGTTCTCAAATAAATCGTATCACTTCTTCTTTTAAAAAGAATAGGAGATATCTCATACTAAATGAGAGGTGAAAAAATGAAAATCGAATAAAAACGAAATGAAATTTACAATTATGTACAGCTCTTCAACTTTCAAACGTTCTTTTCATTTGATATTTTTCCATATACAGAAGTTCATTCTTTTCAAAAAAGAACTGATTTGTAACGAAGGAGAAGAATTACCAATATCTTTATTATCTCATTTCCGGAAAAGTAAAATTTATCTGTATTGATTGACCTTACCCTTACAGGAACCTTTATATTTAAAGTATTCCACAACAGGAGGCGATTGTTATGCTTTCAATTGGTGAGTTCTCTAAAATATCACATCTCACTCTGAAAACGCTTCGCCACTATGATGAAATTGGTAGCCTGCTTGCACAGACGCTACAAGCGGATATCGTTACTATAATATTTCACAATTGGAAACAGCATTATGATTACACGCTTAAAAAACTATTTATTTACTCTCGAAGAAATATAGGTTATTTTAACTAATTGGCAGGTGGCCTATCTTTTTCAAGCAAAAATGAAGGCCAAACAATAAGATCTAACGAAACAGATAACTTGTTTTTTTGTACGGATTATTTATGTTTGAATTTATTCAATTTGTTTTTAACGACCAAGTTACGGTCGATGAAGTTTCTCGCTGCATGCATAAGCAGCTCAACTTCCTGTTTGAGCATAAATGGTGGGAGCAAGAGTCGGTAGGGAGTGAAGAAAAATGAGCATATATGTTTGGTTTAAATATATCCATATCATGGCTGCAATCATCATGGTTGGTACGACGATAACCAATGGTCTGGCCAAAATGTTATCGGATCGCACCGGAAATGTACATCGAATCGCTTCAGCCATGACGTTCACCATGTATTTTAATAAAATTCTCATGTTTCCCTCTTTAGTTGTTTTAGCGATCAGTGGCATCGGGTTAACCGCCATCCTTCATCGTTCTTTGTTGGAAGGGTGGATTTTTCAATCCGTGATCATGCTTATGGCTTTGTTCGCACTATTTGGAATCGGTTTGAGGTACGAGCGACGGTTGCACCGCATCGCCTTGCATTCGGAAGAAAACAAGTGGCGCGAGGTGCCGAGCGATTATTGGAAATGGAGCAAAATTTCAATCCCGATCGGCTTTTTGGCCATGGTGGTCATTTTGCTTACGTTATACTTGATGGTCGCGCAGAGAAGCCTTTTTTATTTTTTGTAGGGGAAGTTTCCGTTGTGGAAAGAGTATTAGAGTCTGTTTAAGACCACGCCTGTTGATTAACATGTTTCTTTGAGTTTTTCTAATTTATACCTATTTGGTGAAGTACAAAATAGCGCATTATAGGAAATGACCTCCTATAACGCGCTATTTTTAATTCACTTCAGGTTCTTCTTTTTTCTCACTCGGTGTTGTAGTGAGATATAAGAAAGCCTCATCTTGCAATAGCAATAATTTTTCTTCACAAATACCGTGTGCTAATGGTCCAGAAAAAATTGACTCCCACCAAGTTCCTGTTGTTGTTGTCATTCATCTACGCCCCCGTTTCAATTTTTCAATATGTAGTTGTAAATTTCCCAAAATCATAAAACCATCTACACATTCCATCCATTCAAGAAAGAGGAATTTTGATTGTCAATGTTGTATCGTATAGACAAAGATAGTTTGTTTCGAAATGAAAAAACTATGTATGCCATTTTAAAAAAAAGGGGTGCTTTTATTATGAATTTTACAACACAAGATGTAGAAAATATGATTACAGAACAGCGTCAATTTTATTTTTCACGAGTGACGAAGAGTACAAAATTTCGAAAAGAGCAATTAATAAATCTGAAGAAAACAATTTTAAAATATGAAAAAGAAATCTTGAATGCTCTATATTTAGATTTACGAAAGAGTGAGTTTGAGGCATATGCAACAGAAATTGGCATTGTTCTAGATAGTATTTCTTATATGGTCAAGCATGTGGAAGAATGGATGAAACCTGAAGCTGTAAAAACACCGATACAATACCAAATAGGGAAAAGCTTTATTGTAAGAGAGCCATATGGAGTAACATTAATCATTGGTCCATTCAATTATCCATTCCAGCTTGTAATGGAGCCATTAATTGGAGCAATTGTCGGTGGTAATACGGCTATTGTAAAACCATCAGAAACATCTGTGCATACAGCAGCTATCGTTAAAAAAATAATTGAAGAAACGTTTAACCCTTCCTACGTTCGGGTTGTAGAGGGAGAAAAAGAGGAAGTGACGGCACTTATTCATGCATCCTTTGACTATATATTTTTTACAGGGAGTGTGGCAGTCGGAAAAGTTGTTGCAAAGGCGGCGGCGGAACGCTTAACACCAATTGCTCTAGAACTTGGTGGGAAAAGTCCCGCAATTGTTGATCAAACAGCCAATTTAGAAGTAGCGGCGAAAAGAATCGCTTGGGGGAAATTCACAAATACCGGTCAAACCTGTGTGGCACCAGATTATGTCCTTGTCCATAAAGATGTCTATGACCGATTTATGAAAATATTGAAAGCAACGATTCGTTCCTTCTATGGTAAAAATGCATTAAAAAGCCCTGACTACGGCCGTATTGTGAATTTAAGACAATTTGATCGCTTACAGCAAATTATCGTAGAAGAACGTGATGCAATTACATTTGGTGGTAGAACAGATCGTGATGATTTGTATATTGAGCCTACAATTATTGGCTATGTGAAATGGTCAAGTCCTTCGATGCAGGATGAATTATTTGGTCCGATTTTACCTGTAATGATGTATGATGATTTACCGCTGGCCATTCACCAGATTCGTCAGTTACCAAAGCCTTTAGCAGCTTATTTTTTCTCAGAGCATGAAAAAGCTACACGGTACTTTTTAGAGGAATTACCATTTGGTGGCGGATGTATTAATGATACGATTACACATGTAGGAAATTTACATTTGCCATTTGGCGGTGTCGGGTCATCAGGAGTAAAAGCATATCACGGGAAGGCAAGCTTTGAAAACTTTACCCATCCAAAATCTATCTTAAAAAAATCATCGAAGTTAGAGACGAATGTTCTCTTTCCCCCATATAAACAAAAGGTTAAGCTTGTAAGAACTATTATGAAATAGTTAAAGTGAGGTGTCTGATCAGTGACACCTCACTTTTTTACCAGTTCTCCAAAGTATATTCTCCAACATACATGGATTTAGGCTGTCGATATATGTTGATTTTTGATAAGTCAGGTAAACTGCGGGCTCTCCTATTGTTAAAACATCTATCATTTGTATAAGCTGATTGGAGTGGAAACTAGGCAACTCCTTGGGAATCAACGACCCTGGAGCGGCTTATCGGACGCCAATAATTGGAACGGAATTCACTCCCACGATATAGTGATGAACCAAATTTTATTGAAATATTAAAGATATATTAAAGATATATTAAAATGATAGCGTTTTCATTTAAAAAACGTTCTTACAGGCATTTTATTTATGGGCGAATAAGTAGTAAAATAAGTTCAATAGAATGTGGGGGTATTCATCTTGTCATTTTTTGTCGAATAAACAACAAATGATGAAATGAATGTAGAGATTGATTGGAGGACTATGAAATGTATGCAGAGGAATTGTTGAATGCTTTACCTTTGAAAAAAATAATTGGAGTGCTACCTGACCAAGTAAGTGATATTGTAATTGATTCACGAAGTGTACAACCAAATAGTATGTTTGTTTGTATAAAAGGTTATACAGTAGATGGTCATGACTATGCACAGAAAGCTGTTGAAGGTGGCGCAACAATTGTTGTAACAGAACGAAAATTACCATTAGGTGAAAATATTGCACAAGTCATTGTGAAAGATACGGATCGTGCAGTTGGCTTGTTAGCTGCAAAGTTTTTTGACTATCCGTCGAAAGATATGGCAATGATTGGCGTAACAGGGACAAATGGAAAAACATCAGTAACGGGTATTATTCAAAATATAATGCATGGTATGGGCGAGAAATCTGCTCTATCAGGAACAATCGGCTTTAATTTAAATGGTATTTTATATGAATCTGCAAATACTACGAGCGATGCCTTATCGACTCAACAAATGATATTCCGTGCAAAAATGGAAGGCTGCAGATTAATGACTATGGAGGTATCTTCACACGGTTTAGCACTTGGACGTCTAGCTGGCGTAGAATATGATGTAGCTATTTTTACAAATCTTACACATGATCATCTTGATTTCCATGGTACGATGGAGGAATATGGTCATGCGAAGGGCTTAATGTTCTCTCAACTTGGACAAGATTTAGAAAAGAATAAATTCGTAGTGTTAAATGCTGATGATGCTTGGTCAGAGCGCTATGCAGCGATGACACCATTCCCTGTATGGACATATGGTTTGAAAAATGAAACAGCTGATTTCCGAGCTATTAACTGTGAGTATCATGATTTCATGACATCTTTTGACGTTGAAATGCCAGAGGGAATATACCATGTGAAAATGCATTTGCTCGGGGAATTTAATATATACAATGTGCTTGCCGCTATGGTTGCTTTTTATGGCCGTGGTTATTCAATGGAAACAATCATTGAGCAAATTGAGCAATTACCACCAGTGAAGGGCCGCATGGAGAAAGTTTGTTCAGATTTACCTGTGCAGATTTTTGTTGATTATGCACATACACCTGATGCCATTGAAAAGGCGATTTCTTCAGCACAACCATATAAAAAAGGGAAGCTTATTTTCCTAGTTGGTACAGGTGGCAATCGTGATAAATCGAAACGTCCAGCAATGGCAGAAAAGGCATCAGCCGCTGATTACGTTATTTTAACGACAGATGACCCACGCTATGAGGACTATGATAGTATTACAGGTGATCTTGCCAAAGGGATGCTTCATGAAAACTATGCATGTATAGGAGACCGTGCTGATGCGGTGCGTCATGCGATTGAGGTTGCTGAACCAGGGGATATGATTATTTTTGCTGGTAAAGGCCATGAAGATTATCAAATTATTGAGAATACTAAATATCCGCATAGCGATGCAGATATTGCAATAGAAGCTGGCCACTTAAAATTTGTATAATATATGATCTCCAATGAGGATGTTAGAGCGTACTTGATAGGGTGAACGCAATGCATGCAATAATGCGGCAAGTTCACCATACTTAGAGAACCCTTTTAGTTCGTACTAAAGGGTTTTCTTTTTGGGTACTTTTGATGAATGTCACGTTGTTAGCAAACGAGTATGTAGATGGAAAGAAAGGGTAGCCATCGAAATGCTTGAGGAAACTATACATTGTGCCTTACCAAGATCGAAACCTCTTTTTTGGGGAATTCATGTAAAAAGGTTGTAAGAGAGGCAAGTCTTCTTTTATTATTATTAAGTATGAAAAAAGGAGAATAACGAGATGAATTCAAATTTAGAAAAAGATATATTATCGCGTCGAACTTTTGCCATTATCAGTCACCCTGATGCTGGGAAAACGACAATTACAGAAAAGCTTTTACTTTTTGGTGGTGCGATTCGTGATGCCGGAACTGTAAAAGGAAAGAAAACAGGTAAGTTTGCAACATCTGACTGGATGGAAATTGAAAAACAACGTGGGATTTCTGTAACTTCTTCAGTTATGCAATTCGATTATAACGGCTCACGTGTCAATATTTTAGATACTCCAGGTCACCAAGATTTCTCGGAGGATACGTATCGTACATTAATGGCAGTGGATAGTGCTGTCATGGTCGTAGATGCTGCCAAAGGGATTGAAGCACAAACTTTAAAGTTGTTCAAAGTTTGTAAAATGCGTGGTATTCCGATTTTTACTTTTATCAATAAACTAGACCGTCAAGGGAAGGAGCCACTTGAGCTGATTGAAGAGCTTGAGGAGGTACTTGGCATTAACGCTTACCCAATGAACTGGCCGATTGGTATGGGTAAAGAGTTTTTAGGTATTTATGATCGTTATAATAAACGCATCGAGCAATTCCGTACTGAAGAAGAAGAACGTTTCTTACCAATTGATGATAATGGGGAACTTGCAGTCGAGAATCCGATGAAGGTGACTTCTTATTATTCACAAGCAATGGACGACATCATGTTGCTTGATGAAGCGGGGAATGAGTATTCTGAAGAAAAAATTCGTCGTGGTGAATTAACACCTGTTTTCTTTGGTTCTGCCTTAACAAATTTTGGTGTACAAACATTCCTTGAAACATATTTACAATTTGCGCCAACACCACAGCCTCGAATTACTGAGGATGAACAATTTATTGATCCAGTTGAGCATGAAGAGTTTTCGGGCTTCATTTTCAAAATCCAAGCAAACATGAATCCTGCTCACCGTGACCGTATTGCCTTTGTGCGTATCGTATCGGGTAAATTTGAACGTGGCATGAACATGACTTTATCTCGTACAGGTAAATCATTCAAAGTGACACAATCTACACAATTCTTAGCTGATGATCGTGAAACAGTAGATGAAGCAGTTGCTGGTGATATTATCGGTTTATATGACACAGGTACTTATCAGATTGGTGACACAGTTGTAGGTGGTAAAAAGACATTCCAATTTGAAAAATTGCCACAGTTCACGCCAGAGCTATTTGTTCGTGTAACTGCGAAAAATGTTATGAAATCTAAGCAATTCCATAAAGGGATTTTACAATTAGTGCAAGAAGGCGCTATTCAATACTATAAAACGTTGCATACAGAAGAAGTTATTCTTGGAGCAGTTGGTCAATTACAATTTGAAGTTTTTGAGCATCGTATGAAGAACGAATATAATGTTGAAGTGAAAATGGAGCCAATTGGTTCGAAAATTGCTAGATGGATTGAAAACGAAGAAGATGTTAAAGAATCGATGTCTTCAGGTCGTTCAATGCTTGTAAAAGACCGTTTTGATAATCTTGTTTTCCTATTTGAAAATGAGTTTGCTATGCGTTGGTTCGCTGATAAAAACGAAAACATTAAACTGTATAGCCTTTTATAATAAAAACAAAATTGTCAGGATGATTTCCGTTCCAGGCTACTCGCTTTCCTGTGGGCGAGCGTCGAGCCGCTTCCTCCGTTAAAGGAACGAAGGCTAGGTGCGTCACGTCCTGTGACAACGCCTTCGTGACCAACATCGTGTTGGCCTCAGGGTCTCGCCTGTCTCGCTTTCCCACGGGAGTCGAGTAGCCTTCCACTACAATCAGCAATTGTGTAGAACTTTTATAAAATTTATGCATTGCAAAAGTGAACGCAGTGGTTACTCATCAGAATGGACTTATAACAGATAAGCCAATTGTATTATTTGTTATTGCCACTGCTTCGTTTTGCCAAAGAGGCATACTTTTTTATATGACACCTTAATTACATGAAAAAACACGAGTCGACATGTTGCGATTCGTGTTTTTTTACAAGGAAAATTGGAGTCATATGTAGAATATATACAGTATTAGGAAATATAAGCCTCATGAAAAGTCTCCAGGGAAGAATGTATAAATTTATAAGGTCATTATTAAAAAATGGGCTGCATTTGTTAAAAAAGTAAACTATGTATATAAGTTGATTGGAGTGGAGACTGGGCGACTCCTTGGGGATTAGCAATAGAGGAACGAAGGCTAAAACCATCACATCCTGTGATAACGCCTTCGTGACCAACGTCGTGTTGGCCCGAGACCCTGCAGCGAGCACATAGGGGAACGAAGGCTAAAACCATCACGTCCTGTGATAACGCCTTCGTGACCAACATCGTGTTGGCCCAAGCGGCTCATCGGACGCCCCCAGGAAGCTTTGCTCTGTGCGAAAGCAATTGTTTTATCTGTGCGAAAGCGTAGCGACAGCAACAACAAAGCGCCCAGTCGGAACGGAAATCAACACGTTATAGTGATGCCCAATTTATAAATTTTTCTCCTTTTCGGGTATCATAGAAAGGAAGAGATAGAAAAGGAGTTTGCAAAAAATGAACATTAGTAATTTTTCTATTAAAAGGCCTGTTTTTACAATAGTTACGATGTTGTTAGTCATTATATTAGGTGGCGTTTCATTATTGAAAATACCTATTACGCTTATTCCAGAATTACGTCCACCCATAGGCATCGTTGTTACCAATTATCCTGGTGCAAGTCCAACAGAGGTTAATGAGAAAATAACGAAGCCCTTAGAAACAACACTTGCCACCTTACCAGGGATAAAAAAACTACAGTCTACCTCTCAAGAAGGATCAAATTTAATTATTCTCGAGTTTGATTGGTCAACCAATATTGATGATGCTCAGCTCGATATTTTACAACGCATCGATATGACCCCTTTACCGAATGATGCTGAGAAACCTAACTTTTTAAAATTTGATCCATCACAATTTCCTATAATACAACTTTCACTACGGGCGGAAAATGACAATATAGATGTGCGTTTACTGGCGGAAGCCTTGGAAAAAGAACTTCGTCGTACAGCGGGTGTCGCAAGTGTCAATATTTCCGGTAAGCTGGTGGAAGAAGTTCAAATAACTTTGGATGAATCGAAGCTAGTTGAAAAAGGATTAACCCAAGCAGATATTGTTCAAATTATTCAATCGAACAATGTTTCCCTTCCTGGTGAACCAGTGTTAACAGCAGATGGGAAGATGTTAACGACACGTATTTTAAGCACTATAAGTTCGCCAGAAAGCATTGCTGATTTAATCATTTCAGTAAATCCACTAGATGGTAAAGCGTTAACAGTAGGAGAAGTAGCGACTGTTGAACGTGTGGAGCAAAAATCCATAACTACAACACGAGCAAATGAGCATCCTGCAGTATTAATGTCTGTATTACAGGAGTCAGGTGCTAATACGGCAGAGGTATCAAAAGCTTTTAAAGAAGCTTTAAATGAATTATTAACAAAGAAGCAATATCAAGGAATCGCTGCAGACGTGCTAGTGGACCAAGGAAACTACGTGAATTTAGCGATTGGTAATATCGGATCTTCTTTACTTCTAGGTGGACTATTCGCAATGCTCGTATTATTTGTCTTTCTACGTAGTGTGAAAAGCCCTATTATCATTGGCATTGCGATACCATATTCAGTGATTGTTACATTTGTTTTAATGTTTTTTGCCAATTTCTCGCTCAATATTATGACATTAGGGGCGTTAGCACTTGGCATCGGTATGTTGGTTGACAATGCGATCGTTGTTATTGAAAACATTGAACGACATTTAGGACTTGGCAAGGATCCGATAACAGCCGCTAAAGAAGGAACAAAGGAAGTGGCACTTGCGATTACTGCTTCTACTCTCACAACTATTGCAGTATTCATTCCTGTAATGTTTATTGAAGGGTTAATAGGACAAATTTTCACAGAATTTGCATTAACTATTTCCTTTAGCTTAATTGCTTCTTTAATCGTTGCGTTAACAGTTGTCCCAATGCTTGCAAGTCGTCTTTTAAAAATGAAATCAACGAATATTTATGAAAAACGTAATGAGTCATTCTTTTACAAGCGCTACAAAACATCAATTATTTGGGTACTGCGTCACCGTATGCTAGTACTAATCTCAGCAATTGTCTGTTTTGGACTTGCATTGTTTGGGCTTATGAAAATAGGAACAGAGTTTTTACCCCCAACAGATGAAGGATTCGCATCCATTAGTGTAAATCTAGAAAAAGGGGTAGCAGTATCAGAAACAGAAAAAGTTGTAGCGAAAATTGAAGAACGCTTAAAACAGGAGAAAGATGTTGACGTATATGTTAGCTTAATCGGTGGTACGCAACAGGCTCAAGCACGGGGGCAAACAAATGCAAACCAAGCAGAACTATATGTAAAGCTTGTCCCTCTAGCGGATAGGGATCGTTCGATTTTTGAATTTGTAGAAGAGGTTGAGCGAGATTTGCATAAAGAGCTAGGTGAGCAAGTTGAAATCAACTTTAATGTCTCAACGACAACAGGATCGTCACCAAATACAGTAACGTTTAGGTTAACAGACTCTGATGAGCAAAGACTTCAAAGCTCTGTTGATAAAGTACAGCAGGAGCTATTAAAGGTAAAAGCGATCACAAAAGTATCTACGGATTTAGATATTACTGTCAAAGAAATTCAAGTCGAAGTAGACCGGGAAAAGGCGAAGGACTACGGATTTGTACCTGCACAAATTGCTCAAACGGTCAATCAAATGACGAAGGGTCAGCTAACTACGCAAATAATGGCAGAGGATGGTGCTGTATTGCCTGTTTATACAGGCTTTGGACAAGTGTTTAATGATAGTATCGAGTCATTAAAATCGATGCAGCTTCGTTCACCTGCAGGTTTATTTGTAAAGCTAGAGGACATTGCGACAGTTTCTATACAGGAAGGACCAGTGTCGATAAGACGTTCTGATCAAGCGGCTGCGGTTGCATTTTTTGTCGAGTATGAAACGAAGGAATCGCTCGGAGGCATCTCAGCAAAAGTGGACAAAGCATTGGAAAAAGCAGATTTACCGACAGAAACTCAAATTGTCTTTAGTGGAGATCGTGAGCTTTACGATAGTGCGATTAATGATATGCTTTTAGCCGTGGCATTAGCAATAGTCCTTGTATATATCGTAATGGCTGCTCAATTTGAATCATTCAAATATCCATTCGTTATCATGTTCACAGTACCATTAATGATTATTGGCGTTGCAGTTGCAATGTTTGCTACGAACACGTTAGTTGGTGTGACATCTGTTATAGGCATCTTAGTACTAGTTGGAATTGTCGTGAATAACGGGATTGTACTTGTCGATTACATTAATCAACAAAAAACTAGGGGAATGGCGACGTATGATGCGATTTTACTGGCTACACAAGATCGACTTCGACCAATATTAATGACTGCACTAACAACAATCTTAGGATTGTTGCCACTTGCTCTTGGCATTGGTGAAGGGACAGAGATGAATCAACCGATGGGGATTGCAGTAATCGGAGGACTTGTGACATCAACTTTGTTGACATTATATATTGTTCCTATTGTTTATAGCTTAATGGATAAAGAAACTAGGAAGAGGCGGTAAGGTCAGGGGGAATGAGAGATGGGGGTTCATTTTTTTACAGGTTTTCCGGGTTTTATTTCAAGTCAATTAATACGAGAGTTATTTCGAAAAAATCAATCACAGGAAGTCATCGCTATTGTTTTAGCTGGTGAATTAGTTAAAGCAAATTTAGAAAGAGAAAATATAGTAGCGGAGTTTCCTAACTGTTCTATTCATATTGTAGAGGGAGATATAACATTACCGAATCTCGGTTTAGAAAACCAAGTTGTACAGAACATTGTACCTCAAATTGAGGTGCTCTGGCATCTAGCTGCTATTTATGATTTAGCAGTACCCCGCGATCTAGCATGGAAGGTAAATGTACATGGTACGACGATGGTCAATGATTTTGTTCGAACACTGCCGAACTTAAGACGCTATATGTATTTTAGTACAGCATATGTAGCAGGAACACGTGAAGGTGTTTTGCGTGAAAATGAACTAATTCGCCCGCAGGCATTTAAAAACTATTATGAGGAAACAAAATATGAAGCTGAGCATCGAGTAGAGGATTTGAAATCAGAAATACCACTGACAATTATTCGGCCTGGCATAGTACGTGGACATTCGGAAACAGGAGAAACGATTAAATTTGATGGGCCTTATTTCTTTTTAAATATGGTGGATAAATTAAAATGGCTTCCTTTTATCCCGTATATTGGTCAATCAACATCAACAATAAATGTGGTACCAGTGGATTATATTATAAACGCTTCGACTTATCTCGTTGATGAAAAATGTGCTGAAGGGAAAACTTTGCATCTAACGGACCCGAATCCTCATCCTGTGCAAGAAGTGTATCGTACGATGGTAAAATTAGTAACTAACCATTATCCTAAGGGGCGATTACCGTTAATACTAGCAAGAATATCTTTACAAGTGCTACTTATCCGAAAATATCTAGGTGTTGAGCAAGAAACTTTAGACTACTTAACTTGGAATGCTAAGTTCGATACATCTGAAGCAGTTACTATTTTGAAAAAGGGTAGTATTGCATGTCCCGATTTTATACAGACTATGCCTAGGATGATTGATTTTTATTTAGTGCATAAAGAAGATAAACGCTATCAAATTCAAGTAAAGTGAAGCACGTAGATATAGAGTTGAAGCAAGCGGCGTTTACCAGATTGAAGTTATTGTTGGCCCAAAGCCTCCTACTCAATTAAGCCGAGGCATAATTGAGTAGGAGGGGGTAGATAATTTTGCCACTCATATACGATAGTGCTATAATGAGTTTTCAGAAGAAAAAAACCTTCGACGTTTTGTCAAAGGGGAGTAGCTAACAGGTACGAGCGAAGTATCTGGATTCACATTCGTCATGACGTGGTTTTTACCATCGGGTGTGATAAGCGAATAACTTTATACTAGCGGTATTCAATGACTAGTATTTATTTGCTTAGCGAGACCTTTGCCTTTTTATAGGGGCAGAGGTCTTTTCTTTTGTACTCGTATAGTAATGACTATTTTGGTATACAGAGCTTTAGAGGAGGCACATGAATGGAATCAATTTTATTACAATACGGCTGGGTCCTTATTGTACTTGTAGTATTAGAAGGATTATTAGCAGCAGATAATGCAGTTGTGATGGCTGTGATGGTGAAGCACTTACCACGAGAACAACAAAAAAAGGCATTATTTTATGGATTATTCGGCGCATTAATTTTCCGATTCTCAGCACTTTTTGTCATTACAGTATTAGTGAATTATTGGCAAATTCAAGCGTTGGGAGCAGCTTATTTACTATTCATGTCTGCCAAAAATATATATGATTTGCGTCATAAAGGGGATTCAAACGAAGAATCTAACGATAAAGCGGGGAAAAAGGGCGCTGGTTTTTGGATGACAGTGCTTAAGGTAGAGGCAGCGGATATTGCATTTGCTATTGATTCTATGCTTGCTGCAGTTGCCATTGCTGTAACTTTACCGCAGGTAGGGAACTTTGATATAGGTGGCATCAATGGTGGACAATTTATTGTCATGTTACTTGGAGGATTTATCGGAGTTATTATGATGCGATTTGCGGCACAATGGTTTGTGAAAATATTAAATGACTACCCTTCACTTGAGACCGCAGCGTTTTTAATTGTAGGTTGGGTAGGCGTGAAGCTTGTTGTGTTGACTTTGTCACATGAGAAGGTGGGCATATTACCAGCAGAGTTTCCGCATTCTACTGCGTGGGAGTTAACTTTCTGGATTGTATTAGTGGCCATCGCGCTAGTAGGTTATTTAGTAGGAGTTCGTCATAAACATCAAGATCAATAATTAACTTATTTCAACAGAGGCATAATTGATGAGAAATAGTCGTATCTATTCCTCTTTCTTTTTTGATGTATTTTTTCTATACTAATATCTATCGAGTTTGGCATCATTTAAGGAAGGGGTTGTCACAGTGCCCTGGAAAAGATCAAAGAATAGACTTGTAACACCTTTTCAGGTACTTGTCTCTTATTATTTTATAGCTATAGCTATTTCCTTCCTGTTACTACGGCTACCAGGCGTTCATCAAGAAGGTGTTAGAGTTTCATTATTAGATAGCTTGTTTACTGCAGTAAGTGCAGTTAGTGTAACAGGTTTAACAACGTTCAATATATCTGAAAGCTATACAACATTTGGGATCACGATGGTACTTGTCATTTTACAGCTTGGCGCAATTGGCATTATGTCACTTGGTACCTTTGTGTGGTTACTAGTTGGGAAAAAAATAGGTATGCGTGAGCGTCAATTGATTATGATCGATCATAATCAATACAATTTGTCAGGGGTAGTTCAATTAATTCGGGAAATATTGAAAATCTTAATTGGTATCGAATTGATGGGTGCGTTAATTTTAACTTTGCACTTTACAAACTATTTCGACACTTTTGAAGAAGCTTTGCTTCATGGTGTCTTTGCCTCCATTTCAGCTACTACAAATGGTGGCTTTGATATTACAGGCATGAGTTTGCTTCCGTTTCATAAAGATTACTTTGTTCAATTGATAACGATGGTGTTAATTGTACTTGGTGCGATAGGCTTCCCAGTATTGATTGAAGTGAAAACCTTTTTACTTAATCGCCATACAAATTTCCGCTTTAGTTTATTTACAAAAATAACAACCTCCACATATGCAATTTTATTTGTGGTAGGGGCTGTCGTTATTTTATTACTCGAATCATTCCATTCCTTTAAGGGAATGTCTTGGCATGAGGCTCTATTTTCTGCAATGTTCCACTCTGTTTCAACACGATCAGCTGGACTTACGACGTATGATGTAACAACCTTTAGTGAAGCAACAGATATTTTTATGAGCTTTCTAATGTTTATAGGTGCCTCACCAAGTTCAGTTGGTGGTGGGATACGTACAACAACGTTTGCCATGGCCATTTTATTCCTAATTACCTTTTCACGAGGAAGAGAGGATATTCAAGTATTCGGACGTGAAATACATTTAATTGATGTATTCCGCTCGTTTGTTGTTATTTTATTGGCATTCTTTATGGTATTAGTTGCGACAATTATTTTACTCATTACTGAGCCACACGCATCACTGATTCAAATAATCTTTGAAATTACATCAGCGTTCGGAACGTGTGGGATGTCTTTAGGAATCACCTCCGACCTATCGGTAGTTGGCAAAATTATCATAATGATTTTAATGTTTGTTGGTCGTGTCGGTTTAATTTCCTTCCTTTATACTTTAGGTGGTGGAGGTAGAGGCAAAAAATCTAATTATCACTATCCTAAAGAACGGGTAATTATTGGGTGAAGCTTAGAAAGTGTTGATATAACAAGGTTTTGTAGGGGCGGATTTTACATTTGCCCCTTTTTTGCCCCCTAAAGGTTAATTTTTGAGGTAATCTTCAAATTTTTTGAGGGCATTTCTTTCGTGTTCTGGTGTAATGTGCAAATATGTGTTAGCTGTGATGTCTATATTTTTATGGCCTAATCTTGTACTAACAGTTTTAATATCTACACCAGCCTCTAACATCATAACAGCATGTGTATGACGTAATAGATGGGTGGATTTTCTAGGGGTTAAATTAGCATACCTAAGTATATTTTTCATCATATCCTGTGGCTTTGTTTGATAAAACATTTTACCGTTTTCATCCACAAAAACATAATCTGATTTAATATAATTACTTTTGGTTTTTTCGTTTTCTTCTTGCCATTCCTTATAAGCTTTCAATTCACAAGTTAAATCGTCTTCTATAGTAATTGTTCGATAACTTGATTTTGATTTCGGAGGGCCTAAACCTATATTTGTACGTTGCCGATCAACTGTGAGTGTTTTATTTTCAAAATCAATATCTGACCAAAATAAACCTAGAAGTTCCCCACTACGGATTCCAGTATGAAGTAGTGTTATAACCATAACACGTTTAAAAATATCTTCATTTTCGATTGCTTTTAATAATTGTTTTACTTCTTGTTTATTTAAGAAGACCATTTTTTCTTTATTTTCTACTTTAGTGATTTGTATGCCTCTTAATAAATTCTTTTCTAATTCATCATGTTCCACGGCGCTGTTTGTAATTGCCATCATTTCACCATGAATACGATCTACAGTATTTTTCGAATAATCATATTCGAATAATAATTCATTAATGAATAATTGATAATCAGCGCGTTTAATTTTATTTAACTTATAACCTCTAAATCTTTGTATTAATTTAACTTGTCCATTTTTAGCTGTTACATTACTGGATTCTCTTCGGTGTTGATTATTCATTTTATTATGAACTTCTAACCAATCTTCAAAAAGAATCTCACCTTTTCTTAAATTTTCGATACCACCTATAACGAGTTTCTCTTCAACTAAAACAGCTGCAGCTCTAGCCTCTGCTCTAGTTTTAAAACCACCCTTTGATATTTCTTTTTGTTTACCAGCATCATTGTATTTAATTCTGTATTCCCAACAGTTACCGCGTTTTCGAAAATAAGCCATAGTATCACTCCTTATATGTAATCAATAGAAGGACTATTAATATGTTCAATTATTTCTAGAAAGTGATTGTTTAAATAATGGTCTAATCTTTTTTTTGCAAATTCATAGTCTACCTTAAATAATATACAAATTGTAATAATAGCTTCCTTTTTATTTTTAGGAAGGTTGATATTATTTAACATGAAAGTAGGTACACACGCTTGAAAGGCAAAGTTATTTGCTTTCCACTCCTGGTACTCTCTAAACAAATAGTGAGTTTTGGTTTGATTACCAGAATGAGAGATTGAATGACATAATTCATGACAAAATTCTTGCCATTGTTCCTCTTCTGATAATCGTGAATCTATATAAATTATGTTGTCATAACTTACTGAGTCACAAGGTAAATAAACTACTATAAAGCCAAGCCTAGGAGCAATTATTCGTGGATCTAAATGTTTTGGTTTTGTTACTCCTATTCCAGTGTATAGTTCTCTAATGTAGTCTTCTAAATGAGTATAAACAAAAGTCATATAGTATCCCTCTTTTACAAACGTATGTTCTTATGATATTAACAAAAAAATCCACCACTGAAAAGGCGAATTTTTAAATGTCTGGAAAGTCTACATAACAATGTAAAATTACTTCTTATTTTCTTGTTGCTTTTTCCATACCTCATAATATATTTCGAACTGCTCTAAGGCATCAATCATATTTTCTGGTTGGTTTTTAAAAAACAGATTTTCTCTAGTCAAAAAGAAATCGATAACTTCTTTTTGGTACGCATTAAGATTGTTGTAATCTTCATCTGAGATACCAGCTTGTGTATGTAAAGAATCTTTATCGTTGGTTCTGCCTAGAATGTAATCTACAGACACATTATAAAAATCAGCTAATTTACTTAAGGTATCGAAATCAGGTTGTGTTGATGATGTTTCATAACGAGCATATGTTGATCTGTTTAATGTGAGGCGGTCAGTTAATTCTTTTTGAGATAAACCTTTTTCAGTACGTAATTTTTTTAATATCTCACCATATTTCATACAATACGCTCCTTTCTATTCTATATATTATAAGTGAATTTTTTGCACATTAAATATTTTGTGAAAAAAATACACAAAATGTATTGACTGTGCAAAAAATGCACGATATACTATGTGTAAGAAATGCACAAGGAGGTACTGAAATGTTTCCAGAAATTTTGAAGAAACAACGCAAATTACTAGAATTATCTCAAGAACAAGTAGCGATTTTAGTCGGAATAGAACGTTCGTATTACACTAAAATCGAAAACGGACTACGCCCGAGTGTAAAAGTTGCACAAGCAATTAGTAGAGAATTAGGGATCGAATGGACCATTTTTTTTAATGAAAATTGTGCAAAAAATGCACAACAAAAAACTGCTTAAATACAAAGGAGAATAATTATGAATCAATTACAAATCATCGTACATGACAATCGACGAGTACTAACAACAACACAAATTGCTGAAAGTTACGAGACTGAAAACAAAGTCATTTCTAACAACTTTAATCGTAATAAGGATCGTTACAAAGAAGGTAAACATTATGTTGCATTAACTGGTGAATGCAAACGTGAATTTTTAAACCTTCATCAAATTGAGGATGGTTCTAAAAATGCTCAAGTTCTTTATCTTTGGACTGAAAAGGGTGCATGGTTACATGCTAAATCTCTTAACACAGATAAAGCATGGGATGCTTATGAAATGCTGGTGGACAATTATTACAAAATAATTGAAGAAAGTAATCAAGATCCGGTAGAACTAGCACTCCAAACATCGCTTAAAAACTACCAAGAAATAAAATCAATCAAAGGTGATGTTGATTTACTTAAAAGCTCAATGCGTATTGACGGTACACAAGAGTATGCACTCAACTCCCAGGGTAAAGCTAAAGTTTTGGAAGTACTTGGTGGTTACGAGTCTAAAGCATATAAAGAAATCGGTAAGAAAGTCTTCATTCAATTATGGCGAGATTTTAAAAATTATTTCCGATTACCACGATACAGTGAATTACCAAAATCTAAGTTTGAAGAGGGTGTTTATTTTATAAGTAAATGGCGCCCGTCAACAGCTATAGAAATCGAAATTGAAAAATGTAATAAACAAACTCATTTGAAATTAGTTCAATAAAAGAATAACCAAGTAATTTCTGGAGGTGTCATACATGATTCAAGTTCAAGTAGACGAACAACTAGTGATTGATATGGCTCGTGATGCAATTAACACCAAATTACAAACAATTGAATCTGAATTTGTATTTTGGGATTTAAAAACTCTATGTGAGAAAACGTGCATGTCACGCAGTTTTGTATTAGAAACATTCTTCTTTTTGCCAGATTTCCCAAGACATAAAGTCGGTACTAAATGGGTGATTCCAGCAAAAGAAGCAAGTGAATTTTTACTTAAATGGTTGAAACAACAACCAAAATCATAGGAGAGGCCAGGGCAAATGGCCTCAATCAAACTACCAATCTAGTAGAAATCATAAGAGGTTGGGGCAACAACCTCTTATCTCAATATTAAAGCTAACTTAATAGAGAAACAATGCAATGGATGCATAATATGCGCAAACTGCATAAAAAAAGGGTGAATATATATGAACTTAGACGTTGGAGGACTAATCAAAAAGTGTCGTAAGCAAGCGAAGCTTTCGCAGGAGGCGTTTGCAGATATGATGCACACTACACAATCAACGATTAGCCGTATAGAACAAAATATTATTACATGCGAGGCGACATTTTTAGCTAAAGCAGCAGCAATTACAAACTCGCAGGACGTTGTAATAGCAGCATTATTTAGCGCTGATGTAGCAACGCAATTTTTACAAACAGTACCAATGTTTATCGGAGGTTTATTCAATTGGATGCTTTAGAACAAGTAAATAATCAAATCGAACGTGAGCAAGTATGTATCGATGATCTATTAGAAGAAATCAAAATATATGTACAAAAAGGTCAAATCAACAGAGCGATACAACGAGACAAGGACCTACACAATTCGTTAATACAACTCGGAAAACTGCATGAGCGTAAACGGTTATGGTTGACGGCAACAGAATTAAATCTTCAAGGAAAAAAAGCGAAGGTGGTGAAGAAGGTTGTGGAAATGGCTAGATAACTATTTTTACTTGCCGGATGACGATGTACCGGAATCACACAGAAAATTTTGTATCGGTGCCGCAATAACGATGTTGGTTATCGTAGTACCAGTGATTGTCACATGCTGGCAATAAAAAAGCTGCTTAATCGGATGCAACGATTAAACAGCGGACAACATATACAAGTCTAGTATACCACAAGGAGGTCATAAAGTGGACGAAATCATAAACAATCTTAAAAACGAAGCATGAGCTTTGTATGAAATATATGCAGTAGATCGTGAAAGTAACATAGCACTAGCGATAAATAGCATCATCGATGCAGTGAATGTATTAGAACGTAAAGCATACGGTCAAGCCATGACAACGGTGTATGACCTTAAATAAGACGTTTGCGAGTTATCTCGCTCTCGTCAAGCAGTTCATAATCCTCCTCATTTCATTGGTCTGGTTAGCCAAATACATTATGAGCTGCTTGATGGGATGCCATCAGAAAGAAGGTGAAAACATGAGTATTGCTCAATTTAAGCCAAAGATGCCAGAAGTATATCTAGACACAGAGGTGTTTGAAGAACGTTTTGCTGAGTATGACATTATCAGTGAGTTTACTGGAATCATTTATACGCTAGTGGCTATTGAGAACAATGTACGTTACACAAGCTTTGTAACAGCATCTTATGCGGAAGTATTACGAAAGCAGAAGGAGGCAATTGCGTGAACTTACTTTTAGAAAATCCAATAGTACTTGGTCGAATCGAGCATCCAATGCCTCCTTATGAGCCAACTGTGAGCTTCGAAATGCACGATGATTTTGGTAGTTTCATAGCTTCTGGGGACGTGTATTTCGAAATCGGTGATGTGATCGTACACATCGACAACATTAGTGATTACTTAGCTACTGGATATAGGGATGAAACAACTTATGACATGACTGATTCTGAGGTTATTGCTTACGTGGAGGAGCATTATGGCTTTGCTCATACAAAAAAATAAACCACTTGGCAGAGTGGCTTAAAGAAAATCATTTTTACCATCATATCACGAAAGGAAGTAATTTGCATGGTTTTAGCAAAAATTTCAACTGCTGATATGAGTCGTGGCGAGTGGTTAGACGCTCGTCGCGCTGGTATCGGTGGGTCAGATGTTGGAGCAATTATGGGCTTTAATCAATATAAAAGTGCTTATCAGGTGTTCTTAGAAAAGACAGGTCAATATTACGAAGAAGTTGATAACGAATCTGTTTATTTCGGGAATGCATTAGAAGATTTTGTTGCTCAAGAGTTTGCCAAGCGTACAGGAAAAAAGGTGCGTCAATTAAATAAAATGTTGGTCCATCCTGAACATGATTTCATGCTTGCTAACCTTGACCGAGTGGTTGTAGGTGAAAGAGCTGTACTTGAATGTAAAACTGCTAGTGAATATGTAAAGGATGCTTGGGAAGGTGATGAAATACCAGCAAGTTATTTATGCCAAGTACATCATTATCTTGCTGTTACAGGCTTTGAAAAGGCATATATCGCTGTTTTAATTGGAGGCAATAAATTTGTCTGGAAAGAAATTGAGCGTGATGAGGAATTTATACAAATTCTTATCGAACGAGAAAAAGACTTTTGGGAGAATCACGTTTTAAAAGATGAAGCTCCACCAATTGATGGATCCGATGCAACAAATGACTTAATCAAAAAGATGTACCCGGAAGATGATGGTACGGCAATCATGCTCACAAAAGACGATGATGTGCTACTGGATGCTATCGATTCCATTTCAAGCGAAATTAAAGCGTTAGAGCAGCAAAAGCAAGAGTATGAGAATCAGTTAAAGCTCAAGCTTGAAAACGCTACAGAGGGGCACTCTCAACGTCATAAAGTGACATATAAAACGATTACTTCAAATCGTGTTGATAGTAAACGACTGAAAGTAGAGGCCCCTGATGTATATGACAAGTTCATTAAACCGTCATCTTCACGACGACTGACTATTAAAAAAATGGAGGCTTAATAAATGGCTACTACAAATGAATTAAAAGTAAAGTCACAAAATCAAGTACAAAAACAGGTTTCTCCCGAAGCATCATTAAATACTTTGTTAAAAAAGATGGGTCCTGAAATTAAACGTGCTTTACCAAAGCATATGGATGCTGATCGAATAGCTCGTATTGCGTTAACAGCAGTTCGAACAACACCAAAGCTTCTAGAATGTGACCAAATTAGTTTTGTAGCTGCGCTTATGCAATCGGCTCAGCTAGGTGTGGAACCAAATACAGGGCTAGGACAAGCGTATTTAATCCCTTACGGTAAACAGGTTCAATTCCAACTAGGTTATAAAGGATTAATCGATTTAGCTGTACGTAGTGGGCAATACAAGGCGATTTATGCCCATGAAGTGTACCAAGAAGATGAATTTTCATACTCTTACGGCTTACACAAGGATTTAGTACATGTTCCTTCGCAGAACCCAGAAGGCGAGCCAGTCGGCTACTACGCTGTATATCACTTGAAAAATGGTGGATACGACTTTGTTTACTGGACTAGAGAACGTATTGAAAAGCATGCACATAAGTTCTCGCAAGCTGTTCAGAAGGGTTGGACTAGCCCTTGGAAAACCAACTATGACGCAATGGCTAAAAAGACAGTACTAAAAGAAGTATTAAAGTATGCTCCTAAATCAATCGAGCTGCAAAAGGTTGTTGAGGCTGATGAAACTATTAAAACAGAGGTTTCTGAGGATATGAGCGATGTTATCGATGTAACGGATTACTCAGTTGTTGAAGAAGAAAATCAACAAGATCAAGGTGAAATAATCATTGAACAGTAACGTACCAAACAAAGTCCTTCTGCCTGCTTGGATATTCCAACAGGCGAAGGATAACGATGAACTCAGACGCTTGGTGCTGCAATACATGACTAGGTATCCAAACTATAGGGTGCTCAAGGTTAGTGGTAGTTTCGCGGTTTGTGAGCGAGTTGATGGGTTTTTATAAAAAGATTTTTTAAGGAAGGATGAATTTAAATGGATCTTAAAGAGACTAAAGAAATTATTCACGCAGGATTAGCGTGGGCGAATTGGACGGATGAACAACAAACAGCAATGCGCGAAGCATTGAAGTGTATTCATCTAGTAGAGCAAATCAGGGGTGAAGCAGAAGAATTATACGCCGAAGAAATTGATCTATCAGATTTTGGTGAACGTGTGCTGAACATTATTTAACTGAACAATTTTGGACTTTGTTAATAAGTCTATGGTTAGAAATTTGAATATTGCGACATGAGGAGAGGCGAGGGCAAATGGCTAAATACAGATACGTCTACACAACTTTTTGGAACGATCCTCGTGTAGTTGAGGAAATGACAGCAGAGGATAAATACTTCTTCTTGTATTTGCTGACAAATGAAAGTACGACTCAAATTGGGATCTATCAAATTACCAAAAAGCAAATAGCGTTTGATATGGGTTACTCAATGGAAAGTGCAGGAGCATTACTACAACGTTTTAGAGACCATCACAAGATCATTAAATACAATGATGAAACTCGTGAAATAGCTATTAAAAACTGGGGGAAATACAACTTGAATCGTGGGGGCAAACCGATTCTTGATTGTGTGAAATCAGAACTAAAAGAAGTGAAAGATACTTCACTAATTCAATGGGTAGGCGAAGGAATCTCGAATGATTCTATACGTATCGTCTACGAGTCGTACTACGATACGTCACACGATACGTATAACGTTACGTCAGGAAATGAAGAATCCAGTAATGATGCGGGTTCTTACGATACGTCAACGATACGTGGACAAAAAGAAAAACAAACAGAAAAAGAAAAACAAAAAGAAAATAAAAAAGAAAAACAAACAACTGGAAGTGAAGTTGGTCAGTCGGTTAGTAGTTCTTCTGATTTTGCTAGATTAATTGAATTTACAAATCAAAACATTACACCAGTTCTTCCAACTATTGCTGAACACCTTGGTTATATCTTAGATGACTTCAAAGACGTGGATTTAATCTTAGCAGCATTACAAAACGCGGTATTAAATAATGCTCGAAACAAAATCAAATATGCAGAAGGTACATTGATCAACTGGCGCAAGGACATGGTTACTACTTATCAGCAATTGCAATTAAAAACTAAGGAGGCTCAACAGGATGGAAGCGATCAGCGAAGTATTCCAACAGATGATGCAAAAAAATCCTCAATTAGAGCAGAGAATGAGAGACGCGCAAAACTCGCTGGGCTCTAGAGGTATCGAGTGCGCAACTACTCCTAGTGATGCATGTCCTAACAAGAAATGTGATGGTAGTGGTTTCCTTTGGTATATCGACTACCACAAGAAAATGCATCCAGAAAAAGTTGCTGAGGATATTAGAAAGTACAGAGAGTTATACGCTGTTGCACATGAAGCGAACGACCAACAGGAGATGGATCGTATTAATTCTATCTTGGTTGACTTGAAAAAAGAATCTGAGTGGTGGGAAAAGTGCGATTGCCATGAACAAAAGAAAAAAGAGCAAGAGATTGCTAGAAAGCTAGATTTGTCGGGTATGCCTGAGAAGTTTAGAAAAGCTAAAGTACATGGTTTTAAAGTGGATGTTTACACTCAACAAGTTTCAAGAACAGACGCTGCACTTGCTAAAAAAATCGCTACTAACTTTATTGAAAAATATAAAGAGATTGAACCAGGCAAAGGACTTTATTTCTACAGCACAACAAAAGGCGCTGGTAAAACCCGTCTATCCTGCAGTATCGGAAATGCATTAATGACTGTTTATGGACAAGCAGTTGTTTATATGAAAGCTTACGACCTTTTCTTGCAAATTCGTAAGACTTTCAATAAAAACAGTGAAACTACAGAAGATGAAATTTTAAAACTTTATCGCACAGCAGATGTACTAATTATTGATGATATTGCTGTTGAAAACCCTTCTGACTTCGCTGAACGAGTTTTATACAACATCTTGGATTATCGAATGGATAACTTTAAAACAACCATAATCACGTCAAATAAGACAATTGAAGAGTTAGCAGATTTATATAAATTACGAGATTCCAAAGGACAAATTGTTGAGGATGGGGATCGAGGAGAACGTATAAAAAGCCGTATCAACAAAATGTGTTATCAGGTCAACATGCCGGAGGAATCAGTAAGGGATATCGAAGCACAGCAAGAGAACAACGCTTTCGAACAGATTTTATTCAAATAGATAGAGGGGCGCACAGCCCCTTGATTGGAGGGTGAAGGGATGGATAAAAAATATCGGTACTTTGTATCGTTTTCTCATAACACGGGATTTGGAAATGCAGAGATAAGACGAACAACACCAATTCAAAACATTAGCGACATCGTTGAGGAAGGTAGAAATATAGAACGAAATAATTATTTTCCTGATGAATCAGTTGTAATCATTAATTTTCAATTATTTGAATGAATTGGAGGGTGAAGGAATGTTTCTACAACAAGTTAAAGTGAAGAATTTTGCTGAATCAAAGAAGGTTTATGGCACTCGGTATGGTGGTCGTAAATTATACACTTATGCAAACGAAAATCCTAATGACATATTCAATATCATTGGTGTCACATCGATTAAAGAGGGTGTCACAGAGCATGACGGAGAATACGGTTATCAGTTCAATCAAAGTAAAAGCCATAAAGTTTATATCGTTGCAAAGAGTATTGGAAGACGATTCAAAGTATTGCCAGAAGATATCGAGTTGGTAGGTGAGCCAAATGTCCAATCCTAATCCGTTCTTAGGTGTCGTTGATTTCTTAGCGAAGATGGGTGAAGCCTACCGTGAGTTGGAACTGAACGAACTCATGACCGAGCTTGAGGACTTCAACAAACGAAATTACAAAGATGCTGCTATCGATGTCGCTTTGGCTACTGGCGACCGTGAGGCTTTTAACAAATTGGTGGGGAGTGAATGAGTGATGCACATTTTCGAAAAGAAAATAAAAGAAACAATCAGAGTAATTCATAACAATTTAGATGAAATGCATGAAAACATTGAATCGTTAAAACATAAAGGTTTTTCAGGGAACACACGTTATAGCATGGCTGGTATTCAATTAGTGACAGAAGATATTGGCAATGTATGGGACGATGAGGAGTTTGTATCTAGACATCCGGAAGTAGAGGTGCAGTATCCGAAAGAAAATAGTTATTTCCATACACAACCATACATTTATGTCACAGAACATGAGCGTGAGATATATGAGGAGGATGAGTGATGGATCAAAAACAGTTGAATGCCATTAAAGAACGTGTGGCGAATGCTACACCGGGACCGTGGGTAAGTGAAGAAACAGCAGAAGGACATATCGATATATTAAGTCCTAATGAATATTACACCATTTGCCAAACTCAAAACGAAAATATTGATTGCTTGAATGAAGGTAATACAGAGTTTATTAAACATTCGATAACGGATGTGACAGCTCTTGTTGTAGAGGTTGAGAGGTTACGAGAAATGCTTAGAGGTACACGAAAAACTGTACGTCTAAAAGTAAAAGAAGTTAAAACATTGCAAAATGCATGCAAGAAACATAAGGCAAAGCAAGAAGCACTTGAATTTCAATTGAAAGTATCTATCAGGCATGCAGAGGAATTAGATGAGGAACTAGAATCCGAGGTTGCCGAAAATGAACAATTACGTAAAGCACTAGAAAAAATCATGGAAGTAGAAGCACCTATCATGGAAGGTTGTGAAACGTCTGCTTACAAAATTGCTCGTCAGGCATTAGGTGGTGAAGCTCATGAATGAACAATTCCTAATCGATCAAATCATATTGCATTCACAGCTGTATAAAAAATACCAGTACAAAGAAAACGAAATAGGGTTTTATCAAAATCTAGAGGCTTTACGAGTGCTGAAAGGTATTGGTACACAAGATGAAGCATTGGATTATGTAATTGCAATTACGGAAGGGGTGAAGGCAGCATGAGTGAAAAATTAAAGCGTTGTGAAGCTTGTAAAGAAACATTTGGTTGGAGAGACGACGTAGTTCTTGTGAATGATGAAGTATATCACAAAGATTGTGTAGATCTTTATCCAACTGGATATTATGCAATGTTGGACGGAGAGCCATTAGGAGAAACGGAAAATGAGGATGGAAGTATGGCTTTTGACATTCTATGTGAAGGTGAATATGAGGAGGAGTCGGCATGAGGGTAATTAAGTTTCGAGCATGGTTTAAAGATAAAAATGAGATGCGTACAGTTGCTATGAACAATGTTTATGAAGGCAACTCATCATTTTTATATCTGTCACCAATGCCAGGAAGTAACTTTGAGGTAATTGATGTAATGCAATATACAGGTTTAAAAGATAAAAACGGTGATGAGATTTATGATGGCGACATAGTGTTGCGCAAAGGCTTCAAATATGAAATTAAATTCGAAATAGGTAGCTTTATGTTGATTGGACATGATGTAGATATGTACCAGGAGTTCGTGAATTGTTGGAATGATAATGTATATCCTTTATCTCAATTGTATTGGGAGAACGGCGATGACGAAAACTGGATAAGTGACCTAGAAGTGATAGGAAATAAATACGAGGGGAAGTTGAAAGGTGATGAGTAGAGAGATTAAGTTTCGGGCTTGGGATAAAACATACAACTTTATGTCTTATAAAGTGCTTGTAGGTAATACAGATTCAAAAGATGAAAATTACACAGCCCACTGTATGTGGATAGAGCCAGAAAACGTGGATTATGACCGAGAACCGGGTTGGATGCATTTTGATGAACATTCGGATGTAATTCTCATGCAATACACAGGCCTAAAGGACAAGAATGGCAAGGAGATTTATGAGAGGGATATTGTAAAAGTTGAAATACCTGTCGTTTCAGTTAATGAGGATTTTATTGGTCGAGTTGAAATGTTCGAAGGTCGATGGTGGATTGATAATGGATGTGACGCTATTCCTTTATGGTCAGAGACTAATGAAATTTCAGTATTAGGTAACATATTCGAAAATCTTGAATTGCTGGAGGTTTTAATATGATTAACCGTGTCGTGTTAGTTGGCCGACTTACAAAAGATCCTGATTTACGGTTTACTCCGAACGGCATCGCATCATGTCGCTTCACAGTGGCGGTCAATCGTACATTCAACAAAGAGGGTGAAGAAAAACAAGCTGATTTTATCCAGTGCGTTGCATGGCGTAAAAATGCTGAGAATCTAGCGAACTTCATGAAGAAAGCCAGCTTAATAGGTTTGGAGGGCAAAATCCAAACCGGCAGCTATGAAGGGCAGGATGGCAAGCGTGTATACACTACTGATGTTGTAGCCGACAGCATTCAGTTTTTAGAACCACGTTCAAACGGCACAGGAGGCTCACAGGGCGCATCAAACTACGAATCTAGTACAAATACAGGTGGACCAAATCAAGGGGCTCCACAAGGGCAGAATTACGGTAATAATCAACCAAGTTATACAAGGGTCGACGAAGATACGTTTGCAAATACGAAGGCACCGAATGTATCAGAGGATGATTTGCCTTTCTAAATAAAAATCGAGGTGATACACATGGCGACATTAAGAAAAATCACCAAGGCTAGGACATCACGAGAATTAGATCGATTGATTGCTGATGATATGGAGAGAGGTTGGAATGTTGCAAGTAAAGTTAATCATTTTCCTTATCATTCAAGACCATATCAAATATTAATGACATTCTGTACAGAGAGGGATTGAGGTTATGAAAAAAGGCAGCGAGATGTTTACGAAAGTCAAAATACTCAAGTTACGTGGTGAAAAACCTACTGTTATTGAATTTAATGGTGAACGTTATGTAAAAGATAATCGAAATGTTGGAGGTAAATAATGATCTTAACAGAACTTTTTAAAACACAAGCAGAACTAGACGAGCACATCATGCAGGAGCATCCAGAGTTACGAGGGCAGAACAATCTTGACTGGAAGCTATTAGCGCTACAGGTTGAACTAGGTGAATGCGCAAATGAATGGCGAGGGTTTAAAAAGTGGAGTAAGGACCAGGAGCCAAGGACAAAAATTGAGCATTTATGTGTGCAGTGTGATGGAGAAGGACAAATATCCTCCTTAAATCTCATCCTCCAAGAAATATATGAAGAATGTGAGGATTGCAAAGGCACTGGAAAAATCGGAGAATCAAATCCACTCCTTGAGGAATACGTTGACTGCTTGCATTTCATTTTGAGTATTGGGTTGGAGTTACAGGTTAGTTTTAATTCTGTTTATTCATCTACACCTTTTATCTTTGGTAATGATATTACGAAGACATTTATTCATCTAATTAGTGATGCATCTATGAAAACAGAAAATGAATTCTCCATATACGTAAATCATTTCATATATCTTGGAGAAATACTTGGCTTCACATGGGATCAAGTCGAAGAAGGTTACTATGCTAAGAATAAGGTCAATCACGCTAGACAAGCAAACGGTTATTGAGGTGCAACATGAACGAATACGCACTCTTCAAAGGTGAACAAATGGTAGCTGTAGGAACAGTAGAGGAAATAGCAGAAGAACGTGGAGTGAAACCTGGAACAATAAAATTCTACATGTCAAGGGTTTATCAAAGACGTGCTAAAAGTGAAGTAAATAATAGATTACAACTCATTAAACTTGAGGATTAAATACACGCTGCTGGTAGAACGGCATTAGGGTGTTTTATCAGCATACTGAGTGCTAACAGGAGGTTATAAAATGTCAGAAGAATTAAAGACGGGGTGGGTTTTGCAACTCAAAGAAGAATATCAAGAAAGTGGCTGTAGGTATCAGTATTACTGCGATGAAGCCGATGATCAATTAACAGACGACTTAACGCAAGCAGACTTATACATTGATAAAGAACAGTGCATAAAAGAAATGAAGGCGCATGAACAATTTATAAAGGCGAAATTCGGAGAAGATGCTATTTGTAATGTGGGCTACACAAACATGATGAAGCATTTTGAATTCGTGGAAGTAGAGTATTCGGATAGCTAGGAGGGCAAACATGAACGTACTCAAAATTGAAATACCTGGGGTCATACAACCTCAAGAAAGACCTCGATTTAGCAGACGTGGCAAGAAGGTAGTCACACATGATGCACCGAAGAGTAAGGACTTCAAAGACTTTGTAAAGCTCGTAGCATATCAATATAAGCCGTCAGAATTGATTACAGAGCCAATTAAACTAAAAGCTGATATTTATCTCATGCCACCAAAGAAATACCATACAGGGCCAAAGAGAAAGCTTATAGCGAGTGGTGAATTACGGCCCACGACAAAGCCTGATCTAGATAATTTGATTAAGGGTATTAAGGATGGGTGCAACAAGATTATTTGGCATGATGATTCACAAGTTGTTGAGATGACCGTGAGGAAGTTCTATTCAGAGCAACCCAGAGCTGAGGTGACGATTGAATGGGGTGCTTAACAGTTCGCAAGGAAGTTAAACAGCGTAGAGCAAGGTTAATCAATCAACAGGACCACATAGCTTTCCTGGAGTGCAAAGGGTGCCCGAAACGAAAAGCTTATGATCCTACCAAGAAATGCGGAAGATGCAAGACTTATAGGCAACTACGGAGTATCGGGAAAGAGCTTGAGCAGATTAGTAAGATTCGTAGATGGTCTAAGTGAACTTTAGAAAGAAATTGTGCAGGAAGGAGGATATTCATGGGGTGGCAATTAACATTTCATTTCGAAGGTTTTCCAAAAATAAGTATGTGTGGTTTTGTTACAGCGTTAAACGAAAAGAAAGCGATTGAAAAATTCAAATCAGATTACCCGAACTTAGCAAGCTGCATCATTACAGAAGTAATTCAATATGAGGAAGGGAGCAAGTGAAATGAATAAGCAAAAACATGTATTACACAATTTAAAAATCGGAGATATTATTCGATTTCCTAATGATGAATTTGATTATGTAGTACGTCATGTGGGGTTACGTTTTGTATTTGCTGGTTCTGATTGTGGTTGCGTATATACAGTGATTGATAAAAAGGAAGAAGTATTAGCGTCAACAACAATGCTATTTGATGAATTAGCTAACTTTACTGTAGAAGGTAATGCACAAAAACTAGAAATACTTTTAACTAATAGCGAACGTGAGTTATCAAAACGTTATCGAGATACGTTTAAGGACTTTAACTATTACAAAGGCAAAGTGATTCCAGCGTAAGCTACTGCACAATATGAGGAAAGTGCGCATTTAAAAACATTTGGCACTACAGGCGGTGAGCCGATGGTGACTGAGAAAACTGTTCAAAAATAAGTAAAAGAAAAAGCCGCAGCGTTTGCAGACGTTACAGCTCAGAATTGGTTATGCCCTTTGAATAATGGCTTAGTCAGATAAGTTATTATAACAGGAGGCTACCAATATGGGCAAACATGGGCAAAATGTTAAAGAAGTATGGTCAGAAGAAGATATTGATTATCTAGTGAAAAACTATCGCTTCTGGAAGAAAGAAATTATTCGTTTAGAAAGAGTTTTATATGGTGGATCAAGTTCAATGGGTTCATGGGGCGTAGCACAGTATGGAATAGATGCAGTAATGCCAAAAGGCAGTTCTATTCGAAGTGCTGAAGAACTCAAAAGAATGGATGTACGAGAGCGTGGTCAAATAGCACGACTAGAAAAGTTGCGTACTTATGTATACGCATTGGAAGTGGCATACAATCTTATTGAGGATGAACAACTTACAACGATTTATGATTGCTTACTTGATGGTATGACGTATAGACAAATTGCAGAGCATCTATCAACATCAAAGGATTATGTGAGATTAAAGAAACAAGTTATCTTTAGCCAAATTAGCCAAAATAGCCAAGTAAGTACTATTTTGACCTACGAAAAATTAGCAGTGTAAAATGGAGGGGAGGTCGGACAGGTAAATGTTTCTTCCCTTGGTATTTATAAAATCCTAAATATTAGGGAAAGACAGACCGACGACCGACCTGCGCCTCATAAACTTGTTCGAGGCAAGACATACACGGCCGGCCCATATTTTTTTAAGAGATTAGGTATCTTAATTAATATAAAAGGCTAAAAATTGCTGAAGGAGTGGTTTTTATGTGAACTTCGTCCACTTTCCGTAATTCAGTTAAACTTACTAAAACAAACTTACCCTTTTGGGACAAGTGCACGGAAATGCACTATAAAATAAAACACAATTCGCTTTACAATAATAACGTGGTGCAGCTCTACCACGGTTCTAAAAGTGAGCTAACTCGACAATTAAATATTTTTACTATGTAGAGCCTTACACCTAGCACGGTAAGGCTTTTTATTATGCTTTGAAAACTGCATCAAACAGCCAAAACCTTACGAAATGAGAGGGCAGAGTTTGGTGTGGTTTTGAAAGTGAAATTTGTAGAAAATTGTTCCAATTAAATTCTTTTAATCGTATTATTATCAATAGGTGATTTTATGAAAAAATGGGTTTTTGAATGGGCAATATTAATATGGACTAGTTTATTAGTGTTACTGATTACTGGTTGGGTAATGATTGAATTCTATGACTGGAAGGATACTATAGTCGCTGCAATTATAGCTTTTGTTGGTGCTGTTATTGGTGGTTCTATAACATTGATAGGTGTTAATTTAACAATTCATAACTCTAGGTTAGATGCAAAGCGTAAAGAAGCTAAGCTAGAATATATCAAGTTGCATCAGTTATCTAAGATGCTTGATAAATTATGCGCTGAAGTAAGCTTTAATCGAATGGAGGAGCGTTATGAAATTGGTGAGATTGTAAATAAGTTAATAAAAAGAATATCTGTAGAAAGCGATATTTTTTTAATTAGTTTAGAATCTATAGAAATACATAGCTTGATTATAGAATTTGATGAATATCTTGAATTTTTATCCGAAAGGTACTATTACGAAGGTGAAGTAGATGGAATGTCGGATCATGATATTTTCTTCGATATGTTAAAAAAATTCAAATTTCTGGAAGATGAAATTAAAACAAGAATTCTAGAGTTAAAAAAGTATTTAAACTAAACATCCTTCGGGGTGTTTTTATTTTGCCTTGAAAAGTGAGTATCGAGCAGATTCCTCCCCTTTGACTGCTGGGCAACGGTACTTACTTTTGAGAGTGAAATACATAACTGATATGTTGGAGGTGGTGTTTATGAGATATGGCTAATTGGGATGAAATGCAGAAAGAGTGGGAAACCACAAAGATTACACTTGCTGATCTTGCTGAGAAACATGAGATAAAGCTTGGTACATTGAAGAGCCGAAAAAGCCGTGAGAAATGGTCGAGGGATGCAACCAAAAAGGATGCAACCAAAACATCGAAGGTTGCAACCGTAAAAGAGGATGCACCCAAGGACGAAGTTGTCTATTTTACTGATGATGACGAAAGTGGCTTAAATGACAAGCAACGGCTATTTATTGCGTATTACGTGAAGTGTTGGAATGCTACAAAAGCATATCAGAAGGCTTATGGTTGTGATTATATAACTGCTAATGTAAATGGGCCGAGGTTGCTAGGAAATGCTAGTATTCGGGAAGAAGTCGTCAAAGCTCGGGATGCTTTAACAAATGAAGCATTACTCGATAAACGAACACTCATTCAAAAATGGATTGACATAGCATTCGCTGATATTACGGACTATGTTAAGTTCGGTAGGCAAGAAGAAGTTGTGTATAGAGAAGATGGTCAGCCTGAAATTGATATGAATGGCAACGTTAAGACGTACGCTTTCAACTATGTACATTTAAATGAATCAGCTGAGGTTGATGGAACGCTTATTACAGAGGTTAAGCAGGGCAAGGATGGCATTAGTGTTAAGCTTGCTGACAAGATGAAAGCACTTGAGTTCTTGTCGAAGCACATGGATTTACTTAATGAAAATGAACGTAAGCAGTTACAGAACGAACAGTTGAGATTCTCTAATGAAGGTAAACGCATCGAAATAGAACAATACCGAAAAGACAACGTGGTTGGCACAGAAGGTAATAAATACTCCTACATGACACCAGAACAACGTCGCGAAGCAATAGAACGATTGAAAGGGATGACGAAGCAATGAATGGAGAACAAGCAGAAATCGAACTACTAGACGCACTCATTGAAGAACGAAAATACCTTTCTCAGCAATCGTTTTGGGAGTACTGCAAGACGCGAGCGCCTGATTTCTACATTGATGGACGTATACACTTAGAAACTATTTGTGAGACGTTACAGGCATTGTATGAAGGTCGTTTGCTTAACGAGGAAGGCATACCATACGAAAACATGATCATGAACATCCCTCCTCGGCACGGTAAGTCACGTACACTCATTCATTTTTGCGAATGGGTGTTAGGTGATAGGCAACAGAATCGTATTATCACAGCATCTTATAACGAGGATTTAGCAACAGTATTCAGTCGCTATACTCGTGATGGAATAAGCGAAGAAAAGGTATATCCTCATGAAATCGTTTATAGTGATATATTTCCTAATGTGAAGGTCAAAAAGGGTGACTCCTCTTATCGTCAATGGGCGTTAGAAGGGCAACATTTCAATTATAAAGGTGCTGGTCTTGGTGGTTCAATTACAGGTAAGGGTGGTAATATCCTAATCGTTGATGATCCTATTAAGAACGCTGCTGAAGCTCAAAACGAAAATGCTTTAGATAAACAGTGGCAATGGTTCACTGACACATTTCTTTCTCGTCAGGAGCAAACAGATCGCTCAATTAAAATCGTTAATATGACGAGATGGAGTAAAAAGGACATTTGTGGTCGTATCCTTGATGGGAAACGTGCTAACGAATGGTATGTGTTAATGATGCCAGCGATGGACGATGAAGGAAATATGTTATGTCCTGAGTTGCTGAATAGAAAGAACTTTGATGCCTTAGCCGACTTTATGGACGAGGCTATTTTAAATGCCAACTATTATCAGCAACCACTAGACCTCAAGGGTCGATTGTACAAAGCGTTTAAGACTTATGACGGTGACTTACCTACATTTAAATCCATTCAAAACTACACGGATACAGCAGATACAGGGGATGATTACTTATGTAGCGTTGTATATGGTGTTACGTTTGATAACGAGGCTTACGTATTAGATGTGCTTTACACAAAAGATCCTATGGAAGAAACAGAGCCAGCTACAGCTAAAATGTTATACGACAACAAAGTAAACCATGCTTACATCGAATCAAACGGTGGTGGGCGTGGTTTTGCTCGTTCTGTAGAGAAAGAGTTGATGGAGAAACACAACAGCAACTACACATATATCGAGCCATTCCATCAATCAAATAACAAAATAGCTCGTATTTTATCTAACTCAACATGGGTGATGAATCACATTTACTTCCCGATTAACTGGAAAGATAAATGGCCGGATTACTACAAGGCGATGACAGAGTATCAGCGTGAGGGTAAAAACGCACACGATGACGCACCTGATGCTACTACTGGAGTTGCTGAATTTGTGGGTAGTGGAAGCCCTTATGATTTTTAAATAAAGTGAGGTGAATAGCGTGGCAGGATTTTTCCCGTTTCAGGGTGTTAGTACTGAAAGTGATAGATTGAAAGGCATTATTGAAGATGGTGCCAAGAAAGGTATTTCACATAAAAAGCAATTAGAGTTAGAAATAGCTCAATTTAAAACGTCAAGAGAACGTGAATGGATGCTCATTGGTGATAAGTACTTTGAAGGTGAACAGGATATTCTAACTCGTAAACGTAAAATACTAAATGACAAAGGCGAATTAGAGGAAGTGAACAACCTACCAAACAACAAACGCTTAGATAATCAATATGCTAAGTTAGTTGATCAAAAGGTAAATTACCTGTTAGCAAAGCCATTAACCATCAAAACAGAAAATAAAGAGTATCAAAAGGCATTAAAACTAGTGCTAAATAAACGTTTTCATAAGACTTTTCGATATCTAGGAGAAAACGTATTAAACCATGGCTTATCGTGGCTCTATCCATACTATAACGAGCTTGGACAGTTCACGTTTATGCGATTACCAGCATATGAAATCATTCCATTTTGGAAAGATAACGAAAAGACTATCTTAGATTATGCGGTTCGTGTCTATAGTGTTGAAGAATGGAAAGGCGATAAAAAAGAAATCATTGAAAAGGTTGAGATTTACACTCTAGAAGGAATCGAAAGATATATTTTAGATAGCGAAAAACTTGTTCCAGATGTCGAAAGAGGAGAGTTTGCTACTTACCTTACAGCTAAAACAGGTGACAAGGTTACAGGTCTCAATTGGGAACAAGTACCCCTTATTCCATTCAGATATAACAATCGTAATATTCCATTAATAAAGCGTGTAAAAAGCTTACAGGACGGCTTTAATGAAATTCTTTCAGACTTTAATAACAATATGCAAGAGGATGCTCGAAGCACTATTTTGATTATCCATAACTATGATGGACAAGATTTAGGGCAATTCCGTAAGAACCTTTCGCAATATGGAGCTATTAAAGTACGTACAACGGCAACAGGTAAAGATGGCAAGGTTGAGACTCTGCATATAGAGGTTAATAAAGATAACTATGAATCTATTCTTAAGCTTTTGAAAAAGGCTATTATCGAAAATGGACGAGGTTATGATGCTAAAGATGATCGTATGAGCAATAATCCTAATCAAATGAACCTTCAATCAATGTATTTAGATATTGATTTAGATGCGAATGGAATAGAAACTGAATTCCAAGCATCATTTGAGGAATTGCTTTGGTTTATCGATAAGCACCTCGAACATAAAAAGCTTGGAAAGTTCGAAGATATAGAAGTAGAGATCATTTTCAATCGCGATATTTTAGTCAATGAATCAGAGGTTATTGATAACATTAATAAATCAACAGATTTATCACATGAATCTCGAGTAGAACAGCATCCATATGTTACTGATGTGCCTTTGGAGTTAAAACGTAAAAAGAAAGAACAGCAAGAACAAATGAATATGTATGATAACTACGAAACCACTTTCCAACAAAAGCAAGGTGAGTTAAATGGCCAAGAGTAGAGATTATTGGCGAAAACGTTTCGAGATGTTGGAGCAAGCGCAGCATGAAAAGAGTGAAAGCTATTATAAAGACCTTGAAAAAGCTTATATCAAGACAATGCAAGAAATTGAAAAAGATATCGCTCGATGGTACCGACGTTTTGCCGATAACAATGAAATGACTCTTGAAGAGGCAAAACAGCAACTAAAGAGTGAGGAATTAGAAGAGTTCCGATGGACAGTCGAAGAATACATCGAATATGGCAAAAAGAATGCACTTAATCAGAAGTGGATGAAACAACTTGAAAATGCATCCTCTCGTGTCCATATAAGCCGTTTAGAGAGTTTGCAACTACAACTTCAACAACATGTAGAAGAACTGTATGGAGAGCAAATTGAAGGTTTTCAGAAGCTAACGAAAGATGTATATCAAACACAGTACTATCACACAGCATTTGAGGTGCAGAAATTTTTTGAAATTGGTTTTACTCTACAAGCACTTGATGAAACAAAGCTAACCAAAATAATTAGCAAACCTTGGACTGCTGATGGTCAGACATTTAGTCAAAAGATTTGGCGCGATCGTAATGTGTTGCTTGATACACTGCACACTGAATTAATTCAATCGATGGCTCGTGGCGAAGCTCCGGACCGTATGATTAGTTCAATAGCCAAAAAAATGAATACCTCACGTTCCAACGCTGCTCGTCTAGTTATGACCGAATCAGCGTTTTTTAGTGCTACTGCTCAAAAGGATGCATTTGGTGAACTAGATGTTGAAAAGTACGAGATTATCGCTACTTTGGACAGCCGAACAAGTAGTATTTGTCAATCAATGGACGGTAAGGTGTTTAAACTAGCTGATTTCATGCCTGGCGTTACTGCTAATCCTTTTCATCCGAGATGCAGAACTACTACAGCACCATGGTTTGAAGATGACTACAGCCAACGAATAGCTCGTGATAAGGACGGCGAGGTGTATTACATTAATTCGAACATTAAATATCCAGAGTGGGAAGCGAGGTTTGTTGCGTAATGAAATTCATTAAAATTAAACTTAAAAGTGAGTACGATATGAAAATCGAAAATATCGTATCTGTAACCGAAGAGGAAAAAGGGATACGTGTTCATACAGCGGAAGGGTGCGAGTTTTTTGCGCCATATGAAAATGTTTTGTATTATTCTAAATCTGCAGAGCGACAACTATCGTTAGATATAGACGAAGTTATTGACAGATTTTCTAAGAAAGTAGAAGAAAGTTTAAAAGAAATTCAGGATGAATCACCACAAATAACAATTAATTGTTCATTATCAAAAGATGATATTGAAGAATTAAAAAGCTATGGGGCATTAGAAATCAAAAAGCCTTCATAGCTTTTATTTTGGTCTTTTTAAAGGCTAGACCATAAAGAAGCGTACACCACCAACAGGCACAGACCTGTATAAAAATGTATGGAGGTTATGGAAATGGAATGGTTACGAGCATTATTACAAGAACAAGGTGTATCAGATGAACAAATTGAAAAAATCGTTGCAAGTGCAGCGAAGGAATCACCAAAGCATGTGATCCCTAAGGATAAATATAACGAGTTGTCGACTGCTAAGAATTTGCTTGAATCTCAATTACAGGACCGAGATGTCCAACTTACTGATTTACAAAAGCAAGTTAAAGGCAACGAGGAGCTAGAAAACACTATCAAAGAACTTCAACAGGCAAATAAAACGGCTACAGAAAAATATGAAGCTGACATGCATGCTCAAAAAATCGAGAGTGCAATTGATTTAGCTTTAACTGGTGCAAAGGCTCGAAATTTAACTGCTGCTAAAGCTTTGTTAGATCGTGAAGGATTATCTCTAGATAAAGATGGTAAAACGGTAATTGGTTTAGAGGACAAAGTAAAAGCCCTGATTGAAAGCGAAGATACAAAATTTATGTTTGCGTCTGATGAAACAGTTATCACAGGTACAACACCAGGAGGGCAGCCAGGTGGCGGAGGGAGTCCGATTGATACCTCAACAATGACTTACTCCCAATTAGTTGCCTATCAAGAGGCTAATCCCGAAGCAAAAATATAATTAAAAGGATGGTATAAATAAATGACAAAATTTGATGCTAAATCGTTTAATCCGCAGGCGTTCGGTCAATATGTAGACCGTATTCCAAATCTAAAACGAAATGAACTATTGAAATCTAAGGCACTGAAACCAAGTTCTGAAATTCGTAGTTTATTTAGTTCACAAACTACAACAGCTTATGGTCGTATTCCTATGTTCGGTAATTTAGACGGTGCAGCACTTAACTACGATGGTCAAACAGACATCACAGCTACAAGCACTGAAACATATGAGCGTGGTGTAGTTGTATACGGCCGTGCAAAAGCATGGATTGAAAAAGACTTCTCAGAAGATATTACAGGTGGTGTTGACTTCATGGACAATGTTGCTCAACAAGTAGCGCAATATTGGGAAGAAATCGATCAAGACGTGTTGTTATCGATTCTAAGTGGTGTTTTTGCGATGACAGGTGCTAAAAATCTTGAATTTGTAACAAATCACACATATGATATTACAACAAAAACAGGTGAAGACTCTCAAGGTAATCCACTTAACAAAGTTGGTCCAGCAACACTTAACAATGCTATGCAACAAGCATGTGGTCAAAACAAATCTAAATTTGCAATTGTTATCATGCATTCAGCAGTAGCAACGAATCTTGAAAACTTACGACTGTTTAAATATCTACAATACACAGATGCTGACGGTATTCAACGTGATCTATCAATTGGTACATGGAATGGCCGCATTGTATTAGTTGACGATTCAATGCCATTCGAAGAAGTAGCCGAGAGTGGTGGCAATCCAGCTCATACAAAATATACAACTTATGTACTTGGTGAAGGTTCATTTGATTACGAAGATATTGGCGCAAAAGAACCATATGAAATGGCTCGTGATCCAAAAACAAATGGTGGTCAAGATACGCTGTATAGCCGACAACGAAAAGTATTAGCACCATACGGCATCTCTTACGAAAAGAAAGTTCAAGCTACTTTATCACCAACAAATACTGAACTTGCGGACGGTAAGAACTGGGCATTAGTGAACAACGATGGTAATGGTGCTGCTCTTAAAACTATCGACCACAAAGCTATTCCGATTGCTCGTGTCATTTCTCAAGGATAAAGGATGGTGTAAGCCATGCTAGAAGATGTTAAGAAACGGTTGAAATCGCTTGGTATAAGCGTATCCAGTGAACCAAACAGCCAAGATGAATTATTACTGAACTTTTGCATCATCAAGGTAACTAATCATGTAAACAATCAAACAAATCTATCTGAAATTCCTCAAGGACTCCACGAAATTGCAGTGGATATGGTCGTTGGGGAATTTTTATATAACAAAAAGTCAATGGGTGCCTTATCTATAGACACATTAGATTTTGATTTGATTGCAAAACAGGTTCAAGACGGTGACACAAACACTGTCTTTGCTATCGAAGCAAATAGTACACCAGAAGCTCAATTCAATACCTTTATTGCCTATCTACAGCACAACGAAGTAGATTTTGTTCGTTATAGGGTGATGTTATGGTAAGCGCAAGACGTAAGGCATTAGAAAGGCTTTGGAGAGGGAATTGTACAGTAAAGGCGTGGCGAGAGGCAGAAGACCCAATTACTCATGTTACAAAACATGATGAAGTGACACTGTACAAGGACCTTAAGTGTAAGTTATCTCATGAAAAGCTAACGAGCGCTTCCTCAACAGGTGGGCCAGCTATAATTGCTGAACAAATCAAACTTTCATTAGGTAATGAATATGAAATACTACCCGGATGTAAAATCATTGTCACTCAGGATAAAGTAACTGAAAAGTATACTCGTTCTGGGAAACCAGGTATCTTTATGGATCATCAAGAAATTGTCCTAGAGTTATTTAAGGAGTATGCATAATGGGCAGAGGTGGACGTGTTGATTATCGGCAGCTGAAAGCATTCGAACGAAAGTTGGCGAAACTGGCTGAGTCAGATTATAAAAAGTTTTGTGAGGCTGCCGCCAAAGAATTGGCTGCTAGATTGCTTGCTAAAGTTATAAAACGCACTCCTGTTGGTATCTACGAAGATGGCACTACTGGCGGTACTTTAAGGCGTGGTTGGACTGCAAAAAGTCATCGCGAAGCTGAGTTAAGCACAACATTTGGCGGAGGAAATGGAGTAAAGAAATTTGCAGATTCATTAAAAACTAAAAAGGTTGGTAGTGTTTACGAAATAGAGATAATCAACCCAGTGGAATATGCGTCTTATGTAGAGTTCGGCCATAGAACAAGAAATCATGAAGGATGGGTTAACGGGAGATTCATGATGACAATTTCAGCAGATGAAGTAGAACAGCAAGCTCCTGTAATACTTGAGAAAAAGCTTTATACAATGCTAAAGGAGGCTTTCGATGGAGATTAATGATATTCAAAACGCTATATCCGTTAAGCTTCACGAAGCTTTCGGAGTAGATTACAAAAAGTATATAGATGAAGTTCCACAGGGGTTTAAGACTCCTGCTTTTTTAATTCAATTTTTAAACCTAGAACATATAAGACGAATCGGCAATCGGTGGAAGGTAACGACATTATTCAATGTGCAGTATTTTCCTAGAAACGGCTTGTCTGAGGCGTCTAATATGACATTGAAGGTACAACAAGCACTGAAAGAAATAACACTGTTAAATGGCTCGCTAATGCTTAGTACAGGAGCTAACAGCGAAGTTGTTGACGGTATAGGTCATAACTTTATTCATTTTAATTTCTTCTTACAGGAAATTGAAGAGAAGATTTTTATGGGTTCGCTAGAACAACACATAAAAACGAGAGGGTGAATGCGGTGGCTACAAAGAATGATGCTAATGAGGAAGAAGCGAAAAAGGCGCATGAATTTACAAAAGCACAAATCGTAAAAAGTAATAAATACATGGCTCGTCGAGATGCATTAAATGCATTATTGGAAGATGGTAAACAGTACTCATTCACCAAAGTGGATGGGATTTTAAAGAAATTCGATAAGGGAGGTAAATAAATTGGCATTAGGTGGAGGTCCATTTTTAACACAAAACAAAGTATTACCAGGTACGTATCACAATTTTATTAGTAAAGCCCGTGCATTTGTAAATCTAAGCGATCGTGGTTATGTAGGTCTGCCGATACCTCTAGATTGGGGCGTGGACGGTGATGTATTCGCAGTAACACAAGAAGATTTACAAAAAGATTCTCGTAAAATCTTTGGATATGATTACACTGATCCAAAACTAAAAGGTGTTCGTGATGTATTCAAAAATGCTATTACAGTATTTTTCTACAAGCTTGCTGTAGGTGCGGTAGCTGCTAAAAATGAATACGCAACAGCGAAGTACAAAGGTGTTCGAGGAAATGACATTACGATTGTTATTCAAGCAAATGTTGATGAACCAACGAAATTTGATGTTCAAACTCTATTAGCTAACGTATTGGTAGACGAACAAATTGCTGTTGCTAAAGCTACTGATTTAAAAGCTAATGATTTCGTTACATTTAAGCCAGATGCAACACTTACATTAACAGCTGGCACACCATTAGCTGGAGGTTCAAACGGTTCTGCTATCACAGGTGGAGCACACCAAGAGGCGTTAGACGCTTTAGAAGCTTACGGCTTCAATACGTTAGGTTGTTTATCTTCGGATAACCTAATTAAATCTTTATATATCGAATACACAAAACGTATTCGCGACCAAGTAGGTGGCAAGTTCCAACTCGTCGGGCATAAATTAGGAGCTGCTGATCACGAAGGAGTTATCGATGTTCCTAACAATGCTATTGGTGATAACGAAGAAGTATTCGGTGCAGTGTACTGGGCAACTGGAGCACAAGCTGGTGTGGCGGTTAATAAGTCTAATACGAACAAAAAATACGATGGAGAACATTCTCTTGATATGTCTGAAACAAAGACACAGGCTCAACTTACAGAGCTTTTAAAAGGCGGAAAATACGTATTCCATCGCGTCGGTGATGACATTCGAGTATTAGAAGATATTAATACTTTCACAACGTTCACAGTGGATAAAAATGAAGATTTCAGCATGAACCAAGTTATTCGTGTTCTGGATCAAATTGCAATCGATACAGCGCATCTATTCAATACCCGTTATCTAGGTCAGGTACCAAATGACCAAGACGGTCGTATTTCTTTATGGAATGATATCGGCGCACATCGAATGGAAATGCAACGTATTCGAGCGATTCAAAATTATAACAAAGATGATCTTACTGTAGAACAAGGAGAATCTAAGAAAGCTGTCGTGGTAAATGAAGTTGTGGACCCAACAGTAGCAATGTCACAACTTTATATCACAACGATGGTGGCCTAAGGGAGGTAATCATAATGAAATCAAACAAAATGCTAATTCCACTGGATATTCAGTATTTCGCTAATACAACCATGCATGCTCGTGATGCCATTCATGGTGCACAAGGGCGAGCGTATGTAACGATTGAAAATAATCGTTATCTATTTGCTCAGTTGATTAATTTAGAAGCCAACATGGAAAAAACTAAAACACAAGTACCAATCATGGGACGCATTAGTAAAGGTAATAAAGCAACAGGCGCTGAGTATTCAGGTAGTGCAACATTCTACTTCAATACATCGATATTCCGTAAGTTATTAAAACGTTACAAAGATACTGGTGAGGATGTTTACTTCGATATTCAAGTAACCAATGAGGATGGTTCATCAACGGTTGGTCGTCAAACAACTATCTTAATAGATTGTAATATGGACGGTGGCATCATCGCGGCATTAGACGCTGATGCAGATTACTTAGAAGATTCCATTGACTTTACGTTTGAGGATTGGGATATGCCTGAAGAATTCTCTACGCTTAAGGAAATGTTGTAAGAACGGAGCTCACGATGTGGGCTCTTTTTAAATTTAGAAAGTGAGGATTCATCATGAAAAAATCTATTATGCCGTTTGTAGGTCGACCGAAAGAAGGTCAATCGTTAAATGAACATTTTGCTGAGATATATAAAATGATAGGAAAACATTTTGAAAATCAAGCAGATATAATGGCTGGTGATGTAAATGAGCTAACAACCCAAGTTACATTAACGATTTACTTGAATCCTAACGAATATGTAACTATTGATAAAACAACAAATCAAATTGTGATTGGAGAGTAATAACATGTCAAATTTAACTGCATTTTTAGCACAAAACGCATTAAAACCCGAGAATGAGAAGGTTGTCGTATCGAAACGATTTATTAATCCTGAAACTAAAAAGCCAATGGAATGGGAAGTCGCTGCCATCACTTCTGATGAAGATGATCTACTACGAAAAGACAATACAAAACGCATGCCTGTACCAGGTAAAAAAGGTGTGCTAGTGCCAGAAACAAACTACACAGCATACTTAGCTGATTTAGCTGCTAAATGTACTGTATTCCCTAATCTACATGATGTGGAGCTACAGAAATCATACGGAGTAATGGGTGCTAAAGAATTATTGAAAAAAATGTTGTTACCAGGTGAGTATGACGAATTCTTAGCAACTGTACAAAAAATCAACGGTTTTGACGTTGGTATGGATGAATTAGTAGAAGAAGCAAAAAACTAATTGAGGACGGCGACTATGATGCAAATATCGCTTACTATTGTTTGCATAAATTACATAAGTGGCCGTCCGAATATGATGCTCTACCAAGGCATGAAAAAGCGTTTGTTATAGCCGCTGTACAAATAAAGCGTGAAGCTGATGAACAACAGGAGAAGGATGCTAAAAAACGTGGTAACGGCAAAGGACGAAGAAAACGATAAATAACCAATTATGCCAATTTGATATAGTGTTATCTCTTCATATTATGTATATTTGTGTATGAGGAGGGATATAGATGAAAAAAATTATCTATTTATCTACGCTATGTCTATTATTGGTAGGTTGTGGGAATGACACTACAAATAATCCATCTTCTGAAAAAGTTGATAAAGATAAAGTAGAAGAAAAAAGTCAAAAAGAAACGAAAGAAGAGCAAACAAATAAAGGATTCGATCTTAAACAAGTTGGCGAAAAATTCACCTTGAAAGATTGGGAAGTTACGTTAGAATCTTTTAAGTTTGATAAATCAGTTAGTGACGGTCAAATGTCATCTTCAGCTGATGAAGGTAATAAATTTTTATTACTGAATTTTAAAATAACTAATAATGGAACAGAAGCTGATAGTTTAATAAAGAATGGTGGTGGAACATCAATAAAGGCAGTTTATAACAATAAATATGATTATGATACTTCAGTTACTTTAATTGATGGTGATTTACATCACCAAAATATACGACCGTTATCGTCATCAGAAGGCTTTGTAGTTATAACTGTACCGGACACAGTGGTAGAAGGTAAGGAAAGCATAAATCTTTTCTTAGAGAATGAAAAAGACAAAGTTCAAATAAATATTCGATGACAACGAAAAGCATCCTTTTTTAGGGTGCTTTTTATTTTGCCAAAAGGATGTGATTTCTTGGCTACAATACGTACAGCGATTCAAATACAAGATCAATTGAGCCAACCAATGCGAGCGATGCATAACGCTGTTTCAATGATGGTAAATCAAATGGAAGCTATGCATGCGGCATCTGGACAAATGATGAATACGTCTAGTATTGGATTAGCGCGTAGAGAATTAGCAATGGCTGCAGACGCTATGAATAAAATTGAAGGTGAGGTTAATGGAGCAGCTACAGCACAACAGAGATTTACCAATAACATTAGGGATGGCACAAGTGCTACCGACGGATTATTAGGTAAAATCATGGGGATAGCAGCTGCATATTTAAGTTTTCAAACAGTTGGTAATATTTTTGCTTTATCCGATGAATTGACAAATACAACTGCACGACTAGATTTAATAAATGATAAATTACAAACAACAGACGAATTACAACAAATGATCTTCGATAGTGCTCAACGCTCTCGAGGTGCTTATTCAGATACAGCTGACATGGTTGCTAAATTAGCAATGAATGCTGGCGAAGCTTTCAAATCTAATACAGAAACTATAGCTTTCTCAGAATTATTAAACAAACAATTTGTTATAGCTGGAACAAATATCGAAGGTGTTCAATCGGCAACGTTACAACTAACGCAAGCAATGGGAAGTGGTGTATTACGTGGTGAAGAGTTGAACGCTGTGTTTGAAGCTACTCCTAACGTAATTCGAAATATCGCTGACTATTTAGGTGTTTCTATTGGCCAGATAAGAAAAATGGCTAGTGATGGAATGATAACTGCTGACATAGTAAAAGCATCTATGTTTGCTGCTGCTGATGATATTAATAAAAAATTCGAAAGTATGCCAATGACATGGGCTCAATTATGGACAAGTTTCAAAAATGAAGCACTATGGGCATTTCAAGGTGTATTAGTCAAATTAAATGAAATCGCTAATAGTGATAGATTCAAACAGATGATACAAAATTCAATTACTGCTTTAAAACAAATGGCTGATGTAGCTATATTCGCAATGGATATTTTGGCAGCTGGAGGAAGTTTTATTTATGATAATTGGTCTTTGATTGCACCTGTATTATGGGGCGTAACAGCCGCAATAGTAGCGTACGGGGCTGCTCTTTTGATAACAAAAGCCGCAGAGATTGCTTCTACTATTTGGTTAGGACTCAAGACGCTGGCTCTCGGACTAATGACAGCATCTAGTTGGGCTGGTGTGCAAGCGACAATGGGTTTAACAGCTGCTCAATGGGGATTAAATGCTGCATTAATGGCAAATCCAATATTCATTATTATTATGGCTATTATTGTTCTTATAGGGATAATTTATATCGCTGTTGCTGCAATAAATCACTTTGCAGGAACATCGATAAGCGCTACCGGAATAATTGCTGGCGCTTTTATGGTTTTAGGAGCAGTGATTTATAATGTAGTAGCTTATATGTGGAATATGTGGGCTTCCTATGTAGAGTTTTTTGTTAATGTGTGGAAACATCCGATGTATTCAGTGAAAAGATTGTTTTACAATTTAGCCTCAAATGTATTGGATTCAATAATTGCGATGACAAGCGGTTGGGATGGTTTCGCTACGAATTTTGTAAATGCAATGATAAGTGCGGTTAATGGGGCAATTAAAGCTTGGAATTGGTTTGTTGATTTGTTACCAGCAGATGTTGCCGCAAAGGTGGGTATAGGAAAAGGTACCGAGTTCTCCCATAGAACTTCTATCACAAGTGATTTGAAAAATGCGAAAGGTGCGTTGAAAGGTTTGATTGGAGAAGCTCCTGCGGATTACTGGGAAGCACCTAAAATGGAGATGAAGTCTTTAGGCGCCGCTTATGATACAGGTTACAACTGGGGAGCTAATTTATTTAGTAGTGATAAAAATGTCGATAAGAGTAATTCTAGCAAAGCAATTGAAGATGCAATGAAAAATGCTGGCGCGGGTGCTGGAAAAGGTACTGGTAAAGATGCTAAAGGCCTAGGAGACAAGTTAGATAAAGGAAACCGTAACGGTGGTAAAACAGCTGGCAATACAGCAAAAATGGCTAAGTCGATGGAAGGTTCGGGTGAAGATTTAAAATATCTACGTGATATCGCTGAAAGAGAAGCAATCAATCGTTATACTACCGCTGAGATTAAAATAGATGCTCGAAGTGAAAATCATATCAACAATGAAATGGATATTGATGGTGTCATCGATCGATTTACTGAAAAAGCTGAAGAGGCAGCACAAATGTTAGCAGAAGGAGGTCCAACAGAAGATGTATAACTTTTTTGTAGACGGTGTACAGTTTCCTGTTGCACCTGCTGAACTTAACACAAAAATCAATGGACGGAACGAAACTGTTGTGTTGATGAATGAAGGTGAAGTAAACGTAATAAAGAAACCAGGGCTAACGGATATTGACTTTGAGGTATTACTCCCAAACGTCAAATATCCGTTTGCTATTTATCCGAATGGTTTTCAACCAGCTACATTTTATCTCGAAAAACTCGAAAAATTAAAAATTTCAGATAAGCCTTTTCAGTTTATTGTTAACCGCATGATGCCTAACGGGAATCTGCTTTTTGACACTAACATGACAATGACCATAGAAGATTATGAGATTAAGGAATCTGTTGATTATGGCTTTGATGTGATGGTAAATATCCAGTTGAAACAATATCGAGCATACGGCAATAAACGAATTGTCATACAGCCCACTACGAAGCCTAGTAGTACATCTAACACTACAACCACACAAAAGGCTGTAGTAGAGCAAAAACGTCCTACAACAGGCAAAGAGAAGCCGAAAACACATACTGTAGTCAAAGGTGATACTTTGTGGGCAATTGCTAAAAAATATTTAGGTGATGGCTCGAAACATACAGAATTAGCAAAGTTGAATAACATTAGCAATCCAAACGTTCTAAAAGTTGGGCAGGTGATTAAACTTGGCTAAATCAAAGCTATTCATTATGAGTAGAGGGCGTATCTTTGAATGTGCTGTTGAAGAAGGTGTTGAGTGGGAAACCCATCGAAAAGGAACCCCAGGTAAATTGACATTCAACATTGTTAAAGATGAAGTACTTGGTTTTTACGAGGGTGATGCCGTTCGTTTTGATTACGATGGCCATAAGATATTTTTCGGATTTGTCTTCACAAAAAAGCGTAATGACAACCGTATTATAAGCGTTACTTGCTATGACCAATTACGATACTTTAAAAACAAAGACACCTATGTATATGCCAAAAAAACAGCTGCTCAAGTGTTACAAATGATCGCAAAGGATTTCAAACTTCAGACCGGCATTGTTGCTAATACAAAGCATGTCATAGCTTCTAGAGTTGAAGACAATCAAGAACTGTTTACTATTATGGATAACGCTTTATCAGATACAACTCTAAGCTCTGGTGATTTATATGTGCTGTATGATGACTATGGCTCATTAAATTTACGTAATATCAAAATGCTTAAATCTGATTTGTTGATTGATATGGATTCTGGTGAATCGTTCGAATATACAACATCCATTGATGAAAACACCTATAACAAGATCAAATTAGTTCGTGAAAATAAGAAGACAGGTAAACGCGAAATTTATATTGCTCAAGATAGTTCCAAAATCAATGAGTGGGGCGTCTTGCAAATGACTGATAAACTCGATGAAAAAGCGAATGGTAAAGCAAAAGCTGATAGTTTGTTGAAACTTTATAATCAGAAATCTCGCAAGTTACACATTAATAAAGCGTTCGGTGATCCAAAGATTCGCGGAGGGAGCCAAGTTGCTGTTCAATTGTATCTTGGTGACATAACGGTAGCTAATTTTATGATGGTCGAAACGGTAAAACATACCTTTAATGAGTCTTCCCATCACATGGACTTAAAACTAATTGGCGGTGATTTCATTGCGTGATATGACCGACATTTTAAACCTTATTAAAAAGATTGCAATAGACGCTGTAAACTCACAAAAACTTACTGATATCGTTTATGGCACTGTCATTAGTACAAGTCCTCTGAAGGTCCAAATTGATCAAAAATTAATTCTAGAAGAAGCACATTTAATGTTGACCAGTGTTGTTAAAGATTATGGCTTAATACAAGGCGACAAAGTAACAATGATCCGTGCTCACGGAGGTCAACAATATTTAATTATCGATAAAGAGGTGGTTTGATGATTCCAAATCAAAGTTTGAATGACGAGTTAGTGATAGATTTTGAGGAAGAAGTACAACCAACTCGAACTTATCGTATGGATCATGTAAGAAATAGAATTGTAGGCTATACGGATGGTAAGGAAGCGATGGAACAAGCAATTTACAAAGCGATGGGTACTGAGCGTTATGAAAATATTATTTATAGTTGGAACTTTGGAGCTGAAATAGCGAAGTTATTCGGAAAACCTATTCCTTATGTGTACAGCGAATTACAACGCATTACTAAAGAATGCTTACTAATTGATAACCGTATAAACGAGCTATCAGATTTTAATTTCAGTCACAAAAAGAATAAGGTTTTTATGTCCTTTACCGCACATACCGTTTATGGAGAAATCTCAATAGAAAGAGAGGTGGATATTTGATGTTTGAGCAAATTACCCATGAAAACATATTGGATAACACTTTAAATGAAGTTAAAAATGATGTAGACAAACGAGAAGGATCCATTATCTTTGATGCCATATCACCACATGCGAAACAATTGTATGAATTGTATTTCTCGATGGACGGTATGATACAAGAAATGTTCGGTGATACCGCGTCTCGTGAATTTTTAATTAAATTATGCAAAGATAGGGGCATTGCACCAGAATCGGCTACAAAAGCGATTAGAAAGGGCGAATTTAACATTAACGTCCCTATAGGCGCTCGTTTTAGTTTAGATACTTTAGACTATGTAGTTACTGAAAAAATAAGTGAAGGTATCTTTAAATTGAAGTGTGAAACTGCAGGGATTTTAGGTAATTATGATTTTGGGAATTTAATTCCTATAGATTACATTGATGGTCTTCAGATAGCCGTTTTAGCCGAAGTTTTAATACCTGGGGAAGATGAAGAACCTACAGAAGATTTAAGGAAACGCTATTTAGAAAGCTTTGATGCACTTGCATTCGGTGGTAATCGAAAAGATTATAAGGATAAGGTGCATAGTCTACAAGGAGTAGGCGGCGTTAAAATGTATCGGGTAAGAGAAGGTATTTATAACGTTAAGATAGTTGTTATGGATGCTCAATATCAAACACCATCTTCTGTAATGTTAGATAATCTTCAAACTGCTATTGATCCAGAAGTTAATCAAGGAGAAGGACTAGGTATTGCACCAATTGGTCACGTGGTGAAGGTTGTTGGTGTTACCAAAACACTAGTTGATTTAACATTCAATATCACGTTTGATGTCGGCTATGATTGGGCGGTAAGTGAATTAGATTTCCAAGCAATGGTCGATGATTATTTCTTAGAATTAAAAAAAGATTGGGAAGATAATTCACAACTAGTCGTTAGAATCGCTCAAATTGAATCACGAGCTCTAGGAATTGATGGGGTAATAGATATACGTGATACATTGATTAATGGTGTCGCCGATAATCTAATACTTGATGAAAATACGATTCCGGCAAGAGGTGTCGTCAGTGAATGATTATTTAGATAAAGAGATTGATTTATACCCTTTACTACCACCAACAGTTAATGAATTTAAAGAGTTTCAGGAAATTACTCGAGTTGAAAGTGCTAATTTTAACAAAGTTCGTTTGCAGTTAATCGATATTTTTAAATTTCGGTTTGTTCATGAAACAAATGAAAAAGGTGTGCTTTTGTGGGAAAAGATGCTGAAGTTGAAGCGTCGAACAACAGATACGTTGGAGGAAAGAAAAAATCGTATATTAACAAAAATTAATAACAAATTGCCTTATACAATGCGAACGTTAAAACAATTGTTAAATTCTTTATGCGGTGAAGAAAATTATAATGTGTTACTTAATCCACATACTTTTGAGTTACACTTTGAATTTTATAGCAAAATTACAGATGTCCATCATTTGAAGAAAACATTAGAAGATATGATTCCTTTGAATTTATGGTTACATTTTCTTTATGTAATTAATGTACCAGCAATTAGAGTTAGTGCTCGTAATCATGTTTATCCAGTTGTTTACCCTGTAACGAATCAAGCAATTACAACTGACAATAGTATTGGTGTAAGTAGTGAATCTAAGATTGATATTCCTTCAAAATCGCACGGTTACAAAGTCATTTATCCAGTTACGGGTATGGCATTTTCTTATTAAGAGGTGAAAATATGAAAGTCCACGAAAGATTAATAAAATTATTGTTTCAAACGCTACTTTCCAATGTGCGAAAGGGGCGTTTTTTAATTGATGGTATTGAACGTGACATTGATATTTTCCGAACTGAACAGCTAGGGAATATCATACGGGTTATGTTTTATTTAGATGACTACAGCGGAGCAGTAACACATGCAGCATTACTGGATAGAGACAATGCTATCTTAGTGAGTGGTCCAACGAATTTTTATAAAGAAAATGATGGCTTTATGTATGTTTTTGATATTCCCATCATTGCAGAGGGAGTGGTAGCGTAGATGGCTATTGAAAAATATGAAAGAATAAATTTTCTAGATCATATCTTACGTATTGATGAAAAAGGAAAATTTATTCCTGTGATTGACCCAAATACGGGAACCCAAAAAATTGAGCCTGTCACTGGATTACCTGTTTGGGAAGCATTGCAAGAGGGTACTCGACACAATCAGAAAGTTATGAACCATCTCGATAAAAACATCGAATTTAACAGGAATAATATAATTTCGTTAGAAGCAACTATACGTCGTATACAAATACAACTTGAATTAGATGGTCGTGTACCAGGGAACTCAGGAACATTTGCAGATCCTTTGGATGGTAGTACAAACAAAATCAAGCTAGACAAAGCTATGACTTATATTCCACTAGCTATTGCGATCGGTACAACAGAATTTAAGGTGGCTAATGTTGAAGGATTTACACCATTTACACAAGTCACTATTTTTGATGATGTGGCAAAAGAGGACGTTGTTATCACCGAGGTAGGTGCTGACACTATAAAAGTACAAGCTCTTAAAAATAACTATAAAAAAGGCGCTAAAGTGGCGCGTAGTAATGTTGTTATTGATACTGTCAACGCTGAAATGGGTATTGGCGATTGGCAAACATATAAAGTTGAATTAGTGGAGGTGGTTTAGGTTGGTTAAATATTATTATGATAAGTTTACTTCTAGTGAACATAAAGTATATAACGACGACGCACCGTGGGAATATCTTAATACTAGTAAAGGGAAATTCGAAGGTGGCTATAAAAACTATACGTTCAATGGTATCACTAACACATACACACCAACAGATGCATGGAACTATTCTGATTGGGTTCCGGTAGACGGTGTCGCCTATGATAAGAATGATGACAATTACCTTTTTAGGTTTATAACAACCCAAAGTGGTCAAGCTAGCGACGAACTTAACTACGTATTACACCAAAAAGTAAGGACGAAAAATACGTCATCTATAGCGTACCAAAAAGGCACATTAGTACAAAGTAACATTGCGGCAGAAGACGGCACATATCCGGCAAACGGACGTCATACAGACGGCTATTGGTACGTTAAAGTTGCAATTGTGAATACTGCGCCGTCGCAACCTGGATCCTTTACACAGCCGTCAGATTCACTCGAGATTGGCGATTCAAAAGTATTTACAGTTGGAGTGTCGGTTGATGCTGAGGGCAATCTATCTAAATACATTTGGGAAGTCTCTGTTAATAACGCTGCATACTCAAAAGTTGGAGAAACGACAACACCGAACTTTACGTATACAATCCCTACTGCAACAAGCTTAAAAATGCGTGTCAAGGCTGTTGATACAGGTGGGTTAGAAAGTGCGTATCGTGAGAGTAGTCAATATACAGTTACAAAGCCAAAGTATTATTGGAGTAAATATAATGTTAATACGAATGTAACATACAACGAACCTTCGTGGGGTTCTGAACATGGTAGTTATGATTCAGTATTTGCGGGCAAAGCTAAAAGTTACAGTTGGAACTCGAGTACAGGGAAATTCGTGTTAAGTAGTAGTGTATATTCAAGTAGTGAAATGGTGTCTGACGGCGCGTACGCATACGCAATTTTTGGAACGGAATTATATAGATACAAATGGAATTATGGTAGCTATCCTGCTAGTAATCCTGGTGGTAAGTATGCTGCATACAAAGACTCTGCAAATGCTACTACTAATACAACGTATAGCAGGGGTTCACTAGTACAATCTAACATCCAGGCAGAAGAAGGGGCTTACCCAACAGATGGACGACATACGGATGGTTACTGGTATGTGCGTGGCAGTCGTGTAAGTCAAACTATTGCACCACCATCGCCATTTACAGAGCCGGTATCAGGCAAGAAATTTAAGCCTAATGAAGTAGCTAATATTGCATTTGGTGCTTCTAGCGCTCCTAACTTGTCTCTTTATGAAGTAGATTTCAGATACAATATAACAGGAGCATGGGCATCACTTGCATACAACAACGCACTAACTCGTAGTTTGACAATTACAACTGATAAGGCATTAAAAACACTAGAGTTACGAGTGCGCGCAAAGAATACGAGTAATGTGTATTCTGACTATGTATATTCAGAGGCTTTCACAATCGAGCATAATGTAGCGCCTACCGTCTCATTGACTAGCCCAGCTGAAAATGAAACACTGTACGAAAATGATATTTTAAAAATCAGTGGAACGGCATCTGATCCTGATGCAGACCAGTCAGTTACCGTTTATTATCAGATTAATAGTGAACAACGAAAAGTTTTAGCTACTAACCTAAGTCAAACGCAAATTTCACTCTCTAAGCAGTTAAAATTTAGTGGCGGTAAGTTATATGATGGTGACAACGTTTTAACTGGAAATTTAGCTGATGGAGTAGCGCACAAATTAAAGGTATGGGCAACTGACAGTGAAGGGGCTTCATCTATTATCGTTGAACGAACGTTTTATGTCGTGCCTAATAGGGTTCCTCTTTTATCAGTTGATACTGTTGTGCCTGGTGGTGTCATTAATAATGACAAATTTAAAATCAGTGGAACGGCATCTGATCCTGATGCAAATTCAACTGTTAAAGTTACAAGACGTATCAATAACGCTGATGCAGTTGAGATTTACAGTGGTACAGGAGGAGTATGGGAATTTGATATTTCGCTTGGTCAACTAAAAGTCGGTGAGAATGTCATTGTCGTTGAGGTAATCGATAATTACGGTGCCAAGACTAGCAAGACAATAAAACTTAATAAAAACGCTGTGAACACGCCTACTTTGCAATCTGTAGCTCGCTACAAAATCGAGCCACCAAAGGGATCTGCAAAAGGCGTTTTATTATGGGTTCAACGAGATAAGGAACTTGATTTAACTGTTGAGTTATCGATGACATTGAAAGGTGAGCAGGAACAATATGTTTTATTAGAAGTAGACCTGAAAAACATAGTACCAGTTACAGACAAGATTGTTGAAGATGAATATTACCATGAAACTGTTGAACCAAAGGATAATATTATTCTTAAATTAACAACAACTAGAGCTAACATTAACATTGATCATAAAATTTATTTAATCATGGGGGTGGTTGAATAATGTATAGACGTAGAAGATTGCCTGATGGCTCATGGAGTGACCTTGAAAAAATAGGTTCAATACCAACTACTGAAGAACAAATCCTTTCTTTAGGTGAAGAGTTAGCTCAAGAGAAAGTAAAAAGCATTCAAAAAGACCTCTTGATTAACAGTCTTGGTTCACAGCTCTCGCAATTAAAACTAGATGTCATCTCAATGAAAGGTGGTGGAGAGTGATGAATTTTTGGCAAATTGCTTTTATCTCGAAATGGGTAACTGCAGCACAATTACGGATTGCAGTAAAAACCGAAGCTAATCCGTTTGGCGAGATTACGCCAGAGGAGTACAAAGAAATCACAAAGCAAGATTTTGAAACGCAAGCTAAGGCTTAGCGTTATTTTTTATGTGTTTTTAGCACTGTGAGAGCAATCGAGATGGGCAACGGTACGTGGTACTGATTCTCGATGCTTCTCATAGCGTTGTTTATTTTAACTAAATAGGGCAAAGGATTGGTGATTGGATGGATGTAGCTACAGCTGGGCAAATAGCTACTAGTCAAGCAGTTTGGGCTATTGTGGCTTTACTGCTTGGCGGTGCTTTTTTTAAAAAACTTTATAACGATAGTTCATCGAGGGAAAATCGCTTAATTGAACAGGAACAACAGTATCGTGAAGAATCAAAAGAGCGCGAAAAACAATTGATGCAGCATTTAACACGTTCTAATGAATCTCACGAAAGAACTGCAGCTGCTATGGAAGGTATGAATAAAAGTTTAACTTCACTTGAAGGACGAATGGATCGCATGGAAAAACACACTTACAAACATGAAAAGGATGATGAATAATGGATTTAACAAACATTTTTATGATTGCAATGGTTATGGTGGCTATTGTTTTAGCGGTAGCAGAGGTATTTAAAAACACATTCAATATTAATACTCAATACATGCCAATCACATCGGTTGTGATTGGTATTTTTGTTGGCTTGATTTGTTGGCCGTTAGCGGATTATCCAGTGTACATCATGTTAATGTCTGGATTTATTGCAGGGTTAACAGCATCCGGGACGTTCGATTTATTAAAGGCTTCCAAAAAGGTTGGTGAATTGTAATGGTGAGCGTAACAGAAACATGTCGAGATTTAAACGAATTAACTCCAGCTGCACAATTAGCATGTCGTCTTTTATTCCAAGAGTGTTATAAAGCAGGCATAGTTGATATTTTTATCACTGAAACATACAGGTCGCAAGCACGCCAAAACTATTTATATGAGCAAGGACGTACACGCCCAGGTTCAAAAGTGACTTGGACGCTTTCTAGCAACCATACTTCACGTAGAGCTTGGGATATTGCAGTAGCACCTCCTAAAGATTTATACAATATATCTACTTTATCAAAAGTAGGAGCTATTGCTAAAAAGCTTGGTATCACTTGGGGAGGTTATTGGCCGATAAGTAGCTATGACGCTCCACACTTTGAGGTTCCTACTAATTGGAAAGCTCCTACAGGCTACAAGTTAGAGGGTACAGTTATTGTCCCAAGCAATAGCAAAATAAAAGTTCAACTTATTGTTAACGACAAAGGGCAAGCTGTGGAAGGTGTGAACGATGGTAAGTTGTCCCGTGTACAATCAGGAACATTTACAACACAGTCTCAGGCAAACTCTGCTAAACAAGCATTAGGTAAGTATAAGATTGCAAATGCGGATTATGTACGAGTAGTTCAAGATGGTGGTAAATGGAGATTTATTACTGGAACATATGCAACGCAGGTAGTAGCTAATAATGCCATTACTGAAATGAAACGTCTTGGCATTTTATCATATGCCGAGGTAATTCAAGCCTAAAGTGAGAGACCAAGATAGCTAAATGCCATCTTGGTCAATTTTCATGTCATTTAATACTTGCTTACGATCCAATATCAATTCCATAAATTCATCTAAATCTTCCTCCAAAGCATGATTTTTAATATAGCTACGTGCTCTAGATCGTGCGCTGATGTATTTTGCACGCTCTTTATTCTTTTCTTGCCAGCGTTTATTTGCTTCGGTCTGAGAATTTTTCTCCAAATTTAACCCTTCCTTCTTTTGAAATACACTACGATGTTTAATATCACTAATATTAAGCAAAGTGAATAAATGATAATCATGGAGTAATCAAAAAACTTTGGTTCTTTCCAGTTAACCATATCTGTTAATACATACAAGGCAAACGCCAATGCCACAACGTATCCTATATTTTTCATAATGAGATGGATATGATAAGATTATAGGGAAGGAGGCGTTAACCTCCTTCTACAAGTTATTTGCGACGTTTCTTCTTTGCGGGAGGGCGTCGCTTTTGTTTTTTCTTACTTTTCATATCGCTTATGTTTTTCGCTGAACTTGTAAGTAAGTTTGCGATTGTTGCGATAGCTACTAGGTAAGCTAGAATCTTATCGTAATCCATTCTGTTCACCTCCTTTCTATACTTTAATTATACTAGTACTAGTATCGAAAGTCAACACTTTCCTTCAATTATTTCCATTAAAATCAAATGTTTTTATTGCATAAAGCGAACATTAGTTCTATAATATGTACAAACAAACGTTCTGTTTATAAAAGGAGAGATAACATGGCTACTAAGACAAAAACACCAACAAAGAAAAGAGAACCTAAACATATAGATCGTGATGAGTTTGAATTAGAAGAAATCGCATACGCATTAACTGAAGCGATGCAAGAATCAAAGGATAAAGTATTTTTTGTATACAAACAAGATGAACCATTAACAGGTATGGTCACAAAAATGGATGCAAACACAAAATTAATACACATCAAGGACAAATATATGGATATTCACAAAGTACATTTCCTAGACATCCTACAGGTGTCTAATATTGAGTATTAAAAAAGGGGCGAGAGCAGTGCCAATCAAATTTAAAAATCCGTTTTCGAAACAACGAATATTTAGAGATGTAACAAAAGAAAGACCAGATGCAGTTAGGGCTGTATTAAGTACATCACCAGCGGATGTACTAATAAAGATATACGAGTGTGGAGAATCTATAATTATACATAGCAAAAACGATAATACAAACTGCGCGAGTATTTCAAACAGTCGAGGATATGGTTATGTCCAAGAATGGGAAATCGTTTATATGTTAGAACATATTATAAAGAAAAGTAATGACGAAGTAGTAATGAATGTCAGTCCAAATGGCGTTATTTATTTACGTGCTAAAGAGGATTTCGAGCATGTGAATTAAAGAAAAAAGTCACTCATTTGAAAAACAATGAGTGACTTTTTTCTATTATATAGTCAAATAATAATTACATTTTCAAAAAAAGTATAAAAGCTAATTATCAACGCCCCCTAATTTGCCCCCTATTGTAAACTTAAATAAATTTAATAAAATATTTATAATAGATTAATAGAGTGATTAGATTACCTAAATGCACTGAAATTCATTTACAAATTCCGCGCTATAAAACGGGTAATTATTGGGTAAATTACTAGGAGATAAAAAAAGAGCTAATTTAGCTCTTTTTTTATTCCGATTAACTCTAAAGCTTATTGAAATCCGTATATGAAAACTGAGAAATTTAGAGATTACCTCGGTAGAAAATCTATGCATAAAAAGGGTCTAAGATTGTTTAATTGACTAAAAAACTGACGTTGCCACAAAATTGTCGAAAAATTTTAAATTGTTTTTCCTGGTTATTGCGGTTGATTGATAGGTAATATTTACAATATTAGTATGTTGGTGGATTGAGAATTTCGTACTAAACTTTTTTAGGATAATTGTAATGGCTCATAGACTGTGTGTTGATCGTCATAAAGTTATGGTTTTTACTGACAATGAGCTCGATTAAAAATGTGATTATTTGGTTTTATTTTAGGTTACAGAAAAATTTATGAGATCTTGATGGATGAAAAAACGCTAGTCCTAAATTTTATTAAAGGACTAGCGTTTCTTATTATATAGAGTGGATTGTTGCAAAGTATGGTGTTTGACCGTGACGGAAGTAAGTTAATAGATAGCCGTTTTTTGGTACAATTTTGCCTTTTGAGAAATTCGGGTAATCTATATGATGTGGAATAATGAGCGTATGTTTAAACAACTCTTTTTCAGATAGATTGAAGCTGGCGAATTCCTCACCTGCAATTGCAGGGTTTTCACGTAAGGCAGTATAAAGTGCTTTCTGTTGCTCCTCTGTAGGGCGCTCCTTCCACCATAATTTGCGTGGCTGGAACTGCTGTGCCGTTAAATAATCTAGTTGCATTAGGCTTTGAATGATATTTAAATTAGCACCCTCTACAGTTTCTAAAAACATTAATAAACGACGGAATAAATCCTCGAGCTGATGGCCGATACGAGACCAACCTTTTGTTTCCCAATAAGTACCGAAGTTTTGGAAGAAATCAAATGGTGTTTCAAACACTTCAGTTACTAAGTATTCAATCGTATGATCCATACGGTGATCGTTCCAATATTTTTCAAGTACATCTTCTGCATGTTTAATACGAACTATATCATCAAACGTTAAGACATTGTTTGAGAAAATCTCGTAAGGAGATTGGTCCACATACGTATAGCCGAATTTTTCAGCCTCTAGACGAAGGCCTGTCCCGCGCAGAAGTTTTAGGAAGCCAAGCTGTAATTCTTCTGGTCGCATTGCGAAAACATCATTAAAGGTTTGACGGAAGCTTGCATAATCCTCTTCTGGTAAACCAGCGATCAAATCTAAATGTTGATCAATCTTTCCACCTTCTTTGACCATCGTCACGGTACGCGTTAGTTTTTCAAAGTTTTGACGGCGCTTCACAAGAGTATTTGTTAAATCATTCGTTGACTGAACACCAATTTCAAAACGGAAAAGACCTTTTGGTGCGTTATCATTTAAAAACTGGATAACTTCAGGACGCATAATATCTGCAGTAATTTCAAATTGGAATACGACCCCTGGCTTATGTTCATCGATTAAAAACTGGAACATTTCCATGGCATAGCTGCGGCTTATATTAAATGTACGGTCAACAAATTTAATCGTACGGGCACCATTGTCCATCAAGAATCGAATATCTTCTTTTATTTTCTCTCGGTTGAAATAACGAACACCTACTTCAATAGAAGATAAACAAAATTGACAGCTAAATGGACAGCCTCGACTTGTTTCGATATATTGAATTCGTTTGCTTAGATGAGGGCGGTCCTCCTCAAAACGAAATGGACTTGGCAAGTCACGTAAATCTATTTTAGGTGCTTGTGCGTGAATGCGAACTTTACCATCTTCTAGGTAGCAAATCCCTGGAACATCCTCCAATGCAAGTTCACCATGTAAATGGCGTAGTAACTGTTTAAAGGAAGTTTCTCCTTCACCCATAACAATGAAATCAACCTCTTCAATTCTACGTAACCAATGGTGAGCATCGTAAGAAACTTCAGGTCCCCCGAGCAAAATTTTAACATTTGGACAGACAGTTTTTAACATCTTGATGACGTGAATAGTTTCTTCGATATTCCAAATATAGCAACTAAATCCTACAATATCAGGTTTTTTTTGAAACAAATCTGATACAATATTAAAAGCGGGATCTTTAATTGTATATTCTGCAATGATTGGATTAAATTCTGGTAAAGCAGCACCTTTTAAATAACGTAGTGCTAAATTTGTGTGAATATACTTTGCGTTTAAAGTAGTTAAAATAGTATTCATGCAATAATCTTCCTTTCAATTTCTAATTGTAACAGTCAAGTAGCTGTCATACAATATAATCCTTTTTACCTATTTATTTTGTGAACAGTTCGTGAAATAATTTTAAATACTTAAATTTACTAAATTTTGTAATAATAGAATCGTGCAGTCATAAAGTATAGTAAAGGCTCAAAATTCGATTAAGAGGTTTTTTACTCTTTTGAAAGGTTCGGTGAGAAAGTTGAAGCAAAATGATATTAATCAATGTTTTGAAAATCTTATGACAAGTACTTCGTCACCAACACTTATTCTTAATAAAGCAGGGAAAATTTTGAACGTGAATGAGGCTGCTGTTAAACTTTTTAACCTCAATTCAACGTATATTGGCTATTTAACTATGGACGAGCCATCTAATTTAAATTGGGCGAAGTTCGTTAAACAATTAGAAAGCGATTTAAGATCAGAAGAAATCTTCAATATTCAAACAGCAGGTAATGAGTATGAAATGATGTCCTTCAAATGTTTTTATGATCCGAATGCAGAAGAAATTGTTGCGCAAATTACAACGTTAAATAATGACATGGCTCATGAATTATATGTTAGTCAAGAGCAGGAGAGGTCACAATCTTTCAATGCTTATGATCACTTACCATACGCTGTTATTATAAGTGACGCTAGCGGGATAATTCTTGGGCTAAATAAGTATGCTGAAATGTATTTAAAAATAGAAAAATCACAGCTTCTTCATAAGGCACATCAACACATATTTGATATATTTACATTAAAGAAAGGTCAAATAACAACATACCTTTCTAAACTGATGGGTGAAAAGCATGCAAGTATTCATGTAATTGATGAGACGCCAGTTATGACCCCTTGTTATTATGAAATTTCAAGTATCTTTGATGAATATAACAATATTATTGTCACAGTCATTAATGATGAAACAGAAAAGAAGCAACTTCAACATAAAGTTGAACATCAACAAGCTTTAAATGTTGTCGGTCAAATGGCCGCAAGTATTGCCCATGAGATTCGTAATCCATTAACTTCTTTAAAGGGCTTTACCGAATTGTTAAAGCTAAATGCTGATGAAGAGTCATGCATGTATTTATCTGTCATCGATAGTGAACTCCAACGTATGGAACAAATTTTATCCGAGCTTTTAGTATTGTCCAAGCCAACAAGTACGAAAGTGGAATTATTAGAGCTAGATCAAATTGTGAAGCAAGTGATTGAGTTTATGCTTCCAGATGCGCTTATGAAAAATATTATGATTCAATACATTTCTCCTTCTACACAAGTATACATTGGTGGTAATGAGAATCGCTTAAAGCAAGTATTCATGAATCTTATTAAAAATGCGATGGAATCCATGAATAATGGTGGAACGATCACAGTAGAAATGAATGTTATTGACTGTGCGATTGTAGAATTACTGATTAAAGACGAAGGTGTCGGTATGGACAGTGCTACCCTTCAAAACTTATTCCAACCTTTTTATACGACGAAATCAACAGGGACAGGACTAGGCCTTGCTTTCGTGAAAAAGGTGATTGAAGAGCATGAAGGTGTAATAGGTGTGAATAGTGAATTACAGAAGGGGACATGCTTCCACTTACAATTTCCGATTTACACATTTAATCAGATGGATACAATCGATGTTTCCGCGAAAGATTCTGCTTATTTAGTAACATAAGAAGAGTCAAAATGGTAACTTAAACCACCGCGAAAGGCTTAAAATCAAATATTGCTTTTGACAATGCTTTTCTAATATCGCTATAATGGCATGTATATAACGCGAATTGAAAGGAAAAGGATATGACGTCAGAAGACATAAAGCAATCTTTAAAATTATATATAGTATTATCACGTGCGCATAAAGCGATTAATGAGACGACCCATCAATTTTTTCAAGAGAATGGATTAAACCCTACTGAATTTGCTGTATTAGAGCTTCTTTATCATAAAGGAAGACAGCCATTACAGCAAATTGGCAATAAAATTTTGCTAGCTAGTGGGTCTATTACGTATGTCATTGACAAACTTGAAAAAAGAGGGTATTTATTGCGTGTCTCTTGTCCATCGGATCGCCGTGTTACCTATGCAGAAATTACGGACAAAGGTGAAGCCTTTATGGGAGAACTATTTCCAAAACATGAACAGCATTTACATGAATTGATGAGTGTATTATCTGTTGAAGAAAAAGGCCAAGCTATCACTTTATTAAAAAAATTAGGCCTGTCTATTAAAGATTTATCTTATTAAAAAGAGTTGTCTCAATGAGTTTGAGGCAACTTTTTTTATGGAGCGCAAGGATAAGGGTGAATCTTATCTTTATTTTAAATTGTACTCCCAATAATAATTCTAGAATGCCCCTTTGAAGCAATAGCGTTATAGATAAGGCAGGAACGAGCCTAAGTATCCTGTGCAGTTTTAACGCCCTCGTGAACGCTCCTATCAGCAATCGCCTAGCCGGAACGAAAATCAGCCTTAGATTATGCTATAAACCCCTTTAACTTCTTACAGCCGATTCAGGACGCAATTATGCCGATGCATAATTGATAATAAATAAAAAAGACTATAGAGCAAACAAGTTTGTCTACAGTCTTTTTTGAATCATTATTTTTTAGAAATAGTTGCTGCCATTTTAAGCATAGCATCTGTTAAATCTAATTCGTCGTTATCGTGAATTGTTAGTTTTGTAATTAAACCGTCTTTTTCAAAAACAACGCCGATTACTTTTTCTTTATCTGCTTCAAAATGTACAACATAACCCTCAATGTTTTTAACATCTTTAAATGCAGCTAAATCTTCAGAAGATAAAGATGATGTATCACCAACAGCATTCATATAATCTTGCATAGATGTTTTTGCATCTTCGTAGCTTGTTTGTGATGCATCAATAGATTCGATACGCATAAATACGTTAGCATTGTCATTAGAAACTAACATGTCTTTACCTGGTTCTTCTTGTGTAAGTGTAAATCCAGGTAGTTGGTGCACTTTATAGTCTTGATCAGCACTTTTAGATTCCGTTGCTTTTTCAGTCTTGTCTACACCTTTTTGTACATATTTAACTTCTTGTTCTTTTTTAGTTGTATTGTCTTTATTTGTTTCATTTGATGTAGGCGTTTCTTGCGATTCATCTACAGTTGTATCCTTAGATGATGGTTGCTGCTGTTCAGTCGGTGTATTTGATGGCTCATTTTTTTGAGCATCAGAATCCTTTGTTTCAGAAGTATTACATCCTACGACTAAAACAGCTGTTAGTAATAATGCAGGCACAGATAATAATTTTTTTTGCATGAAAAGCCCTCCCTTTCTTAATTAAACGCTAGTAATGATAAAATGTTTCCAATTTTTAATGTTATCATGTTAAAGGTAACACTAAAAATAATAGTAGTACAAAAACTACATGGGTTACAATAATAAGTGGCATACTTTTACGCCATTCATATAACAAGCCCCAAATAAGGCCGGTTACAAGTGCTGCGATCATACCAAGCATAAAACCGCTTAATGCAATAGAGATGGCGCATAAAATCGCAGTTACAATAACAGCAAAAATAGGACGCATAAAGCGTTTCAGCTGTTGTTGAACATAGCCACGCCAAAAGATCTCTTCACCGATTGCAACAATGAATACGAGTAAAATATAGTGCCAAATATTTTGTGGTCCATAATTTGCTAAAAATTTTTGTACTGACTGTACTAATGAATCATTAATGTATGGTGCAAGCCAATAGCCAAAGCGTATAATACCGTATGTTATTGTACCGTACCCAATACCGAAAAGTAAAAATTTCCAGGTAGGTAATTGATCTTCAATTTTACCAGCCAAAATGGCAATGGCAATACATACAAGTAAAGTAAATGCATATAGGTACCAAAATACAGCTTGGTTAGCAAAGGTATATGCAAGCATGCCATAAACGAATAATAAAGAAAGGAGCAATATTATTGTTTGTTTCGAATTTGTAAGCATTATTCGACCTCCATGCTTTTAATATTATCAAAAAAAAAGCCCCTTATCATCTATAAAGACAAATAGGGACTATTCAGACTATTAAGCCTCGTTTGTATATAAAATTTTGTAACGTTTATGGTTGACGACCGTTTTTTCTTCAATTTCAAGAGAATCGAAATTCTTCATGTATGTTAAATCAACGATCACCGAATTTTCATTTACTTTTTCTACTATACCTTGTAAGCCATCTTTAAACTCGATAATATTTCCAACTTCAGCTATTTTCACAGACAGTCAGCTCCTTCATCGACTAATAATATACAGTTTGCATGAAAAAATGGAAAACGTAAAGCCCTTTTTGAATAATTCATAATTTATTACACAAAATACGAAGAAGTGAGGAATAAAAATGGAAAATTACGAAAATATGCTTAAACAATTACAAAATGGGGAATTAAAAAGTATAGAGATAGAAAAGGACCAATTTTATGAGTTTCGAGAAGTACTTGTAAAACATCCTTTATTTAAACATTTTAGAGGTGAGGCCAAACAAAATGGACGCGTAATCTATACTTATCAAGAAGTTGCAAGAAGCTGATTTGTCGAACATTGTCGTAAGTTAATGCTGTAAGAAATGAAATATAAATGTATAATAATGGTATGATTATTTGTGTGTGGAGGGTTGTATGAATGGTCAATCTACTCTTGAAACAAATGGAGCAAACTCGTGAGATGATGATTCGCTCAGGTGTAGAGAACGGATTACAAAATGCAAAAACCATTCAACTGAGTCGCAGATTAGATCAGTTAATGAATACTTATTATAGACAGACAGCATTTGAAGAAGAAGAAGATCAAGAAGATTGAAAGAATGTTCCTTCAGAGTATAAACTTTTTAAATAATATGTTTAAAAAGCATTAGTTGGGGAATACTTATTTTGAACACAGCAACATTCTCATTTCCCCCTTTAGAGCAGTGATACCCCATCACTTGCTCTCTTTTTTTTCTTTATTCTAGGCATAATTGATTTAACTTCTTTCAGCGGGTGTCCAACACAAAAGGCATTTCGTATAAGTTAATAAGAAGAGTTTGAATTATCACACTTATTCGACTACACTGGAAGATGAAAATAAGTGCTAAAGATTGGTTACGTAAATCGATAGCCTGGATAACAGAGGAGTATGTACATATGGGAAAAGAGAGTATTGCATTTATCGGCACTGGCGTTATGGGTGCTAGTATTGTAAAGCATTTATTAAAAAATGGTCATGAGGTGACAGTTTATACACGTACAAAGGAGAAAGCGGAGCCGCTTTTGGCGTTAGGTGCAACTTGGGCAAGTACGCCGGCAGAAGCATTTAAAAATAAGGACATTGCCTTTACGATGGTTGGATATCCTGCAGATGTAGAGGAAATTTATTTTGGAGATAACGGGTTATTTCAAACAGCTGAATCCGGCAATATCGTTATTGATATGACCACTTCCGAACCAACATTGGCGAAGAAAATTTTTGAGCATGCCCAAAAGCTTGGAGTAGAAGCGCTAGATGCACCTGTTTCTGGAGGAGATATTGGTGCTCAAAATGGGACATTATCGATTATGGTTGGAGGTAGTCAATTTACATTTAATAAAGTTTTATCAGTCATGAAACATTTTGGTGAAAATATTGTTTATCAAGGTGAAGCTGGTGCAGGACAGCATGCTAAAATGTGTAATCAGATCGTTATTGCTTCTGGAATGATTGGTGTGTGTGAGTCACTTGCTTACGGTTTAAAGGCTGGACTTGATTTACCAACAGTATTGCAATCTATTTCGTCTGGTGCAGCAGGCTCTTGGTCGTTAAGTAATTTAGCACCCCGTATAATCAAAGAAGATTACGCACCAGGTTTTTATATAAAGCATTTTGTAAAGGATATGAAAATTGCTTTAGATGAATCTAAAAAAATGGGGATTACATTACCAGGTCTAGCACTTGCTTATGATATGTATGAAAAGCTAGTGGAAGCGGGCTATGGTGAAAATGGTACACAGGCTCTTTTAAAGGCTTATCAATAAAACACTGACTATAGAGAGTGAAGAATTCTAATTTTAGAAAACCCGAAGTATCATCTTATGAAAGGATGGGTACTTCGGGTTTTATATTTGATAAAGAAGCAGCTCACTAACACACAGAAAATAGTAAACTATGAAACATTACTCTTTATCAAAAAGTTTTGCGTCTAAAGAAAAACTAGATGCTCCTGCAAGTGCAAAGTATAAAGCAATTGCAGCTAAAGCTAAATCAAATTCATATCCAGCTAAGCCGTTTTCGCCGATAAAGCCAACACTAAGCTTCGCCGTAAAAATGGCAACAATCATAGTCACTGTCAATAAAGCGCCAAAAAGTCTTGTGCCTAAACCTAGAATAATTGCAACACCACCGACTAGTTCTATAATGGCAACGATATAAGCCATAAAGCCTGGAATACCAATGGCATCAAAATAATCAGCTGTGAAGCCGATACCACCTTGAAACTTTTGAAATCCGTGAGCGGCAAAAATAAAGCCAAGCACCACGCGTAAAATAGTTGAACCGATATTTTGCATAGTTTAATAAACTCCTTTTGTTTTTTCTTTGCTTACATTTCGTAACTTAGTTTATTTTTAAAAACAACTTTTGTCAAGTAACTTAATTTTATTTTTGAAAATGATTTTCGAAAAAATGATATACTGTTATATAAGAACGAAGTACTTAGGAGGCAGGTAAATTGGATCAAAAAAAAATTTGCCCACGATTTGAAAAGGCGCTAAAAATATTAAATCATAGCTGGAACACCCTGCTTATTTATCAGTTATTAGAAGGTCCTCAACGATACTCAACAATGAAAAAACAAATGGGTATTAGCAGTCGCGTGTTAACGGAGAGATTAAAAGAATTAGAGATAGAGAATATTGTGAAACGCACTGTTATTCCATCGACACCTGTAGTGATTGAATACGAGTTAACAGAAAAAGGACATGAACTTGCGCCGGTCCTAAAAGCAATTGAAAAATGGTCTTCTATGTGGGTGAATATAGAAGAATAGTAAAAAGGATATCCAAGCGAGGGGGCTTGGATATCTTTAGAGTGTTAAAAAATGGTTAAGGTTTCCGTTAAGAAAGTAGGGCTCTCTTCTGCACAACGAGGGGTTGGTTTCCGTTCCGACTGGTCGCTTTGTTGCTGACGCTTCGCTTTCGCACAGAGCAGAGCTTCCTGGGGGCGTCCGATGAGCCGCTTCACTCGCGATGCTCGCTCCAGGGTCTCGGGGCAACAGGATGTTGGTCACGAAGGCGTTATCACAGGATGTGATGCTTTTAGCCTTTGTTCCTCTATATCGCTAATCCCCGAGGAGTCGCCCAGTCTACACTCCAACCAATCCCTTCACGAAGCATATATCTTCTAGTATAAACACTAATTAATAATGATAAGACAATACTTCAGCACTGTTTTTTATGTGCGAAAGCGTAGTGCTAACTTAACGATATCAGCCACAAAGTGGAGTATACGGCTCGACTCTCCTCACAGGAAAGCGAGTAGCATGGATAGACATTTTATTTTTGGACAATGTTTTTTCAATAACATAAGGATATCCAAGTGAGGGGACTTGGATATCTTTTTTTACTTTGAAGATGGAGGAGATACTGTTTTCTTATCAAGTTTTAGTTGTGCACAGCTAAGGCTAATTATTTTAGAGTGTCAGCTAAATGAAAATAATTGTATATTGTAAATAGTGTTAATTTTCTTTAAATAAAAGGTATTTTTTATTACATGAGGGAATTTATTTAACTTCTTTCAGCAGAAGTCTCCCGCCTATATGGGTGGTGAGATGTATGCAGTTTTAAGTTACTTTTCAGTGGGTGTCCAAATATCCGCTGAAAGAAGTTAAAGCCTCCGGCGGATGTCACGGAATCGGAAAAGAGTTCTTTGTGCGAGCACAAAGCCGATTCCGGACGCAATTATGCCGAGGCATAATTGATCATATAATAGAGAATGGGGAGGAGGGTTTTATGAAGCGGAATTCAGTAGGAGACGCACAGCATCGGAGTCAGTTAGCACTTTATTTATCGCTGCCAATTTTATCGTGGGCATTTTATGATTTTGCCAATACAATATTTTCTTCAAATATTAATACTATATTTTTCCCGTTTTATATGGATGAAGTTTTAGGGACGAATGAGGTAATGCAGCAGGTGGCAAGCACGTTTATTTCTTATGCGAATGCCATTGCTAGCTTTTTCCTCGTCGTTTTTTCGCCACTCTTTGGTGTATGGATTGATAATACGGGCTATAAAAAGAGATTTATAGTGTGGTTTGCATCGATCTCCATCTTCTTCACCTTTATGATGGGGGTTTTTGCGAATCTACAGACGACAACAAATTATTCAGGTGTGCCACTTAGTTTATTTTTAGTTGTAGTTAGCTTTATCGTCGCAAAATTTTTCTTTAATTCAAGTCTAGTGTTCTATGATTCAATGATGAGTGATTTAGGAACAAAAGAAGAAATGCCCCTTATTTCTGGCTATGGGGTAGCGATTGGTTATCTTGGTACAATTCTTGGACTACTTGTTTATTTGTATGTAGGAAACAGTGGATTCCATCGAGCATTTATTCCAACTGCAATTTTATATTTGTTATTTTCTTTGCCATTATTTTTTATTAATAGAGATACACCAATTCCAAGGTCTCAGCGCAAGCCTATTAAATTTCTAGATGGTTATAAGGAAATTGTTCAAACCTTTAAAGACATGAAGCAATATAAAACTATTTTCACCTTTATGATTGCTTATTTCTTTTTAAATGATGCCATTGCAACAACCATTGCAATGATGGCTGTATATGCAACAACGATTGTCGGCTTTACGTCGGGTCAATTTATCGTGCTTTATTTAGTGTCTACAGTTTCAACTATTATTGGCTCTTTTGCATTTGGTTATATTACAAAAGCAATTGGAGCCAAACGTGCGATTACCGTGGTGGCGCTATTAATGATTGTTGCTTTAACATTTGCTGTCTTTGCAACAGAGCAATGGATGTTCTGGCTTGCAGGTAGTATGTTTGGCGTATCACTAGGATCCATGTGGGTAACATCTAGAACATATATTATTGAATTGTCTCCAGAAGAAAAAAGGGGTCAGTTTTTTGGCTTATTTGCATTCTCAGGTAAAGTATCCTCCATTATTGGGCCGGCAGTCTACGGAACGGTCACATTATGGATGAAAGATTACGGGACGCTAGCAAGTCGTGTTGCATTATCGACATTAATTGTGATGACGATAATTGGCCTATTGATACATTTGAAAATTAATGGCTCGAAAGTTAGAGATGACATTTGAAAAAACGTATGCAACCCCAGGCGAGCGCCCTGTCGGAATGGAAATCAACCCAATGTTATGATGATACCCCATGTTCATGATAAAATTGGAAAAAGCAAGTAGGAGAAATGTATTGCCTATGATACAATTGAATTATAAATAGAATTAAATTGAAGTTGAGGAGAAAGGAGCGGGGTTGCTTTGGAACATAAAGGTATATTGTTAGAAAGTGGCACAAATGAGCTAGAAATTGTTGAATTTGAAGTAGCAAACAATAAATTTGGTATTAACGTTATTAAAGTAAAGGAAATTATTCAACCGATTCCAGTAACATTTATTCCACACGCGCACCCGCATGTAGAAGGGATCATTCAATTACGAGGCGAGGTTTTACCAGTAGTTGATATGCTCCGAGTATTGGGTATTCAAAATGCAGAGCGTAGTCCTCAGCAAAAATATATTGTAGCTGAGTTTAATAAACAGCGCGTAGTATTCCATGTAGATAATGTAACGCAGATCCACCGTATTTCATGGAATCAAATCGAGAAACCTTCTGATATGTATCAAGGAGGAACATCACAAGTAATTGGTGTTATTAAGCAAAATGAACAGATGATTTTATTACTTGATTTCGAAAGAATTATGGTAGATATAAATCCAGATTCTGGTATTAGTGTAGAATCCGTTAAAAAGCTCGGTAAACGTGAGCGCTCTGAAAAACGAATTTTAATTGCGGAAGATTCACCATTACTACGTAAGCTCTTATTCGATACTATGAATGAGGCAGGTTATGCGAATGTTGAATTCTTTGAAAATGGCCGTGATGCTTATGAATATCTCGAATCCATCGTCAAAGGTGGTAACGAAGTAGCCGAGCATATTCAATTAGTTGTGACGGACATTGAAATGCCACAAATGGATGGGCATCATTTAACACGTAAAATAAAAGAGCATCCAGATCTCCAAAAGCTTCCTGTTATTATTTTCTCAAGCTTAATTACGGATGATCTTCGTCATAAAGGTGACCAAGTAGGTGCAGAGGATCAAATTAGTAAGCCTGAAATTGCGGAGCTTATTTTACGAATAGATCAACTTATCTTATAAAATTAAGTTTTATCAGGGTGTAACAATAGAGATAAAGGTACTTCACAATATTAATAATGGGTATCCTGAATATTCATAATATCAATTATGCCTCGGCATAATTGCGTCCGGAATCGGCTTTGTGCTTAGGCCTGCACGAGGGCCGACACGATGTCGGTCATTTCGGTAATGCCACAGGACGTGGCGTTTTTACCGATGCAGGTCAGTTAGCCGTTATCGCATGGATGCGATGATTTTAGGCTAACATCCTCTAAGAACTCTTTCCGATTTCCGTGACATCCGCCGGAGGCTTTAGGTCACTCAGTCGTTGCCACAGGACGTGGCGTTCTTAGACTGAGTTCCTATATTTCAGCGGATGTTTGGATACCCACTGAAAAGTAACTTAAATTCGCATTCATCTCACCATCTATAGAGGTGGGGGCTCCTGCTGAAAGAAGTTAAAGAAAGTCGGATGCCGCTTTTAGGCTCCGGCTTTTTTGTATAGATAAATGATGCTAGGAACAAAATAATAAGGGTCAATTTGTTGGGAGGTCTATACAACTTTGACGTAAGTATCCGGACACTGGCAAGCTAAGATCTCGCAGGTTTGTATCTACAAACCAAGGGGCTAAACGATCAGCAAGTAGTATGAATGTATGCGTTAAGGAAGTGATAATTTGAATGAATTAAAAACTGCTATCATCGATATTGGCTCCAACACCATCCGATTAGTATTGTATCAATACGATAAAGAAGAGGGACTTCGTGAGATTGGAAATATTAAAACGGTTGCACGTTTACGTACATATTTACAGCCCTCTGGTGAAATGTCTGAAGAAGGTATTCAAGTATTAACAGAAACATTATTGACTTTTAAAGCAATGCTCGATGATTTTGAAGTGACTGATGTTAAAGCTGCTGCAACAGCTGCGATCCGTCAGGCAACAAATAGAGCAGAAATTATTACCTTAATGAAAGAACAGACAGGCATTCAAATAGAGCTTTTATCTGAAGAAGAAGAGGCCTATTATGGCTTTGTTGCTGTAGCGCATTCAATAGGCACGAAGTCCGCTGTAACTATCGATATTGGTGGTGGTAGTACAGAAATAACGCTTTTTGAAAATAAAGAACTACAGAAATCTTATAGTTTTCCTTTTGGTACAGTTTCTTTAAAGCAACGTTTTGTAAAGGGCGAGATTATGAATGGTAGTGAAAAAAAGGAACTCATTGCATTTGTTAAAGAACGGTTCAAATCACTTCCGTGGATTCAGGATATCGGTTTACCGATTATCGCCATTGGTGGTAGTGCTCGAAATATTGCCCAAATTCATCAACAAAAACATGCATATCCAATAGCAAGTGTACATGGCTACGAAATGACTAAGGAAAATTTAGTTGAGCTCAGTATGTTTTTAGGTAGTTTAAGTTTTAATGAATTGAAACAGTTAGATGGGCTTTCGGCAGATCGTGCGGACATCATCGCTCCTGCACTAGAGGTTTTCAATGTGTTAATGGAGGTTGTCGGCAGTAAGTTGTTCCAGATAACAAAAAAGGGTTTGCGAGAAGGGCTCATTATACAGCGTATTTTGCAAACAGATAAAAGTGCGTTTGATAAGAACAATGTGTTTGAGGGAAACGCTAAAAGATTGGCTCGTCAGTATGGTCGAACTGAAAAAGAAGTGGACTATTTGACGCGTTTAACGGATCAATTGTACCGTGAATGCTGCCACCTCGGTTATTTACAACATAATCCAAAAGATTTGCATTTATTGGCGAAAGCGGCGAAGGTTTTTAATATAGGGGAGTATATTGAGTTAAGTTCGGCGAGCCAGCATACCTTTTATTTAATTGCGAACCAATCTATCGATGGGCTAAATCATAAAGAGCGTGTGAAATTAGCACTCTTAGCCTCGTATAAAAATAAAGATTATTATCAGCGATTCGCAGCTCCTTTTACAGAATGGATGAGTCGTGAGGAGTATCGTAAAATACGAGACTTTGGCGCACTTTTAAAATTTGTCTATGCGTTAAATGTATCTAAAAGAAAGATTGTACGTACCATTAAGATGCAAACAAAAGAGGATTATGTTCAGCTTAACATCTATGTGAAACACAATGCGGCCGCTGAAAAATATCAAGCAAATCGACATGAAAAACATCTAGAACGCGCACTAAAAATACCTATAAAAATAAACTTTATTGAAGAAGGGTTGAGCAATTATGACAACTGAAGTGACGAAGAATCAGTTAAGCGAAGGGGATTTAACAGAAGCACAAGGTCGTTTACTAGAGGAAATCGCTAAGCCGCAATACTATAATAATCGTGAATTAAGCTGGTTAGCCTTCAACGAACGAGTTTTAGAGGAAGCAGAGGATGTCAACAATCCTCTGCTAGAACGATTGAAATTTTTGGCAATATTTAGTTCGAATCTAGATGAATTTTTTATGGTGCGTGTTGCAGGTCTACAAGATCAGGTACGTGCAGGTTTCCATAAGCCTGAAAATAAATCAGGCTTAACACCAAAAGAACAATTAGCAAAAATTGCAGAGCGAACTCAGGCATTAGTGCGCCGACAAACTGAAGTTTATAGACATTTAATATATGATTTATTACCACAACATAATGTACATATTGCAGACATGAAAGACTTAAATAATACACAGAAAGCATTCGTCAATGAAATGTTTGCAGAAACCATCTTCCCTGTTTTAACACCCGTAGCTGTAGATGCGTATCGTCCCTTCCCAACTTTGCTTGGTAAAACTTTAAATTTACTTGTTTTATTAGAGCAAGATGAAACCGACTTAGAAAATCGTGAAAAGGTAGCGATCGTACAAGTTCCATCTGTCTTAGATCGTTATATTAAAGTACCATCAGCAGATGGAGAGACAGTTATTGTCTTATTAGAAGACGTGATTGTAGCGCATATCGAAAAGCTCTTTTATGGTTACAGTGTTAAATCAGCACAGGCTTTCCGTTTGACACGTAATGCGGATTTAACGATTCATGAGGAAGGTGCACGAGATTTACTTGTAGAAATTGAAAAAGAGCTAAAAAAACGTAAATGGGGTGTAGGGAGCCGTCTAGAAGTTCGTGAGGGTGAGATGAGCGAGGAAGTTCTTACATACTTACTAGAAGAATTTGAAATTGAAGAAACAGATGTTTTTCATATAGATGGACCGCTAGATTTAACATTTATGTTCTCGTTTGTAAAAGGTATATCTGTTGGTCGAGAACATTTAGAATATGAAAGCTTTATTCCGCAGCCACCATTAGATTTGCAATCGGATGAAAATATTTTTGAAAAAGCTCTACAACAAGATATATTTTTCCATCACCCATATGAGTCGTTTGCGCCAATTGTAGATTTTATCTCAGAAGCGGCCGTTAATCCGAACGTTTTAGCAATTAAGCAAACATTATATCGTGTTAGTGGTAACTCACCCATTATACAAGCATTAAAGTTCGCGGCGGAAAATGGTAAACAGGTAACAGTGTTAGTTGAATTGAAGGCACGTTTTGATGAAGAAAATAATGTGCATTGGGCAAAGCAACTTGAGCAAGCTGGCTGCCTGGTCATTTACGGTATGAATAACTTAAAAACACACTCGAAAATAACGCTTGTTGTAAGTCGTCGAAATGGAAAAATTGAGCGTTTTGTACATCTTGGAACAGGAAATTATAATGATGCAACTGCTAAAATTTATACAGATATGGGTATAATAACAACAGATAAGGAATTTGGCATTGATGCAACTAACTTCTTTAACTATTTAAGCGGTTATACAGAAAAGCCAATTTTTAATCATTTAGTCGTGGCGCCATTTGATATTCGAGACGAATTTATTAGGTTAATGGATGAGGAAATTGCTTGTCATAAGAAGTATGGGAATGGTTTTATTCGAGCTAAAATGAATTCACTAACGGACAAAGACTTAATGATGAAGCTATATGAGGCGTCTATTGCAGGTGTGAAAGTAGAGCTGATCATTCGTGGTATTTGTTGCATTAGACCAGGTATCCCTGGAATTAGTGAAAACATAACAGTAACGAGTATTGTTGGTCGTTTCCTTGAGCATTCTCGTATTTATTGGTTCCATCATAATGGGGAAAATAAAGTCTACTTATCTTCAGCAGATATGATGACTCGTAATATGATTAAACGTGTGGAAATTTTATTCCCTGTATATGCAAGCGATGCAAAAGCTCGTATTATTAACATCATGAATACACAACTTGAGGATACAGCAAAAGCTCGTATTCAAGACTCCAATGGAAAATATCATTATAAAGAGTTTGACCGTGGTGAAGATCCGATTAATAGTCAGGAAATTTTCCTAAAGGATGCATTAAAACCTACGCTAGACGAAGAATAAAGCAAACACGCTACTTAGTGAGGGATATAATGAAAAAATATAAAGAGAGTGTAGCGCAATTTGCAGGCTATCATCAATTCATACAACTCAACCCATTTGATGCAATCGTATGTTTGAGAAAAGTTGATACAAAAGCATTTGAAGTCGTTCATTTTAACGAAAAGCTACCGTCATTTATTAAGCTACAAGATGTGAAAGCCACCAACGCAGAGCAATTTTTTACGGAGCAATGTTGGCTGCAATTATCAAATATATTACAACAGGAATTAAATATAGACCAAAGTCTAAAGGAAAGTACGGAGCACACAGTAAAAACATTTGTTGTTCGTGTACAACCTTTAGAAAAATCAGTTATAGCAGTTATTCTACGGGAGAAACAGAATGAGATAGAACCGTATTTGCAATTTGTGGAACAACACGTAAGTCCGGTACTAACAACTGATTTACAAGGTCGCATTATTCACCAAAACGTTGTTGCCACTTCTCTATTGTCAAAAGAACATCAAAGCTTGATAGGTCAAAATATTTTTTCATTATTAGAGAGTAAGTATATCAACGAATTTAAATTATTATTCGCAAAAACTATTGAGGGCTCAGCATTTGGTATGCCCCAATGTATGTTTAAAGGTCAATTGCTAAGTAAAGAACCTTTTTATTTAAGAACGCATCCAACGTACTTTCATGGTGAAATTATAGGTGTACATTTATTTGTGAAAGATGCCACTTCATTTATGAATGATCATGAGGCCTTTTATTACCTAGCATTAATGGATGAATTAACGGGTATTTGGAATCGTAAGGCTTTTAAGGAGCATTGGCTTCAGCATTTAAATGGTAAAAAGCATAATAAGCAAGCGGCTATTATTTTAGTGGATATTGATCGCTTTAAAAAGTTTAATGAATCCCTTGGTGAAAGTAAGGGTGATGAACTTATGCGAATGTTTAGTCATAGACTTCGCGAGCTCTGTTACTCCAAATGCTCGCTTTATCGTTATAATAGCGATGAATTTATTTTTGTTCTAAAAGATGCAACCATCAACAAAATTGAACATACCGCTAATGCTATTTTAGACGCATTAAAACAGCCATTCATGATTGATGGGCAGGAATATTTTATTAGCGTGTCAATTGGTATTTCACTCAGTCCAGCAGATGGCAAGGATTTAGAAACACTTGTACGTAAAGCAGATAAAGCATTGTTTTCTGTAAAAGAGCATGGGCGCTCACACTACCGTTACTATCGTGAAGATATGACAACTATTTTTCCAAATGAAGCGCTAATGGAGGCCCATTTACGTCGTGCTATCGAATTTAATGAGCTAAGTATTCATTTACAGCCGCAAATGGATTTAACGAATAACAGCATCAATAGCTTTGAGGCGTTATTACGATGGAATAATCGGAAATTTGGCTTTGTGTCTCCTGCACAGTTTATACCTATTGCGGAGGCATCAGGCTTAATAATTGAAATCGGTGATTGGATTATTGACGAGGTATGTCGCTATCAAAAAGAGTGGCAGATGAAGGGCTATCGACCAGTGCGAATTGCCATCAATATTTCACCAAAACAATTTAGAAAAGAAAACTTTGCTCGGAAAATTAAAACTGCCTTGAAAAAGTATAATGTGCCACCTGAATTATTAGAGGTGGAAATTACCGAAAGCTCCATGACTAATGTTCATGAAACATTTTCAATTTTAACTGAATTAAAGCAACTAGGTGTTTATGTTTCAGTTGATGATTTTGGAACAGGCTATTCATCTTTAAGCTATTTAAAGCGTTATCCGATAGACATCATAAAAATTGATCAATCATTTATAGCTGATATTACGAAAGATGATAAAAATGAGGCAATTATTAAGGCCATTATTTCAATGTCCCATAACTTGGGATTAGAGGTCATTGCTGAAGGAATCGAGGAACCATCACAGGTGGATTTCCTAAAACGTCATAGTTGCCAAAAAGGCCAAGGCTTTTTATATAACAAGCCATTACCTGTAGAAACGATTGTTAATAAATATTTTGTCAGCTAATGAAAACAAATCAAGTAGCACTTCATCGTGAATTGGATGAAGTGCTACTTTTTTTAAAGTTTGGGGAAGGGGGGATCTAAGCGAAATGCAGGTACAACCTGATCAAAAAAGGACTTGACCCGATCACATCTCCGGTCAACTCGATCAAATAGTGGCTTTACCTGGGCAGTTCTTCTGGCAACCTGAGTGAACGGAGATACAACCGGATCAGAAAAGTTCTTTACCCAAACATAAGCAGTTCCACCTGAGCAAGCATGTCTAAAATGAGCTATTTATTTTCTACTTTCAATCCATCTAACACAATAGCAGTAAATTGCGCCATTTCTGCAGCTAAATTGAAATCTTCATTGTGGATTAACCAATCATAGACATTTGCACGCATACAACGTTGAATAATTGCTTGAATTTGATTAACCTCTATATCGTGACGAAACTCCCCAAGTTGAATACCTTCTTCGATATAACTGTTCATAATTTGGAAAATCATTCTTTGTGGATTTATTAAATAATGATCTTGTTCCACTTGATTTGTCATCGCAGCAGTATACACAGTTCGTAACAAATCTTTTCCAACAACAGTTGTTAAATACTTCATTTGTTCTTGATACAGCAATAAAATTTTTTTACTTGCAGGCAATGTCCGATCAATATTTTTTTCCACAGAGCCATAAAAACTATCTAGCTCTTTAAATTTTTCTAAAATAACATCGTACTTGGATGGGAAGTGTGTGTAAAATGTTCCTTTTGATACATTACAGGCTTTAGTAATTTGCTCAATAGATACATGCTCGAATCCATGTATATTGAATAAATCTAATGATGCTTTGAGTAATTTTTCTCGTGTTTCTAATGCCTTTTTTTGACGGCTAGTCAATGAATTCATATTGGACAATCCCTTCAAGTTAAAGTATTTTACATATTTTTTATAGAAAAATTCTGAAAATATAAAATGTTTTGATTGACGTAATGGATTTGATTTGATTATCATTTAATTGACCGTAGTCAATGACTTTGGTCAATTAATAAATCACGTTATTAATGTTACGATAAAAGAGTAGGGTTTGGCTAGTGTTCATTGGATTTTCAAGGAACGGGGGAGGTCAATAATGACGGAGAAACTAGGTTTTATCGGCTTAGGCAATATGGGGTTACCGATGTCAGTAAATTTATTAAAGGCTGGCTATAAGGTATATGGCTTTGATACTAATTCACAAGCAGTGGAGCAATTTAAAAAAGAAGGTGGAGTTGGGCTTGCAACAGCAAAGGAAGTTGCTGAGCAAAGCGATATTATTATGACGAGCTTGCCGACACCACAAGTAGTGGAACAAGTATATAGATCTGAACAGGGTATAATGCATCATGCTAAGAAAGGAAGTTTATTAATAGACTTTAGTACAGTAAATCCCGAATTGAATGATTCCTTACATAAGGAAGCACAATCATTGGGATTACGATATCTTGGGGCACCTGTTAGTGGAGGTGTTGTAGGTGCTATTAATGCGACACTTACGATAATGGTTGGTGGTGAAGAGGAGGATTATCAAAGTGGCTCCGGAATATTCCGAATAGTAGGAAAGAATATTTATCATCTTGGTACGTCTTCAAGTGTAGGTACACGTATAAAATTACTCAATAATTTAATGATTGGATTTTATACAGAGGCAGTCGCTGAAACAATCGTGCTTGGAGAAAAGATGGGTATTCATGCAGATACATTGTTTGAAGTGTTAAGTAATAGTTACGGTCAAAGCCGTATTTATGAACGTAATTTTTTAGAATACATGAAAAACGACAACTATCAGCCAGGTTTTTCTACAAATCTATTATTAAAAGATTTGAAGCTAGCGAAAAATATGGCAGAAGAAGCAGGGGTACCACTTCGAATCGGGAATAAATTAGTGGATCTTTATAGTGATATTTCTCAGCAAGGCTATGGAGAAAATGATATGTCGGCTGCTTATTTAAGTTTAAAAGAAACATGTAAAATTGAACAATTTTAAAGGAGGACAATAAATTGACAACAGCACAAGAGGTTAAAACTTTAACACACTTTATTGGTGGGGAACTAGTAGAAGGGAAAAGCGGACGCTTCGGTTCAGTATTTAATCCAACGACGGGTGAGGTCATTGCCAAGGTGCCACTTGCCACTGCAGAAGAAACTCGGGAGGCAATCGATAAGGCACAGGCAGCATTTCCACAATGGAGAGATACGTCAGTAGCTAAACGTGCTGAGATTGTCTTAAAGTTCCGTAATCTTATAACTGAAAATATGGAGGAGCTTTTACAAATTATTTGTACAGAAAGCGGTAAAACCATTGAGGATGCGAAAGGCGAAATTACACGTGGTATAGAGTCTGTTGACTTAGCAATCAATGCACCTCATTTAATGAAGGGGGAGTATTCAGTCAATGTTGGTGGTGACATTAATGCTTACTCTGCTAAATACCCATTAGGTGTTGTAGCGGCTATTTCGCCATTTAATTTCCCAATCATGGTACCTTTAGCGCAAACAAGTATGGCAATTGCTGTGGGCAATGCCGTTATTTTAAAAGCTTCCGAACGTGTTCCTATGACTGCTTTATTTGTTAGCGAGCTTTGGAAAAAGGCTGGGTTACCGGATGGTATTTGGACGGTAGTAAATGGAGATAAAGATGCAGTTAATGAATTATTAGAAAACCCGAGTGTGGAAGCAATTTCATTTGTAGGGTCGACACCAGTTGCCAAATATATTTATGAAACAGGCTCGAAATACGGTAAACGTGTCACAGCACTTGGTGGAGGAAAAAACAATATGGTTGTTATGCCTGATGCAGATCTTGATCAGGTAGCAAATGCATTTATCGGCGCAGCTTATGGAGCGGCCTCTCAACGTTGTATGGCTATTTCTACGATTATGCCTGTTGGAAAGGATACAGCAGATCGCCTTGTTGAAATATTAAAGGAAAAAATCACAAACTTGAAGGTAGGCTCATATACAAATCCAGAGACAGATTTTGGCCCTGTCATTTCACAGCAATCGAAGGAAGCGATTATTGCTGCGATCAATCGAGGAGAGTCTGAAGGGGCAACAGTTGTTTGTGATGGTCGTGAACTTGATATTGTCAAAGAGTCAAAAGGATTCTTTGTAGGGCCAACATTGCTAGATAACGTAAAACCAGGCATGGAAATTTATGAACAAGAAATATTTGGTCCAGCACGAAATGTTGTACGTGTTGATTCATTGGACGAAGCCATCCAACTTATTAATAAGCATGAGCTTGGAAATGGGGTAACAATCTTTACGAATGACGGTTTAGCAGCTCGTAAATTTACAACAGAAATCGATGTTGGAATGGTTGGCGTGAATGTACCAATTCCAATCCCAGTAGGCTACCATAACTTTGCTGGATTTAAAGGTTCTCGTTTTGGAGAAGGTCATATGTTTGGTCCTGATCAAGCACGCTTCTTCACAAAAACAAAAACAATATCAGAGCGTTGGATGACAGGGCATGCTTCAACAGCATCTACGTTTGCATTCCCAAGCAATAACGACTAATACAAATGAAGAGCTGTATTCTTTTACAGCTCTTTTTAAATGGCTCAAATCATAGATAGGATTCATTATTCCAGGAGGGATTGCGTGAAAGGAAAAACAGTTTTTATTACTGGAGCAGCCCGTGGTATCGGGTTATCCATGGCGCTAGCGTTTGCTGAGCAGGGAGCGAACGTCGTGATAACAGATATGAATGAACAGCTTTTAGCGGAGGCAATTCAACACTATCCACAATTAACTGCATACACATGTGATGTTACGAATGAACAGGCAATACGTGATGCGATTGACTTTACTATTAAAAAGTTTAAGACAATAGATATTTTAATTAACAACGCAGGGTTTCAGCATGTTTCTCTTATAGAGGATTTCGCGACGGAAATCTTCGAATCCATGCAAAAAGTGATGCTTGTTGCACCTTTTGTAGCAATGAAATATGTCTTACCACATATGAAGCAAAATAAGTTTGGACGCATTATAAATATGGCATCTATTAATGGCGTTATTGGGTTTGCGGGTAAGGCTGGCTATAATGCGGCCAAACATGGACTTGTCGGTCTCACGAAAGTGGCGGCACTAGAGGTTGCAACTGAGGGGATAACCGTGAATGCCATTTGTCCAGGCTATGTCGATACAGAATTAGTGCGTAATCAATTTACGGATTTGGCAAAAACAAGGGGAATTCAAGTAGAGGAAGTGCTTGAGCAGGTACTTTACCCACTCGTTCCTCAAAAACGCTTACTAGATGTATCGGAAGTTACAGGACTTGCGCTTTATTTAGCTAGTGATATCGCAAAGGGTATAACAGGTCAAGCAATACTTTTGGATGGCGGTTATACAGCACAATAGCTTAGGAGGATGAAATATGATTCAAACAAAAACAATTTATACGGTTCATTCGCCAGGAACGATCGTTTATGGACGAGATTCTTTTGAAGAAGTAGGCGACTATGCGAAAAAATTGGGGACTAAGGCTCTTATCATTAGTGATCCGATAATGGATAGCTTAGGCTTTGTTAATCAATGTAGTACTTTATTAAGAGCTAGTGGTTTGGAAGCGATTTCATTTTTAGGCGTAACAACGGAACCAATAGATACGTATGTAGCAGAGGGGCTCCATATTTTAAAATCTGAGGGCTGCGATATTATTATTTCCGTCGGTGGTGGGAGCTGTATCGATACAGGAAAAGCAATCGCAGTAGTTGCAACGAATGGTGGCTACATTGGTGATTATATGAAAATGGCAAAAATTGCAGAGCAAACACCGATCCCACATATCGCTATACCGACAACAGCAGGAACAGGCTCAGAAGCCACGGATGCAACAGTCATTACGAATACGGAAAATGACGTGAAAATGATGATAAAGCAACCTGCATTTATGCCAAACATAGCAATCGTAGATCCGATTTTAACGGTTACTTCTCCACCCTCCATCACTGCAGCGACTGGTATCGATGCATTAAGTCATGCCATCGAAAGTTATTTATCTCGATTAGCACATCCTTATTCGAATGTGCTGGCACTATCAGCCATGGAGTTAATCGTAAATAATATTTTAAAAACTTATGAGCAAGGTAATGATATTGAAGCTCGGGAAGCGATGTCACTAGGCTCAATGCAAGCCGGTCTTTCATTTTCAAATGCTTCTGTTGCTTTAGTACATGGCATGTCTCGTCCAATTGGAGCGTTATTCCATGTGCCCCACGGTATTTCAAATGCCATGCTTTTGCCAGCAGTATTAGAATTTTCAAAGGACGCTTGTGTCGATCGACTAGCGGATTTAGGTAAATTTTTTAATAAAGATAATGAGCAGTTATCTCAAGAGGAGCTTGCCGATTTAGCTATTGTTTCGATAAAGGGAATGTGCAAGAAGATGGATATAGGAAATTTAAAACAGTGGGGAATTGAAGAACAAGCCTTTTACGCAGCTATTCCAAAAATGACAGCTGATGCAATTGCTAGCGGTAGCCCTGGAAATAATCCTAAGGTTCCGACACAGGAAGAGCTAATGGAGCTTTATAAAATTGCCTATCATTATGAGTTTTAGGAATTTGAAAAGAAACTGTCTAAAATAGAGGTACAAATTATTGTAATTTGTATCTCTATTTTTATTAGTTTAGGAAAATATTCAAATGTATTAATAGTTGTGTTATAATTTTGAAAATTTAAACAAAGAGGTGGATGTTAATGGAAGAATGTTTTATTTGCAATAAACACACAGGCAACATTCAAACTTCAGGGGTCATGATTTATGAAGACGAATATGTTTATGTTGGGCATATAGATAGGAATGGAGCACCCAATTATTTAGGTCATATCATGATAGATTTAAAAAGACATGTCCCTACTCTCGGAGATATGACTCTAGAAGAGGCAAAAGCATTTGGCGTTATTATGGCTAGAGTTAGTAAGGCAATAATGGAGTGTGAAAAGGCAGAGCATATCTATTCATTGGTTTCTGGAAATTCAGTACCACATTTGCATATGCATTTAATTCCTCGATATCCTAACACCCCTAAACAGTATTGGGGACCGAATGATGTTTATGATTGGGAAGATGCTCCAATGGGTGACAATAGCGAAGTAGTTAAACTTTGTACACGTATTAGAGCATATCTGGAGAATAATGCATATGAGTGATTCTATAGAAGATTTTAGTTGGATAGGTAGTCAAGATAACTTCATAGATCACCCAAATCTTTATCAAATTAATCATGTTATTGTTGGACGATATGGTGGTAATTCCGATGCAGGCCAATATAAAAACGAAGATGGCTGTTTAGTATGGCTCGATGAAAAGCAAGATTGGGAATTTTCTATTTTACTAGATGCGCATAATACATCTGAGAGCGCTCAAATCATTATTGAGCAATTTTTTTATTATAAAGATGAAATTAAACATTTATTATCATTACCAACAAACCATCAAACCTTTAAAAGACTTGAAGAGAAGATTTTAACGATATTTCAATCCGAAGAGTTCTTATCTGTTTGCAGGAATATTACTGGAGAAACTGCATGCTTAATCGTCGTAAGAAAAGATAAATATGTATGGTGGTTTTCAGTTGGAGACTGTGTTCTTTTTTTATTTCATCAGGAATTGGCTGCATTAGGTCAGTTTCAATTAAATCAAAGGCAATTTTACGAATGGATAGGACAAGTCAATACTTTTGAACAGGACGTCCCTTGCTACAGTGTTGGAATTAAAGAATTAAGAAAAGGAGAAAATCGCCTTTTTCTAACCACAGATGGCTTACTTGAATGTCCTCATGAACCATATTCAAACCCTATTAACATTTATAATTCATTTTTTAACGCTAAGGATCAAGAGAGCATTTGGTCAATGTTAAATAATATCAAAAAAAATGGTGTCAGAGATAGCACCACTATCGTTTTTTGGAAAGTTAATATTGCAAAGGAAGCCACTAAAGCAAGTAATCAAGAAGCGAGTTCTTAATCTCCGCGCGCGAATACCCGCGGAAGAGAGGTGGATACTCGCGCGCGCCATGGAAATACCCGCGGAAGGGAAGCAAATACCCACGGAAGAGAAGCGAATCCCCCCGCGCCAGAGAAATATTCGCGGAAGAGAAGTAAATACCCACGGAAGAGAAGCGAATCCCCCCGCGCCATGGAAATACCCGCGGAAGAGAGGCAAATACCCGCGGAAGAGAGGCAAATACCCGCGGAAGAGAGGCAAATACCCGCGGAAGAGAGGCAAATACCCGCGGAAGAGAGGCAAATACCCGCGGAAGGGAGGTAAATCCCCACGGAAGGGAGGTAAATCCCTGCGGAAGGGAAGCGAATCCCCACGCGCCATGGAAATACCCGCGGAAGAGAGGTAAATACCCGCGGAAGAGAGGTAAATCCCCGCGGAAGAGAGGTAAATCCCCGCGGAAGGGAGGTAAATACCCGCGGAAGAGAGGTAAATCCCCGCGGAAGAGAGGTAAATCCCCGCGGAAGGGAAGGAAATACCCGCGGAAGAGAGGTAAATCCCCGCGGAGGAGAGGCAAATCCCCGCGGAAGGGAAGCAAATACCCACGGAAGAGAAGCGAATCCCCCCGCGCCAGAGAAATATTCGCGGAAGAGAAGTGGATACTCGCGCGCCATGGAAATCCTCGCGAAAGGGAAGCAAATACCCGCGGAAGGGAAGCGAATCCCCACGCACCATGGAAATACCCGCGGAAGAGAGGTAAATCCCCGCGGAAGAGAGGTAAATCCCCGCGAAAGAGAGGTAAATACCCGCGGAAGAGAGGTAAATCCCCGCGAAAGAGAGGTAAATCCCCGCGGAAGAGAGGTAAATCCCCGCGGAAGGGAAGCAAATCCCCGCGGAAGAGAGGCAAATCCCCGCGGAAGGGAAGGAAATACCCGCGGAAGAGAGGTAAATACCCGCGGAGGAGAGGCAAATACCCGCGGAAGGGAAGCAAATACCTGCGGAGGAGAGGCAAATACCCGCGGAAGGGAAGCAAATACCCACGGAAGAGAAGAGAATCCCCCCGCGCCAGAGAAATCCCCGCGGAAGAGAAGCGAACCCCCGCGCCCGCCAGAGAAATCCCCGCGGAAGAGAAACAAATCCCCCCCCGCGCCAGAGAAATATTCGTGGAAGAGAAGTGGATACTCGCGCGCCATGGAAATACCCGCGGAAGAGAAGCGAACCCCCGCGCGCTAGAGAAATACCCGCGGAAGAGAAGAGAATCCCCCCGCGCGCCACAGAAATCCCCACGGAAGAGAAGAGAATCCCCCCGCGCCAGTAAAATACCCCCACAACTTAAGAATCCCTGCTAACAGGACCGATCCATGTCGTTTTGCAGAATTAATATGACATATACGAGAAAATATAGTAATATTTATATGAATCACCATTCATTTTTTAAAAGGGGGAAATCGTATGTTGCAGGGGAAAACAATTATTATTACAGGTGGATCAAATGGCATGGGGCTTTATATGGCAAAGCAATTCGTTGCTGAAGGGGCAAATGTTGTCATTACAGGTCGTAATGAGGAGCGATTAGCAGAGGCGAAAGCTTTTATTTTAGAGGTTGGAAAAACGATTGAAACATTCCAAATGGATGTTCGAGTGCCTGAACATGCAGAGGCAATGCTAGCATTTGCTGTTGAAAAGTTTGGACAAGTTGATGGGCTTGTGAATAATGCGGCTGGTAATTTTATAGTGCGTGCAGAGGATTTATCATCAAATGGTTGGAAGACTGTTATTGATATTGTTTTAAATGGGACATTCTTTTGTTCTTCGGCAGTTGGTAAGTACTGGATTCAAAATAATATTAAGGGATCTATTCTTAATATGGTTGCAACTTACGCATGGAATGCAGGTGCTGGTGTTATTCATTCTGCAGCAGCTAAAGCAGGTGTATTGTCATTAACTCGAACGTTGGCTGTTGAATGGGGGAAACAATATGGCATTCGAGTAAATGCGATTGCTCCTGGTCCAATTGAGCGTACGGGTGGTGCGGAAAAGCTTTGGGAATCAGAGGCTGCAGCTGCTCGTACGCTAGACTCTGTTCCGTTAGGCCGGACAGGTACTCCTGAAGAAATTGCAGATTTAGCTACATTTATAATGTCTAATAAAGCAAGTTACATGAACGGTGAATGTGTGACACTTGATGGCGGGCAATGGCTTAATCAGTATCCATTCTAAATTTTTTCTGTGTAGCGACAGCGGCAATTAGGCTGAGGCATAATTGATAACAAAAACTTTGCATAATGGAGAGCTGGGTTGACGCATACTAAGGGGAAAGAAAGGAGTTTTGCCTATGGGTATGTGGTTAATACCGGCTCTTATTGCCATTACGATTATTTCTGCCATTTCGCTTGTGTCGACGCTGAAAATTGCTAAAATGACGTCTCAACGGAAATCAGAAAATGATACGCCGATTTCTGAAACCGTTGAAGAGTATTCGACTATGCTCAACCCAGTTGTTTGGGTATATATCATTTTTTTACTCTTTTTAGGAATAATGATTTTTTATTACTGGAGTAAGGCTGGATATTAAGTAAATAATATCTTCATTCAGTTCATATTTTATAAATGAGGCTGGATGAAGATATTTCTTCATTGCCCTCAAATAAAACTCTCGTATATATGGACTTTCAATACTTAGTTTTGTTCAAAATGCTAAAATAATTCGTTACTTTATAAAAAACTCTTCTCGGCCTTGTCGTAGTCATAAAAGGAATAGTTATGATATGATAAAAGGGAAGCATCCTGTTCTGCAAAGCGAGGACAGAAAAGGAGAAGAAGTTCATGATTTCAACTAACAGCAAAGATTTATTAGCAATGCCAATTAGTGATTTTATTATTTCATCTGAAAAGGTTGCGCATGTACAAAGTGGAAATAGTGCGGAACATGCACTCTTAGTACTTACACGTACAGGGTATTCATCGATACCTGTTTTAGATTTGAAATATCGACTTCAAGGTTTACTAAGTATGAAAATGATTACTGAATCCATTCTTGGACTAGAACATATTGAATATGAAAAGCTACCCGATATTAAAGTAGATACAATAATGGAGAAAGATATCGCTGTATTAAAGTTGACGGATACTTTTCAGCGAGCGCTCGACTTAGTTATTAATCACGCCTTTTTATGTGTTGTGGACGAAGAAGGAACATTTGCGGGAATTTTAACGAGACGTGTTATATTAAAGCAATTGAAAAAATATATTTATCAAAAAGAGTAGTAGTTTAAGAGGGAACTCAGATGAAAATCATGAGGCCCTCTTTGCTTGTATCGGAGGTTTACTGATTGATGGCAACAGAGGCTGAAATTTTAAAAGTACTAGCAGAGGAACGTAATATGCGTAAAGCAGCAGAACGTTTGTTTTTATCTCAGCCAGCACTTTCACAACGGTTGCAGACTATTGAAAAGGACTGGGGTGCGCAGTTATTTATTCGTTCGCAAAAAGGACTTACGGCGACACCTGCGGGAGAACTTATTATTGCCTATGCAACTGAAATGCTCAGCAAAAAAGAAGAGATATTTGAAACGATCCAATCATTAACGACAAAAGTAAACGGGACATTGAAAATCGCCTGTGCATCGATTGTCGGCCAAAACTGGCTTCCGATAATATTAAAGGATTTTGTATCGAAATATCCTGATGCAAAAATCTCTCTTATGACTGGCTGGAGCTCTGAAATTGTAAAAGCGCTTTATGAGGGTGAGGCTCATATAGGGATTGTGCGTGGGCAGGTTGATTGGAAAGGGGAAAAAATTCACCTATTTCGTGACACCCTTTATTTAGTAGATAAAGAGCTAAAAACTATAGAAGATGTCCTGACGACAGACCGACCTTTTATTCAATATAAAAGTGATTCCAATTACTATCAGGAAATTCAACAATGGTGGCAGCAGCATTTCGCTTCAAATCCAAGAAAGCAAATTTTAGTGGATCAGATTGAAATTTGTAAGCAAATGGCATTGAACGGCATTGGTTATGCTATTTTACCTTCAATCACTTTAAGTGACAATGATGGCATTAATAAAATAGCATTAACGAATAATGAAAAAGAATTTGGTATAACGCGTGATACTTGGTTAATTGGCTATGAATCTTCATTTGAGTTACGACAAGTAGAGGCTTTTGTAGAGGTAGTGCAAGACCATGCACGATGTTTGTTTGATTATACGAAATAAAAATAATATCAAGGCAGTCTCAAGTGATTCACTTGGGATTGCCTTTTTTTACTCTCCTTAATAGCCTGATTGGTGAAAGACAATCAAGATTCCAGCTGATTAAAGTTGCACTTAATGAGCAATTTTTAGTCTATAGACAAAAGTTAAGACTCTATTTATTAAAACATGAGCCCTGCATATAGTTAATTGGAGTGGAGACTGCGCAACTCCTTGGGGATCAGCAATTAGAGGAACGAAGGCTAAAACCATCACGTCCTGTGATAAACGCCTTCGTGACCAACCTCGTGTTGGCCCGAGACCCTGGAGCGAGCAGCGCGAGTGAAGCGGCTCATCGGACGCCCCCAGGAAGCTTTGCTCTGTGCGAAAGCGAAGCGACAGCAACAAAGCGCCCAGTAGGAACGGAAATCAACCACACATTTTGATGATTAGTTAATTCTTAAGAGTTTATGAATATTCATGAAGATGTCGTAAGAAATGGAACAAAATGCAATTTTAAACGTATAATTATGTAGCCAGCAATTTACATAAAAAGGGGTTGAGTTTTTGAAAAAAAAGAATATTACGGCATTCATACTGCTTTTCATGCTTGTTATCAGCCTTATTTTACCTATGGAGAAGGCAAGTGCAGCAGCTACATTGGATGTCCAAGCTAAGGCAGGGATTGCAGGTAAAGCAAAATATCAATCAGTTGTGCCAATTCAAATAACAGTAAAAAATAATGGTACAGATTTTTCTGGAGATATGGTCATCGATGCTTCCGGTTCCTATCAAGCTGCGTCAGCTAAAGTGCTTCCAATAGATATAGCGGCGGGAGAAGAAAAAACATTTGATATTTATCTAGAAGGTATCGATAACTATAATAACTCGAATGCAGATTCTTTCGCGTTTTTTGAAGGAGGTATAGAAAAAGGAAAAAAGGTTGCTTATAAAGGAACAAAGCAGCTACAAGGTAACCTTTTAGATCCTTCATCGGTTTTTATTTATACATTAACGGATAAAAGTGATCGTTTATCAGCATTTTTCAAGCTATCCCAATTAGCTCCTCAAAATAATGTTGAAGTTTTCAATTTAAAGCAAATCAAGGATTATAAACTGCCAGAGGATACACAAGGATTTGCAATGGCGAATGTTATCGTCATCGATGAAATTGCTATTGCTGATTTATCGCAAAAGCAACAAGAGTCCTTGCTAAATTGGGTACAGAATGGTGGAACATTATTAGTAGGAGCTGCTGATCAAGTAAATGCAACAGCAGGTATTTTCAAGGATTATTTACCATTAGCATTATCCGAGCAAATGACATCCGTTTCTGCAGATAGCCTATCAAAATTATCAGGCGGAGGAACTTTTAAACAACCTATTTCTATTTATGGGGCAACTGAAAAGCAAGGAAGTACTCCTGTATTAACAGATAACAATAAGATTTTAGCGGCTAAGAAAAAAGTAGGCAGTGGAGAAATTATTCAAACAGCCTTTTCTTTAGGAGATCAACCACTTGCATCTATGGATGGCTACCCAGCACTAGTGGCAAAATTGATAAATATTCAAAAGATGTCACAACAAGGGATGATGGTAAATGGACAGTCACCAGTGGATCAGATTTCATATGACCTGCGTAACATAAATGAACTATTCCCTTCGTTTGAAGTATCTGTTAGCTATATGCTAATAGTTATTATTTTATATATTTTAATTATCGGACCTATTTTATATTTCATTTTAAAGAAAATAGACAAACGTGAGCATGCATGGTGGATCATTCCTGCGATATCAATTGTGTTATCTATTGCTCTATTTATTTTTGGTGCAAAAGATCGAATTGGGCAACCGCAAATTCAACAATCTGCATTTTATAAAATAAATGAAGATAGTAGTGTAAATGGTTATTATGTAGAGTCCATTTTAACGAATCGTAGTGGCGATTTTGTTGTTAATGCAGATAAGAATACAAGTGCAATCGCGCTGCGAAATTCTAATGATTTCGCAGGGGTAAGGGAGGATTTACACGAAATATCCTATATTAAGGAAAATGCCAATGGTTCAACGTTAACATTACGTGATTTAAGCTATTGGTCTGTGCAATCGTTTGCAGGGAAGTCAGCGGCACAAAATATTGGGAAGATGGATATCGATATTACGTTAAATAATGAAAAGCTAACTGGGACAATTAAGAACAATTTCCCGTTTGCCATAAAGGACGTTACTCTAATCTCTGGCATTAAAGAAGTTAAACTTGGCGACATCGAAGCGAACGGTACACTTAAAGTCGACACAGAGCTAAAAGCAACGGTTCTTCAAAAACCATCTGATTTTACTAATTACAATTTTAATAATTATCCAACGAAGAAGGAAGACGTGAATCCTTCACGTATCGAGCGTATGAAATCTATGGCATTACCGCTTGTAGAAAGTGATAAAAAACCTGTCATTACAGCATGGGCAGACCAAGCAATTGCTGGGGTTGAGCTAGAAACAAGTGCTAGTATGTCACCGATTTCCTATTTTGTTCAGCCATTTGAAGGCAAAGTAGAGTTATCAGGACCATTTACGATGAAACGTAACAACTTTACGTATTCAGTAAACCAACTGTCTCCTAATTCGTATGCTGAAAAAGTAGATGAACAATTAAATAGTTGGCGCTTGTCTGATGGTTCCTACGAAGTATCCATCGCGATGCCAGATAAGTTTATGAATTCAGTTCAAACATTAAACGAATTGACAGTTTCAAATAAGGATATTGACCGCATGCAGCTATCGATTTGGAATAACGAAACGAAAAATTATGAGCCATTGGTAGATGCGAAACAGGTGTTTACAGGTAACATAAAAAAATACTTCAATAATAATGATGAATTGCTGATTGAGATTAAATTCGGACCAGATCAAACAGGTGAGGAAACAAGATTACCAGATGTAGAGCTGAAGGGAGTGGCGAAATAATGATTGAAATTCGTGATTTAACGAAAAGATACGGCTCCTTCACAGCACTAGATCATTTGAATTTATCTTTGGAGGAAGGGGTTGTCTTTGGTTTTGTAGGTGCCAATGGGGCAGGTAAATCGACTACATTCTCGATTTTAGCAACCTTGCTATCTCCAACTTCAGGTGATGCCATTATTAATGGGAAAAGCGTTATTAAGGAACCAAAGGAAGTTCGAAAACAAATTGGGTATATGCCAGATTTCTTTGGCGTTTATGATCAACTAAAAGTAGACGAATACTTAGACTTTTACGGTGCCAGCTACGGCATTGGGGCAGCTGAACGAAAAGTACTTATTCCACAGCTACTAGAGCTCGTAAATTTAACAAATAAACATCATGAATATGTTGATTTATTGTCACGTGGGATGAAGCAGCGTCTATGTTTGGCACGTGCACTTATCCACGATCCGAAAGTATTAATTTTGGATGAACCTGCTTCAGGCTTGGATCCACGTGCCCGGGTAGAAATGCGAGATATTTTACGGAATTTAAAATCTATGGGAAAAACGATTTTAATCTCCTCACATATTTTGCCTGAGCTTGCAGAAATGTGTGATGAAATCGGTGTGATTGATAATGGTAAGCTTATCGCTCATGGCAATGTGGCTTCCATTCAAGCGCAGCTGCAGGGGGAGAAGCGTATCGTAGTAAAAGTAACGGATCGTTTAAACGAGGTACGTGCGTTTTTGGAGGAGGATCCACTGATCTCTTCTATAGATGTAATGGATAATCGCTTAGAGATAGCCTTTAATTACCGAGGAACAGATGACGATCAGGTAGCACTATTGAAAAAGGCAATACTTGCGAATTTACCTATTTATGCATTAAGCGAAGAGGAAAAAGATTTAGAGGATGTCTTTATGGCTATTACGAAGGGAGCGGACAATCAATGATGGAACGATTTTATAATCCAGTATTCGTAAAAGAATTGAAGTTACGCTTCCGTTCTTTTAAAAGCTTTTCAGGGTTAATGTTTTATTTAGCGGTTATTAGTATTTTTATCGTAGGATTTTTGCTTATAACAACGGGATTCACAGGCAAGGGTTTCTTTAGACCAGACACAAGCTTTATGATGTTCGCAGTCTTAACAATATTACAAATGGCGCTTGTTCTTTTCATTACACCGAGCTTAACTGCCGGTGCAATTAGTAGTGAAAGGGAAAAGCAAACATTAAATATTTTACTAACAACGACACAAAGCTCTACTCAAATCATTATTGGAAAATTATTATCCTCGGTAGCATTTTTAGTATTAATGCTTATCGCAGGGTTACCATTGTATAGTTTAGTGTTTTTATTTGGAGGCGTATCACCGTCTCAATTAATCTCGATATTTTTATTTTATTTATTAACAGTTGTAGCCATTGGTAGTATTGGTGTTATGTTTTCAACCATTACAAAGCGAACAATTGTTGCGATGATTTCAACGTATGGTTCGATCATTTTTTTAGGTGGCATTACAGCGTTTTTCTTCTTCTTATCAATGGCCTTCCATCAAATGGGGAATGCCACAGGTACTGGTACTTCTTATATGACTTACTTCTGGGCTTCTATTAACCCAGGTGCATTAATGCTTACGCTTACTTCATCATCTATGGGCGATGCTTTAGTGCAAGTTTCAGGAGTGAAATTACCTGTATGGATTAGTTATTTAATAGCTTATTCATTGATCATTGTTGTTTGTTTAACAATTGCGATTAAAAAATTACGTGCCAATATGAAAAGTAATCGATAAGGAGGAAATCTTATGGAGCGTCGTAAGCAATTACGAAAATATATTCAACGTGCAAAGACGAGTTTAACAGTAGAAAGAAGCATTCCAATTGCACAGTACGGCTTGTTTTTGGCGTTGCTTTCGAGTGCTGCCCTCTTCCTCGTTTCAAGGCTCTTTGTTTGGCCGTATTATCGTCAAACAGCTCTTGCTATCTTTATCGTTGTCATACTAGCAACAGTCCTGTTTATGTGGTGGAAGCGTATAAAAGAAAAGGAAGCATTGCATACACTGGATGATTATTTTTCTCACAATGAGCTTGTGACAGCCTTATCGTTCAAGGACGATAAGGACCCACTCGTTCAATCTCTACTAACGAAAGCGATCGAGAACGTTGAAAAGGCATTTGCTGATTTTAAGGCTCGAAAGAAAAATTTGTTTCGTCCAAAAGCATTGATTGGCTTATTTGGAACAGCTGTCGTACTGGCCATTCTTTATATGTTCCCAGCAGCTTCACAAATTGAAGCAATTGAGGTCGAAAAAGAAAAAGCTGTCATTGAAGACGTAAAGAAGGAAGTTGCTCAATTAGAGAAAAAAGCAGAAACAAAAGAAGTGAAAGAGCAATTAAAAGAATTGCAAAATACGTTAAAAAAGACAGAAACAGCTGAAGAGGCATTACGCGAAGTTGTGAAAAAGCAAAAGGAGCTTGCTTTAAAGGAGCAACAATTAAAGGCAAAGCAAACGGCTAGTAAGGAGGGCGCTTCTGATGACAAAGGCTTATCGAAAGAAGAAGTGGAGCAATTGAAGGAGCTCGCCCAAATGCAGCAGGAGCTAACGCAAAATGCAAATGCTACTCAGACAGCTATGAGCAAGCTTGGGAAACCTGCAAGCAATACTCTACAAAATGCAATTGCAAGTGCCAATAGTGCCAATAGTGCCAATAGTGCCAATAACAATCAGCAAAACAATCCTAATACCAATCCGTCAGCGAATTCACAGCAAAGTAATCAACAAAGTCAAACAGGACAACAAGGCCAAACTAATTCTCAAAATGGATCCCAACAGGCTAGTGGTAAAGGTCAGGCACAAGGATCGAATCAGAGCAATCAACAAGGACAAGGACAAGGTCAAGGACAAGGTCAAGGTCAAGGACAAGGTCAAGGTCAAGGACAGGGTCAAGGACAAGGTCAGGGAAATGGCAATGGTCCAGGTCATGGTGCAGGCAAAGGACAGGGCGGTCGTGATTTATTAACGACCCCGAATAGAATGGGTGGCTCTAGTCAGACTTCAGTTGATGGTGGAGCATTAGGAGATGGATCACATGTATCAGAGCAACAAGGAAATGGTCCGATTACTAAAGGTTCTATCCGCCCATATGAGGAAGTTATAGGTTCCTATAAAGGTAGCTATTTAGAAAGCTCAGAGCGTTTACAATTACCGAAAGATTTACAAAATGTCGTGCAATCTTATTTCACGTCAATTGAGTCTAAGTAGGAGGAAAAGGAATGGCATTTACAGAGCAACAATATGTTGAAATGAGTACGAAATTACAACAAGTGAAGGAAGAAATTCATCGCTTTATCGTTGGCCAAGAGGAAGCCATTGATTATACATTATACGCAGTCCTTGCCGATGGACATGCATTATTAGAGGGCCTACCGGGTTTAGGGAAAACGATGTTAATCCGTACAATTTCTGAAGTACTAGATTTATCATTTTCACGAATTCAATTTACACCAGATTTAATGCCAGCGGATATTACAGGGACAAGCATGATTGAGCGCACAGCTGATGGCAAGCAACAGTTTACATTCCAGCCGGGTCCGATTTTTAGCCAAATGGTATTAGCGGATGAGATTAACCGCGCAACACCAAAAACACAAAGTGCATTGCTTGAAGCAATGGGTGAAAAAACTGTAACAATTTTGGGAGATACAAAGAAGATGGCAAGACCATTCTTCGTGTTAGCAACACAAAACCCGATTGAGATGGAGGGAACATACCCGTTACCAGAAGCACAAATGGACCGTTTTCTATGTAAAATTCTTGTGCCGTATCCTGAGAAAAGTGAACTAATGGAAATTATGAAGCGTACAACAGGCGCTAAGGAAATTGGTTTACAAAAGATCATGGATACAGAAACACTGATTGAAGCGCAGCAAATGGTCAAAGAAGTACTCGTTGCTGATGAAATGCTCGAATTTGCGACAGACCTTGTTGTGGCTACACATCCTGAGAGAGTAGATGCCATTGATGAGGTCAAGCAATATGCCATGTATGGTAGCGGCCCTCGAGGTTTACAAAGTTTAATCAAATTAGCGAAGGCAAGGGCGCTTATGAATGGACGTTTCCACGTTTCTGTAGCAGATATTAAATCTGTAGCTAAGCCAGTGTTACGCCATCGTATGCTGTTGAATTATGAAGGGGAGGCTTCAGGCAAAACAGCAGACGATGTAATTGATGTCATTTTAGAAAAAGTACAGCAAGGTGTTAGCAGGTGACACAAAAATTATTATTGCCCGAGGATTGGTTAGCGAAAATCAATCGCTTCCAAGTGGCAACGGCCTCCAAATTACGTGGGCAGCACAAGGGCTCGCACCGTTCGCAACGCTTCGGGGCATCGCTCGATTTTTCGGATTTTCGTGAATATCATTTAGGTGATGATGTACGTCAGGTGGATTGGAACGTCTTTGCGAGAACTGATAAATACTTCATTAAACGTTTTTTAGATGAACAAGAAATGCGCGTACACATTTTGCTAGATACAACTAAATCTATGGGTGATCAAGCAAAATGGACTTTTGCCCGGCAAATTGTTGCCTCGCTTGGTCTAATGGTGCTCGGCCGCGATGATCGCTTATCATTTTCTTTTTTACAGGATGATGTGAAGCCACCGTTTCGTCGTAAAGGTGCTATGTATCGTCGCGCCTTTTTACAGGTAGTCACCGAGATTGAGCAAGCAACTTATACAAATAGTTTCGCACAAGGAGCTTTCAAAGCGTTGCCTAAAGATAGTACCGTACTATTTATTGTCACAGACGGACTTGAGCCAATCGAGGAATGGGAGCAACTTTTAAAAAGGTTACCACGCTTTGCAGGAGATGTCCGTATTTTGCAAATAGTTACGCAAGAAGAAATAGCACCCGAATATACGGGTGATGTGCGCTTACTTGATTGTGAAACGGGCAGAGATGTAAATGTTACGATGTCTTCTAAAGTTCTGGACACATATAGGGCAAGACGTTTATTACATGAAGAGGAATTTGAAGCAATTTGTCGGCGCTTCGGTGTTCGACAATTACAGCTTAAAGTAGAGGATGGATTACAGCATGCCATCTTCCAACAATTATTAAAAGCACATTGGATTAGGTGAGGTGAGCCGTATTGGGCTTTAGTCAAATACTTTTTAGCTGGACGGCCATCATCCCGGTCATTGTCCTTCTATATTATTTTTTTCGAAAAAAATATACCGATCAAACCGTATCCTCCACACTTTTCTGGTCGGAAATTATGCAAGAAACACGTGTGTCACCATACTTAAAACATTTACAAAAAAATGCTCTGCTCTATTTACAACTGCTAGCACTTCTTTTACTCGTACTGGCATTAATGAATCCATATGTTAAAAAGTCAACGATTGTTGGTGCGCAGACGATTTTCATAGTAGACACGTCTGCAACGATGTTAGCAGGGAAAGAGCAGTCAACATTTGATACACAAAAAAAAGAAATGCTGTCATTGGTCAATGAGCTTGATGGAAGACCTGTGACAATCATTACAACAGGCAATACGCCAAAAGCTATATTACAGCAGGAAACAAATACTAAAGATATTGAAAAAGCTATTCAACAGTTACAAGTAACATATGAGACAGCTCAAATGAATAAAGCTTTAGATGTGGCACAGGCTTTTGTCGGTAATACACCAACATCTATTTATGTCTTTACAGATTCGCTCGATAAAAAGCAATTACCGATGGAAAAAGATACGGTAAAGTGGATCGTAAAAGGATCCGCAAAGGATTTAACAAATATCGCGATAACACGTTTTGCTGCTACTACAGATGGACAATCTGCTATGGCGCTTGTTCAGTTACAAAATGATACGGACCAAGAGCAAAATGTAACACTTTCGATAGAAAATGTTAAAGGTAAAGAGATCGTTACAGAAAGTATTGCATTACCTCCAAATGAAGCCGTAACAAAAACTTTCAAAGACTTACCGTTAGAAGATACTATGACTGCCAAGATAGATGCTAAGGATGATTACGCTGTTGATAATTCACAAACTGTATTGCTACAAACAGCTACTTCAAAAGTAGTTGTCGATCAAAGTATGCATCAACTCATTCAAAAAGGTTTGCAAACGATTAATAGTAGCGTGAAGATTGTTCCATCTTCACAACTGGCTGACAATTTGGATGCCACTGTTGTAACCAATCAGACGGCGCTTCTCGAAAAGATGGACAAGCCGATTGTATTATTTGGACGGGATGACGTTGAGAAGGTTGAAGCTACTGGAGAAATCAGTATAACAAGTGATGCATTGTTTGCATTTAGTGAGCTAAAAGATATTTACGTCAGTGCGTTATATCCTGGATTCGATGACTATAAAACGATTGCATCAGTGGGTGACCAGCCATTTATTCAGCGTTCACCAGAAGGGGATATTGTTGTATTAGCTGATATTGCAGATACAGATTGGCCGTTACATCCTTCATTCCCATTATTTTTATGGAGTGCTGAACAGGAGCTTTCAGCATCAATTGGTTCACTTGGTATTTTCACACCAAATGAGCAACGTGCAGTTGCTTTAACACAGGGTGATTGGAGTATATATTCGCAGGAAGATGAGTTTTTATCGTCCATTACGAATGGTCTATTAGCAGCACCAATGAAGCCAGGAATTTATACAGCTCGCTCGAATGATGAAGACAAGCGCTTCATCGTACAGCTTCAAGCGCAAGAGCGTGTGATTGAAAAAGGGACAAGCTATACACTTGGAGAGCTTCCGGATAATGGTAAGGAGGAAATATCGAAAACTTCGTTCGTACCTTGGCTTATCCTTATGATCTTAGTATTACTTGTTTTAGAGTGGGAGGTGCAACGACGTCGTGGATTTACGAATTGATATGCCATTAGCATTGTTGCTGTTACTTCCATTGCTTATGTATTTTGGATGGACCTATTGGTGTGAGCGTCAGCGCCTAAAAAAAAGCCATATCGTCGTACTGGGTATTCGTATTGTGGCGATATGCTGTTCGGTTTTTGCACTTGCAGGGCCCTATATTTTATTGCCCGTAAAGGAAGAACAAGTATTATTCTTAGTTGACCGTTCCGCTTCAATGAATGGTACAGATGATGAGATGGCCAATTTTATAGCGGAAAGTTTACCGTCGAAAAAAGATGAACAGCTTGCAGGGATATATTCTTTTTCATCGACATTACAAACGGAAGCCATTTTATCGAAATCTTTAAAGGAAGTACCGAAGTTTACAACCATAAAAGCAACAGATCAAACAAATATTGAACAGAGTCTACAGCTCGCTTCAGGTATTGTAGACCCGAAAAAAGCAACACGACTTGTGCTCTTAACGGATGGCAATGAAACAAGAGGAGATGCCTTAGAATTTGCATCGAAGTTTAAAGGGTCAAATATAAGTGTTGATGTAATGCCATTTAACCAACCTGTTGCTAAGGATGTATCCATGAAAAGCTTTGTCACACCACAAGTTGCTTATGTAGGTGAGCAACAGCAGCTAGTTGCCGAAATAAATGCAACTGTAGAAGAACAAGGTGAGCTATTACTATACGAAAACGATAAGCTTATTCACCGTGAAGCAGTGGAACTTACAGAAGGTTCAAATGTATTTACGTTTAAACATTCAGCAACGGCAGAAGGGCTTGTAAAATATGAGGCATACGTGCAGGTTGAACAGGATGCCATTTTTGAAAATAATAAATTAACAAGCGTCACGATGGTGCAAAGCGAACCACATTTACTAATTGTTAATGGCTATGATACGGCATCACCAATTGCAGCAGCACTCGGCAAACAATCAATTGCCTATGATGTTGTAGATGCTAAAAGTCTACCAAATGAACTTTCTAGTTATTTACAATACAATGCCATCATTTTTGATAATGTGCCAGGGCATTTAGTAGGCGAGGCAAAAATGAATGTCATTGAGCAAGCAGTGAAAAATTTCGGTGTCGGTTTTACAATGGTCGGTGGCGAAAATAGCTTTGGCTTAGGTGGCTATTTTAAAACACCAATCGAAACTTTACTACCTGTAGAAATGGAGATTAAAGGTAAAGAACAATTGCCATCATTAGGGCTCGCTATTGTACTTGACCGCTCTGGAAGTATGTCTGGAGCAAAGCTAGAGCTTGCAAAAGAGGCTGCGGCACGTTCTGTTGAAATGCTACGAGATGAGGATACGCTCGGGTTTATAGCCTTTGATGATCGACCTTGGGAAATTATTGAGACAGGACCACTTGGCAATAAGGAAGAAGCGGTGGATACGATTTTATCTGTAACGCCAGGGGGTGGTACCGAAATATATGGATCTCTTGCTAAAGCTTATGAAAATCTAGCTGATTTAAAGTTACAGCGTAAGCATATTATTTTATTAACTGATGGCCAGTCACAACCGGGTAACTATGAAGACTTATCTGCACAAGGAAAAGAGAATGGCATTACTCTTTCAACGGTTGCAATTGGTCAAGATGCAGATGGCAACTTACTTGAAGCACTCAGTGAGATGGGCAGTGGGCGTTTCTATGATGTTGTTGATGAGCAGACGATCCCCTCTATTTTATCTCGTGAAACTGCCATGATTTCACGCACATATATTGAGGATAACCCATTTTATCCAACTATATTTAATGCAGCTGGCTGGAATACGTTATTTGCAAATGGTGTACCTAAAATGAACGCTTATATAGGTACAACAGCAAAGCAGGGAGCTACTGTTATTGCAGAAAGTGAGAAGGAAGATCCAGTGCTCGCAGAATGGCAATATGGCCTTGGCAAAACATTCGCCTTTACTTCTGATTCGACAGGAAAATGGACGGGAGACTGGGCAAGATGGCAAAATTGGGGCACGTTTTGGCAAACGCTTATTTCAAAAATGTTACCGAGCTATAACGATGTTGCCTATGATGTACGTCTAGAATCAGACGGTTCATTTGTCATCACTGACCCAACTAATGAAGCGGCGTTCTTAGATATTGTCGCTGTCAATGAAGCAGGCGAAGAACTTGAGGCACAGCTTGAAACAATTTCAGCATCACAAGTTCGAGCAGTCGTACAAGCAGAACCTGGACTCATCTTCTTCCGCATTGCCGATGAAGAAAATGCCATTTACCAGGCAGGCTTAAGTGTACCTTATAGTGCAGAGTATGAATTACGTCCAGTGAATGATAAGCTAGTCGAAGAACTAACAAAGCAAACAGACGGCTCCGTTTTAAAAGAACCGAGCGAAGTGTTCCGTGAATTCACTAAAAAAGGTGCGGAACGCCAAAATATTGCAACATGGCTCTTATTAGCGGGTATGCTACTATTCTTCATAGATATTACAATTCGACGCTTTGGCTGGAGCTTCCTAACAAGACCGAAGAAAAAAGAACAGCTTGTCGAGGAAAAACCAATACAGGCAGAGGATACAAATGTTGCCCAATTATTAAAGGGCATGAAAAAACGACCCTAATAATTAAAAACGATGGTTCATTGCTTAATAGTAATGAGCCATCGTTTTTTTGCATTCTATTTTAGGGCTATTACCAAAAGATCGGAATGATATTGTTAGAAAACATCCGATTCGCTGCAGGGTCTCAGGCCAACAGATGTTTTTTGCGCGAAAGCGAAGCGGCAGCAGCAACGAAGCGGCTCATAGGACACCCCCAGGAAAGCGCCCAATCGGCATGGAAATCAACCACAGGTTATGATGATGAGCTAATTTTGATCTTCAAATATGGATTTTTTAAGTAATGCTTGAAAAACAATGGACATTAATGCAATAATTAATGATAGTAATAAAATATTACTATCATTTTTACATACTATATATTTGGAGGATCAAACATGGCCAATATAATGAATTCTTTTGGTTTTCTAAGTTTTAAATTAGCAGAGGATTTGGAGGGAAATCTCGAAAAATATATTAGCGAAAAATTTCAAATGAAATCTAGAGAAGTCGGGATCATGATTGCTGTAAAAGAAAAAAAGCTTAGTCAAATTCAAATAGGGCAGATATTAAAGTTGGATAAAAATAGTGTCCGCTTTTTTATCGATGGTCTAGAAGAAAGAAAGTATGTTTATAGGGAGAAAAATCCAGAAAATAGAAGAGAGAATTTAATATGCCTTACGGAACAGGGTGAAAATTTGGCAGAAGAATTGTTGAAGACCCTTTCGATTTCTGAGAATGAAGTTTTAAATGTACTTTCATTGGAAGAAAAAGAGCAATTGAAAAGCATTTTGACAAAAGTATATGAAAATCGTGAATAGGGTTTAACTTCTTTCGGCAACCTGCTGAAATAGAGGAACTCAGTCTAAGAACGCCACGTCCTGTGGCAACGACTGAGTGACCAACTTCGTGCTGTCGCTTCGCTTTCGCACAAAAAACATTTGCAGGCCTAAGCACAAAGCCTAATCCGGAAGTTAATTATGCCGAGGCATAATTGATAATCTTATTAATAAAAAAGAAAGAGTGATGAGAAATGAAAGCTGTAGAGGTTATGAAGGAGTATTTAAGAAGAGCGCAAGAAGAGGGCCAAGATTTATCTGATATGTATGCAGATCATGGAGAATTAAAAAATTTTAAAGGTGAAATTTTTAAAGGAAGAAAAGAAATACAAAACTTTTACACGTCACCTATGCCAAAAGGCTTTAAATTAACTATCCAAAATATTGAAGGTGATGATACAGAATGTATTGCTACAGTTTCAACTACTTGGGATGGTTTGCCAAACCCAGTGATTTTGGAAGAAAGGTTGATTCTTGAAAAGGAAAAAATAAAATCGTTGGCGATGATTCCAAAATAAAAGGGGACGGAAGCTTATGTCATTATATCCTAATAATAATCCACTTCCTGTGGCTGAAAGGGAGACGAAATATTGGATTGGCGTGGTATCTCTTAATCATGTGCAAAAAGGGGTTGAGGGAGGATTCGGCCAGTTATGCCATGGTAAAGAAAGACCTTTGAAACGAATGACAAAAGGAGATTGGATCATTTATTATTCTCCTAAAAAAAGTCTAGAAGACAATGAGCCTGTTAGAGCATTTACCGCAATTGGAAGAGTAAAGGACGAACGAGTATACGAGTTCCAAATGGCGGAAAATTTTATTCCTTTTAGAAGAGATATAGACTTTTATAAAGAAGCAAAAGCTGTGCCAATAAAAAGAATCTTAGATTATTTAGAATTTGTAGAGGATAAATCGAAATATGGCTATAAATTCAGATTCGGTCATTTTGAAATAAGCAAAAAAGACTTTTTATTAATTGCTCATGAAATGGGATTACCATTGAAGTATGGGTGAATTTGTTTGGAACAAAAAACGTTACTTTCTTGATTAATTGTCATTAAGGAAGTAACGTTTTTAAATTGCTGTAAATCAAGTTATTTAAGCTGAGTGTTAAGGTTAGTTACAAATACTGTCTTACGTAAATTGCTAGCAACGACGATGCCTAACATTGCACCAATAGTACTTGATGTTAAAAAAGCTGGCATGAAAAATAAAGCAGCAACGGATGTCCCCATTAATAAATGTGCGTAAGGTACTGCAATAAATGACGCAATAATACCTGTGCCAAACATTTCACCGACACCTGCTAGCCATTGCTTGCCACTGTATTTATAGGCAAGAGCTGCACACAGAGCGCCAATAACACTGCCAGGTATAGCTAATAATGAGCCTGTGCCTGTTAAAATACGAATAATGGCTGTGACAAAGGCGACCATAACAGTAGGCACTGGTCCAAGAATGATAGCACCGATAACATTAATGGCATGCTGGACAGGGTAGGCACGCGCAATTCCCGTTGGTATTGAAACGAAGGTAGAGCCTGCTACGGCAATTGCTACTAATAAGGCCATGATTGTTAATTTTCGAATTGACATAATTTCCACTCCTTTGAAATGTGAATTTTATAGTTATCGCCGCTAAACTGGAGAGTTCCGCCGGTAAACAAGGGAGTACCGCCGCTAAAACGTGAAAAAGCCGCTTCCTAAAAACAATAGGAAGCGGCCCTGCATTTACATAACAAAAAGCAAGTGTCGCCACTTCCCTCCGCTAGTGTGAACTAGATCAGGTTCAAAGGGTCCGTATATGATCATATACGTCTCAGCCTTTTAAAGACTCCCCTAGTGGTAAGAATTTAACTTCTTTCAGCAGGTGTCCAAACATCTGTACCTGTCGCTATGCTTTCGGTACAAAAGACATCCGCTGAAATAGAGGAACTCAGTCTAAGATCGCCACGTCCTGTGGCAACGACTGAGTGACCAACATCACGTTGGCCCAAAGCCTCCGGCGGATGTCACGGATTTTGAAAGGAATGAATTGTGCTCGCACAATTCAAAATCCGGACGCAATTACGCCAAGGCGAAATTGATTTGTTAGTTTTTCTCATAAATAATGTAGCATACTACTAAAAATAGTCAATAACTTTTCAGACTATTTTGTATCAGGATGCATAAGGTGTGGTGCTTTTTTCATTGTCCAAATTAGGGCAAGGAAGAAACAAGCCATTAAAATAATAGACCCGAATATATAAGGACTGTTCATATTCCAATCGAATAATATACCTGCTAGAGCTGGACCAATCATATTACCAAGACTCATATATGCATTGTTCAGACCTGCTGCAAAGCCTTGTTCATTTTCAGCAAGCTTTGAAATCAGTGTGTTGACAGCTGGACGAATCAATGTCGTAGCTGTAGAGAAGATGGTCGCTACAATTAAAATAAGGGCAAAGCCAGATGCGAATAATATTAAGAAAATCGAAATGGCTGCAATAAATAAATTGACTAACACTACTTTCATTTCGCCGAAGCGATTAAACAGCGGTGTAATAACAAACATCTGCACAACAACACCAAAAGCGCCACCCACAACTAATATGATGGCGATATCAGTAGGTGTGTAATTAAACTTATCTGTAACAAATAATGATAATGTTGTTTGGAAGTTAGCAATCCCGAAAGAGAATACAAGCATGATAACTAGCATGACAAAATAAGGCATTCGGACTGAACGGGCCATCTGCTTTGCAAGATTATCCTGCTTCTGCGCTTTTTTCGCTGTGTTCGGTTTTGTAGCAGGTAATAAAAAGAACGATAAAATAGCTGCTAAGATAGCTGCACATCCAGCAGTATAAAATGGGAAATGCAAACTAACTTTTGAGAGGAATCCACCGATACCTGGTCCAATCATAAAACCAAAGGACATTGCTGCCCCTATCATCCCCATGCCTTTTCCTCGTTCCTCGTACGTTGTGACGTCAGCCACAAATGCCATTATAGGAGGTGCCACAAATGCAGATCCAAGGCCACCTAAAAAGCGTGCCAAGAAGAGCATCCACACATCTGTAGAAAGTCCGAATCCAATTTGTGCAAGTCCTGTTACGATAAGGCCGAAAATAATGAGATTTTTACGACCGTATTGATCGGAAAGATTCCCAGCAATTGGAGAAAATACGAATTGTGCTAAGGCGAACGTTGCAATCAACATGCCAAGTATTTGTCCTGCAGCACCAAATAGTTTTAAATACTCAGGCATGACAGGAATAATAATTCCGATACTCCCCATTGCGATAAACATATTAAACATTAAAATATACAAAGCCGCCTTATTAGACTTCTGCTGGGTCATCGAATACCCCCTTCTTTAATCAAATATACTACAGTCTACCACAAGGCTTGTACGTTTGCTATTGACTATAAGTCTGAAATAGACCCCGAAGCTTATTTCCAGCTATACAACCAAAAAGCTGTTCTCAATTAACTCGAGAACAGCTTCAAATGGTTTATCGAATACTCATTTTAAATTCTAAAAACAGCTCATTGTATTTACCTAAATAATCAGGGCCTAAGTTTTTATAAACTTCTAATGTTTTACGCTGTTCTTCAGAAGGATAGAAGCGCTTATCAGATACAACTTCTTTATCCATTAATTTCATCGCTGCAATATTAGGGGTAGAATAGCCTACATAATCAGCGTTTTGAGCACCTGATTCAGCTTTCAACATAAAATTAATGAAGGCATGTGCACCATCAATATTTTTTGATGTTTTTGGGATAACCATATTGTCAAACCATAAGTTTGAGCCTTCTTTTGGTACAGCGAAGTCTAAATCTTCATTTTCAGACAGCATGTCTGCTGCTTGACCAGACCAAGTGAGTGCCACAGCAGCTTCATTATTAACCATCAGCGGTGTAATTTCATCCCCGATAATGGCTTTAACATTTGGCGCCAATGTAATTAGTTTATCAGTAGCTTTACGCAACTCCTGGTCATTTAAAGAGTTGAGAGAGTAGCCAAGGTTGTTTAAGCCCATACCAATTACCTCACGTGCACCGTCTACTAAAAAGACTTTACGTTTTAACGAAGGATCCCATAAGTCCTTCCAAGATGAGAAGTCTAGCTTTCCAACGAGCTTTGGATTATAGACAATGCCGACTGTCCCCCAGAAATATGGAACAGAATATTTATTGTTGTCATCAAATGGTAAATCTAAAAAATAAGGATCGATATTTTTAAAATTAGGGATTTTCGTTTTATCTAAAGGAATAAGTAAGTTTTCTTCCTTCATTTTTTCAATCATATATTCAGAAGGTACTGCGATATCGTAAGCTGTACCACCTTGTTGAATTTTTGTCATCATTGCTTCATTTGAGTCGAACGTTTCATAGATGACGTGAATGCCTGTTTCTTTTTCAAATTGCTTTAGCAAATCCGGGTCTATATATTCTCCCCAGTTAAAGATTGTTAACGTATCTTTCCCACTTTTCCCACCGCTAGCACTTAGTGCGTCAGCAGCATAGAACAAAAGGGCGGAAACGACAAGGATTGCGACTGTTGCTTGAATTAATTGCTTCATTGAGTTCCCCCCGTTCTTTTACTAGCGCGGCTTGTAATGAAGTAATAGCCAACTACGACGATAACCGTTACAAAGAATACTAAACCAGAAATAGCGTTAACCGTTAAGGAAATACCGGCACGTGCCATCGAGTAAATTTCAACAGATAATGTACTAAAGCCGTTACCTGTCACGAAAAACGTTACCGCAAAATCATCTAGAGAATACGTTAAGGCAAGGAAGAACCCTGCAAAAATACCAGGTCGAATATACGGTAAAATAACACGCATCATAACATCTTTTTTCGTTGCACCTAAATCTAATGCAGCATCGATTAAAGATTTATTCATTTCTAATAGTTTCGGTAAGACCATTAGTACAACAATTGGGACACTGAACGCTACATGTGCTAATAACACAGAAGTAAAGCCTAATTTAATGCCGACCATTGTGAATAAAATTAAAAAGCTTGCACCAATAATGACATCTGGGCTCACAATTAACACATTGTTTAAAGAAAGTAGGGTATTGCGCATTTTGGAATCTTTCACAGTGACAATGCCAATTGCTCCTAGTGTCCCGATGATTGTAGAAATCAATGCAGAGAGTAATGCCACAATGACTGTGTTAATGAGAATGACGAGTAGACGTGAATCCTCAAAGACAGCTTTATAATGCTCTAATGTAAAGGACTCAAAATTATTCATCGATCCGCCACTATTGAACGAATAGAAGATTAAATAGAAGATAGGTGCATACAAAACGATAAAAACAATCGCTAAATACACTCTTGCTGTAGCAGATAGTTTTTTCATCGTACGCGACCTCCTTTATCCTTTTTTTGTCCTGTAATTAACATAACGATGACCATAAATAAAATTAAGAACACAGCAATTGTTGAACCCATTCCCCAGTTTTGAGTTACAAGGAATTGTTGTTCAATAGCTGTACCAAGTGTAATAACACGGTTTCCTGCAATTAAACGAGTAATCATGAAAAGTGATAATGCAGGAATAAATACAACTTGAATACCTGATTTAACACCGTCCATTGTTAAAGGCAATATAACGCGACGGAATGTAGTAAAGGCAGATGCCCCTAAATCACGTGCTGCATAAATAAGAGCCGGATTTAAACGATCCAATGAGTTGAAAATCGGTAAAATCATAAATGGAATAAAAATATAAACGGATACGAACACAAAGCTAAGGTCAGTGAATAGCATTTGCTTCGGATCAAAACCAAATACTTCGATAAATGCATTTAATGGGCCGTACAAGCCGAAAATCCCGATAAAGGCATATGTTTTTAACAAAAGATTAATCCAAGAAGGAATAATAATTAGTAAAAGCCAAAGCTGCTTATATTTCGTTTTTGTTAAAAAATAGGCTGTTGGATACGAAACAAGTAACGTAAAGAACGTAATTAAAAACGCATACCAAAATGAGCTTAATGTCATTTTTAAATAGACAGAAGTAAAGAATGCTTTATAGTTATCGAGCGTGAAATTGCCATGTATGTCTAGTAGGGAGTAGTAAACAACAAGGGCAATCGGTGCGATAACGAAAAGTGCAATCCATAAAACATAAGGAAATAAAGCTGATTTCGAAGTCTTAGTTTGCATCTTCGTCGTCTCCATACGCCTCTAAACGTTTATCGAATTCTTCTTCGGTTTCATTTAAGCGCATTACATGAATTGCTTCTGGATCAAAGTCTAAGCCAATTTCTGTCCCTACTTCAGCTTTTTTCAATGAATGCACAAGCCATTCATTGCCATCTTTATCATAAGTAGATAATTCATAATGCACCCCGCGGAACAATTGAGTATCAACTTTAACGACAAGCTTGCCTTTATCGATTGTTGTCATTTCTAAATCCTCAGGTCGAATGACAATATCAATTTTTTCGTTTGGCCTCATACCTTGGTCAACACATTCAAAAACTTTACCAGCAAATTCTACTTTGAAATCTTCAATCATTACGCCAGGAACAATATTTGATTCACCAATAAAATCAGCAACGAAGCGGTTAATTGGCTCATCATAAATATCCACTGGTGTACCAGATTGTTGAATTTCACCTTCACTTAAAACAAATATTTCATCACTCATCGCAAGTGCTTCTTCTTGATCGTGTGTAACAAAGACAAATGTTTTCCCAAGTCGTTGTTGTAACTCTCGTAGCTCATACTGCATTTCTGTACGTAGCTTTAAATCTAAAGCAGAAAGAGGCTCATCAAGTAAAATTACTTCAGGATCGTTCACAATTGCACGAGCAATCGCAACACGTTGACGTTGACCGCCTGACATCTCAGAAATTTCACGATTGCTATAGCCTGCTAAGTTAACGAATTTTAATGCTTCAGCAACACGGATTTTAATTTCACTTTCAGGAAGCTTTTTAATGCGAAGTCCAAATGCGACGTTTTCAAAAACGTTTAAATGAGGGAACAACGCATAATCCTGAAAAACAGTATTTACTTGGCGTTCATTTGCTGGCACTGAGTTGATTTTTTTATCATGAAAATAGATATTTCCTGTAGTTGGTTCTGTGAATCCAGCAATCATACGTAAAATAGTTGTTTTACCACAACCAGAAGGACCTAGCAGTGTATAGAATTTTCCCTTTTCTAGCTCCAAGTTAATGTTTTTTAAGACGACAGTGCCGTCATTATAGGACTTTGAAACATTTTCAAAGCGGATAATCGAATTCGTTGTCATAGATGCGCCTCCTTAAGCTATAAATATGAATCCGTTGCGACAAGTAAAATTTTTGTTTCATCAGCATGTGCATTAAAAATTTGATGATGATCTGTCGCGTCAAAATAGAGAGCATTGCCTTTACTCGCTATGTACTGTTCATCTCCTAAAACGAGACGAATACGCCCTTCAACAACAAAAATAAATGTTTCTGAGAGTGAGGGCTCAAACTGTTTGAATTCCCCCTCAGCAGCAAGTGTCAAGAAAATAGGCTCCATCTCTTTTTCATTTGAAGTAGGAATGAGCCACTGAATTTCATATTTTTTTTCTTCGTCTGTATAAGTGGATTGATCTTCTTCTGTATATACAACCTTTTGTTCAGGTGATTCATCATCGAAAAATTCCTTAGGTGTTGACCCTAATACTTCTAATAATGAAAAAAGAGTTTCAATGGAAGGTGAATTTAGATCACGTTCTAATTGAGAGATATACCCTTTACTTAAATCTGTACGTTCTCCAAGTTCCTCTTGGGTAAGACCTTTTTTTAAACGAAGCGCTTTGATTTTTGCTCCAATTTGCATCTTTTCCCTCCTAGAAGAAGTTTAGCAATCATAAACTTTTGAAATACGAAGTTTACTTTAACGAAACTTTTAGTTTACTAAAACCATTACAATTATACATAATAATAAAGAATTTGCAATCGTTTTTTATCAAAAAAAAGTAGATGAAATTTTTTGAAATTATACATAAATGTAGCGTAGAAAAATTTCGTTTAAACTAGAATAAAAATGTTAAAAATAGCTAATAAATAGGCTGTAGCAGCTATTCCATTTGGGGATTTGACGGAAATTTGTCAGACAATTTAATATGTGCACTTTTGTGAAGTTTACTTGTTTGAAAAACTACGATTACTCTGTTATCGTAGAAGACGAGTTCGCTGGTGCGAATGGAATATATACACTACATATTTAATCGGAGGGATTTATAATGGCAGAACGCATGGTAGGTAAACAAGCACCTGACTTTACAATGGAAGCAGTACTTCCAGACAAATCATTTGGTAAAGTATCATTAGAAGACATTAAAGCACAAGACAAATGGACAGTCCTTTTCTTCTATCCAATGGACTTCACTTTCGTTTGTCCAACAGAAATCACTGCAATGAGCGATCGTTACGATGAGTTCGAAGACTTAGATGCAGAAGTAATCGGTGTTTCTACTGATACAATCCACACTCACTTAGCTTGGATTAACACTGACCGCACTAAAAATGGTCTTGGTGAGTTAAAATACCCATTAGCAGCAGATACAAATCACCAAATTTCACAAGAATATGGTGTATTAATTGAAGAAGAAGGTATCGCACTACGCGGCTTATTCATCATCAACCCAGAAGGCGAATTAAAATACCAAACAGTATTCGATAACAACATCGGCCGTGATGTAGACGAAACTTTACGTGTACTGCAAGCTTTACAAACTGGTGGTCTTTGCCCAGCAAACTGGCGCCCAGGTCAAGCAACTCTATAATTGAAGTAGGGTTTCTATGTCGGGCTTTGAACTGAATTCAAGGTCTGTTGAAATTGATCATTTAACAAATAAAGAGTCCCCACAGCAAGTTTGTGGGGATTTTTTTAAACTTGATATAGAAAAAGGTTCATCACCAAAAATTGTGGATGACTTTTGTTAAAACGTCTACTATGTAAATAAGTTGATTGGAGTGGAGGCTGGGCGACTCCAGGAAAGCGCCCAGCCGGAACGGAAATCAACTACACGTTTTGATAATGGTCCTAGAAAAAGGAAAAAAGGAGAATGTTTTATGAAACTTCGTGAACAAATGCCAGAACTTGTAGGCGCAACGACTTGGTTAAATGGTGAAGTAACAAAAGCGGATTTAGTAGGCGAAAAACCAACATTAATCCATTTCTGGTCAGTTAGTTGCCATTTATGTAAAGAAGCAATGCCGGATGTCAACAATTTCCGTGATCAATACAAAGATGAGTTAAACGTTATTGCCGTGCATATGCCACGTTCTGAGGAAGATACAAATTTAGAAACAATCAAATCGGTAGCAGCAGAGCATGACATTGTTCAACCGATCTTTGTAGATAGCGAATTAAAGCTAACGGATGCATTTGAAAATCAATACGTACCAGCGTATTTTGTGTTCGATAAAGATGGTCAACTTCGTCACATGCAAGCTGGTGGTAGCGGTATGAAAATGTTGGAAAAACGTGTAAATCGCGTTTTAGATGAAATGCGCAACGCATAAAATAGCAGATTACGAGGCGAGGATATTTTCCCTCGTCTTTTTTATGGAAAACGGGATCCTGATCACTTCATGGGGTCAACCGAGCAGTTTGGGTGCAAACCTGATCACTTCCTCGGTCAACCAGAGCAAAAAACCCACTAAGCAGAACGCTCCTGTCTAAGGATTGTCTTTTATTGACGAATAGTCACTTGTTTTGACGATACATATAGCAGAGAATACGTTACAATAAGGGTATAGTAGTTTTCGGAGGGATTTTTAATGATGAAAAAAGAGTTTGCTGTCATTGGACTTGGACGTTTTGGAGGAAGCATTGTTCGCGAACTAATGAGTCAAGGCGCACAAGTTATGGCGATAGATCATTCCTCAGAGCGGGTGGACGAGTTTGCTTCCATTGCCACACAGGCCGTTATCGCAGATTCGACGGATGAATCGGTATTAATTTCATTAGGTATTCGTAATTTTGAGCATGTTATCGTAGCGATTGGTGAAGATATTCAGGCTAGTATTTTGTCGACTATTATTTTAAAAGAAATAGGTGTTCAGCAGATTACTGTAAAGGCTCAGAATGATTACCATGAAAAAGTTCTGCGTAAAATTGGCGCAGATTTTGTCGTGCACCCTGAGCGTGATATGGGGATACGGATTGCCAATAATATGTTGTCAAATACAGTGCTTGATTATTTAGAGCTTTCGGATGAACATTCAATTATGGAGCTTAAGGCCAATGATGCGATTGCAGGTTACTCTATTATGGATCTAGATATTCGTGCAAAGTACGGGATTAATATTGTAGGTCTTAAGCGAGGTGCAGATATCATCGTATCTCCGCAGGCAAGTGATAAAATTTTGCTAGGAGATATTATGCTTGTCATTGGGGCGGATGTAGATATTAACCGCTTTGTCAAAAAGGCATTGAATGGGTAATGAAAATGAATAAACGAAGATGGAAACTAGTTATATTTGCTGCAATTATTCTTATTGTCGCCTTTACATTACAATCTCGCGACAAAAATGAGGAAGAGGCTATTTCTCGCATTTTAGATCACACAGCAGAAATTGATGCAATCGAGCTATTTAAAGGAGAGCAATCTTTATTTCGAGCAACAGGTCAAGATGCAACAGCTAATATTGAAAACTATCCGCTAAGCCATGTTAAGAAACTAAGCAAAAAAGAACGAGCTATATTTGAAGAAAAACCACTTTATCATATTGTCTACGAAATTAAAGGAGAGCCTTTATATGAGGTAGATATTTTAAAGGTCGCGATTAGCTCTGAGCTTAGTGAAGAATTACAGCAGATGGTTTTTAATGTTGGGGATCAGCCATATTTAATCTATTGGGCAAAAGAGAAAAAAGCACTTGAACAATCAACAAATACGCAACGTTTGCTTGAACAATATGTTAAATAAAAAAGAGTAGTGAAAACAGCAACTTGCTGTGATCACTACTCTTTCTTGTAGGTAAGGAAAATATAGATTTTTTGCCTATGAATCACCTAGAACATAGTAGACGTCTTGGCTAAAGCGCTACATCCTTGAGGTCGCTTCGATCCCTCGGGCAAAAGTGGTGGAGCGTTTACTGCTGCTTCGGGCTCTCCATTGCTTGTCGGATGTAAACGAGCGCTTTAGCGCATTTGTTCTTAGGACACAATAGTATTTTTTCCTTGAAGTGCACGTTCTTGCATTTCTACATCAAACTCTTTTTCTGATTTCGATACGACTACACAAGCTACACCGTTACCAATTAAATTTGTTACGGCACGTGCCTCAGACATGAAGCGGTCAACACCAATTAATAGCGCAATCCCTTCGACTGGAATCATTGGGAAAGCAGCAAGTGTTGCTGCTAATGTGATAAAACCAGAACCTGTTACACCAGCGGCTCCTTTAGATGTAATCATTAAAATACCAAGAAGTGTAATGATCTGAATCCACGTCAAATCCATTCCGTATGCTTGTGCAATAAATAACGCAGCCATTGATAAGTAGATGGACGTTCCATCAAGATTGAAGGAATAACCAGTTGGTACTACTAATCCAACAACTTGTTTAGAGCAACCAAAGTTTTCTAATTTACGCATCATAGATGGCAAGGCAGATTCAGATGATGAGGTACCAATTACTAAGAAAATCTCTTCTTTTATATAAGCGATAAATTTAAAAATGTTGAAGCCAAAGAATTTTGCGATCGTTCCTAAAACAAAGACTACGAATAAGAACATTGTAATGTATACTGCAGCCATTAATAGACCTAAGTTGCCTAACGATTTCAAACCAAAATTACCAATCGTAAAGGCCATTGCACCAAAAGCACCTATTGGAGATATTTTCATCACCATACTTACGATTTTGAAGAAAATTTCTGCCACTTGTTCAAAAAATGTGATGACAGGTTTTGCAGGTGCGCCAATAGAAGCAGCAGCTAAGCCAAACAAGATTGCAGAGAATAACACGGGAAGTAATTGTCCTGTTGCAAGTGCACCTACAACGTTTTCAGGAATAATGCTAGAGATGAAAGCACCTAAACCTTGCTCAGACTCTGCTGCAGCAGTTGTATATTTTGAGATATCGGCTTCGGAAGCACCTGATGTATCTAAACCTGTACCAGGGCTAACGATTAATGCAACAGCTATACCGATTGCTAAGGCAATGGTAGAGACAATTTCGAAATACAGTAACGCCTTTCCTCCAATTTTTCCAACCTTTTTCATATCTCCCATACTACCGATTCCGATAACAACTGTTAAGAAGATAATAGGGGCGATTAACATTTTAATTAGCTTAATGAATAAGTCGGCCAGGATTTTAAGGCTTGCACCAAACTCAGGGAAGATAGCCCCAACAATCACCCCTAGAATGATTGCAGCTATAACCTGAACGGTCAGATTTTTCAGTAATTTCACTTTATGCTACCTCTTTTCTAAATTTTCTCTTTGATATCGTTTTCACTAGAATTATCATAGCGAATCCTTTTAGAAAAAAGAGATTTAGAAAATAAGAAACATATCGTTCATTAAGTACATTCATCGATATTTTAAATAAAAGGTAGTGTTTTCAATAACTCGAGCTGTTATGATACTCTGTGATAAAATCACTATTGTTATAATACAAAAATAATTAATGGAAGAAAATTTTGTTTTGCGACAATTTTTCGTAATATTGTTCATTAAGTTCATGACTTTCTCCTATTTATGTCAACTAAAAGTGTTGTCAAAAGATTTTTTTGAAGATAATCTTAAAAGCATATCATTGATAGAAGTGACATTCTGAGCATGAGTAAAATCCGCCCATTAAGCTTCTCTAATAGTGAAATGCAGATTTGGAAAGGAAGGAACTTTAAATGATAAAAATGCCTGTAAACGGCAAAATCCTGTTAGTGACATTTTTAATCATTGCATTCTCCTTTTTACTTGGTGGCATTTTTGTACTTGGAAACCTCTTAACTGAGCAAGAAAAGGAATTTGGTCAGCGTGCTATGCTCGTTGCGCGAACTGTATCAAATGTGCCAGAAATCAGTATGCATTTGAAAAATGACAATATTAAAGAAGCGGCGAAAAATGTCAATAAAATTGTAGATGGAATTCGTGTTGTTAATAAAGCAGAGTATATTGTTGTAATGAATATGGATCGTATTAAACTATCTCACCCAGTCAGTAAAGAAATAGGGAAGCGTAGTGAATCACATGATTTAAATGCTTCATTTAGTGAGCATTATTATATATCGAAGGCGCAAGGGGAAGCGGGTGTAATGATTCGAGCTTTCGTCCCTATTATTGATGACAAAAAAGAACAAGTAGGCATAGTCGTGGTAGGGTATTCACTACCAACTTTTATAGAAATGTTGCAAAACTATGAGCACGAAATTTTTATTACTATTCTTATATCGCTTGTTTTTAGCATTTGGGGAGCATATACACTTGGCCGACATATTAAAAAGCAAATGTTTGGGCTTGAGCCTCATGAGATTGCCAAGATGTATGTGGAACGAACAGAAACGTTCAATGCTATGCATGAAGGCATTATAGCGGTCGATAAAGGAATGAATATTACAATTTTTAATGAAAAAGCAGCTGATATATTAGGAGTTACTAGAAAGATAGAGGATTGTATCGGAAAAAAGATTTATGATGTTTTGCCTGACACACGATTGCCTGAAATTGTAGAAACAGCAACGCCGGTATACGATCAAGAGCTCTACATCAATCATCATAGTATTTTGAGTAATCGTGTCCCGATTATTGTGAATGGTGAGTTAGTTGGAGCAGTTGCTATGTTTAAAGATTTAACAGCAGTGAAAAAGCTTGCGGAAGAGGTAACAGGTGTTAAAGCTTTTGTTCAAGCACTGCGTGTACAAACACATGAGCATAAAAATAAGCTTCATACTATTGCAGGACTTCTACAATTGGGACATACAAAGCAAGCACTTGAATACGTTACAGCTACTACAGAAAATGAAGCTTCTTTAACGAAGTTTTTGAATGAACGCTTTCATAATGAAAATATTTCAGGATTATTGCTAAGTAAAGTTAGTTATGGCAAGGAATTAGGCATACAAGTAGAAATCGATCGAAAAAGTCATTTTAAAAGCTTTCCCCCATTATTAGATCACCACGATTTTGTCGTCTTGTTAGGAAATTTAATTGAAAATGCCTTTGAAGCGCTAAATGTTCTTTCGAAGGGTGATAAATATGTAGCGATTTCTGTAGATGAGCATGACGGTGTGCTAGCAATTGCTGTTTCCGATAATGGAATTGGGATGTCTGAAGAGGTCCAAGCTCGTATGTTTGAAAATGGATTTTCTACAAAGGCAAGTGAGAATCGCGGTATCGGCTTGCATTTAATACATGAAATCGTAAGAAAAGGTAATGGCGATATTGAAGTAGTGAGTGAATTTAAGAAAGGGACAAGTTTCTTAATCTTATTTGAGTTAGGGGAAGAGTAGATGGATGTAATAAATGTGTTATTAATTGAAGATGATCCAATGGTACGAGAAGTGAACAGGCAATTTATTGAGCAAATCAAAGGATTTTCATTGATAGGCTATGCTGGTAATGGGATAGAAGGGATAGAGAAGATTAAACAATTAAACCCTGAGCTTGTCTTTATGGATATTTTTATGCCAGAGCAGAATGGTATTATTACGCTAGGGAAAATTCGTGAAGAACATATTCCAGTTGATGTTATTGCCGTAACTGCTGCGAATGATATGTCTACTGTGCAGAGAATATTACACCTAGGTGTCTATGATTATATTATGAAACCTTTTACGTTTGAACGAATTGAACAAACTTTAAAGAATTATCAAGCTTATAGAAAGAAAATAAGTGGTATGCAAGATTTAACACAGCATGATGTAGATCATCTAATGCAGCAACGTATTTCTGAACAAATAGTTGTTCCACCGATCACTGAGACGATAATAATTGACGAGCTACCAAAGGGTTTTAATCGAGCAACATTAGACAAGGTGCTTGCCTATATTCAAGAGAGTGACGGAGCCGTATCAGCGGAAGAAGTGTCAACGTATATTGGAGCGGCTCGTGTAACAGCTCGACGTTACTTGGATTTTTTAGAAAAACAAAATTTATTAAAGGTGGATATACAATATGGAAGTGTGGGACGTCCTATCCATCGATATTATATTTAATCCGAATGAGTGTCTTATAGAACTGTTTAATACATCTTTAATAGGGCAACCATAGAAACTAAGGGAATATTGGAAGCATCATTTGCTTTCTCATCAATATGGATTAGATTTTTGGAAGAAGAAGGGTTATCGAGAAATTTGTTTATTGATGAATACTTAAAATATGCTTTATCCCGAGAGTCAAACTTGCTTTGATGATACATATAGCAGAGAATACGTTACAATAATGGGATGTTATTCTTTAAAGGATTTTTTTATGAAAAAAGAATCTGCTGTCATTGAACTTAGACGTTTAAACATAAAATTGATTTTAGAAAGCTAATGGGGAGTAGGTTTAACACACATGTTCAACGTTCGAAAAGAGTCGCTATTTAAATTTTTGAAAATTCTATTTCCAATAGCGCTTTTAGCAATAGCAATTTATGAAATTCTACAAACGATAAGTGGGATAGATGTTCATTTACTGCGGAAAGAAGTGAATGAACTGCAAATATGGGAGCTCTTATTTATTCTTTTTATCACCTTCTGTGCCATTACACCGATGATTTTTTATGATGTTATTTTAGTGAAAATATTAGGAATCAAAATAAACAACCGTCTTTTGCTGAATCATTCATTTATTGTGAATACCTTCTCCAATCTTATTGGCTTTGGTGGTTTAGTGGGTGTTTTTCTGCGTAATTATTTCTATTCGAAATATAAAGAGGATAAGGAAGACTTGTTAAAAAACATAGCCTCCGTAACACTCTTTTATTTAACGGGGATTTCACTGTTAGCTTGGATTATGTATATATTCTTTTGGGACTTCCCATTGCTAAAAGAAGTACGATGGTTAAAGATAGCGGTTATTCTTGTCAGCTTATATGTTCCGATTTTTATTGCTATGCTCATCATTCGCAATAAAAAAGCAGGTTCTATAAAGCCAAAGATCTCTCTTCAATTGATGGGTACTTCTGTCACTGAATGGGTTGCAGTCTTTTTAGTAATCTGGATATTAACTTTTATTTTGAACATCCCAATAGAATTATCCAATTTAATTCCCATATTTTTAATTGCTTCCTGTGCGGGGATTGTCAGTATGATCCCTGGTGGAGTGGGTTCATTTGACCTTGTTTTTTTATGGGGGACTCAAAGTTTAGGAATCGCTGATGAAAAAGTGCTTTTTCTATTAATTTTGTATCGGGTTGGCTATTTTGTGCTTCCATTTTTAGTTTCTTCTCTTTTATTCGTAAAAGAATATTGGGAACGTTGGAATCAATCGTGGGATGACTTGCCAAATGTCGTTTTTCAGAAACTTAGTCACATGCTATTAACGATATTGGTATTTCTCTCTGGCATTGTATTATTGTTATCAGCTTCAGCGCCAGGTATTTTAAGTCGACTAAAAATAGCTCAGGAATTTTTATCTTCGCCGATTATGCATGTCTCTCATCAAATGACTGTTGCAGCTGGCTTTATTCTCTTAGGTTTATGTAGAGGGATTAAATATAAAGTAAAAAGGGCATATCAGCTTTGCCTCATTGTGCTAAGTAGTTCTGCACTATTTTCGATTTTTAAAGGCTTGGACTATGAAGAAGCAATTTTTTTACTGATTGTCGCAGGGCTGTTAATTGCCTCAAAAAAACAATTTTACCGTGAAAGTAACGTTTTGACATGGGGCGTCGTTTTGATTGACCTTGCTGCAGTGACAATCATTACAGCGATGTACGTATTGATTGGTTATGTGAACTTACCTTCTTCCAAAATTCATATTCCTGCCGCTCTACAGGAATACATCATTACGGATTACCGAGACCTATTTTATAGTGCAGTAATGGGTATCCTAATAGCAATTGTCATTTTTTATATAGGTTATTTTATTCGTGCACCTAAGAAAATGGAAAAGCTTTTTTCAAGTGAGCAAGAAGAGAGAATCAAAGATCATTTGATGACCTATAAAGGGACGGAGTATTCACATTTAATTTTTTTACATGATAAATTTGTCCATTGGAATAAACAAGGTACAGTTTTATTTTCTTATCAAATATATGCCGATAAAATCGTTGTACTGGGAGATCCAGTAGGAGATGAATCTGATTTTTTATCCGCTATTCAGGAGTTTTTAGAATTGGCGGATAAGCATGGTTATACACCAGTCTTTTATGAAATTAATAATAAAATTTTTCCTTCTTTACATGAGCATGGGTATAGTTTTTTTAAGCTTGGCGAAGAAGCTTTTGTAGATTTAGATAAGTTTACCCTTGCTGGTAAGGGAATGAAGGGTCGCCGAGCGGTAAAAAATAAATTTGAACGAGAAAATTTCACAGTTGAAATAGTAAGCCCTCCTTACTCACAGGAATTGATGAATGAATTACAAGAAGTATCAACGAAATGGTTGCAGGGAAGGTCAGAAAAAGGCTTTTCTCTTGGTTTTTTTAATGAACACTATTTAAACACTTCAAACATTGCCGTTTTACGTGATACAGAAGGAGTAATTGGCTTTGCGAGTATCATGCCAATGTACGATAAAGGCGAAAGACTCTCAGTAGATCTCATGCGTTTTAAGCCGGGAGCACCATCTGGAACGATGGATTTCATATTCCTATCGCTCTTTGAATGGGCAAAAGCAGAAGGCTACCGTGTTTTTAACATGGGGATGTCACCATTGTCAAATGTCGGAAAGTCTAGGTATTCCTTCTTGAGTGAAAAAATTGCAGCACAAATATTTTTACATGGGCAGCACTTCTATCATTTTAAAGGATTAAAAAACTTTAAATTAAAATATGCAGATTTTTGGGAGCCAAAGTATATAGCGTATCGAAAGAAATCCTCATTGCCATTTACAATGGCACAAGTCACTTTATTAATTGGTAAAAAGAGAAAATAGATAGCCGAGTTCTTACGCTGCTTGCTTAAAGAAAAAATTTTAAGAAGTCTGTGCTGCTGGCATAATTAAACGCATTGGTCGCACAGCCAATACAAAGAAGATGCATTGCAAAATTACTTTGCGATGCATCTTTTTTATGGATTTTTATAGTCAGAAGAATGATAAAGGCCGGAACGCCGGACATCGCTGATAAAAAAGCCATAATCACTGGTAAAATATCGAACAACGCTGATAAAAGAGCCATAATCGCTGATAAACCATCAACCATCGCTGATAGAAGAGCCATAATCGCTGATAAACCATCAAACAACGCTGATAAAAGAGCCGGAATCGCTGATAAACCATCAAACAACGCTGTTAGAAGAGCCGGAATCGCTGATAAACTATCAAACAACGCTGATAGAAGAGCCGGAATCGCTGGTAAAACATCAAACAAAGCTGGTAGAAGAAAGAAATCAACGTTTCTAAAATTTACTCTCGCGTTTTAAGGTTCAGATCAATTTTGTTCCAGCCTCGGTTAAATAGTACATTGGGCTTCATTTCACGATGCAATAAAATATATGAAAAAATTGTAATTTTATATTTGATTTTCCATCAGTGCTTTGTAATAATAGAGAAAATTTTAGTTCTAGATGAAAGATTAATAGAAAAATTACACTAATAAGGGAGAGAGCAGTTTGCGTATTCCAAATAAATTAACGGTAGGTGATGAGATACGGGTTATCGCACCTAGTCGTAGTGCAGCAATCATAACAGCAGAAGGCACTGAACAAACAAAGAAAAGGCTTGAAGAATTAGGCTTTAATGTTTCCTTTGGTCGACATATTTTTGAATGTGATCTTCAGCATTCATCTTCTGTTGAGCATCGAGTTGCTGACATTCATGATGCTTTTCGTGATGAGAATGTAAAGGCTGTATTAACAGTCATTGGCGGTTATAACTGTAATGAGGTATTACCCTATTTGGATTATGACATGATAGCAAATAACCCAAAAATATTTTGTGGTTTCAGTGATATCACAGCTTTAGCAACAGCTATTACTAAAAAGTGTGGATTTATTACGTATTCGGGTCCTCATTTTTCTAGCTTTGGCATGGAGCAGGCACAAGACTATCAACGATCCTATTTTCAAAAATGTTTGATGAACAATACACCATATACGATTAAAGCATCAAACGTTTGGAGTGATGATGCATGGTATTTAGATCAACATAATCGTCATTTTGAAGTCGCTAGTTGGAAGGTATATTCCGAAGGACAAGCAAGTGGGCGATTATTTGGTGGAAATTTATGTACGTTAAATCTACTTCAAGGTACACCGTATATGCCTGAGTTATCGAATAGTATTTTATTTGTAGAAGATGATGAACTAGTTAATCCAGAAATATTTGCTCGGGACTTCACCTCCTTATTACAAGCTACTAGCAATATAAAAGGTATTGCAATAGGGCGTTTTCAAAGAGCTTCAAATATGACGGAGGAGCAATTACATTTTATTTTAGATAAGCATCCGAATTTAAGAAAAATACCAGTACTATATGATGTTGATTTTGGACATACACAACCAATCTTTACGTTTCCTATCGGTGGTGAAATTCAAATGAACACGAAAGATTTGATGATACAGATCACTAAATTTTAACTTATTTCAGCGGGTGTCCAAACATCCGCTGAAATAGAATGCCAAGGTATAACTGATAAAGAAAGGAGTTTGATAAAAATGTTAATAAGAGAGGCAAAACGTGAAGATGCTGAACAAATCATAGCTGTCATAAAAAATGCGGAAGAGTCTAATTTTATGTTATTCGGGCCAGGTGAACGAAAGTTAGAGACTGAACAATTTACTAAATTTATCGAGAATATTAATAATAACAGCCATTCAGCTTTATTTATAGCTGAAATAGAAAAGAAAGTAGTTGGTTATTTAATTGTTCAGGGTAATAATATGCCATCTAGAGTTTCACATCGAGCCTATATTGTCGTAGGTATCCATAGTGATAATAGAGGACAGAAAATTGGTACGGCATTATTCAGTTTCCTAGACGATTGGGCAAAAGAAAAGGGCATGCATCGCTTGGAACTTACAGTAATGTCGAACAACACTGCAGGGGTAGCATTATATGAAAAAATGGGATTTGAAATTGAGGGGACTAAAAGACATTCCTTATATGTAGATGGTGAGTACATTGATGAACATTATATGTCAAAATTATTGTAAAACAAAAGGAGTGACTGTATGAATCCAATAAGAAACAGTAGTAGTATAAATATTGGTATTTTTTCACCATCATCGCCAGCATCCGTCAGTGCCCTTTCTCGATATAAGCGTGCAAAAGCTTTTCTTGAACAAAGAAATATAAACTTAATTGAAGGAAGTCTAACTGGTAAATCTGATATTTATCGCTCTGGCACTCCAAAAGAGCGTGCTGAAGAATTCAATGAATTACTACGAAATCCAAACGTACACATCATTATGTCGACAATAGGTGGTACAAATTCAAATAGTATGCTGCCGTATATTGATTATGAGGCGTTTCGAAGCAATCCAAAAATCGTCGTTGGTTATTCTGATGCAACGGCAATTTTACTGGCACTTTACGCAAAAACAGGAATTACAACTTATTACGGTCCGGCATTAGTTCCTTCCTTTGGTGAATTTGAGCCATTAGTCAATGATACATATCAATTCTTCGAGAACTACTTCTTTAAGTCACAATCATTACCTTACGAAATTCCAATGCCTACATATTGGTCAGATGAACCCGTCAATTGGCTAGAAAAAACGGTAGAAAAAAATTTATATAAGAATGAATGGTTGACGGTTCAAGAAGGGGTTGCTGAAGGTAGATTAATTGGTGGCAATGTAAATGCTATGTATGGATTTATTGGTACATCTTATTTCCCGAAAAATCATGATGGAGATATCTTATTAATAGAAGATTCCGCTAAAAACACAGCTATCGTTGAGAAAAATTTTGCGATGCTGAAATTACACGGAGTATTTGAAAAAATAAGTGGCATTATTCTAGGCAAGCATGAATGTTATGATGATTTAGGTACTGGGCGTAAACCATATGAAATACTGCTTGAACAGTTAGACGGTATTGATATCCCAATCTTAGCAGAATTTGATATATGTCATACTCACCCGATGCATCCAATTGCTATAGGAAAACAAGTAAGATTAGATGCAACGGCCAAAAAAGTCTATTGTATTGAGAAATGGTTGTAAGTTAAATAAGCCCTGCTGATTTTTTGCAGGGCTTAGTCCGATTATGAATTAACATAGTCATTATCTGTAATAGCATACATTTTAACATTTTGATGAATTCCCTTAACAAACATACTTTTTCGTAAAATCCCCTCAAAAAGCATCCCTGATTTCTCCATTACTTTTTGAGATCCAATATTCTCTTCAAAGCATCGCGCTTGAATTCGTACTAATCCTAATTCCGTAAAGCCAAAATCGATTAGTTTTTTTGCCGCTTCAGTCGTTATCCCTTTACTCCAATAAGCTTCAGAAAGAACATAACCAACCTCTGCAAATTTATGTGTCGTATTAATCGACACGAAGTCAATGGTGCCAATCAATTTTTGCTCATATTCAATACCCCAAAAAAAGTGCTGACCTTGTTGGTAACCAGATAAAATCAATGCAATAAAATCCTTTGTTTCATCTAAACTTTTATGTGCGTCCCATGTCACATAACGAGCTACATGTTCACTGGAAGCATAAAGAAACATGGCTTCTACATCATTCGGTGTAATTGGTCTTAATGTTAATCTTTCTGTCTTTAAAACAGGTACTGCTTGTTTGAAAATGTTGTCGCTCATAAAACGCCCCCCCTTAAAATCGTTTGAGTGTATTTAATTATAACAAGATATGTAAATTTTCGTTAAGTTGTTTATTTGAGATTGGAGCGGGGATGAACTCGTTTAGTAGTCTGTAATCTATATGGAACAGCGTTTTACTTATATAATTAAATGATTTTATCGCTGTTGAGTAAAGTATGGGGATGCTTGAAAAAATGCGAAAATTTAATGTGAAGCACTATTAGGGGATTTACATTGTAAAATAGGTTTACTCAAATGACAGGTAATATATTCAGATGTTTGGGATGACATTTTGTTACAAACGTATATCATGTGGATAAGTTGATTGAAGTGGAGACTGGGACTCCTTGGGGATCAGCGTCACAGATGAGATTCTACAGCGTAGCTAAGCGGGTAGTGGAACGAAAGCTAAAAGCATCACGTCCTGTGATAACGCCTTGTGACCAACATTCTGTAGCTGACGCTTAGCTTTCGCACAAAAAACGGGCAAATACTCACGCGAAGGTAGAGAATACCCGCGGAAGAGAGGGGAATACCCGCGGAAGGAGAGCGACTACCCGCGCGGAGGCAGAGCGACTACCCGCGGAAGGAGTGCAAATACCCGCGGAAGGAGGGTAAATACCCGCGGAAGGGGGACAAATACCCGCGGAAGGAGAGCGAATACCCTCGCGGAGGCAGAGCGACTACCCGCGGAGGCAGAGCGACTACCCGCGGAAGGAGGGTAAATACCCGCGGAAGGGGGGCAAATACCCGCGGAAGGAGGGTAAATACCCGCGGAAGGGGGGGGAATACCCGCGGAAGAGAGGGGAATACCCGCGCGAAGGCAGAGCGACTACCCGCGGAAGGAGTGCAAATACCCGCGGAAGGGGGGCAAATACCCGCGGAAGGAGTGCAAATACCCGCGGAAGGGGGACAAATACCCGCGGAAGAGAGGGGAATACCCGCGAAAGGAGGGTAAATACCTGTGGAAGGGGGACAAATACCCGCGGAAGGAGGGTAAATACCCGCGGAAGGGGGGCAAATACCCGCGGAAGGAGTGCAAATACCCGCGGAAGGAGAGCGACTACCCGCGCGGAGGCAGAGCGACTACCCGCGGAGGCAGAGCGACTACCCGCGGAAGGAGGGTAAATACCCGCGGAAGGAGGGCAAATACCCGACTGTAGCTGACGCTTCACTTTCGCGCAAAAAACACCTGTTGCACCGACGCCCCAGGAAAGCGCCCAACCGTAACGGAAATCAACCTCACGTTATGCTAATGAGTTATAGACAATAGTGTTTCTTCAAAACATAGAAAAAAGGGCCTCCTTCAAAGGAGAGCCCTTTTTTACATGTATTTATTAATTATCTTTAACGTCTTTTCGGTTTTTCTTTAACATTTTAGATAGCATTTCATAAACGATTGGTACAACTACTAATGTTAATAATGTTGAAGATAGTAGACCACCGATTACGGTAATTGCTAGGTCTTTTGAAATTAGACCACTGCCACCATTACCAATTGCCATTGGAATCATTGCACCGATTGTTGCTATGGCAGTCATAAGGATTGGACGTAAACGAGTTGCACCAGCCTCTAAAATGGCCTCGCGCATAACAAGTCCGTCACGTTCCATGTGGATAATGCGGTCTACTAATACGATGGCGTTTGTTACAACGATACCGATCAGCATTAATAGTCCCATCATAACAGAAACAGAAATTGTTTGACCTGTGACGAACAAGCCGACAAATGCACCGATTACTGCGAATGGTAGGGAGAACAGAATAGCAAATGGTGCTGAACCTTCACCGAATGTTACTACTAGGATGAAGTAAACGATTGCGATCGCAGCTAACATAGCAATTCCGAGCTGTGTGAACGTTTCTTGCATGTCTGCAGCAACGCCTCCAACGCCAGTCGTTACGCCTTTAGGTAAATCTAATTTATCGATTTTTTTATCAGCAGCCGAAGTTGCTTTTGAAATATCGTCACCGATAATCGTACCAGAAACTTTTGCGAAGTATTCACCTTTTGAGCGAGATAATGAGTTTAATGTAGTGCCTTCTTCTACTTTTACTAACTCACCGATTGTCATTGTTGTGCCTAAAGCTGTTTGGATTTTAGTAGCTAATACATCGTCAAGAGATTTGGCCGCAGCTTTTTCTTCATGTTGTACAATAACATCAATATCTTCACCATCATACTGAACTTTAGTTAGAACTTCTGATGATGTATTTTGATTTAAAGCCATTACAATTTGAGCAGTAGTTAAACCGTATTGTAGAACATTTTTTTGATCTACTTTTAAGGTATTCTCAACAAATGGATCTTCATTATCAGACTTAATTTCTTCTAAACCATCAACTTCTATTAATGCGCCTTCCACTTGTTTCACTGCTTTGCGAAGCTTATCTAGATCTTCACTATATAATGTGTAACTTACTTCATTTGAAGACGCCGACATGGATGAGAAGTTTTGAGATTTCCATTCTCCTGATTGCCCGATGTTAGTTACATAGTCTTCAACTTCTTTACGTGCTTCAGGGAAGTCTTTCATATCTGGGTCGAAGATGAGGTACATTAAGGCACCACCAGCACCTCCACCCATCATCATTGCCGAAGGATCAACATGTTTAGGGTCATTGATCGAAACTTGTAAAATATTAACGTCTTTGCGTTTCATTAATTCTTTTTCTACTTTTGCAACATTTGCTTCTGTATCTTTCATTAGCTCGCCTGTACCAGGAGTGTACGTTAAGTACATAACCTTATCTTCTTGTGAGCCCATGAAACTGAAGCCAATAAGTGGTGTTAAAGCAAGAGAACCAACAAGCAATACAATCGCGATAACTGATGTAATGATTTTATGATTTAATGCTTTTGCTAGTACACCCTTATACCAAATAGCTAGTTTACCAACTTCTTTATGTTGACTTTCTTTTTTCTCACCGTATATTTTTTTACGGAATAGGAAGTGAGATAAAGCTGGAACTATTGTAATCGCCACTATTAATGAAGCGCCTAGCGCAAATGACATTGTTAGCGCAAACGGCATGAATAATTCACCAACCATACCGCCTACAAAAATTAGTGGAGCGAATACTGCTATAGTTACTAATGTAGAAGAAAGGATTGGTTTGAACATTTCAATTGTCGCTTCACGAATAAGAGCACGACCTGTTAGCTTTTCATCTTTTAAATGGATACGTCGATAAATATTTTCAACAACTACAATTGAGTCATCGATTACACGACCAATCGCCACGGTTATCGCGCCGAGAGTCATAATATTTAATGTGATATCCATCCAGTTTAACAGTAGTAATGCCATGAATACTGAAACTGGGATAGAAATGATCGAAATAATTGTTGATTTGAAATCACGTAAAAATAGTAAAATAATTAATACGGCAATGGCACCACCGAATACTGCTTTTTCAATCATTGTGAAGACTGAATCTTCGATCGGTTTACCTTGGTCAAGTGAGATATCCACTTTTAGGCCGTCTAATGATTTCTCTTCGTCTTTCATTAAATCTTTCACTGCATTTACGACTGTTACCGTATTTGCATCTTGAGCTTTAACGATTTGAATCGCAATCGCATCTTTGCCGTTTGTACGTGATACGGATTGTACTTTACCTTCGACTTCAATCGTTGCGATATCGCCTAAGCGAACGAATGGTGAAGGATTTGTAGCTGAAGGTGTAACTGGGATCAATAAATCTTTTAACTCATCGATAGATTTAACTTTACCGTCTACTGAAACAGCCTGTTCACCAACAGTAAATTGATATAAACCAAGTGAAAGTGACATATCACTTGCTTGAATCATTTGCTTGACAGAATCTTCTGTTAAGCCAAGAGCAGCCATTTTTGCTTTATCATATTTAAATGATATTTCATTAATGTGCTGACCATTGATAGTTGCTGAAGCAACGCCATCAATTTTTTCGATTTTAGGAAGTAGAATGTTTTCTACTGTTGACGTTAATCCAACAATATCTTCCTTAGAGCTACTAACCGATAAAGCGACAACAGGCATCATATTCATGCTAATTGCCATAACTGTCGGTTTTTGAGCACCTTCAGGTAATTTTATACCTTCTAAAGCGGACTCTAATTGTCGCTTTTTCTCATCCATATCAATTCCGTAGTCATATTCAACTTGAACTTGTGCTACGTTTGAAGAGGATGATGAGTAAACTGCTTTTACATCTTCTAAGCTTTCAATTGACTTTTCAAATGGTATGGAAAGCTCATTCATAACCTGTTCAGGTGTTGCACCAGGATAAACACCCATTACAATTAAATATGGTATAGAAATGTCAGGTATGGATTCCATTTTCATTTTTGTACCTGAATAAATACCAGAGACAGTGATGATAATTGTTAATAACCATACTGCCAATTTGTTTTTCAATACGAAATTTACTAAACCTTTCACCTTCACACCTACCCTTTATTGACTAACTAGATTTCGTTATTTATACTAATGACTAATCGGTCATTTGTCAATGAAATACATTAGGAGAGAATTAAAAGTATGTTAAAAAAGCAACTTATTATGGAGAAAGCGTTGGAGCTATTCTCGGAACAAGGCTTCGAAGCTACATCTGTACAGCAAATTACAGAACGATGTGGAATTTCAAAAGGTGCATTTTATTTATCTTTCAAAACAAAAGACGAGCTTCTAATTTCTATGGTAGAGTATTATCTACAACAGTTTGTCACTGACGTTGACCAAGTAGTCAGGAGTTCGCTTAGTAAAGATATCATTTTGGTTGAATTTTACAAAAGTATTTTTCAAGCTTTTAAAAATCATGCTGCATCTGCCCGTGTGTTTTTTAATGAGAAAGTACTTCTTACAAAAAAAGAATTGTTTCAGAAAATAATTGCCTACGATGTTGAGATGTCTAAGTCGATTATCTATATGCTGGAGCAACTATATCAGGATGAACTTCACGAGACAAAATACGATGTTATGTATTGCATTAAAGGATTTATGAAAAGTTATTCGGAACTTTTTATTTTTTCCGATATACCACTTGATTTAGATCAATTGGCAAAATCTCTAGCTGAAAAGACGGAAATTATTGCACGGCATACGACGATACCATTTATAACTGAGGAACTCGTTCGATTAACGGAAAAACCTTGTCATGAAGAAGTTTCACAGGAATCTTTGCTAGAATTAATCGAACAACATCTAGATGGTTTAGAAGGCACTATAGAACGAGAGTCTCTAGAATTATTAAAAGGCCAAGTCGAAAATCCAACCTATAGTAAACCGATTTTAAAAGGTTTAATTGAAAACATACGCTTGCAGCCAGATTATCGTTGGGTTGCTTATGTAATAGCTAAATACTTTAATATGTAGATATAAGGATAGGATGCACACTCTAACGGGTGAGTGATCCTATTTTTATCTTTAATCAAGCAAAATATTTTCTGTGTGAAAGCGAAGCAACAGCAACAAATGTTTTCTGTGCGAAAGCGAAGCGACAGCAACAATTACGCCAATATAAAATAGATTTTTGTACGAAAAGTTGAAGTGTGAGTAGTGATTATGTAGTCTAGATGACTAGAAGTGATGGCAGAGTTTCTAATAGTGCTACAATAGGAACATAATTCCATTTAAGTAGCCGTTATTTGTGTTACTCTAATTCATTTTGAATCTTATTGTCGTTGAAATGATTTTGGAGTCGTCATACTATATACGAAAAAAAGAGCATAGAGGTTCCAAAAAATTGAAATAAAAAAACTACGCAATTTTGCGTAGTTTTTTTAAATGAGGTTAAACCTCCATAATGATCGGTAAAATCATAGGGCGACGTTTTGTTTTTTCGAATAAATATGGTCCTAAAACGTCAGTAATTTCATTCTTTAGCTCAGTCCATTGAGGAGTTTTGCTTTGAATTGATTCATTCAGGTGTCGGTTTAGCATTTTTTGTGCTTCATTAATCATCGTACCTGACTCACGCATGTAAACAAAGCCTCGTGAAATAATGTCTGGACCAGAAACGATTTTTTGGTTTTCCATATCCACACTTACAACAACGATGACTAAACCTTCTTCAGAAAGAATGCGTCGATCGCGTAATACGATATTGCCGATATCTCCAATACCATTGCCGTCAATATAAACGTCTCCTGAAGGAATACGACCTGCTACATGTGCTTCATTGGCACTTAATGCTAGCACGTCACCATTTTCCATAATGAATGTATTTTCAAGCGGAACATCACAATCTTCTGCTAGATGAGTATGCATTTTCAACATACGGAATTCACCGTGAATTGGCATAAAGAATTTAGGCTTCATTAAGCGCAACATCAATTTTTGTTCTTCCTGAGAACCGTGACCAGAAGTATGGATATTATTTAGTGCACCATGTATAACTTCTGCCCCTGCACGGAAAAGCAAGTTGATGATCTTGTTTACACTTACCGTGTTTCCTGGTACTGGTGAAGAAGAGAAGATAACTGTGTCACCAGGCTGGATTTGGATTTGACGATGCGTACCGTTGGCAATACGAGAAAGGGCCGCCATTGGTTCACCTTGAGAGCCTGTACATAATATCATTACTTCATTGGCAGGAAGACGATTAATGCTTTGGGCATCAATAAATGTATCCTTTGGTGCATTGATATAGCCTAGTTCACGACCAATTGTAATGGCATTATCCATTGAACGTCCGAAGACAGCAATTTTTCTTCCGTATTTTATTGCAGCATCTGTTGCTTGTTGTAAACGGTGAATGTTAGATGCGAAAGTTGCGAAAATAATACGACTATCCACCTTACGGAAAATTTCATCGATACTTTTACCAACTGTACGCTCTGACATTGTGAAGTTCGGCTTTTCTGCATTCGTACTATCAGAAAGTAGACATAGTACGCCATCACGGCCGATTTCAGCCATTTTTGTTAAGTTGGCTGGCTCGCCTACAGGAGTAAAGTCAAATTTAAAGTCTCCTGTATGCACGATGTTACCAGGTGGTGTTTTTACAACGATTCCGTAAGCATCTGGAATACTATGTGTTGTTCTAAAGAAGCTTACAGATGTTTTTCTGAACTTAATAACATCCTCTTCTTTAATTTCGATAAGCTTTGTTGTACGTAGTAAGCCATGCTCGTCTAACTTATTGCGTAATAAACCTAATGCAAGCTTACCGCCGTAGACAGGGACATTTACTTGACGTAATAAGTAGGGAATACCACCAATATGGTCTTCATGTCCATGTGTAATAAATAATCCTTTAATTTTGTCGACGTTGCGTACTAAATACGTATAATCCGGAATAACGTAGTCAATGCCTAGTAAGTCGTCTTCTGGGAATTTAATGCCGGCATCAATTAAAATGATTTCATCTTGAAATTGAACGCCGTAAGTGTTTTTGCCGATTTCGCCCAGTCCGCCGAGCGCGAAAACAGCTGCTTGGTCATTTTTAACAAACTTCATGTTTGTTAAATTTCCTCCAAGATGAAGTTCGGACTTGCTTGTTCGTAGACTAAATAGTTACCTTCAAGCAGTTGAACGAACTCGATGTTGTAGTTTCGGTCTTTTAGCTTTTCACGTACTTCGCGTTCTGAAGCAGCTTCTAGGTATAGACTTTTAGTGTTTTCGCGAACTGGAATTTCATTTGCTTTTTCTTGATAATAAACTTTGTAAATCATAGTTTGCTCTCCTTTTATTGCGTACAATTTTCTTGCACCTTTGACTAATACCACACACGTACTACAAGAAAAAAACAGCAAATTTCTAGTAAACAAAGGCAGAAATTAGGCGTTTGAAGTTCTTGTATCTCAGTGTTAAAATCCAGACGTAATTACAACAAGGTGTAATTAAATTAAGCAATGAGACAGTGGTTGCACATAACCAAATAAATGCATTTCCTTTATATTATCACGCAGTTACTCTAAAATAAAGAAAAGCCCTTCAAATAATGAAGGGCAAATGTTAGGCAATTGATTTTTTTCCGAGTATGCCGCGAAGTTGCTTCAACAATTTACGTTTGAGTTTCTTCAGCATGGCACATCACTCCTTAGGATCATTATAATAAAAATTATTGCCTCTGTAAAGTCATTAACCTTGCAGAATAATATATAATGAAGGGGACTATAAGATGAAGAAAATATTATTTTTTGATGTAGATGGTACACTTTATAATAGTGAGAAAATATTACCTGCTTCTGCGAAAGAGGCGCTTTTTGAAGCTCGTCGTAATGGATATGAGATAGCGATTGCGACTGGACGTGCGCCTTTCATGATTCAATCCTTACTAGAAGAGCTAGATATTAATACGTATGTGACGTTTAACGGACAATATGTTGTTGATCGTGGTGAGGTTATCTATACAAATGGTGTTGGAAAAGATGAGCTAGCCAAAATCATTGCCTTTGGTGAAGCGCGAAATGAACCTGTAGTATTTTTAGACGATGAGCGTATGGTTGCATCTGTGGGAAATAACGATATGGTAGTAGAAAGCCTAAATACATTAAAATATGAGTATCCAACTATAAACTCAACTTATTATATGCACAACGATGTCTATCAAACACTTATTTTTATGGAAGAAAAAGATGAACATTTATATCGTGAAGCATTCCCAAACGTGCAGTTTGTACGCTGGCACCGCTATTCTTGTGATATTTTACCAAAGGGAGGTTCGAAGGCTGCGGGTATTGAAAAGGTCCTTGAGAAAATGGGGCTGACATTAAATGATGCCATTGCTTTTGGGGATGGACTTAACGATATTGAAATGCTGCAGGCTGTTGGGACAGGCGTGGCGATGGGGAATGGACATGAGAGCGTAAAGGCTGTTGCTACTCATATTGCAGAGCATGTGGACGAGGATGGTCTCGCTAAAATCATGCGCCAATTAAAGATTATCTAAAGAGACTAAAAAGCAACTGGTTGTAAGAATTGATTACAGCTAGTTGCTTTTGTATTTAGTAAATTATTCAGTGTCTTCGATGTTTGTTTTTACTATTTTCAGTTGTACCCCTTTATCCGCGAAATGATTGATCGTGTTTTTAGAGAGTCCATTATCTGTAATAATCATACCTACCTCATCTACTGGACAAACTTGAATGGCGACATCTTTGTCAAATTTTGAAGAGTCTGCTGCTACATATACAGTTTGGGAAATGTTAATAATTTGTTTTCGGGTAATCGCCTCTTCTAAATTGAAATCTGATATTCCTTTTTCAATCGACACCCCACTAGCACAAATAAAAGCTTTATTAATATTAAGGTGATCGAAGCGGAAGAGGAAATCATTAGACGTTACGGACTTTTCGGAATGACGAACTTTACCACCGATAATAATCACTTCGATATTGGAGCCAATTAACTCAAAGGCTACGGGAAGTGAGTTTGTAATAACGGTTAATTTTTCTTTCTCTAATAAAAATGGTGTCATTTGATATGTGGTCGTTCCACTATCTAAAAAAATACATTCCCCATCTTGTACTAAAGAAGCGCATGCTTTTGCGATCGCGATTTTTTCTGGTAGCTGTTCATGAAGTCGGTTATCCATCAACCCCTCAACAGGTTCAATATATTTAACACCGCCATAAAACTTCTCTATTTTCTTTTCTTGCACAAGCTGTTGAATATCACGACGGATTGTTTCCATTGATACGTTGAACTCATTTGTTAGTGTTACTAATTTTACTACTTTGTGTTTTCGTACTAATTGCAAAATATGCTGTTGCCTTTCTATTGTATACATTTCATCACCTCTCCTTATTATTTACTCAAAACACTCATAACTTTGTCAACACTTGGTCAGAATTTACTCAACATTTACACAAATATGTAATTTCCTTTACAAATTGTTCCTATACTAAAGTTAAGAACTAAAGAGAGGTGAAGGATTTGTTAGAACTAAAAAATATCTCAAAAAACTATAAAAATAAAAAAGTTATAGAGAATATAAATTTAAGCATTCAATCAGGTGAAATAGTTTCTTTACTAGGACCGAGTGGCTGTGGAAAAACAACTTTACTTAATATTATTTTAGGACTTACGCAACAAACGGATGGTTTGCTTTTTTTCAATGGACAAGATATATCGAAACAATCCATGCAAGATCGAGGGTTTAATATTGTTTTTCAAGACTTTGCATTGTTTCCGCATTTAAATGCATATGACAACATCGTGTATGGCTTGAAAAATAAAAAAGAAGGAATGTCAAAAATGGAGGTTCAGGAATATATAGATTTTTTGGAACTGACCCCACATTTACATAAAAAGATTCATGAGTTATCAGGTGGACAAAAACAACGTGTCTCTATAGCTAGAACACTTGTCATGCAGCCTAAAATTTTATTGTTAGATGAACCGTTAAGTGCGCTTGATGGAGTAATAAAAGAATCGATAAAAGAACGTATTCAATCCATTGCTCGCCAATTTAATTTAACGACTATTATTGTGACCCATGATCCAGAGGAGGCTCTCACGCTATCAGATAAAGTGCTCATTATTAATGAGGGAACTGTTTCGCAATTTGGAACTCCACAAGAAATAGTAAATACGCCAGAAAACAAATTTGTGGAAGATTTTATATTAAGGCAGCTTCATATAAAACGTCATAACATTTATCAGCTGTTTGGAGAATCTTATGCTTAAAACAAATAAAATGATGAAATTGATTTTTCTACCAATTCTTTTCTTTTTTATCTTCTTTTTAGTTGTTCCGTTACTTTATATGTTTTGGCGGTCTTTAAAAAAGGGGAATGCCATCACCGTTCGAAACTATGTGGAAGCATTGCAAAATGTAGAGGTTCGTGATGCGTTTTTAAATAGTTTTCATGTTTCTTTAGTAGCGGCTTTGATAACGACCATTTTAGCTTTCTTATTGGCGTATGCTGTTCATTTTACAACGATGCATCGCTCTATGAAAAAGCTTGTGCAAGTTGGTATTACATTACCGATGCTATTGCCGACCATTACATATGGCTTTGTACTGATTTATACATTTGGCAATCAAGGAATTATTACGAAGATATTTGGTCAGCCCTTGTTTACGGTATATGGATTTAATGGTTTGTTAATTGGTTATGTACTTTATACATTACCTGTTGCCTTTATCTTAATGCAAAATTCTATGCAATACATTGATAAACGTTTTCTGCTAGTTTCCATGCTGATGCATGATCGTCCATTGCGGAGATTTTATCATACAGTATTTCGACCGATGCTAGGGACGATTGGTGGAGCATTCATACTATCATTTGTTTTAAGCTTTACCGATTTCGGGATACCTGCGTCAGTCGGTGGTGCCTACAAAGTTATTGCAACTGAGCTATATCAAGCAATGCTTGGCTCCATTGTACATTTTGAGAGAGGTGCAGTGATTTCGATTTTAATGTTAGTACCTGCCGTACTCGGGGTTGTAATGTTAACGATTTTAGAACGGTTCAATTTTCAGTATAAGCAAGTTAGTACAAGTGATCTCATTGTTCATCGGTTCCGTGACTTGATGTTTACTGTTTTCTCGTTTGTCTGTGTAGGTACAGTGTTCATCATGTTTTTGACAATATTTATAGTACCTTTTACGAAGGGCTATCCATATGATTTCAGCTTTACATTAGAGCATGTGAAAAACGTACTAGCTGAACAGGGCTTGAAGACCGTCTATATGAATTCGTTAATTGTTGCTGTTTTGACTGCTGTTTTAGGTGTAGGTGTAGCATTTGTGTCGGCTCTATTAAATGTAAGAACACCGCTTAAAGGGAGAAAAAGCTTAGATTTTACTTCGATGATTACGAATACTGTGCCGGGCATGGTACTTGGTCTTTCTTATTTGTTTTTCTTTAACGGGAGTACCTTGAAAGGGACTTTCCTGATCATTATTGCGTGTAATATTGTTCACTTCTTTACAACTCCGTATTTAATGGCGAAAAATTCATTGCAAAAAATGGATCCGACATGGGAAGTAACGGCAGAGCTATTAAAAGATTCATGGTTAAGAACTGTTATTCGCGTTATTTTACCGAATATCAGACCTACAATTTATCAAATGTTTAGCTATTATTTCTTAAATGCGATGGTGACTGTAAGTGCAGTAATCTTCCTTGTCAGTACGAAAACGATGCTTGTATCGACACGTATAAAAGAACTTCAACATTTCGCAAAGTATACAGATATTTTTGTCCTATCGATTTTTATTCTATGTACAAACCTCATTGTGAAATTAGGTTGTGACTATATAGCAACACCTAAAGTAAAAACAAAGGAGCATAAAGATGAAAAAATCAACAGTAATGATGTTAGGTACAGTTAGTTCAGCAATTGTTTTGGCTGCTTGTGGAGGAGCGGAAGCGGGTTCAAAAGATCAAGTAATTATTTATTCGAATGCAGATGATGAAGCAATTGATGTAATGGAAGCAACGTTAGATAAAAAGGGTTACGAAGGGAAGTATTTAATCCAATCATTCGGAACTTCTGAACTTGGTGGGAAAATGATGGCTGAAGGGAAAGACATTGAGGCGGATGTCGTTACTATGGCTTCCTATTTTATTGAAAGTGCGCAAAAATCTCAGTCAATGTTTGTGGACTTATCTTCTGATTTAAAGCCTCTAGATGGTGGTACTACATTTGCATTGCCGATTTTAGGAAATATCGGTTCGATTTTTATTAATACGGATTTATTACAACAAAAAGGTTTGCCAATCCCAACATCCATAAATGATTTGACAGACCCTGTTTATAAAGATTTATTGTCATTTCCAAATATTCTAGACTCATCAACAGGTTGGTTATTAGTGCAGGCGATTATTAGTGAGTATGGAGAAAAAGAAGGCCAAAAAATAGTGGCTAGTTTAATTAAAAATGCTGGCCCACATATCGAAAGTTCAGGCTCTGGGCCTATTAAAAAAGTGAAAACGGGCGAAGTGGCTGTAGGGTTTGGTCTACGTATTCAGGCTATCGATGCTAAAAATGAAGGGCTACCGATTGATTACATCGATCCGGTAGAAGGTAACTTTACATTAACAGAATCTGTGGCTGTGGTAGATAAGGAGGGGGATGAAGCATTAGCACGTGAAATAGCAAAAGTAATAGCGACAGAGGCTCGTCCTGATTTGTTGAAGCAATATCCCGTTGCTCTTTATGAAGGTGAACAAGTAAAAGAAGAGTTTGTTCCTAAATATTTAAAGAAATGGGACACAACATTAACGGTAGATTTATTAGAAAAACATCAAGCATTCTTTAAAGAAGCGCAACGATAAGGAGCTATTAATTTTATGAACAACTATAAATTGTTAACACCAGGGCCATTAACGACAACAGAAACAGTAAAACAAGAGATGTTAAAGGATCGTTGCACATGGGATGACGATTATAAAAATGTCACGCAAACAATACGTAAGCAGCTTTTAGAGTTAGCGCAAGTGAAAGAAGTGGATTACACAGCTGTTCTTATGCAGGGGAGTGGCAGCTTTGTTGTAGAAGCTGTATTAACAACTGTGGTTGGTGAGAGAGATAAAATCCTTATTATCACAAACGGTGCCTACGGTGAACGCATTGTCGATATGGCTAAAGTGCTTAAGCTACAGCATACAGTCTATAGTGTTCCTTATAATGAACAACCGTCTCCACTCGAAGTTAAAGAGCTGTTGGAAAATGATTCAACAATAACACATGTTGCCATTGTACATTGTGAAACGACAACTGGAATTTTAAATCCTATTGCTGAAATAGGAAGCGTCGTGGAAGAGTTGAACAAAACGTTTATCGTTGATGCGATGAGTAGCTTTGGTGGCGTACCAATGGATGTATCAGCATTAGGGATTGATTATTTAATTAGCAGTGCCAATAAATGTATCCAAGGAGTACCGGGGTTTGGCTTTGTTATTGCGAAGATTGAGGAGTTAGAAAAGTGTAAAGGGCAAGCGAGAAGCGTTGCGTTAGATTTATATAGTCAGTGGGAAGTAATGAAACTAGATGGAAAATGGCGTTTTACATCACCTACACATGTAGTGGCAGCTTTTGCGAAGGCATTAGAGGAGCTCGCGGAAGAAGGGGGAATACATGCCCGCTACGAACGATATGCGAATAATAATCATATACTTCGCTCTCGTTTAAAAGCCCTTGGGTTTAATGCCTATATTTCAGAGGAGCTTCAATCACCTATTATTACAACGTTTTTATTCCCTTATGAAGGGTTCTCCTTCGAGCATCTCTATGATGCGATAAAAAAAGCAGGCTTTGTCATTTATCCAGGGAAATTAACGGATGTGGATACATTCCGAATTGGCAACATTGGAGATATTCACGAAGATGATATGACTACATTATGTAAGGTTATCGAAAATTATATGGCGGTGATGAACAATGAAGGTTAAAGGTGTTATTTTTGATTGGGCAGGTACAACTGTTGATTTTGGTTGCTTTGCTCCAGTAAATGTTTTCCTGACAGTTTTTGAAGATGCGGGAATCAAGGTAACGCTAGAGGAAGCACGTAAGCCGATGGGAATGCTGAAAATCGATCATATCCGTACAATGCTCGAAATGCCTAGAATTCGTGGGGCATGGAACCGAAAATATGGCCGGGATTTTACGGAACAGGATGTTCTAGCTCTATATATGCAGTTTGAATCAAAGCTAATGGAATCGTTAGCTACTTACACAGATCCGATTCAGTATGTGAAAGAAGTGGTGCATCGATTAAGGGAAGAGGGTATTCGTATTGGCTCCACGACGGGGTATACCGACTCTATGATGGAGGTAGTGACTCAACATGCAGCGGCAAAAGGATATGAACCTGATTTTTTAGTAACGCCTACTCAAGTAGGAGATAAAGGACGTCCATACCCGTATATGATTTTTAAAAATATGGAGGCATTAGGTATTGGGGTAACGAAACAAGTTGTGAAGATTGGTGATACAACCTCGGATATTAAAGAGGCTTTAAATGCAGGTGTCTGGGCTGTTGGTGTTATTGTTGGGAGTTCCGAGATGGGGTTATCTGAAGAAGAGTTTATGGCTTTATCTGAAGAAGAGCAGCAAATAGCTATTGATAAAACAGCTCAAATATTTAAAGAAACAGGTGCACATTATACGATTCGTACGATGGAAGAGCTGCCTGCGCTGTTGGAAAAAATTAATGAACGTTTAGAACAAGGAAGAGAAATAGCATAAAAATAATGGGGATATTTTTGGTGGAAGATCACAACGAGCCTGAAAAGAAAGTAGACCCCGCAGTTTATAATAACTGCAGGGGTTTGCTTTCGTTCTGAGCCCCTAATCGCGCTCGTATGGTGTAGAATCTGGAATTTCCGCAAATGGATTTTTTTCATTGATGCGATCGTAAAACATAATGCCGTTAAGGTGGTCTAATTCGTGTTGGAAGGCTATAGCAGGCATGCCTTTAAGTCGCATTTTTTTCTCTTCGCCGTCAATAGTTTTAAATTTAACTGTAACACGAGCATGACGTGGTACATAGCCGGGAACATTACGATCTACAGAAAGGCAGCCCTCACCCGCTGCAAGGTATGTGTTTTCTACAGAGTGGCTAACGATTTTTGGGTTGATAGCTACAAAACTTAATTGTTCGCCGTTGTCATCTGTTAAATGAAGAGCAAACATTCGATGTAGGCTATTTATTTGATTGGCAGCTAATCCAATACCGCCACGTAAATTATATTTATCTGCCATTTCAGGATCTTGGCTGTTTATTAAATATTGAAGCATGTCTTCAGCAAGCTGTCTTACTTCATCGGTTAAAGGGAATTTGACCTCCTCAGCTTTTGTGCGTAAAGTCGGATGACCTTCGCGAATAATATCATCCATTAAAATCATATATGAATCTTCCTTTCAACTTTGTAGTGCTTACTTATAATTATACATCACGTCTTAAAACAATCACATGAAAAAAGACCTTATTTGAATATACTTAAAAAATTTTTCTAATGCTATTAGATTGTCTACAACTGGGGCATTCTACTATTGGTAATCATGTTGGGAAACTGAATAATTGTGTGCGTTCGACAAGTTGTTATAATACAGTTTTTCTTTATTGGTGGTACAGTGTAGGACAGGTTTATTTATTTGTTATGTTAGAAAAAATCTTTGTTTACACGCGTATTATATGATTGACCGACGGTATTTTATTCAGTATACTGAGTGCAAAGAATAAGTTGTACTAGTTGAAATGGTGATTTATTTTAATACAGCTGAAAGGGAGATGTGACAAATGGGCAAGAAAAACAATAATATTTTTGACGCTAAACAAACGCTAACTGAAATAGAAGATAAATTTGAAATGTTTCAAATTTTGAATGAAGAAGGCGAAATTATAAATGACGAGGCAGACCCAAAGTTATCTGATGAGGAGCTAGTTGAGTTAATGACGCGTATGGTTTATACACGTATTTTAGACCAACGTTCCATTTCTCTTAACCGTCAAGGTCGATTAGGCTTCTATGCACCAACGGCTGGGCAAGAAGCTTCACAACTTGCTTCACACTTTGCATTAGAAAAAGAAGACTGGATTTTACCAGGTTACCGTGATGTACCACAAATCGTATGGCATGGTTTACCTTTAGATAAAGCGTTTTTATTCTCACGTGGTCATTTTATGGGGAATCAAGTTCCTGAAGGGGTAAACGTATTAGCACCTCAAATCATTATCGGTGCACAATATATTCAAGCTGCAGGTGTAGCTCTTGGTATTCAAAAACGTGGTAAAAAGGCTGTGGCTGTCACTTATACAGGTGATGGTGGTTCATCGCAAGGGGATTTCTATGAAGGCATTAACTTTGCAGGTGCGTTTAAATCACCAGCAATCTTCATTGTACAAAATAACCAATATGCAATTTCAACACCTCGTGAATTACAAACAGCTGCGAAAACAATTGCTCAAAAAGGTGTAGCAGCAGGCTTACCAAGTATTTTAGTTGATGGAATGGATGCGCTAGCAGTTTACGTAGCAACACGTGATGCACGTGAGCGCGCAGTTAATGGCGAAGGTCCAACTTTAATTGAAACACTGTGCTATCGCTATGGTCCTCATACAATGGCAGGAGATGATCCAACGCGTTACCGTACATCGGATACAGATACTGAATGGGCGCAAAAAGACCCTCTTGTACGCTTCCGTAAATATCTAGAAGCGAAAGGTTTATGGGATGAGCAAAAAGAAGAGGCTGTTATTGAGCGTGCAAAAGAAGAAATTAAAGAGGCAATCAAGAAAGCCGATGCTGCTCCAAAACAAAAAGTAACACAGTTAATGGAAAACATGTATAAAGGCGAAATGCCATCAAATTTAAAAGAACAATATGAAATCTATAAAGAGAAGGAGTCGAAATAACCTATGGCACAAATGACAATGATTCAAGCAATTACAGATGCACTTCGCACAGAATTAAAGAACGATGAAAACGTTCTTGTATTCGGGGAAGATGTAGGTGTCAATGGTGGGGTATTCCGCGCAACTGAAGGCCTACAAAAAGAATTCGGTGTTGACCGCGTTTTCGATACTCCATTAGCAGAGTCAGGTATTGGTGGCTTAGCAGTCGGACTTTCTCTTCAAGGTTTCCGTCCAGTTCCTGAAATTCAGTTCTTCGGCTTTGTTTATGAAGTAATGGATTCAATTAGTGGTCAATTAGCGCGTATGAGCTATCGTAGCGGTGGTGTCTATAATGCACCAGTAACAATCCGTTCTCCATTTGGTGGTGGTGTACATACACCAGAAATGCACTCAGATAGCTTAGAGAGTTTAATGACTGCACAGCCAGGGTTAACGGTTGTTGTACCATCTACACCATACGATGCTAAAGGCTTATTAATTTCATCTATTCGAAATGATAACCCAGTCATTTTCTTAGAACATTTAAAATTATATCGTTCATTCCGTGAAGAGGTACCAGAGGAAGCATACGAAATTCCACTAGGTAAAGCGGATGTAAAACGTGAAGGTAAAGATCTGACAATCATTGCCTATGGTTTAATGGTTCACGAAAGCTTAAAGGCTGCAGAAGAGCTAGAAAAAGAAGGCCACTCTGTAGAGGTTATTGATTTACGTACAATCCAACCAATTGATATTGAAACAATTATTGCGTCAGTTGAAAAAACAGGTCGTGCAATCGTTGTACAAGAGGCTCAAAAACAAGCAGGTATCGCTGCAAATGTTGTGGCTGAAATTACAGAACGCGCGATTTTAAGCTTAGAAGCACCAGTACTTCGTGTGGCTGCACCAGATACTGTGTACCCATTCCCACAAGCTGAAGGTGTTTGGTTACCGAACTATAAAGATGTAATGGAAACTGCAAAAAAAGTTTTAACATTCTAATGTAGCTTCTAAACAAGGAACTGTAAATAGAAAGGATGGGTACACATGGCATTTGAATTTAGATTACCAGACATAGGCGAGGGTATTCACGAAGGCGAAATCGTGAAATGGTTCGTTAAAGCTGGAGATGCAGTAAAAGAAGATGATATTCTTTGTGAAGTACAAAATGACAAAGCAGTGGTAGAAATCCCTTCTCCGGTTGAGGGAACAGTAGAGGAAGTCTTAGTAGGAGAAGGCACAGTAGCGGTTGTTGGTGATGTCTTAATCCGCTTTGATGCACCTGGCTATGAAGACTTAAAGCTAAAAGGTGATGACCATGCTGAGGCGAAAACAGAGGCTCAAGTTCAAGCAACAGCTGAGGATGGTCAGAAAGTAGAAAAGGCTCCTGTTAAAGATGAGCAGGCTCCAGAGAAAGCTACTGAAAAGACTGAAACTGTAGCTGTAGCTGATGAAAATAAGCGTGTCATCGCAATGCCTTCAGTACGTAAATTTGCACGAGAGCATGATGTTAATATTCGTGAAGTTAAAGGTACAGGCAAAAATGGTCGTATTTTAAAACAAGATATTGAGAATTCCCTAAAAGGTGGAGGCGCTGTAGAGGCTGAAGTAGCACCGGTGGCTAATGAGGAGGCTGTTCAGCAAGAAACAACTGCACAAGCAGCAGCACCAGTAGTTCTTGAAGGTGAATTCCCTGAAACACGTGAGAAAATGTCGGGCATTCGAAAAGCGATTGCAAAAGCGATGGTTCACTCGAAACAAACGGCTCCACATGTTACACTAATGGATGAAGTCGATGTAACAGCTCTAGTAGCACATCGCAAAAAATTCAAAGATATTGCTGCTGAAAAAGGTGTCAAATTAACGTACTTACCATACGTAGTTAAAGCGCTTATTTCAACTTTACGCGAATTCCCAGAATTTAACCGCTCATTAGATGATGCAACACAAGAGATTATTCAGAAGCATTATTATAATATTGGTATTGCAGCAGATACAGAAAAAGGCTTGTTAGTACCAGTTATTAAGCACGCAGATCGTAAATCTGTATTTGCAGTATCAAACGAGATTAATGAATTAGCGACAAAAGCACGTGAAGGCAAGCTTGCACCACATGAAATGAAGGGCGCTTCGATGTCGATTACGAATATCGGCTCTGCAGGAGGACAATGGTTTACTCCGGTAATTAATCATCCTGAAGTAGCAATTCTAGGTATTGGTCGAATTTCAGAAAAACCTGTAATAAAAAATGGTGAAATTGTAGCCGCACCTGTGTTAGCATTATCATTGAGCTTTGATCATCGTATGATTGATGGAGCCACTGCGCAAAATGCTTTAAATCACTTAAAGCGTTTGCTAAGTGAACCAGAATTATTATTAATGGAGGCGTAACAAAAATGGTAGTAGGAGATTTTCCAATCGAAACAGATACTCTTGTCATTGGTTCAGGTCCTGGAGGATATGTAGCCGCAATCCGTGCAGCTCAAACTGGCCAAAAAGTAACAATCGTTGAAAAAAATGTACTTGGTGGTGTGTGCTTAAACGTAGGTTGTATCCCATCAAAAGCATTAATTTCAGTAGGTCACCGTTTTGAGCATGCTAAACATTCAGATGACATGGGTATCATCGCTTCTGACGTGAAATTAGACTTCTCAAAAGCACAAGCATTTAAAGACAGCGTTGTTAAAAAATTAACTGGCGGTGTTGAAGGCTTACTTAAAGGTAATAAAGTTGAAATTGTACAAGGTGAAGCTTATTTCGTTGACGCTCATTCAGTGCGTATCATCAATGGTGAATCTGCTCAAACTTACACATTTAACAATGTAATTATCGCAACAGGTTCTCGCCCAGTTGAAATTCCAACATTCAAATTCTCTGATCGCGTACTAAATTCTACTGGCGCACTTTCTTTACAAGAAGTACCAGGTAAATTAGTGGTTATCGGTGGAGGTTATATTGGTACAGAGTTAGGTTCAGCATATGCTAATCTTGGCTCACAAGTAACAATTATCGAGGGCGGAAAAGATATCTTAGCTGGTTTCGAAAAACAAATGACACAAATCGTGAAAAAAGGCCTTAAAAAGAAAGGCGTTGAAATGGAAGTAAACGCATCTGCAAAAGGCGTTGAAGAAACAGAAAACGGCGTAGTAGTAACATATGAAGTTGGCGGAGAAGAGAAAAAAGTTGAAGCTGACTATGTATTAGTAACTGTGGGTCGTCGTCCAAATACAGATGAAATGGGCCTTGCTGAAATCGGTATTGAATTTGGTGAACGTGGTCTTATCAATGTTGACAAACAATGTCGTACAAATATTCCAAACATCTATGCAATTGGTGATATTGTAGCTGGTCCTCAACTTGCTCATAAAGCATCTTACGAAGGTAAAGTTGCTGCTGAAGCAATCGCTGGTGAAAAATCAATCGTTGATTATTTAGCTATTCCTGCTGTATGCTTCACAGATCCAGAAATGGCAACAGTTGGTTATAACGAAGATGAAGCGAAAGCTGAAGGCATTGAATACACTGCAGCGAAATTCCCATTCGCAGCAAATGGTCGTGCACTTGCATTAAACCAAACAGAAGGTTTCGTGAAGCTTGTTGCGCGTAAAGAAGATGGCTTATTAATCGGTGCTCAAATCGTAGGTGCTGGTGCATCAGATATGATCGCTGAAATGGGCTTAGCAATTGAAGGCGGCATGACTGCTGAAGATATCGCATTAACAATCCATGCTCACCCAACATTAGGTGAAATTACAATGGAAGCTGCTGAAGTATTACTTGGCAACCCGATCCATATTGTAGCTAAAAAATAATAAAGTTTATGAAAACGGCTATAAAGCATTTGCTTTGTAGCCGTTTTTTTGTATATTACTTGTAATTTTGATAAAGTAATTATATCGAATGAATATTCAAATAATATAGTTCGGTTGGGATTATATTAAATACCGAATAGATTTAGCAAATGTGTCAGATAGTCTCTGAAATTGACTGCTAGATATTCGAACATGATATCGATGTTTGTATAACAAAAGAAGTTGAACAAAAAACTGGGGTGATAACAATGGAACTAGGCTTAAAAGGGAAAGTAGCAGTTATTACAGGTTCAAGTAAGGGAATTGGTTATTATACAGCGATGCAGCTTGTGAAAGAGGGGGCAAAGGTTGTACTTTGTGCTCGTGGTGAAAAACAGCTTCAAGTGGCCGCTGGCTGTATTAAAAACGAAACAGGCGAGGACGTATTAATTGTAGCGACTGATATTACAAAGGAAAAAGATTGTAAATACTTAATTGAACGAACAGTAGAACATTTTGGTCGCCTTGATATTCTTATTAATAATGCAGGGACAGCTTCAGCTAATCCATTTGAAGCGGTTAGTAGTGAACTATGGCAAGCTGATTTAGATTTAAAAGTGTTTGGTGCTGTCAATTGTTCAAAATATGCTGCACCTCATTTGCGTAAGGTTGGTGGAGGTGCAATAGTTAATGTGACTGCGGTAATGGCTAAAACACCACCAGCAAATTCACTCCCTACTACTGTAAGTCGTGCGGCAGGACTTGCGTTAACAAAGGCTATGAGCAAAGACTTAGGGAAAGATAATATTCGTGTGAATTCTGTTTGTATTGGGCTTATTCGTAGTGATCAAATAGAGAAGAAGTGGAAAGAAGAAGCGCCAGAACTATCATGGGAAAATTATTCCCGTAAAGTAGGTCAAGAGATTCCGCTTGGTCGAGTAGGGGATACTCAAGAAGCAGCGAATGTCATTACTTTTTTAGTATCAGATGCAGCTAGTTATGTGACAGGGACTGCTGTAAACATTGATGGTGGTTCTGGACACGCATTATAATGTAAAAAAAGACTATTTAGCGGTGTCTAAAAAACGAATATAGAGCAGTTTTTAGACAACCTCTTTATCCTATATATAGAAAAAGGATGGCTCAAAGTGTTTTGGAGTTATCCTTTTTTTCTATTGTTTTCCTAAAATTACAATAGACAGAAAATTCCTGCAGATGTAGAATAAACGTTATAGGGGGTGAAATGTGGCGAAATGTTGAACGGAAATTTTACTTCGATGTTAAAGAGAGTTGTTCGTATGATTGTTCAGATTGGGATACTCAATATTTTTTATTACATGGGTGTTGGCATTGTGGCTTTACTACATGTACCTCTTCCGGGAAGTGTAATTGGATTACTATTACTAGCACTTTCACTCAATTTTAAAATAATTAAAGTAGAATACATTCAAGATGGAGCAGGCTTCTTAATTGGCGTATTAACCTTGTTTTTCATTCCTGCAACAGTAGGAGTGATTGACTACCCTGAACTTTTTTCAACAACTGGCCTATTGATTATGCTAGCCGTTATAGCAAGCACGCTAATCTCTATTTATGTTACAGGATTACTTAGTCAAATGGTTGAGAAAAAAGAGCTGGCTAAAAAAGAAAGAGAAGCCATTGTAGAAGAAGGAGAGGGGGAATTAACGGTTGATTGAAATTATTGTTGTCGTTGGCACCGTTGTCTTATTCGTGTTATTTACAAAACTTTATCAACGTTACCCACATCCTTTAATGATCCCACTAGTGACGACAACGATCGTCAGTGCTGTTATGTTATTAGTCTTTAATATTCCATATTCTACTTATATGGAGGGAGGGCAATGGCTTCAAAAAATGCTAGGCCCAGCAGTTGTAGCATTAGCTTATCCTCTATATAATCAGCGTGAGATCATTATGAAATATAAGTATGCTATTTTGTCAGGTATTTTTATCGCCATGATTACAGGCTTAGCGACAATATTTGTGATGCTGAAATGGATTGGCGTCAATAAAAGTTGGCTGCTGACGGCCTTGCCTAAATCATTAACGACACCTGTAGGTATGCAGGTGAGTGAGACAATTGGTGGCATCCCACCATTAACAGCTGTACTCGTAATGCTAGCAGGGTTTGTAGGCGCTATTATTGGACCGTTAGTCATTAAATACGGCAAAATTGATTCTGCCGTTAGTAGAGGTGTTGCGGTAGGTAGTGCTTCACATGGAGTTGGACTTGTTAAATTAAGAGAATATGGAGAACAAGAATTATCAGTAGGCTCGCTATCTATGGCCTTAACTGCAATTATTGGCGCATTTTTATGTCCACTTTTTGTTTATTTATTTTTGTAAAAAAAAGCTATATACAGAAATCTGTATATAGTCTTTTTAATTTTTTTCGATAATAAATTGAATGGTATGAGCAAGTCCTGTATGGAGTATACCTTCATTTCGCATTTGTTCACCTGTGAAAAAATGGATGATTTTATGAGGCTGACACCACTTTAGAACATCCAAAGGATCATATAAGAAATCAAGCTGTCTTGGGCCACCTGATGCGTAAGGTAGTTGATAAATTGAATAAAGTTCCATCATAATACGACCGCCAGGTTTTACAGAGTTTACAATCCGCTTAAACACTTCTTGTTGCTGTTCGGCTGGAAAATGTCCAAACACCATAATAGCAGCATCAAACTTTTCTACTGTCAGTTCATCTTGCAGTAAGTCAGTGAGCTTTGTGTGCACTCTAACGTTATGTTTTTCTGCGAGCTGTTCTGTTTTTTTAAGACCACTTTCCGCATAATCAAAGGCAGTTACTGTATGCCCCTGTAAAGCTAAAAATACAGCATTTCGACCTTCACCTTCGGCATATGCAGCCACATTTGGGTAATCCTTTAAATAGTGTACATAGTCTTCTATAAATGCATTTGGCTGCTCACCATACACATATTCAGCTGTTTTAAATCGTTGATCCCATGTATTCATTCCATCACTCCCTTTCTAAATATTTTAAGTAAATTATGCTCTAGAATCGAATTTTTTGCTCAGTATCTTTGAAAGCAACTATGCGTTGCGAATTAGCAAATAACAACTTCTAGAATAAAGTGTAATAATCCATTATTATTTGATCAAAATCCGATAAGTTGGAGGTGAAGTTCAATGAATTTAGAAAACCGTTTAAAGGATTTAAGAGAACAACATAAGTATACACAAGATGATGTCGCAAGTTTTTTAAATATTTCAAGACAATCCGTTTCAAAATGGGAGTTAGGAAAGGGCTATCCTGATATTGATAATTTAAGAAGGTTAAGTGATTTATATAAAATTTCTTTAGATCAGCTTATTACAGGTGAAGAAAAATATCATAAACTAGAAGCCTCAGTCCTAGCTTCAGCCCCTGATTCAAATAAATCCGATCACAAAACTGTTGGTGATTTTTTGTGGAGGTATTGGTGGCTCGTTTTCCCTATGTTTGGTATGATTTCTTCTTGGTTCTATTATCATTAATAATCGACAAAAAGCTACCTCTTTCTGAGGTAGCTTTGCCATTAAATAATAGGTTTGCGTTCTTTAATGACGCGAATTGTTTTTAATGTGGTATCTTCTGGTCCTTGTACTGGTAAACCAGCTTCAATATTCATTTGAATATAACGAATATTTTCTTGAGTAATTATTTCCCCGGGAATAAAAATCGGAATACCTGGGGGATATACCATAACGAATTCTGCGCAAATACAATTATCCGCTTCTGCAAGAGGAACAACTTCAGTATCTGCATAAAATGCATCACGTGGTGACATAGCAAGTGCAGGAATTTCTGGTACATTGACCATGGTTTCAGTAATAGCAGCTTCTGAATCGAATGCTTTTGACATACGACTAAGGGCATTGATAAGGAGATTAATTTCCTTTTTCGTATCACCTAATGTCACTAAACATAAAATATTGTATAGATCTGATAATTCTACTTCAATATTTGCATTGTGACGAAGCCATTCTTCAGCTTGATGACCAGAGATACCTAAATCTTTAACGCTTATTAGTAGCTTTAAAGGATCCATATCATAAGTTGCTGATGAATTTAATTTTTCTTTACCAGCACATTTTAAATGCGGAATTTGGTTAATGCGTTTACGTGCATCCTTTGCCAAGCGAAGTGCATCGTCAATTAAATCATAACCATGGATCGCTAGCTGACGTCGTGCTGTGTCAAGGGAAGCGAGTAATGGATAAGATGTCGATGTTGTTGTTAGCATCGACAGGATAGCTTGTACACGCTTTGCAGAAACAAGTCCTTCACGAACATTTAAAATAGACGTTTGAGTCATAGAACCACCAAGCTTATGTACGCTTGTTGCAGCCATATCAGCTCCAGCTTCCATTGCAGAGTATGGAAGATCATCATGAAATTTAATGTGTACGCCATGTGCTTCATCTACAACTACCGGAATATTGCGGCTATGGACGATTTCGACAATACGCTTTAAGTCTGCTGAGAAGCCGAAGTACGTTGGATTAATAACAAGAACTGCCTTTGTATCTGGATAAGCATTTAAAGCTTTTTCAACAGCTTCAGGCGATATTCCATGAGAAATACCATATTCACTATCTACTTCAGGATGAATAAAAATCGGGATTGCTCCAGCGAAAACAATCGCCGACATAATGGATTTATGAACATTCCGTGGTACTAGAATCTTATCACCTGGACCGACGACGGTCAGAATCATCGCCATGATGGCGCCACTAGTACCTTGAACGGAAAAGAATGTATGATCAGCACCAAAGGCTTTGGCAGCAAGTGCTTGCGCTTCTTTAATGGCGCCCTTTGGTGAATGTAAATCGTCTAGTGGAGCAATATTAATTAAATCAATTGATAAAACGTTGTCGCCGACGAATTCTCGGAACGCAGGGTCCATACCTTGCCCTTTCTTATGGCCTGGAATATGGAACTGAATTGGGTGTCTGTTCCGATGTTTAAGTAATACGTCGAACAATGGAGTCTCTAATTGTGACAACGCAGGTACCACCTCACTTTATAATATGTAAGAAAACAAATGAATTATAGCACCTAATTGCAAGAAAAAATAGACTTTACAGAAAAAAATAAAATAAAAAGGATATTTTGATAATTCCGAGAAAATAGTATCGTAGGAAAGGGGAGATATTATGAATTGGAATTCACGTGTGACGGAACTTTTAAATATTAAATACCCAATTATTCAAGGGGGATTAGCCTATTTAGCATATGCTGATTTAGCAGCTGCGGTATCAAATGCTGGGGGGCTAGGGCAAATAACAGCTATGAGTTTACGAGATCCTGATTTATTGCGCGCAGAGATTCATAAACTACGAACATTAACGGATAAACCGTTTGGCGTAAATTTTGCAATTGGTATGTATGGCACTGGTTATGAGGATATGGTGCGTGTTGCAGTGGAAGAAAAAGTACCAGTTGTTTCGATGACTGGAGGAAATCCTGCACCTATTTTTGATATTTTGAAAGGAACGGATATTAAAAAATTAGTACTTGTTGCTGCACGTAGACAAGCTCAAAAGGCGGAAGAGCTAGGCGCAGATGCTGTTATGGTTGTTGGGCAAGAAGGTGGAGGCCATCTTGGGCGTGATGATATAGGGACAATGGTACTTGTACCACAGGTTGTAGATAGTGTGAAAATACCTGTTATTGCTTCGGGTGGAATTGGTGATGGCCGTGGCTGGATGGCAGCTCATGCACTAGGAGCAGAGGGGATTGAAATGGGTACGCGTTTTATAGCGACAAAGGAATGTGTTGATGCTTCTGAGGCTTATAAAGAAGCCTTAATCGCAAGTACCGAGGCAGATACGACTGTTATAAAACGCTCTATAGGTGCACCAGCAAGAGCGTTGAGCAGTGAATTTACGGAAAAGATATTAGAAATTGAGCGTACTACACCTACGTATGAGGCATTAAAAGATTATATTAGCGGGAAAGCAAATAAACGTTTTATTTATGATGGTGAAAAAGATGAAGGGATTGGCTGGGCTGGACAAGTTACAGGTATGATTCATGATATTCCAACAGTCGAGGAGCTGATCACTCGAATGCTTGCAGAAGCAGAAAGTATTCGGGTAAAATGGGCTTAATGTATATGTTTTTCGTATCGGTCAGTAATATAAAGGTGGTTATGTCCAATGGAATACTCTTATCCGTTTTCGACGGATTGGTCAACTGAGGAAATTGTTGATGTTGTCCAATTTTTTGAAGGAATTGAACAAGCTTATGAAAAAGGCATTAAGCGTGAAGTAATGATGGCGAAATATCGTCGTTTTAAAGAAATTGTTCCTTCACAGGCCGAGGAAAAAACAATTTTTCGTGAGTTTGAAGAAGCAAGTGGCTATGTCAGTTACCCTGTTGTGAAACAAGTAAAAGAAGGAACTGATGGCACGATTATTAAAGTTGCCCCGAAGCAACGTAGATAAAAAATTGTGGACGTGAGTATTTCTCATGTCCACATTTTTTTATCTGATAGCTTTACACTGTCTCGGTGTTAAAAATAAGCGTATTTCATATACTACATAAACAAAAAAATTTCCTTATTTTTGTAAAATAGAGAAAAAATAAATAATTTCCTCAAACCCTCATCCACAAGAATAATCTTCAAACAAATTTTCATTTGCTAGGGATAATAACGAAAATTTTCCACAATATATAAATATCTATGAAAATTATTTTAGTTATTATGTCACAAAGCATGAAGCACAATCCGTCAAACTTTATTTTCCAACAATGATGTTATAAATAGGGAGTAAACGGCTAAAAGTTTCTTCCGTTAATTGATGAAGTTGGCTAGCTGACAGCTTGACAGCTTCATCTTTTGGAATATGACGACCTACTAAAAACTCTCCTTTTTTAACATCACGTAAACGGATAAGTAATTCATCTAGCTTGTCTTCCTTTGCATCTTGCAAGGGGATTGCTGCTGGAGACATATGATCCCCGGAGACAATGAAATCATCAGGAAGCTGCTGCAGCATTGCTCTGTTGGCAATTAAACGTTCTGCCATCACATTTTTTTGTGGAGCTTCATAAATAATAGCTAAGACGATGAATAAATGTGTGCTCCAAAGTCCAATCTGAAAGTGAGGTAATGATTTATAACCTCTTTTGTACGGGGCAAAAGCAACCCAGCTGTCGTTTGGGGGATTTACTGTTCTACGCGCATGCTTCGCAACATGAGGATAAAATTCTTCTCCAAGATGACTCGAAAAGAAGGAAGAAAAATCCTCTCCAAGCAATTGGAATTTTGGTCGTACACATACATTTAATGCATCCATTCTCTGTTCTAAGCCGTCTATTTGAAAAACATTGAAGTCTTTGTTAGTCCACTTTATTTTCGGCATTTTTATTAACTCCTTTCGATTTATAAGGTTTATTTTATAAGGAAAATGGGAAAAAATCTTATAACAAGCATTTTATCGAATGTGATAAGTTTTGTGAAAAAATAAAAAAGGAAGTGATTTTTATGAAACCAATCGTAAAAATTATACGTAAAATCGACATTGAAAAGCAATATGAACACATTTTGCAATTAGAATTAGATTATGAATTAGCCTCGCTATTCTCGGCAATGAATGAAAAAAATGAATTTGAAATTGAAAAAAGTAAAAAACGTTTGGGTGAAATTCAGCTGGAACTTGAAAGCTTGCACGCCTATGCGTAATAAAAATTATATACCGATTTGAAAAATCACTTGCTGAATATTCCGACAGCAGGTGATTTTTATTGCTATAAAGGGTAAAATAGACAGTATATCATAATGGAAAGTTATACTTTCAGGGGAAAATTATGTGCTGCTTATTAACAAAAAAAGTATTTTGAGTTGGCTTAAAGCATAGGGCCTTTTCTTATAATCGAAGGGTGGGTTTTTATGGATTTACAACAAATTGATCAATTTGCGAAAAGTATTATATATGAAGCGGGTAGCCGTATTCGAGAGGCCTTTTCGTACAATCTAGTTATCGAGACAAAATCGAGTGCAAACGACCTTGTCACAAATATTGACCGTGAAACAGAATTATTTTTTATCGAAAAAATACGAGGTTTCGATCCAACCCACAAAATTTTAGGGGAAGAGGGAATGGGAGAGAAAGTTGAGTCGTTAGATGGCGTTGTATGGATTATTGATCCAATCGATGGCACGATGAATTTTGTGAAACAACATCGTCATTTTATGATTTCTATCGGTATTTTTGTTAATGGGGTAGGCAAGCTTGGTTACATATTTGATGTAATGCGTGAAGATTTATTTTATGCTATTGCAGGTGAAGGGGCATGGTACAATGACTCACCATTACGTAAATTGCAGTCAGTCAAAATAGAAGAATCGGTCATTGGTATAAATGCTCACTGGGTAGCACCCAATCGACATATTCACCATGAAAAAGTAATTGACATGGTAAGGAAAGTACGTGGTACGAGGTCTTATGGTTCAGCCGCAATGGAAATCGCGTTTGTTGTCAGTGGTAAATTAGATGCTTATGTGTCTATGCGACTATCGCCGTGGGATATTGCTGGAGGTACGATTATCGCTAAGGAAGTTGGTGCTATTACCACTAATTTACATGGAGAGGGCTTTGATTTCTTGCATCAGGATACGTTTATCATTGCCAATCCTTCTATACACAAAGAGTTATTAGAAAAATATATTGTGCCTTATGAATAATAAAAGGAGCCATGTCTATTTTTTAGACAGGCTCCTTTTTGCTATTAAAGTAGTCCTTGCTCACGCAGTTTACGTTTCATTTTAAAGGCTGTCATGAAGATGACACAAGTAGCCACAATGCCTGCTATTATACCTAATACACTACTAACTGCCACTGAATATCCGATAGAACACATTGCTAAAACAGCCGCTAATGCGTATACGGCCATTACGAATTTTGCACGATTCATAGCCGAGCCTCCTATATTAAAAATTTGTAAATCAAATATATTTTTTAGAATGAGGAAAATTCTAATAAGGACATTTCTATCCTTCTTGTGCTATAATATCACAGTTAAACATTCGAAAAAAGAATATGGAGTGGAATAATGACAAACTTACGTCAAGATCTTCGCAATATCGCAATTATCGCACACGTTGACCATGGTAAAACTACTTTAGTCGACCAATTACTAAAACAATCAGGTACATTCCGTTCAAACGAACGTGTTGAAGAACGTGCAATGGACTCTAACGATATTGAACGCGAACGTGGTATTACGATTTTAGCTAAAAATACAGCAGTAAACTATGAAGGAACTCGTATCAACATCCTTGATACGCCTGGACACGCTGACTTCGGTGGTGAGGTAGAACGTATTTTAAAAATGGTAGATGGCGTTGTACTAGTTGTCGATGCGTATGAGGGTTGTATGCCACAAACACGTTTTGTGTTAAAAAAAGCATTAGAACAACGTTTAACACCAATCGTTGTTGTTAATAAAGTAGACAAAGATTCAGCTCGTCCACTAGAAGTAGTAGATGAAGTACTTGAATTATTCATTGAACTAGGTGCAGATGAAGATCAATTAGACTTCCCTGTTGTCTATGCTTCAGGTGTAAATGGTACAGCTTCTTTAGACGCTGATCCATCTAAGCAAGAAGCGAATATGGAATGTCTATTTAAGAAAATTATCGAAGCTATTCCAGCACCAATTGATAACTCAGAAGAGCCATTACAATTCCAAGTAGCTTTACTTGACTATAATGACTTCGTTGGACGTATCGGTATTGGTCGCGTATTCCGCGGAACAATTTCTGTAGGTCAACAAGTATCTCTTATGAAGTTAGACGGAACAGTGAAAAACTTCCGTGTAACGAAAATCTTTGGTTTCTTCGGCTTAAAACGTGAAGAAGTTGAGACAGCAAAAGCTGGTGACTTAATCGCCGTTTCAGGTATGGAAGACATCAATGTTGGTGAAACAGTTTGCCCTGTTGAGCACCCAGAAGCGCTAACGCCATTACGTATTGATGAGCCAACTTTACAAATGACTTTCTTAGTAAACAATTCTCCATTCGCAGGTCGTGAAGGGAAATGGGTTACTTCTCGTAAAGTAGAAGAGCGTTTACGTGCTCAATTACAAACGGACGTATCTTTACGTGTTGAAGATACTGATTCTCCAGATGCTTGGACAGTTTCAGGTCGTGGGGAGCTTCACTTATCTATCCTTATCGAAAACATGCGTCGTGAAGGCTTCGAATTACAAGTGTCAAAACCACAAGTAATCGTGCGTGAAATCGACGGCGTGAAATGTGAACCTTACGAACGCGTTCAAATCGATGTGCCTGAAGAAAATGTTGGTTCAATTATTGAATCAATTGGTACACGTAAAGGTGAAATGCTTGATATGGTGAACAACGGCAGTGGTCAAGTTCGTTTAACGTTCTTAGTACCAGCTCGTGGATTAATCGGTTATACAACTGAATTCATGTCGATGACAAAAGGTTTCGGTATTATCAATCATACGTTCGATTGCTATCAACCATTATTACCAGGAAAAATTGGTGGCCGTCACCAAGGTGTACTAGTTTCAATGGAAACTGGTAAATCAACAACTTATGGTATGATGCAAATTGAAGACCGTGGTACACTGTTCTTGGAGCCAGGTACAGATATTTACGAAGGTATGATCGTTGGAGAAAATACTCGTGACGCTGATATCACTGTAAACATCACAAAAATGAAACAAAAAACAAACATCCGTTCAGCAAACAAAGACCAAACGAATGTAATTAAAAAGCCACGTATTCTATCACTAGAAGAAGCGCTTGAATACTTAGGTGATGACGAGTACTTAGAAATCACACCAGAATCTATTCGCCTTCGTAAACAAATTCTAGATAAAAACGAACGTGAGAAAGCAGCGAAAAAATTACGTAACGCAGAACAATAATTTTCCGCTGACATGAAAGGAAGAGGAGTCTTGGATATAAAGTCCGCTTTATTGGGTGAACTAAATGTTATTCAAGTTGCTGCATCAACAAATGCAGAGGAAACAACAAAGGTTTATGAGAGAATGTCTGGTATAACAAGATTTTTATATGAAAATTTACCGAGCTATGACATTGCAGGCTTCGTTGTATTTCTTCTTGTATTTGTACTTTCTGCAATTGTCTATAAATTAGGCTTTGCAAAGAAGTTAAAGCTATCTCAAAATATTGTCATTTATGTGTTCCTATTCCTAGGATGTATTATGTTGACATTTTTCGCGTTATTCCTACCTATGATTGAGGGTCTCATCGTAGCGGCGTTAATTTTGATTGTATATAAAACACGTATGTGGCGTGAAAAGAGAGAAGAGCAACAAGCTGCCAATCAATGAGAGTAGCTTGGCTCCTATACCGTGAAACTTGTATTGAGTTTTTAAGTAATAAAACAGCCTTAGCATTAATTTGCTAAGGCTGTTTTATTTGGTATAGTAAAAAATTTTATCATTTTAAGCCATCTACATATAAACAATTGACTACGGAACCCATTTTCAATCGATTGTGTCTCTCAAACCTAAATTGATTGGCACCGAAATCTTCTAGTGTGAATAAGTTAATGTCGATAGGCTTATTTTCATCAATCAAGGAGGAAATGGAATGCGGTGGCTTAAAAAAGGTTTACTATTTAGTGTTATTGCTTTATTACTCCTTTCTTTGACGGCGTGCAATAAAACAGAGCTTGAAAAAGTCAAAGTTGGGGAAGTGACGCGCTCGATTTTCTATGCGCCGCAGTATGTAGCACTTGAAAAGGGGTACTTCAAGGATGAAGGGCTTTCCGTTGAGCTACAAACAATTGCGGGTGGCGATAAGACAATGACAGCGTTACTATCTGATGGAATTGATATCGCCTTAGTTGGATCGGAAACTTCTATATATGTAACGCTTCAAGGCGCTAATGACCCGATTCAAAATTTTGCGCAGTTAACTCAAACAGATGGCACATTTTTAGTGGCACGTAAAAAGATGGATAGTTTTTCATGGGATCAGTTAAAAGGTTCTACATTTTTAGGGCAACGTAAAGGTGGAATGCCGCAAATGGCTGGTGAGTTTGTCCTGAAAAAACATGGCATTGACCCTGCGAATGATTTAAAACTCATTCAAAACATTGATTTTGCTAATATTTCTACAGCCTTTGCTTCTGGAACAGGGGACTATGTACAGCTATTTGAACCACAGGCTAGTATCTTTGAGAAAGAAGGTAAGGGCTATATTGTCGCTTCTTTTGGTACTGAATCTGGGCAATTACCTTATACATCGTTTATGGCAAAAAGCAGCTATTTAAAAGACAATGCGAAGACAGTTCAAGGCTTTACAAATGCATTGAAACGAGCGCAGGATTTTGTACAAAAAGCGAGTCCAGCTGAAATAGCAAAAATTATTCAGCCATACTTTGAAAATGTAGATGTTGGATTAATTGAAACAGTGGTTGAGCGTTATAAATCACAGGGTTCCTATGCTACAGATCCTATTTTAGATAAGGGGGAATGGGATAACTTGCAAAAGATCATGGAGGAAGCAGGTGAACTTCCTCAACGGGTGGACTATGAAAAGCTTGTGAATACAACCTTTGCTAAAAAGGCAGCTGAGTAATATGGATATTTTAAAAGTAGAAAATATTCACCATAGCTATTTTTCAAAAACGCAGGCTAAGGAAGTTTTACGTAATATAAATTTAGATATTCGTGAAGGTGAGTTTGTTTCTTTTATAGGACCGAGCGGATGTGGGAAAACGACGTTATTATCAATTATTGCGGGCTTATTTTCGTCCACAGAAGGTAAGGTATACATTGAAGGTGAGGAAATTTCATCACAAAATCAGTCTCTCATTGGTTACATGCTTCAGCAAGATTATTTATTTCCTTGGAAAACTATCGAAGAAAATGTCACGATTGGTTTGAAAATCATGGAGCGAAGTACTAAAACACATAAAGTAACTGCAAATGCACTTTTGCGAGAAATTGGTTTACCGCACGTAGGGAATAACTATCCGAGAGAGTTATCAGGTGGCATGCGTCAACGAGTAGCACTGGCAAGAACTTTAGCAGTGGACCCTAAAATTTTATTGCTAGATGAACCGTTTTCGGCACTTGATTATCAGTCTAAATTAAAACTGGAGGATTTGGTTGTTGAAACGTTAAAGGCCTATCAAAAAACTGCAGTTCTTGTAACGCATGATATTGGTGAAGCCATTGCGATGAGTGAACGGGTATTTCTATTCTCGGCAAATCCGGGTACATTGCATAGAGTTTTTGAAATGCCTTCGGAGTTACAAGAGCTTTCACCTTTTGATGTTCGACAGCATCCAGCATATTCAGATATATTCCAAACTATTTGGAAGGAGCTGGAGAGTCTTGGATAATGCTTTATTTAAACAGTATCTGCAAATGTTAAAAAAAGAAAAGCGCTATGTTCGATTATATCAACTTATCATCTTACTCGTGTTTTTTTGTGGGTGGGAGCTTCTTTCAAGATTTGGATGGATTGACCGTTTAATTTTTAGTTCACCAACGCAGGTATGGCACACATTAGTAGAAAAAGTGAGCGATGGTACGTTAACACTGCATGTTGGTGTTACGTTAATGGAAACGATCATTGGCTTTATTGCTGGTACATTAATAGGTACTTTAATAGCAATCGTATTGTGGTGGTCACCGATGCTATCAAAGGTACTAGACCCATATTTAGTTATTTTAAACGCCATGCCGAAAGTTGCCTTAGGACCAATTTTAATAGTCGCTCTTGGTCCGGGGTATTTTTCAATTATAGCGATGGGTGCGTTGATTTCAATCATTATTACAACCATCGTAGTTTATACAGCTTTTAAAGGGGTAGATCCAAACTACAGCAAAGTATTACAAACTTTTGGGGCAACTAGATGGCAAATATTTAGGGAAGTTATTTTACCTGCTTCATTCCCAACGATTATTTCTACTTTGAAAGTAAATGTAGGACTTTCTTGGGTAGGGGTCATTGTAGGTGAATTTTTAGTTGCTTCAAAAGGGCTAGGTTATTTAATTATTTATGGTTTCCAGGTGTTTAATTTTAATCTTGTGCTTATGTCACTTCTCATCATTGCTTTTTTTGCGACGATTATGTATCAGGTTGTCGAGTTGATTGAGAAGGCGATTGTAAAAAATAATGGTTAGACGACGAAGGAGGTGTCTCAAAAATAATGAGACACCTCCTTCAATGTGCTGTTAAAATTCTTTATCCATTTGTGGTGAAGTACGATAAAAACGGAAATTTCCTGTTTCAATGCGTGCAACGGTATTTTCTTCAATACGATCATGACATGAACCACACATATACGTATGAATTGGTCGATTGCGTAATTTTTTTGCTAACGGTAAATTATCATCTAAATTGTTAATTGTATCGCAAATAACGCATTTTACGCGCATTGCATTCCCTCCTACTCAGCACGAATTGCTAATATATTTTTGATAGGGTTGTCTACATTTGAACCGTCTCTAAATAGCACATGAACAGGGCCATCTTCCATTAATGGCTTGCCATCTTGGCTATATTTTAAAATGAATGTATACGCTTCTTCAATTGTAAATGAATATTCTTTGCCATCTTCACATTCTATGACGATTGTTGTTGCTTCAGGTTTAATCTCAGCATTTTTCAAGAAGTGACTTAATTCGATCCCGAAAGTACCTGTTTCCATCCCTTTGCGGTCAAATTTTCGTTCTGATTTCAATGTTGGTGGGAAAGTAGCTCCTTCCATAATCTCACGCGACCAGTGAGCACCTACTTCACGCATATATTTAATATCCGAATCTTCTTCAACTTCTTTTGTATCGAAGTACGTTTTTAAATCTAATTTACGATCATCGAAAATCCAAACAGTGGGATCTAATGTTAGTTGGAATGTAACTGCGCCCTTGATAGGAATTATTGTTTCCATTATAGAAATCCTCCTCAAATCTTGTATATCCATGAAATAGTATAACGCTAATGACTAGAGATAATAAAGAAATATAATTCGATTTCTCTATTTTCCAATGTAGACACTTGCATTTTTAACGACTAAAAGATAAACTTTATTAAGATAGAATCGAAGAAATATCAGATAATGGGGGCGTCCTCATGGATACTAAATCACAAACTTCTTTTCAGGAGAAGGCTTTGGAGCTTTTAGTTGCTGATGCAGACAAAATTGCTCGCCTCATTCGAGTACAAATGGATCATTTAACAATGCCACAATGCCCTTTATATGAAGAAGTATTAGATACACAAATGTTCGGCCTTTCACGTGAAATTGACTTTGCTGTGAAGCTTGGACTCGTTGATCGCGAAAAAGGTAAAGAAATTCTCGATTCACTCGAGAAAGAGCTTTCTGTATTACATGACGCGTATACAGACAAATAAAAAGAAAAAACTCAAACGCAATTTGCGATTTGGGTTTTTTTTCTAGAATGAGGTTTTCCGATGAAACAATACTTAAAACGTTATGCACAAAATTTTGATTACTCATTATTTTTTACTGTCCTATTGTTAAGTTTATTTGGATTAGTAATGATTTATAGTTCAAGTATGATGGTAGCAATTGCACTAAAAGGAAAAGCGGCAGATTACTATTACCACAAGCAAGTAATCAACTTAATAGTAGCTTTTATCGGATTTTTAGCAGCAGCATTTTTCCCGTATAAGCATTATGCAAATAAAAAAGTTATGTTGCTACTTACGGCTGTGCTTGTCGTGCTTTTTGCTTGGGTAAAAATAGCTGGTAATGGTGATGAAGTAGGAATAGGATCTAAAAGTTGGATTCATGTTCCCGGTTTTGGGAACTTTCAGCCTTCTGAATATGCGAAGCTATTTATAATTTTATATTTTGCTGCTGCTTTTTATCGGAAAGGACAAAAATATACATTTGAAAAGCTACAACCAACAGAAATATTTTATCCAATATTCCTCTGGATTCTTGTTGTTGCTTGTGTAGCATTTGAAACCGATTTGGGAGCGAGTATTATTCTTTGTGGGATTGCTGTTTGTGTAGTAGCAGCGAGTGGCATTCCCTTTAAAACGTTTTGGAAGTTTTTCGGGGTATTGGGCGCGTTTGGGGGAGTAATCTTTGGTATACTATGGTTGTTTAAAGGGAATATGTTAACTGATAACCGTTTAGGCCGTATTAAATCATTCATAAACCCGTTTAATTATGAAGATGGTAGTGGTCACCAAGTTGTCAATAGTTATTATGCAATTGGCGGAGGCGGTTTAGAAGGAAGAGGTCTCGGTCAGTCGATTCAAAAATTGGGGTATTTACCTGAACCACAAACCGATTTTATTATGGCAATTATTATGGAGGAACTAGGAATTTGGGGAGTTCTTATCGTATTAGGTGGTTTAGGATTTATTGTATATAAAGGATTTTCGATTGCGTTACGCACGAAAGATCCACTAGCACGTATGATTACGGCTGGTATTGCGAGCTGGATTGGCTGGCAAACGTTTATTAATCTTGGGGGTGTAACTGGGTTAATCCCGTTAACCGGTGTAACGCTACCTTTTATTAGCTATGGCGGGACATCTATAATTATTCTATCTTTAGCAATGGGAATATTAATCAATGTTTCTATGTTTGAAAAGGTAGAAAGGAAAAAGACACAATCATAAAGGGGGATATCAATGGAGTCAATCAAAAAAATTCTCGTAGCCAATCGAGGAGAAATTGCAATTCGTATTTTTCGTGCATGTACGGAGTTGAATATCCAAACAGTAGCCATTTATTCGCGAGAGGATAGTGGTGCATTTCATCGCTTTAAAGCAGATGAAGCCTATTTAGTGGGAGCTGGCAAGAAACCAATTGATGCTTATTTAGATATTGAGGGCATTATTACGATTGCCAAAGATGCTAATGTTGATGCGATTCATCCGGGTTATGGTTTTTTATCGGAAAACGTAGAATTTGCACGTCGATGTGAAGAAGAGGGGATTGTCTTCATTGGACCGACTTCCCAGCATTTAGATATGTTTGGAGATAAGGTGAAGGCGCGTGAACAAGCAATTGCTGCAGGCATTCCTGTTATTCCTGGTACAGATGGTCCAGTAGATAATTTAGCAGAGGTAGAGGCTTTTGCTAGCGCATATGACTATCCAATTATGATTAAGGCAGCATTAGGCGGCGGTGGTCGTGGAATGCGTCTTGTTCATACAGAAGAGGAGCTAGCTTCCTCGTATGAACGTGCAAAATCAGAGGCGAAGGCAGCATTTGGCTCTGATGAGGTATATGTAGAAAAGGCTATTATTAAGCCAAAGCATATTGAAGTCCAAATTATTGGCGACCAACAAGGTAATATCATTCATTTATATGAACGTGATTGCTCGATTCAACGTCGTCATCAAAAGGTTGTTGAAATCGCACCATCTAATTCGATTTCTGAAGATTTAAGAGACCGAATTTGCGATGCGGCGGTTCAATTAATGAAAAATGTCTCATACATAAATGCGGGGACAGTTGAGTTTTTAGTTGCAGGCGAGGATTTTTATTTCATCGAAGTCAATCCTCGTATTCAAGTAGAGCATACGATTACTGAAATGATTACAGGTGTTGATATTGTGCACGCCCAAATTAAAGTAGCAGCGGGCTACGGACTGCATAGTGAGGAAATCCATATGCCACAACAGGCAGATGTTCCAATGATTGGCTATGCGATTCAAGCACGTGTCACAACGGAAGACCCGGCTAATGACTTTATGCCGGATACAGGGAAGCTTATGGTGTACCGTTCAAGCGGTGGCTTCGGCGTTCGATTAGATGCCGGAAATGGCTTCCAAGGGGCTGTAGTAACACCGTACTATGATTCATTGCTGGTGAAAATTTCAACGACAGGGATGACGTTTAAAGAAGCCGCAGCAAAAATGGATCGAAATTTAAAAGAGTTCCGTATTCGTGGGGTGAAAACGAATATCCCATTCTTAAATAATGTCGTGACGCACGAGAAATTTTTAACGGGTGCATTTGATACAAGCTTTATCGATACAACACCTGAGCTATTCATTTTCCCTGAGCGCAAGGACCGTGGGACAAAGCTCTTAAGCTATATTGGTAATGTAACGTTAAATGGCTTCCCAGGAGTAGAGCAGAAGGCGAAACCAATTTTTGTGCAGCCGAGTATCCCAAAAGTCGATAAACTAATCGTTCCTCCGGCGGGGACAAAGCAAATTTTAGATGCCCAAGGAGCAGACGGGCTTGTGAAATGGATTCTAGAGCAAGAGGACGTGCTATTAACGGATACAACTTTCCGAGATGCGCACCAATCACTTCTTGCGACACGTGTACGTTCACAGGATATGTTCCAAATTGCAGATGCAACAGCGCGTATGATGCATGATTTCTTCTCACTCGAAATGTGGGGAGGCGCGACGTTTGATGTGGCTTACCGTTTCTTAAAAGAAGACCCATGGGAGCGCCTTGCTAAGCTGCGCGAACAAGTACCGAATGTGCTATTCCAAATGTTATTACGTGGTGCGAATGCAGTTGGTTACACAAACTATCCAGACAATTTAATTCGTGAATTTATCGCTGAATCAGCGGCATCAGGCATTGATGTTTTCCGTATTTTCGATAGCTTGAACTGGATTAAAGGAATGGAAGTAGCCATTGATGCTGCACGTCAATCAGGTAAAATTGCTGAAGCTGCGATCTGTTACACAGGAGATATTTTTGATGAAACAAGAGCAAAATATTCAGTTCAATACTACAAGGAAATGGCAAAGGAGCTGGAGGCAGCGGGTGCTCATATTTTAGCGATAAAAGATATGGCTGGATTATTGAAACCAGAAGCAGCATATCGTTTAATTTCCGAGTTGAAGGAGACGACAAGTCTACCAATTCATCTGCATACGCATGATACAAGTGGCAATGGTATTTATTTATATGCCAAAGCGATCGAGGCGGGAGTGGACATCATTGATACGGCGCTCGGTTCGATGGCAGGCTTAACGTCCCAGCCAAGTGCCAATTCCTTGTACTATGCAATGAAGGGCAGTAAGCGTGAGGTTCGTGCCGATATTGATGCGCTTGAAAAGTTATCGTACTACTGGGAAGATGTGCGTAAGTATTATAAGGATTTTGAAAGCGGCATGATTAGCCCGCATTCTGAAATTTATGTCCACGAGATGCCAGGTGGCCAATACAGTAACTTGCAGCAACAGGCCAAAGCAGTGGGCCTTGGGGACAGATGGGAAGAAGTGAAGCATATGTATTCACGCGTAAACCTTCTATTTGGCGATATTGTCAAAGTAACCCCATCATCGAAAGTCGTCGGTGATATGGCGTTATTTATGGTACAAAATGATTTAGATGAAAATTCTGTACTGACAAGAGGGCAAACTATCGACTTCCCAGATTCTGTGATTGAGTTCTTCCAAGGTTATTTAGGACAACCTCATGGTGGTTTCCCAGAGGCACTGCAAAAGGTTGTGTTAAAGGATCGTGAAGCAATTACGGTACGTCCTGGCGAGCTATTGGAGCCTGTGAATTTTGAGCAACTAGAGGCGGTACTAGAGGAAAAATTAAATCGTGCCGTGACGAAACAGGATGTGCTAGCGTTTGCTTTGTATCCAAAAGTGTTTGAAGAGTATGCAAAAACAGTGAACTCCTTCGGTAATATTTCGGTATTAGATACGCCAACATTCCTATATGGATTAAAACTAGGCGAAGAAATCGAAGTCGAGATCGAAAAAGGGAAAACACTGATTATTAAACTTGTTTCCATTGGTGAACCACAGCATGATGGTACGCGTGTTATTTACTTTGAGCTAAACGGTCAATCCCGTGAACTAGTAATTCAAGATATGACTGTCGAAGTAGATGGTAGTTTGGCATTAAAAGCTGATCCAAGCAATCCAAATCAAATTGGCGCAACGATGCCAGGTACGGTCTTAAAGGTAGTCGTATCGAAAGGAAGCCATGTGAAACGTGGGGATCACTTATTAATTACTGAAGCAATGAAAATGGAAACGACCGTCCAAGCACCGAAAGATGGTATCGTGAAAGAAGTATACGCAAGTGCGGGCGACGCCATTTCAACAGGTGATTTGTTAATTGAAATTGAATAATTGATAAAAAAGAAGGTTATTAGATGGCTTTTATAGCATACTAATAACCTTTTTTATTTGCTATATTGGTTCATCAGCATAATGTAGGATTGCTTTCCTGGGGGAGGCGGGGCAACAAGTCTGTGCGAAAGCGAAGCGACAGCAACAAATGTTTTCTGTGCGAAAGCGAAGCGACAGCAACACGATTTTGCTCACGAAGGCGTTATCACAGGATGTGGTGGTTAAAAACTGAAATTGTTCCGATAAAATGGGATATCATTCCGATAAAAGTTAAAATTGTTCCGATAAAATAGGATTTTGTTCCGATAAATCTACAAAGTATTCATATGAATATGAATTCATCACAATATAGTGGAGTGATTTCCTGGGGGCGTCCGATGATCCGCTTGGGCCAACACGATATTGGTCACTCAGTCGTTGCCACAGGACGTGGCGTTCTTAGACTGAGTTCCTCTATTGCAGCGGATGTTTGAACACTCGCTGAAAGAAATTAAATTTATCTACTAACTTTTACGTTTTATCGACTAACTTTTGAATTTTATCTACTAACTTTCACGTTTTATCGACTAACTTTTGAATTTTATCTACTAACTTTCACGTTTTATCGCCCAACTTTTAATTTTTATCGACATCTACATTCCAGAGAGCAAAAAAAGGATTCACACACAAAACTGTGTATGAATCCTTTTACTTTATTTTGTCGCCCAGCCTCCGCTTCAACCAACTTATTCATATGACATACGTTTTAACAAATACCATTCCTAACTTTGATGATGTGCCTATCATTTTGCTATGTTTCAATAATAAATTTGTGAATTTTTTGAGGCAGAAGCGTTTGAAAATAAAAAGATTCGCCATCGAAAAATATGGCGAATCTCTTTCTACTATTATTTATTTTTTTCATTATAATTGCTACGTGCAACTAGCATTACCATATAGCAAAGTAGACCAAATAGAATTGAAATAAATAATGAATGAAGTAATGCGACTGTTAAATTCAATTTAGTTAGGACTACTAGCATACCAGCAATTACTTGTAAAATTACTATAGTAAATGCAATAATCCAGCCGTAGTAAATAACACGTTGATTTTTATATTCTTTTATAACGTGCCACGTTATGTATGCAATCCAAATGAAAAAGATAAGAACAGCTAGACGATGCCCCATTTGCACCCATTCATACATATTATTAAAAGCTGCGAAAGGTGTGTCGTTATAGCAAAATGGCCAGTCAGGACATATTAAGCTAGAATCTGTATGGCGAACAAGCGCCCCTGTATAAACGACTAAATAAGAATAAATTGTGACAGCAATCGTATGCCAACGTAATTTTTTTCCAATAAAAACGTTATCGGCATCAAATTTCCGATCGACTTCAAATACAATCATAGAAAGAAGAAGGACAGCAGCAAAGGAAATAAGAGAAATCCCAAAGTGGAGCGCTAATATGAAATCACCTTGTCCCCACAACACTTGAGCTGCTCCGATAAGAGCTTGTGCGATTAAGAAAAACATCGCTAAGAAACCTAATAATTTTACTTCGCGAATATGACCGAGTTTACGCCATGTCCAAACTGTTAACGCAAGAATTGAAATAGATACGACCCCAGTTACAAGACGATGTGAAAATTCAATTAAGACTGCTGGTGTAATTTCTTTTGGAATAAGAGAACCATTGCAATCAGGCCAGTTTCGACCACAGCCTAAGCCACTATCTGTTTTGGTAACAAGTGCCCCACCTAGTAAAATAAGGAGCATTCCAACTGTAGCGGCAACAGCAAACCATTTCATATACCTGTTGTGTTGCATAAAATGAGTCACCTACTTTATCTATGAACATTACATGAAAGTAATGTTTCTGCTACTAGATGATATCGAAAATACAATTAAAATACAACTTGTAAAGAGTAGGGAGTATTAGATGTCGATTCCATTTCACAAATTGTTCATAATTTCGTACTCTAACCTTCACAATTCATTTTAGAAAATGATTTACTATAGATATGTTGTTTTTAATATATTTCTAGACAAAGCTAATTTTTACAACTTCATCTAAATTTCACTTAATGTCTAGAAATCAATCGCAAATTTCGCTATAGTAATTGGTAGCGGAATATGCTTACAAAAATGAAAGGAGAAGGTATCATGTCAAACGGTCGTGCACTGACGGCTACTAGAAATAGTGGACCAGCATCAACATCTGTTGTAAAAGATTTCTTAGCACTAATAAAAATTGGAATCGTTAACTCGAATCTTGTCACAACGTTTACAGGGATGTGGCTGGCATTTCAATTTACTAGTAGACACTTCTTGCAAGAGCTCGATGTCATATTGTTCACCATGCTGGGTGCGGCATTAATTATAGGTGGCTCAGGCGCAATGAATAACTTTATTGATCAGGATATTGATCCAATCATGAAAAGAACGAAGGGTAGACCGACAGTAACGGGTAGATTTAAGCCGAATTTTGTATTGACTATTGCCCTCTCATTTTTAATTGTAGGTGAAATTTTGTTATTTGCGGCATCGTTTGCGGCCGGCATGTGGGGACTAGTAGGAGTATTTGCTTATGTCGTTCTGTACTCAATGTGGTCAAAGAGGAAGCATGTTAGTAACACGGTTGTAGGAAGTATTTCAGGGGCGATTCCACCAGTTATTGGGTTTGCAGCTATTGAACCTGCATTAGGTCCTGGAGCACTTGCCTTATTCCTTATCATGTTTGCATGGCAACCACCGCATTTTTATGCACTTGCTATGAAACGTACTGAGGAATATCGTGCAGCTAATATACCAATGCTACCTGTAGTAAAAGGATTTAAACGTACAAAGTACTCGATGTTATTCTGGATTCTTTTATTATTACCATTACCATTCCTTTTACCAGAGCTTGGAGTAGGCTTCTTAATTCTTGCCACTGCATTGAACTTGGGCTGGTTGATTCTAGCTTTTAAAGGCTTTACTACAAAAGATGATATGAAATGGGCAAATAAAATGTTTATCTATTCGTTGAATCATATGACCATACTATTTGTATCCATCATAATTTTTGCGTTGTTTAGCTAAATCTAGGAATTCTTTCTTTTCCTAAAGAATTCATATAGACAGAACTTATTTCCTAGGTACACATGAAAATACAACAAAGAAAGAGGGGTTTAATTAAGCATGATGAAAGGGCTTAAAAAATGGCGTCTTTTTTCACTACTAGCAGTGATGATGGTTTTCCTTTCTGGTTGTGGTGAAGATTATATTTCTGCACTGAAACCATCTGGTCAAGTAGGTAAAGAACAATTCAATCTATTAATGCTAGCTACTGGGATTATGACGTTAGTTGTAGTAGTAGTATCCGTTATCTATTTACTTGCATTCTTAAAATTCCGCCGTTCAAAAGTTGGCGAAAACGTTATTCCTAAGCAAGTAGAAGGAAGTCACACTCTTGAAATAATTTGGACAGTTATTCCAATTATTTTGTTATTAATCTTAGCTGTACCAGTTGTTACGGCTACTTACAAATTTGCAGATGTTGCTGCAATGGATGAAGTAGATGAAAACGGTGACAAAACAGCACTTACAGTAAATGTAACTGCTAAATTATATTGGTGGGAGTTTGAATACCCTAACCAAGGTATTGTAACTGCACAAGAATTAGTTGTACCAACAGGTCAAAAAGTTTACTTTAACTTAAAAGCTGCCGATGTTAAGCACTCATTCTGGATTCCTGCTGTAGGCGGTAAAATGGATACGAACGTAGATAACTTAAACAAGTTCTATCTAGAGTTCGATAAAGAATCAAAAGACCTTAAAGACGGCGTATTCTATGGTAAATGTGCTGAGTTATGTGGTCCTTCACATGCTCTAATGGACTTCAAAGTAAAAGCATTAAGCCCGGATGCATTCGACGCATGGGTAGCTTCAATGAAAGCAACAGATAAAAAAATAGCTGACAAAACTTCAGCTGATCTTGGGGAAGCAACATTTGCTAAGAGCTGTATGGGTTGTCATGCTGTATCTGGTACAAGCGGTCCAGGTGCAGGTCCTAACTTAACTGCATTTGGTGACCGTAACCGTGTTGCTGGTTTCTTAGAACATAATGAAGAAAACTTAAAAGCTTGGATTAAGGATCCTGGGAAGTTCAAGCCAGGTAACTTAATGATGAATCCAGAAGGTACTGCGCCAATTTATGGCGACTTAACTGACGAAGAAATTCAAGCTCTAGCAACTTATATCATGGGCTTATCTGTTGAGAAATAATTTCAAGTTTTATGTAACAAACTTTGAGGGAGGTAAAAGTTGTGAGCTCATACACACAGAAAAAGGGCTTTGGAGCAACTGTCTGGGACTACATTACAACTGTTGACCATAAAAAGTTAGCAGTAATGTATTTATTAGCCGGTACATTGTTCTTTGCTATCGCTGGTTTTGAAGCGTTATTAATGCGTATTCAATTAATGAAACCAAATAACGATTTCATCTCAGCTGGTTTTTTCAATGAATTATTAACAATGCACGGAACGACAATGTTATTCCTAGCTGCGACTCCATTACTATTCGCATTTATGAACATGCTTGTACCATTACAAATTGGTGCGCGTGACGTAGCATTCCCGTTCCTTAACTCTTTAGGGTTTTGGTTATTCTTCCTAGGTGCATTATTCCTTCACCTGTCATTCTTTATGGGTGGCGCACCTGATGCGGGCTGGACGTCTTATGCATCATTATCTTTATATTCTCCTGGACATGGTATTGACTTCTATGTTCTCGGTTTACAAATATCAGGGGCGGGTACATTAATATCAGGTCTTAACTTTATCGTTACGATTATTACAATGCGTGCTCCAGGTATGACATTCATGCGTATGCCATTATTCACTTGGACTGCGCTAGTATCAAGTGCATTAATTCTGTTCGCATTCCCTCCATTAACAATTGGTTTATTAATGATGTTATTTGACCGTATGTTCGGTGGTAACTTCTTTGACCATACTATGGGTGGTAACACAATTATTTGGGAACACTTATTCTGGATCTTCGGACACCCAGAGGTTTATATCTTAGTATTACCAGCGTTTGGTTTATTCTCTGAGATTATCCCAGCGTTCTCTCGTAAACGTTTATTTGGATACTCTTCAATGGTATTCGCAACAATTTTAATCGGTTTCTTAGGGTTCATGGTTTGGGCTCACCACATGTTTACAGTTGGTCTTGGGCCAACAGCTAACGCAATCTTTGCTGTTGCAACAATGGCAATTGCCGTTCCAACAGGTATGAAAGTATTTAACTGGATCTTAACTATTTGGGGCGGATCTATTAAAGTTACAACACCAATGCTTTATGCACTTGGTTTCATCCCGTCATTCGTTGCGGGTGGTGTTACAGGGGTAATGCAAGCATCTGCACCTCTTGACTACCAATTACACGATTCTTACTTTATCGTTGCTCACTTCCACTACGTAATCGTTGGTGGTATCGTAACAGCGTTATTTGGTTCAGCGCACTTCTACTGGCCAATTTTCTTCAACCGTATGTTAAACGAAACACTTGGTAAAATTACTTTCTGGGTATTCTTTATCGGATTCCATTTAACGTTCTTTGTTCAACACTTCTTAGGTTTAATGGGTATGCCACGTCGCGTATTCACTTACATGGAAGGTCAAGGTTGGGATCAGTTCAACTATATCTCTACAATCGGTGCATTAATGATGGGTGTAGGGGTTATCTTAATGGTAATCAACTGCTTAATGTCAATCAAAGGCAAACCAGCAGGTCGCGATCCATGGGGCGATGGACGTACATTAGAATGGTCAATTCCACAACCAATCCCATTCTATAACTTCCGTCAAACACCACTTGTTCGTGGTTTAGATCCTTGGTGGATTGAAAAACAAGAAGGTAATAAAGAAATTACATTTGCTGAGCCAATCGGTGATATTCATATGCCAAATAACTCAGCTATCCCATTTGTTATTTCTGTAGGTATGTTTATCGCGGCATTCGGTGCTCTTTATAATCCAGATGCAGATAAACCGTGGTCAATTTACGTTTTAATTGCAGGTCTTGCAATTACATTTGGTGCTATGATTTTCCGTTCTGTTAAGGACGATCACGGCTTCCACTTACACAAAGAAGAAATTCTTGAAATTGAAGAACAACTTTACGGCAAAGGAGGAAATAAATAATGGATTTCAATACTAAATTTACTCCTCATACTTGGCCAGATCATCCTGAACAAGCGACGATGGAAGGGAAAAATAAAGTTGTTGGTTTCTGGATTTTCCTTGCCTGTGAAGTTGTACTTTTCGCAAGTTTATTCGCTACTTACCTAGCACTTAAGAACAAAGGGCCTGCTGGCATGGAGTTCACTACACAAGGTTTATTTGAATTACCTTTAGCTTTCGCAATGACGATGTTATTATTAACATCTTCACTAACGTCTGTTTATGCAATTTACCATATGCGTAACTTTAACTTTAAAGCTATGCAAACTTGGTTTGGTATTACAGTACTTTTAGGTCTTGGATTCTTATGTTTAGAAATTTATGAATTCAATCATTATGTAGGTCTTGGTTTTACATTTAACCAATCTGCATTCTCAACTGCGTTTTATTCATTAGTTGGTACACATGGTTTCCACGTAACATTAGGTCTTGTGTGGATTACTACGTTAATGCTTCGTAATGCTAAGCGTGGTCTTAACTTATACAATGCACCTAAATTCTTCGTGGCTGCATTATACTGGCACTTTATCGACGTAGTTTGGGTATTCATCTTTACAGTAGTTTACTTGATGGGAGTGATCGGATAATATGTCTTCACACGATACACCTATAGTTGCTAAGTCTCAGGCACAATACGAGTATGATCGTCATCATAATGCCGTTCATATGCGTAAACAAGTAATTAACTTTGCGATTATGATTTTCTTTACGTTTATCGCATTCGCAGTAGTTGCAGCTGATTTTTCTAAATACTTAATATTCCCACTCATCTTATTGCTTGCGGGTGTTCAAGTTGTTCTTCAACTTTACTCTTTCATGCACTTAGAAGACAAAAAAACACACTTCGGTGGTGTAATTGGTTTCTTCATGTGGATGGGTATACTAATCGCATTTACATTCTTCTTAGCATTTTTAACAATTATTTGGTGGTAATCACCAAAAAAGCACGTTCTCTACTTTCAGTAGGAACGTGCTTTTCTTTTTGGGTTCTATTCACGTTTAAGTGAATGAGCAGGTAAGAATTAATATAATTCATGTGAGAGTGATTTCCGTTCCAGGCTACTCGCTTTCCTGTGGGCGAGCGTCGAGCCGCTTCCTCCGCTGAGGGAACGAAGGCTAAGTGCGTCACGTCCTGTGACAACGCCTTCGTGACCAACATCGTGTTGGCCTCAGGGTCTCGCCTGTCTCGCTTTCCCACGGGAGTCGAGTAGCCTTCCACTCCAATCAGCGATAGCATAGAATTTTTATAAATTTTATTCATTTCAATAGTGGACGTTATGGATAACACACCATAATGAACAAAATAGACTTGTAACAGTGACGTAATTGTACATTGCTGTTGGTTTCACTCAGACAAACCCTTTTGCTAAAGATACGTTATCATTTAAATTAAGAGAATACATGCTATGTGAATCAGTTGATTGGAGTGGAGACTGGGTGACTCCTTGGGGATTAGCAATAGAGGAACGAAGGCTAAAACCATCACGTCCTGTGATAACGCCTTCGTGACCAACATCGTGTTGGCCCGAGACCCTGGAGCGAGCTGCGCGAGTGAAGCGGCTCATCGGACGCCCCCAGGAAAGCGCCCAGTCGGAACGGAAATCAACCCCACGCTATGGTGAGGAGCTAGCAAGAAATAATATAATTCATGTTGGTTTTTTATACTTTGAATAATTTTTTTATAAATACGATAATCCTGAAAGAGAGGTAAACTATAGATAGTAATTTGTTCACCTTTCGTTCATTGCAGAATAAGTGTAAGCGTTCTATAATAGGAGTACTGAAGTTAAAGGAGTGCGTTCTGTATGCCACTTAGTATATTTGGTTTCCAAGCTTTATGGAGCCCATACTTAATAGGGGTTCTTGTTTTCATAACAGTCATCTATTTTCTAGTCACAACAAAGTGGCGCAAGGATTTTAAAGTAAGCGAGCCTTTGAAAAGGAAAGAGGCTATTTATTTTGTACTGGCAATGGTAACGATTTATATTATTAAAGGATCTCCAATAGATTTAATGGCGCATATTATGTTTACGATGCATATGGTGCAAATGGCTATTTTATTGTTACTTGTACCGATTTTCTTAATTAAGGGAATTCCTTGGTGGGTATGGAAAGTTGCAATTGAAGCACCGGTTGTTAAATCTTTATTTAAAACATTTACACTCCCGGTCGTTGCGATATTTGTGTTTATTGGTTTATTTTCTTTCTACCATTTACCTGCAGTATTAGACTACATTAAATTAAACGAAACTTTACATGGTACATATACATTTGTATTATTTGTTTCTGCAGTTTTAATGTACTGGCCTTTGATTCAAAAGATGCCTAATAGTTCGCAAATGAAACCATTGTTTAAGTTAGCCTATATCATTGCTAACGCGGTATTAATTACACCTGCGTGTGCGTTAATTATTTTTGCGCCAAACGCTATGTATGAAACATATACAAATGGTGATGCATGGCTTAAAGCAATGGAACTTTGTGTACCTGTTTCTACATTATCTAGTTTATCTTTATCAGGTCCAGAACTCTTTACAAATATGACACCTGTTGCCGATCAGCAACTGGGCGGCGTTTTAATGAAGATTTTACAAGAGCTTATTTTTGGTGTATTACTTGGATCAATATTTATTAATTGGTATCGTTCAGAACAAAAGGATCCTGATAAAATTACTGCTGATGCGTTAAAAGAACATCAAAAGAAATGGGAAAATCAACAACAACAACATCAGTTGTAAAAAGAAACTTAATTTGTATAAGGGGTTTTGTAAATGGAATTGCAAATTTTGCCTACTATAAGTACATCATTCATCGTTATTAGTGCTGTACTTGTAGCTATTGGTTGGGGCTTAATTATAAAAAGAAAAGTAGAGGCACATAAAAAAGTAATGCTTGCAGCAGGAGTTGCAGCACTTATCTTCTTTATTATATATGCTTCACGAACAATCTTTATTGGTAACACAGCTTTTGGTGGCGGAGAAGATTTAAAGCCATATTATACTTTCTTCTTAATTTTCCACATTACTCTCGCAACAACTGGAGCAGTATTTGGAATTGTTAGTATTATTTCTGGCTTGAAAACGAATCTCAAGCTTCACCGTCGTATAGGACCGATTACAAGTATTATTTGGTTCTTCGTAGCTATTACCGGAGTTTTAGTATACATTTTACTATACGTTATGTTTGAACCAGGTGAAACAACATCTGTCATTAAAGCTATTTTAGGCTTTTAACCTATTTTAGCGGGTGTTCGAACATCTGTACCTGCCGCTATGTTAGCACTACGCTTTCGTGCAAAAAACATCTGCAGGTCTAAGCACAAAGTCGATTTCGGACGCAATTATGCCGAGGCATAATTGATAAAAAAATCTCCCTCCTTATTTTTGAGAAGGAGGGAGATTTTTTATGGATGTTTGATTAAATAAGGAAACGACAACAACAACGAGTAAAGGGCCAATTAAAATACCGGAAAATCCAAACATTTTAAAACCGATAAACATGGCAATAAAGGTTGTTAGTGAGGAGAGTCCAACTTTATTTCCAATAACTCTGGGCTCAATCATTCGTCGAACTAAAAATTGAGCGATCGTAAGTACGACTAACATAACAGCATAGATATATTCACCTGTAAAGGCTTTGTATATTGCCCAAGGAAGAAGCAAAATAAATGAATCTAAAAAAGGAACGAAATCTAAAACGACTAGTAAGAGTGCTAAAATAAGGGGGAATGGTGTTTTAAGAAAATAAAAGGTTCCAAAAGCTATAACAAAAATGCAAATACCAACTAAAAATTGTGCTTTTACAAAACCAAATAAAGCAAGTTTTACACGCTGTCCAATAAATAGTATTTTTTGATGATAGTGAAACGAAATAGGCGCTAACATTTTACGGTTAATATTCGGTAATTCTAAAAGAAACATATATAGTACGATCCAATAGACAAAAATGTCGAACAAACGAGAAGTTATATACGTAAGTGAAGATGACCAAACATTTAAATTTGTTAAAGAAAGAGCATATTTCTCGATTGAAGATAGAGCCCGTGCTATCATAAGTTGAATTTGTATAACAAGATCTAGGGGCAAGTGATAAGTATAGTTGGAAAGCTTGGATTGTATTTGAATCCATAGTGATGATAGCTGATTGAGGTACTCTGGAATATGAATGATAAATGTTGAAAATTGTTTCCAGCTTATAAATATAATGAGAATACATAATAGTAATGTCATGCTTGAAAAGAACAAGAAAAAAATAGATGCGACTATTTTGCGTTTTTTTCGGAACCGTTTACTAATTCGTATGATGACAGGTTCCAATAATAAGGCAGTTACGTAGGCAAGCAGTATAGGTAATGACAGGGATATAAACCAGAGAATTGCAATTCCGATAGCTATAACGATGATCGGATGGCGAAAAAAAGGGTGTTTTAAAAATTGTAACATTTATCTCACCTACATCATGTAAAAGATATAGTTAGTATGAGAAGAAATAAAATTTTTACTCAAAATAAAAAAGACTGGACCACCAGTCTTTTCAGATGTAGCTATTGCACTGCATGCTGTTGCCGATTTACTGTTAACCCTTATAAAAAATAAAATAATTTCGATGATTAATCGACATATATGCAAAGTGAAATAACTATCTAAAATTATGCATGAATTTCAAAAGCTTCTAGGTCTAATCTAACCTTTTTTAAGATTTCTTCACATTTTTTTACAAGATGAGCTGGGTAAACTTCATCATCACCATACTCAACGCCGTGTGGATAGTAGTACTTACCAAGTGCTGGTTTCATTAATGTTAGAATTGCATCATGTGCACCAACATCACCAGATTTAGCATATGAGAATACACGTAGGTAATAACGACCTTCGCGAGTATCGAAACGCTTATCAAATGTCATACGTTCGTAATCCCAGCCGCCATCACATTCTAAACCATTTTTTTTCATGACGCTTACAATAAGTTCTTGATCAGCTGTTAAATTTTCAAGGTTAGTATTTTCGAAATACATCTATAATCCTCCTTTAGGTTCTCGTACATAGTATACGCTCATTTTTATAATAGAGCATATTCGACATTGTTGCAATGACAACATTGTGTCAACCCAATTACAATTGATATAATAAATAGAATAATGTGATAAGAAGGAGTCATGTATGAAAGCTTTATTTCGCATTTTTATGGTATGTGCTGCAATTACATTAATTGGCTTTATGTTTTTTAATACACCTCGTGAAAACGAGCCATTAAAAGGCCCGAATGCCAATTCAAATGTTATTCCCAAAACCGAGTTAAAGCAGCCTGAAATGGGAGCAACGACACGTCCAAAAAGCGGTATGTCGACATTAATCGGTCAAGAAGCTAAGGTAGTTTTGGAGAAATATGGTGAACCCGTACGAAAGGAACCATCCTCCTTTGGATATGATTGGTGGATCTATAACTCCAGTGCTTCTACATTTTTCATGGTAGGTGTTGACAATAATATTGTGACACAAGTTTACATTGCTGGTGAAGATTTGGATGCTTTTCCTTTTAAGGTCGGTCAGAAACGCGATGATATATACCGAATGACCATTATTGATTATGAAGTAACTGCGAATGTCGGTAAAAATATTTTCGTTTTCTCGATGAGTGAAGAAGATATGCAGACACGACTGCTTGTAAAATTCGATGGGCTTTTTGCACAACTTTATATAGATAGAGAAACGGGTAAGTTACAAGGAATACGTTTTACGAATAGTAAAACCCTTGTTCTTCATCAACCTTACGAAATGACTTATCAAGGTGAGCTAGTAATACCAACACCACCATCTTCCTTTTTACAGCAGGAAATTAATGAAGCAAGTGCTGCACAGCTTGACGATTTAATAAATGTAACAAGAGATGAACATGATTTAACGCCATTAAAAATGGATGATTCATTAGAAGAAGTTGCAAAAATTCATAGTGAAGATATGAAGGTTCACAATTTCCTTGCTCATGAATCACCAACAAATGGAGATTTGAAAAAGAGATTAGACACACATGGAATCGAATATAGTGAGGCGAATGAAAATCTTGCGACTGATTATTTTGATGCGATTGAAGCAATGCATGGCTGGCTTAATTCACCTGAGCATCGAAATGTAATTTTAAATGATAAATATACGACAGTGGGATCTGGAGTATTTTTAAACTATTATACGCAAATATTTTTAGAATCTTCTTCTCAGGGGCTGGATAGTGAGAATAAAGACTCTGAGGAACCAGTAGAAAATATTGATGAATCATCACCATAAATAGAAATTTGAGACTGAAAATAAACTTGGCGAAATCAAGTTTATCTTCAGTCTTTTTCATTTTTAACTTCTTTCAGCATTTGTATTGTGTACCAAAAGCGAAGCGAAAGGTACAGAAGTCTCCCATCTCTATAGGTGAGATGAGCACAATGATCGCCTACATTTTTCGTCACATCGTTACATACGCCGTCATATGATAGAGAACCGAAAGGGGGAATGAAGCTTGCAATTAGCGGAGCTATTAAAAGATTGGCCATGTAGCGTAACTGGGGGATCTATTCGCACAACTATTACAGGAGTCGAGGATTATGCTCAGGCAGTAAAACCTGGGGATATTTTTATTGTACGTAAAGGTAAGAAAACAACGGGAAGTCGTTTTGTAAAAGAAGCATTAGCTCGGGGTGCTGCCGCAATAGTATCAGAGGAAAGTATTTCAATGCCAATTACCGATCAAAATATTCCTTTTGTTTGGGTTCCGAATACATCCTTATTTTTATCGTATGCGAGTGCAAAGCTTTCAGCCTTTCCCGCAGAAGCATTAACAGTCATTGCGATTACAGGTACAAATGGTAAAACTACAGTGAGTCATTTTGTGAGCCAATTATTAAGAGCCCTACATAAAAACGTTGCAGTTATTGGAACTGTAGGATTTTTCATCAATGAACAGAAACAACAAACTGTGTATGAGCAATTAACTACATTACAGGCAAAAGAGTTGCATCCGATTTTAAAGCAATGTGTACGAAATGGTGTTACACATGTTGTTTTAGAAGCTTCATCAATGGGATTACAGCAAAATAGACTTGATCATTGTGATATCGATTGTGGTGTTTTTTTAAATTTATCGGAGGACCATTTAGAAGATCATGGAGGGCTTGAGGCATATAAGCGTGCGAAAAAAAGATTGGCAGATTTATCGAAAAAGCTAGTGCTAAATGGAGATGATAATTTTTGCCGTTCCGTCGGTATTTATGATAAGAAAAAATCCTGCTCATTTGGCTTTGATAATCATAATGATTTACATATCCAAATTGTCAGTGAATCATTTGGAAAAACGGTACTTTGTTTACAAACGTCATCGAGTGAGCATATTGTAGAAATCCCTTTTGTTGGTAAATATCATGTACAAAATGCTGTAGCTGCGTTGATGACTTTATGGCGCATAGGTTTCTTAATTGAAGAGATAGCAGAGCATATGTGGTTGTTAAGGCTACCAGAAGGAAGACTTGAGAAAATAGACAATCCATTTGGGATTGATGTGTACGTAGATTACGCACATACTGCAGAGGCATTACAGGCTGTTCTGCAAACTTTTGATCGCTCGAAAACCCTGTACCTTGTATTTAGCTGTGGGGGAAATCGAGATAAGGCGAAACGTTTTGCGATGGGGGCAGTAGCTAGTAAGTATGCTGATGTCATTTTTTTAACGACTGATAATCCGCGTGATGAAGACCCGATTTTAATTAATGAAAGTATTATTGCTGGTTTTACTGAGCAGCAATATTATGAAATCTATCTAGATCGGAAAGTTGCTATTCATCAAGCATTAGCAAAGGCAGAAAAAGGTGATATTGTACTTGTTGCCGGAAAAGGGCATGAACAGACCCAACAAATAAAAAATCAAAAATTCCCTTTTTCCGATCAACAATGTATTCGAGATTACTTTTTAAATCTTATGACTAAGGACGGCGTTGAATGACAAAGAAAGAACCAGTCGCAATAGCCAGTTTTCGTCCAGTCTCATCCTCGATATCACATTCCATCACAAGTGTCTGACGCCCTTTATGCACGAAACGTCCATGAGCAATCAGTTCTTTGTTGGTTGTTGTAGCAATATAAGAGATATTTATATTTGTTGTGACAACATTAAAGCCTTCTGGTACTGAGCGTGAAGCAAGTCCTCCCATTGCTGCATCTGCAATTGTTGCAATAATCCCGCCGTGTGGTACCTTAATGGTATTATGGATAACAGGTGTAATGGGAATGCGAACTTCGCTAACTTCAGGCTCAAATTTGCCAACCATGTGTAAGGCCGCATTAATATAACGTCGATGAATACCTTGTTGTTTATCGCGAAGGCCAGACAATAAATGTAGTAAAACTTCCTCATCTTCAGCTGTACTATGTTGTAAAATCTCTGCAAGTAATTGTTCTATTTCTTTTTTAGACGATGGTACCAATTTAAAAACTCCTTCATTTAAAAATATCAATAATGTAAAATTACCATAAAATCTGTTATGATGGGAAAGAGATTGGGGGAATTAAAAATGATGATGACCTCTGACTGGGCAATCATTTTGGATGAGGCCGATGCGCTTTGTGAGATGATTCTTTCCTCTGAGCCTGCGAAAATGCTTCAGCAAGCATATGATGCTGTGTATAGCGATGTCCAAATAGTCGAAGTTATTTATGCATTTAATCGCATGAAAGAGCAGTATGAAGATGTACAACGTTTCGGAAAATATCATCCGGACTATCATACAATTATGAAATCGATTCGTCAGCAAAAGCGCGCACTCGATTTAAATGAAAAGGTTTCAGCTTTAAGAATTGCTGAAAACGATTTTCAAGATTTACTTGATCAAATAAGCTTACTTATAGGGAAAACTGTTTCAGAAGCGGTAAAAGTCCCTGTAAGTAATCCGTTCTTTGCATCAGGTTCTTCATGTGGTGGAGGATGTGGCTCAGGCGGTTCTTGCTCTTGCTCTGCATAAACAAGGTAATACTTTTTCTAAGACTGTATGCAAACTCAGGTGAGTTTCTATACAGTCTTTTTTTATACGATGCTACAGTAGCTACAGCTCAGTGTGTGTAATGACTGCAAAAAAATTGTATAGTAATTGCATAGGCGTTATAGAAATTAAAGGAGGATTAACAGATGAAGACGTATCGAATTGCCGTTATACCAGGAGATGGGATTGGTAAAGAGGTTGTACCAGCGGCGATAGAAGTTCTTGATAAAGCCGCTCAATTAGATGGCAACTTTCAATTTGAATGGACAACATTCCCATGGGGTTGTGATTATTATTTAGAGACAGGTAAAATGATGCCTGATAATGGTATTGAAATTTTAAAAGGGTACGATCAAATCTTTTTAGGTGCTGTAGGAATGCCAGATTTAGTACCAGACCACATTTCATTATGGGGGCTACTTATTAAAATCCGCCGTGAAATGAAGCAATCTATTAATGTGCGTCCAGCAAAGCTACTTCAAGGTTTACCTTCACCTTTACGTAATCCAAATGGCTTTGATTTTGTTGTTGTACGTGAAAACTCAGAGGGAGAGTATGCTGAGAGTGGTGGCAGAATACATAGTGGACAGGATGAAGTTGCTATCCAAAATGCTATTTTTACAAGGAAGGGAACAGAACGTGCCATGCGATATGCATTTGAAATGGCAAAAACTCGACGCCAGCATGTTACAAGTGCCACAAAATCTAATGGAATTACATACAGTATGCCTTTTTGGGATGAAGTGTTTGCACAAGTAGGTAAAGACTACGAGAACATAGGACAAGTATCCAATCATATTGATGCTTTAGCTGCCTTTTTAGTGATGAAGCCGGAAAACTTTGATGTCATTGTTGCATCCAATTTATTTGGGGATATTTTAACCGACTTAGGTGGTGCGATTATGGGGAGTATCGGAATTGCTCCAGCTGCAAATTTAAATATAGAACGACAATATCCATCTATGTTTGAACCAGTCCATGGCTCTGCTCCTGACATTGCAGGACAAGGTATAGCAAATCCACTTGGACAAATTTGGACAGGTAAAATGATGCTTGATTTCTTAGGCTATCATGAAATTGGGGCAAAAGTGCTGAATGCGATGGAAGCAACATTAGCAGAAGGTATTAAAACAGGTGATTTGGGAGGAACAGCGACATTACGTGATGTAACGGATGCGGTATTACATCATCTACAATAAAGCAAAACTTTAAACAGTGGGGTTTTCTTCAGCCCCGCTGTTTATTAGATTTTGGCTGTTTTCTTAAAGATTGTGCTATTCAACTAACGGAGTAGGCTAGTGGAATAAGAGGGGATTATTGACTCAGTGTAGAATATTTCCCTTGGAGAGTGATTTTATGAATGTTAGATTCTCGTTTGTTTTAGATAAAAATGTGCCTAATGGACCAGGGTACTCTGCTTACGAAAACGGTTTTATAGAAGGTGCTTTAAACATTTTTCTAGATGAAAAATTGTTTTTTAATGACCCATATGTCAATCTTGCAGAGTTAGGAACCCAACTGGGTGAATGGTTACAAAAGATTCGCAGAGGCCTTAAAGAAAATATGGACTATGAAACAATTGACCATAATGAGACAATACTCAATTTCATTTATGTAGGAAATGATTATTGGAGAATTTATTCAATTTGGCAGAATTTCGAAACAGACAAATACATTACCACAACTGTATTAGCTGAAGCGGTCACACATTACATACAGGGGTTAAATAAGGAACTTCACGAAATTGATTACGTTGTTAAACTCGATAAGTTCCTCCAATAATTCACTCCTCATTTAAATCAAAAGGAATAATCTCTTTCACTCACATGAAAGAACTTAATCATCTTTCATTTTCTGTGGTGAAGTGCTAATTTTTGCGCTACATGGGTGGCTAACGGGTGCGATTGTTCAACAAAAGAAAGGTTTAAAATATAGAGTAGACTATGTTATACAGATATAGAGAGATATAATAATTAATTTGTGGTAAGTTATGAATAGTTTGATTTCTTTAAACTAAGTAGAAGAATATAAAATGTTATGGAGGAAATATGCTTAAAGACAATTTTAAAATTAGTAATATTCCCGCAGTTTTATGGGGAGAAAAGAGTGAAAAAATTTTTATTGCAGTACATGGAAATATGTCAAATAAAGAAGATGCAGTGATTCAAATATTAGCTGAAGAAGCCAATCAAAAAGGTTATCAAGTATTAAGCTTTGATTTACCTGAGCATGGAGAAAGAAAAAATGATAATACTCCTTGTAAAGTACAGTTTTGTGTTAGTGAATTATCTATAATTATGAATTACGCAAAAGAACATTGGAAAGAAGTAAGCTTGTTTGCATGTAGTATGGGAGCTTATTTTAGCCTTTTAGCTTATCAAAACGATGTGCTAAAAAAGGCATTATTTTTATCACCGGTATTTAATATGGAACGAATTATCGAAAATATGATGAAATGGTTTAATGTAACACCAGAGCTTTTGCAAAAAGAAATGACTATAGAAACACCTATTGGTCAAAAGTTATATTGGGATTATTTATGCTATGTAAAAGAACATCCTATTAATACATGGAATACAGATACATATATTATGTATGGAGCCAAGGATGAACTGTGCGAATTTGAAACGATTGACTATTTTGCAAAAAAACACAGTTGTGAATTAGAAGTCATGGAAGCAGGTGAACATTACTTTCATACTGAAGAACAGTTGAAAGTATTTGAGCAGTGGTTACACAAGCACATCGATTAACAAATTACAATTTATCTAAGAGATTTAGTAAAGAACCTGTTAGAGAAGAATTGTGAATATATAAACTGATTTTATATTTAAGAGGAATTATAAATGTGAATTTATTCACTTAAACAAACAGGTGCTTTACCTCAATATGGTCCACTATTTTTCACCAATCCCTAAATCTATTATAGACACGAAGCGAGATGTTATTTTTTTCTAAACAGTTTATCCTCAAGAGGGATGCCAACCACAACAACCAAAACCGTTAGAATTACCAGGGCTTGAAAAATAAAATACGCAACTTGATCGAACATCGTATCTCTCCATCTTTTATTAATAATTCCTACCTTATATTCTGTAATTATTCAACCCCTATTGAAGAGTCCAACTAAACAAATAAAGAGGCTGGGACATAACTAAATGGTTCCTTCATAAAGCCGAATAATCTCTAAATTAACAAAACACGATAAATAGAAAAACCGAACTATTCCGAAACACTTCATGAGAGTTTCGTTGGATAGTTCGGTATTTTTGTTGGCTGAAACACATTTGTCCCAGCCCCTTTTAATAATATAACTTACTTCATTACAACGTATACAGTTGTTACTTTTTATATTTTGTGAACTTCAACAATAGGGCGCGGCTCTTGGTATACAAATGCGCATGCTAAAAATGGAATTTTGCACCAATTTATTGCACATAAAATTCATCATATAGGGCAGCTTTCTGTGTAGGCACGAGAGTTAGATTTATCCCCTGTACCTGCTAATTATATAGATAGAAATAAATAAAAGGTAAGGGCTGTTAAAAGAAGGCCCTCACCAATCAATGTGTTAACTATAATAAAATGGAGATTAGCCTCCATTTTATTATTCTTATTTTTGTAGTAATTCTACAGCAATATCAGGTCGATCTGTAATAATACCTTTTGCACCGTTGTGAATTAATTTAGTCATTGTTGCTCCGTCATTAATAGTCCAATAATGAACAGGGATGTTTAAATTGTTTAAAAACTGGATGAACTTAGGTGATTCTAGTGTGATTACTCCTGATTTAGGCGGTATCTGGAATACGTCTACCTTTGGATGATATAAGTGTCCAAACTGGCTTGAGAAAGAAGCAAATGCTTTACGAACATCTGATTCACCAGCACCGAGCGCTACTTGATTTTGTGCATATAAGTTAAAGCGATCAATCTGTTCACCGTAAAAGCTCGTGACAACTACTCGATTCTCAGCACCAAGTTCTTCAATTAAACGCCATAGTTTAGATGGCATTAAACTTCCTTCATACGTATCTGGTGCATCTTTAATATCAATATTTACTAACAAGTTTGGATAAGTTTCTAATAATTCACGTAATGTGACAACGTCAATTTTTTCATCTCGATAAGGAAATTCCCCATCTAAATCTTCAAATTGATAACCGTGGTTTAGTGCATTTATTTCCGCTAAAGTCATGTCTGCAACAAGTCCGTAGCCATCTGTCGTACGATCGACAGTATCATCGTGGAAAACGATAATTTCCTCATCTTTGGTTAAGCGAATATCTATTTCAAAGCCGTCAACACCTAACTGTGCGGCTTTTTCAAAAGCAGGCATTGTATGCTCAGGTGCTATATGAGCACCGCCACGATGTGCGAGAATAATTGGGTGATCAAATTGTAATGCTTGTTTACCTTCTCGTTGTTGAGGTTTAGAAATAGCTTTACTACCTGCCCAAGCCGCTGCACTTGCCGCTGCGATTGCAAGTGCAATCTTTGTTTTCTTACCCATATTCGTCCTCCTTAACAATTAAATTAATATAAATAGTACTGGCAATTTCACTTTTTAACTTTTTTCAGTTTTTTCAGCAATTGTTTTTTCTAGAGAAAGCAAAGCGTCAGCTACAATATATGCCGAGGCATAATTGCTTTTTCAGTGAGCAAACAAAAAGTTCTAACGTAAACTAGTACTCTATAACTTGCATAAGTGAATGTAAAACTCTAAGTCAACGTTGTATGCTTTTCCATTATAACGGAAAATTGAGCGTTCTGTCAGCTAAACTCTGTTGCTATCATTTTCCGGTCTATGGTATTCTTTTATGTAAGAAATGAGGGGAATACTATGAACGAACGCCAAGGACTAATCGTTTACGTCCATCAATTAAAACATGCGAAGTCTCTTCGAAAATATGGTCATGTTCTTTATATTTCTCGGAGGCAAAAATATGTAGTGATTTATTGCGAGCGAGAGGAAATTGAATCAATGACAACTAAACTACAACGCCTTCCATTCGTGAAAGACGTTGTAAAGTCTTATCGTCCATTTGTTAAAACTGAGTATGAAAATGCAAAACCAGATAAAGCGAAAGAATATGACTATAAAGCAGGTCTATAATACTATGTTAACGCCGGAATATAGTGATGAAGTCTCATTATTCCGATCAAGTATTGATAAAATAGTTTTGATTCCGAAAATATAGAAGAGTGCTTTATTTCTACAACAACCGCTTTTCTATCTAGTCGTTTAATACTTTCTTCAAATATTTTTTGTCGCTGTGAAGGCTGCTCTTCATTATAAGGGATGCCTTCTCGACAAATATAAATCGGCATGAATTTACTTTCACCGACTGGTTTTAAAGCGACTGCTAAAGAAGCAACCTTTTTTTCTTCTTTAGTGGATGTTAGTATAAAGGCTTGGTGGAAGCGATCTTGATTGGTTCTCACTATTTCAAGTAGCTCATAAACATCACCATAGCCCTCACCTAATTCTATAAATTGTTGTGGCATAAAAACTGCACATCCTTTCCAATACACATAGTATCATGCTGCGGGAGGTCAAGCACATGAAATTTGCAATGAGTTTTTTTTCCATTCTAGTACTAATCATTACCGGAACGTTATTTTTTCAGTACCATGCTTATTCGTCTGACTTAGAGACAGGCAATGGCGAATTCCGTTATTCACAAGAGATAGAAATTGTCTATCGAGAAAATAGCTTGGATATTCGACAACATTTTAAAAATTTACCCAACCAAAAAGTGGAGATAGAGTGGCCAGAAAATGCGATAAATCCTAGTTGCTTTATCGATAACGAAAAAAGCTGTAATCGCTTATCAAAAGAAGTCTCATATTTTAAAAAAGGGGAGACTAAATCACAATCTGTTTCATACATAATTCCGATTAAGGGTGGCTTAAAAGATAAAATGCTCATCCAAAATGTTTTCGCCACATTAACGAATGGTGAATCATCTTATTCTGTTGTACATATTTCAACTGATAGTAAAATTGTTGGTCAGTGGATAACGGGCTTGCCTTTAGTAGGTCAGCAAAAACTATCACTTGTTAACTATACAATGTTTAGTGGATATGGTACAGTTCGTGATATTTATTGGCAAACGGGTGATTTAAAAGTACAAGAGCAAACTCCTGTGTTGTCTATTTATGCCCCGGGAGCTATTTCGAAGGATTTCTTGAAATCATTGGAGAGTTTTAAATTTTTGAATGATCAACATATTGCTATTATTCAAGAAAAGAATCCAGTGAAAGAACATGATGACCGACTTTTATTTTTACCAGAGCTAACTGAACAAGCTGTTGAACAGGAAGTTATACTGTCGCAAATAAAGACGAAATATAAGTTTAAAGATTCACCAACATGGTTGCCGGAAGTGGTGGCTTCCTATTTAGTGAAGGATACGATTGGCTCGGATAAAGCAAAGAAAATCGTGAAGACGTTAAAAGAATATATGACAGCTAATCAAGAGTCGACATGGCAGGAAGCTTTGAATAAACTTGGGGAAGAGCCGATTTCCCCTGCATCAATGGACGATCTTTTATCCGAGGTATTAGATGCAAAAACGTCTTATTTTAAGTTGAATGCTGCCCAAGAAAATGGCACATATCCACTATTATTTGAGGATGACCGAAGTGTTTACGTAAATGACGATTTGAGAGAAGATGTTCATGTAATACTTTATGAAGGGCAAGTATTGTATAATGCTGATAAATTGTTACCTTATTTAGGCTATACTGCTGGTGAAGGTGAAAATGGGTATTATATCAATAGTGATAATCGTACCTTCCGATTCCCGAAAGAACCAGGATTTTATGTATTTAATCAACGTAGATATTCGACTATTTCAGAACCGATTATTAAAATTGCCAATAATTATTATGTTGAAGAAGCTTGGCTACAACGATTATTTTTAGTAGAATTACAAAAAAGTGATGGTCGTATCAATATTAAGTTATTAACACAAGAACAAGAATAAATTTTTTTGCAGCGGAGGTTCGTCTTTCGCTGCAAAAATGCTTTTATCTTCAATTAACATGTTATTGCAGCAACAACAATGTTTTGTCTGTGCGAAAGCGAAGCGACAGCAACAATAATTACGCCAAGGCGAAATTAATTTATGGAAAAAGAAAGTACGGTGATTTGCCTATGAGAGTTGTAGCAGGAGAACGAAAAGGGATGCCTTTAAAGGCAATTGCAGGGAACACGACGAGACCTACAACTGATAAAGTAAAGGAATCCATATTTAATATTATTGGTCCATTCTTTGATGGAGGTATGGCGCTCGATTTATTTGCAGGGAGCGGTGGCTTAGGTATCGAATCTTTAAGTAGAGGGGCTGAGCACGCCGTTTTTATTGAAAAGGATGCAAAGGCGTTCCAAGTACTACAGGAAAATATTAAAAAATGTCGTTATGAGGATTGCTCTGAGCTTTTTCGTATCGATGCGAAGCGTGCTGTGAAAGCGTTATTAAAACGTGATATTGCGTTTAAATTAGTATTTTTAGATCCACCATATCATCACAAAGAATATTATGACTTAGTGCAGATTCTTGTCGACAATGATAAAATTCAACATGATGGCATTATTTTATGTGAGCATGCAAAAGAAGTAGAATTACCACAGAGATTTGGGGACTTTGTATTAAAAAGACAAGAAACATATGGCGGAACGATTATATCCGTTTATCTTCATTCGGAGGGTGTCTAAACACCCCTTGGAAATTGATCGTTGCATAGAGGAAGAGGGAGAATAAGTTGTCAGAGAAGATTGCTGTAGTTCCTGGAAGTTTTGATCCAGTGACATTTGGTCACTTAGATATTATTAAACGGGCGGCAGATGTATTTGACACAGTTTATGTTGCTGTTTTAAATAATTCATCCAAGCATCCGTTATTTTCAGTAGAAGAGCGCATGGCATTAATGGCGGAAGTTACTAAAACATTGCCTAATGTACGTATTGAAAGTTCATCGGGGCTATTAATAGACTATGCTAAGGAGAAAAAAGCAAAAGCGATTGTCCGTGGTTTACGTGCTGTTTCGGATTTTGAATACGAAATGCAAATTACTTCGATGAACCGTTTTCTTGATGAAACCATTGAAACGTTTTTCATCATGACAAAAAATCAATATTCATTCTTAAGCTCAAGCATTGTTAAAGAGGTTGCGAAATACGGCAGTGATGTTAGTGAGCTTGTTCCTCCTTGTGTTGTAGAAGCTTTGAAAGAAAAGTATAATTTTTAACTTCTTTCAGCAGGTGTCCAAACATCTGTACCTGTCGCTACGCTTTCGGTATAAAAGACATCCGCTGAAATAGAGTAACTCAGTCTAAAAACGCCATGTCCTGTGCATTACTGAAATGACCGATATCGTGTCGGCCCTCGTGCAGGCCCAAAGCCGATTCCGGACGCAATTATGCCAAGGCATAATTGATAAATAAACTAAACAAGTGAGGCTGGGACAAAACTGATCAAAGCCTTAAAAAGCACGAGAAATCAATTTTAGAAACGTTGATTTCTCGTGCTTTTTTGATGTGGAATTTTGTCCTGGTTTTATTTCATTTGACAAAAAATGGATTCAGGAATTATTATAATATTTTCTGCTATTATTTTTGGTTACATCTAAAGAAAGTTATAAGAGTAGGGAATGATTGAATTCCTCTATTGTGCTTTCTCCTAAGTCCAGTCTTTACTCCTCACTCCAATCAAAAAACTTAAATGCTAAACCTTATCTTTAGATTATTTATTTTAAGAAAAAAAGAGCATAAATAGTGGGTACAATGATTATGCTAAGTAGGCGGAATTTTAGATATGGTCGAACGGAAAGCTTGGCTGATTTCGCAATTACGAAAATTTGTAAGTGAATGCTTATACTTTGCATTGTTAACAACATAACAACTAGTAACGGTAAATATGGCAGATTTGGAAAAGCTGAGACAGTCATTTTAAGACCATTTGTAACTTCAAGAATGGCGGCTATGGAAAGCTCAGCTGTATAGGGAAGTTTGGGTAGCAGTGAATCTAAGCCTTGCTGGACAATCGTCTGGATGGTAGTGAAAAAAATTATTGTAGTTCCAACTAATAGTATTGTTGGCGCTGTTTCTTTAATGCTTTCAGAAAAAGGTGCTGTATGTAAAGGTGTATTGTGTATGGAAATGCTAGGAGGATCCGTTTTACGAAATAAGAAGTAACCAGTTATTAAACAACAAATATTAAAACTATGTAGTAAACATAAAAACATCCATCCGAACGTATTACTGTGTAATAAATCAAGGCTGACAAATCCTAGCACGAAAAGAGGACTTGGAGCGTGACATACGGCTAATAAAAAATTTGCTTCTTTTGGATGTAGTTGCCCACTGTTTTTTAAGTAAACAATTGTTGTTGCTCCAGATGGATACCCCCCGAGTGCGCTAATAATATAGGCTTGTACGTATAAAGAAGCTCTTTTTGTTTTCGTTCGCATAGGAGCCGTTAAACGGAGAAGCCATTGCGTTAAAATAAGGTAAGGTAATAAATACGGGAAAAGGGCCTCCATAAAAAGATTTAAACCTAAATCAGTACCGTTATGAGCAGTTTGTGGGAATAACAAGAGTAATAGAATAAGAACTATGCAAATCGCTATTTGAATTATCGCATACATGTTATCATCTCGTTTCAACTTTTTGTCATTCACATAGGCAAATGCTAAAATCAATATATGTAAAAAAGGCAAAAACATGAACGTATGGTTTTGCAAGCGTCCTAGGAGGTGTTTTTCTTTTGAAGAAAAAAATTAGTATTTATGCAGTGTTATTAGTCGCGATTTGTTTTTTAATGTTGTACCGACTAGACGCTTATATCATGAAGCCAGGAAGCGCTTATGATGTCAGTAAATTTGTTAACGTTGAAAATAGCCATACCGATGATAAAGGATCCTTGAGTTTAATGACGGTGGCTATGCAGCAAGCTACCCCTTTTTCATATTTATGGGCAAAAACTCAAAAATATCAAAAACTAATGGATATTGACCAAGTTCGAAATCCATTGGAGGATGAAGAGGAATATAATGTTCGACAGTTTAAATTAATGTCTGATTCTCAATTTAATGCAAAGTATGTAGCTTTTCAGAAAGCTGGGCTCCAAACAAAAATTCTCTTTAACGGTGTTTTTGTATTAAATGTCCTAGATGGCGGTGCTTCAGATAATTTAATAAAAGCTGGTGATGAAATTATTGAGGTTGATGGCCAAAAAATTAGAAACCAACAAATGCTTGTTGATCTTTTAAAGCCGAAGCAACTTGGAGATAAGGTGACAATTAAATTAAAACGTAATACAAAAGAACAAGAGGTAACGATTACATTAAAGGAAATACCTGAATCAGAAGAGAAAAGGGCAGGGTTAGGTATTACTTATACTGAAAGTAAATCTATTGAAACAAATCCAAATGTGTCTATGAAAACGGAGGATATTGGCGGCCCATCTGCTGGGTTAATGTTTACCTTAGAAATTTTAGACCAACTTCTCGAAGAAGATTTAACGAAAGGCTATGCTATTGCAGGGACAGGGGAAATGCTGGTTGATGGCTCTGTTGGAAGAATTGGTGGAATAGACTATAAAGTCATTGCTGCTGATCGTGATGGTATGGAAATCTTTTTTGCACCAGATGATGAAATTACTCCAGAAATGAAAGCTAAATATCCTGAACTGGAATCTAATTATGCTACAGCAGTAAAGACAGCGAAAGATATTGAAACAAAAATGAAAATAGTTCCGGTTAAAACTGTGGATGATGCAATTGCATATTTAAAACAGTTACAGCCGAAATAAAGGTTTTTCTGTAGCGTGGGGTTGATTTCCGTTCCGACTGGGCGCTTTCCTGGGGGCGTCCGATGACCCGCTTCACTCGCTTCACTCGCTTCGCTCGCTCCAGGGTCTCGGGCCAACACGATGTTGGTCACGAAGGCGTTATCACAGGACGTGATGGTTTTAGCCTTCGTTCCTCTATTGCTGATCCCCGAGGAGTCGCCCAGTCTCCACTCCAATCAACCATTTCACATAGCGTATAACTTTTGCATTTCGCTCAAATAAAAAATGGAAGAGCAGCTTCGCTTTCGCTCAAAAAACATTTGTAGCTGCCGCTTTGCTTTCGCGCAGAGCAAAGCTTCCGGGGGGCGTCTGATGACCCGCTTTTACGTTTTAACAAAATGACATCCAACTTTTTAGTTTGAGCGGGACCTTTTCAGGAATTATCGCCCAACTTTTAAATTTTATCTACCAACTTTTACGTTTTATCTACCAACTTCTGAATTTTATCTACCAACTTTCACGTTTTATCACCTAACTTTTAATTTTTATCGAACAAAAAGGATTCACACACAAAACTGTGAGTGAATCCTTTTACTTTATTATGTTTTAAGTGTCTTTTAGCATTTCACTCTTTAATTTATAGTGATAGTATGCAAAATGTTTGCGTAGCAGATGTACAATAACATTCTCTATTCTGTTTGATTATGGTAAGTGGCCATAGCGTTCATTCTTAATTGCATAAATTAAAAGTACTGCACTATCATTGATTGGAATGGAAGGCTACTCGACTCCCATGGGAAAGCGAGACAGGATGTTTTCTGTGTGAAAACAAAAGCGGAGGAAGCGGCTCAACGCTCGCTCACAGGAAAGTAAGTAGCTTGGAATGGAAATCACCCTCATTTAAAGCGCCACGACATTTCTTGACCATTTTTTTGTCAATAACATAAAAGGATGCTAGAAGAATTTCTGGCATCCTTTTGCATTGCTTAAAAACGAATCGGTGGTGTTTGATAATCTTTAGGAAGACTTTGCTCTTTTATTCCTTGTTCTATACTTAAATTGTATACTTCTGCTGCATGAATATCTACAGCAAGCATAGCATCATCCATAGCTGCTACACGACTGATTAAAGGTAAAGGTATATCTTTTTTATGCATTCCTAAATAGCCTTGTCCCTTCTTGCTCATACCAAGTAAACGTATACTAGATGGGGCTTCAAAGCTTTGCAACTGTTCTTTTGTAAATCCGGTATAAATGTGTGTGAGCATACGTTGGAGTCTTGTCCAAGTATAGCGCTTGGATTTGATTTTCTCCATAAAACTACTGAATGAATGACTTGTTTTCGCTGCTTTAATTAGAGCATTCTCAATGCCTTCTGATACTTCGGCGTAGCGCGTAAGTTCATGGGGTGTGTGACGAATAAGCGTAAACTGTAACAATGGCCAAAAAGTTTCCCAACTTGCAAAATCACCATATTTTTCGTGCCAATCAGCTAAATAATCAAACGATGCTTTAGGGAGAAAATCTTCCACACTTTGTAGAGTGTTGGTTGTTGCTAGAGCCTTGCGTATTCCTGTGGCACTAGCAATGGATGCCCCTTCTTGTAAAGCGTCATGGTAACCTGCAACAATGCGAGGGATCGTTAAAGGTTTAATGTTACTACCTAGAGCCATAGCAGCCTCAATATAATGAAAACCAAGTATATTGTTTGGTTGTCCCAAATCAATGTATGTTGCAGGGAATTTTTGAGAAAGCTGTTCATAGGCGTAATGTAGACTTTTAGGATAGCTTGCACCCGTTTTAAGGCTTTCTTTAATAAGAGTGTTATATTCAGTGCGATGATTATTAATGAGCTGAAACGTATTCATAAAGGGTTGAATGGAACCGTCTTCGCTTCCAAAGGCAAAAGAATCGCAACCAATTGCAGATAGTAAGGAAATTGCTCCTTTTGCGAAATCAGTTGCAGGCGCGGTACTATAAACGTAGGGTAGCTCAATGACTATATCAACACCACCAGCGAGAGCCATTTTTGTGCGTGTCCATTTATCGACCATGGCTGGTTCACCACGTTGCAAAAAATCCCCACTCATGACTGCGATCACAATATCCGCTTGTGCTACTTTTTTTGCCTGTTCCATATGATAGGCATGTCCGTTGTGAAAAGGATTGTATTCAACAACTATTCCGACTGCTTGCAAATGTAAGCCCCCTTTATCAATATCATTTGCTTCTCGTTCTTATTTAGAGCTTTTTTCTTATATAGAACGGTTTGGAGCAAATACACTTTTTATAATATATAATTATAGGTGGGTTTTATTGTGGTGACAAGAAATTATCTTGACATCTATTTTTACACATTATATAATCAACATTGTTGTCTCGAGGTGATTAAACGAATGAAATGGTCAATTCATCAATTATCTAAATACCGCCAAAACGGGATGCCAATCGATGCCTATGTCCAACTGGACGAGGTGATGGAGCGAAACCAGGATATTCGAGCAATTTCGCCCGTTCATGTAAAAGGGCTATGTACTTTCGGTGCATCGCAAATGACATGTCAGCTAACTGTGACAGCGACGTTAACATTACCATGTGCACGCACGTGGGAAGATGTTGAGTTTCCTATCGAGGTTGAGACAGTTGAAGTTTTCAGCTGGATTGACGAGGAAAAACGAGGGGAAGATGACGGAGATATTCACTATATTGTTGGTGAAGTAATCGACATGAAGCCGGTTATCGAGGAGTTAGTGCTTCTTGAAATACCTTTGCAAGTGTTCAAGGAGAATACCGAAGGACAAGTGCAAGGTGGTAAAAACTGGTCTTACGCAACAGATGAAGACGTTGAACTACACAAAAAAGCTGACACACAAAAAGTGGATCCAAGACTAGCTAATTTAGCTAAGTATTTTGATCAAACAGACGAATAGACGATCTGTAAGGAGGTGCCATCAATGGCTGTACCATTTAGAAGAACTTCTAAAACTGCAAAAAGAAAGCGTCGTACGCATTTCAAACTATCTGTACCTGGTATGGTAGCTTGCCCAAACTGTGGGGAAGCAAAATTATCACACCGTGTTTGCAAAGCTTGCGGACAATACAAAGGTAAAGAAGTAGTAAGCAAATAATACAGTGTTTGCTCACTTAAAAGGCTAGTAGAGAGACCATGGCTCTTTACTAGCCTTTTTGTTGGTTGAAAGAGACGGAATTTTTCGGCAATAATGAAAAGATATATAGTACTATAATAATTGTATGATACAATTTATCCGTCGGGACAAAGGGGGAAATAGTATGGCTTACATAATTGATAACAAAGAAGGTATTATGACGTTTACGATTAATCGAGAAGAAAAACGGAATGCGGTGAATGATGAGGTTATGGATGGGCTACAAGAAGTCATTACATATATTCGAAATCATGATGATGTTCGTTTTTTAGTCGTAACGGGAGTAGGGGATAAATCATTTTGCTCGGGAGGGGACTTATCTGAATTCCATGCGCTCGAAACAGAGGATGAGGCGTTTGGGATGTTGGGTAAGATGGGCGAAATATTATACGACCTTGCAACATTGCCTGTGCCAACGATTGCATTAATTAACGGAACAGCGGTTGGTGGAGGTTGTGAAATTGCAACAGCTTGCGATTTTCGTCTAGTGGCAAGTCACGCGAAGTGCGGTTTTATACAGGGGACATTAGCAATTACGAGTGGCTGGGGAGGCGGTACATACTTATTCGAACGAGGATTACGCCATGATCTTGCGATGAAGATGCTAGTCGATGCGAAGCCTTATCCGGCGGAATTACTATATGAGATTGGTTGGGCAATGCGCGTTTTTGAAGGTTCAAAAGAAGCAGCATTGAATGATTTTATCGAACATATGCGTAAAATTCATCCTTCTGTTCATAAGGCTTATAAAGAAATTGAGCTTCGTAAGTGGCGTGAGCGTAATATGTATGAACGTGTTATGGAGGAAGTTCGAACATGTGCGAAATTGTGGGAAAGTGAAGCTCACCACGAGGCAGTTGCTAATTTCCTAACAAAGAAAAACAATAAATAATGTATAACGGCAGTGATTATAAGAAAACATAATCACTGCCTTTTTTAATTCGATGATTCTATTTTGCTCGCGCACGCATATAGTAGTAAAAAATGCGAGGGTGATAGATTATGGAATTGAAAAAAAGAAAAGATCAATGGACAAAGGAAGACGATGAAAGATTAGCAGAAATTGTGTTGCATAATGTGCAAAATGGCAAAACACAGCTAGAAGCTTTTGAAATGGCTGCTGCTGAACTAGGTCGTACAAAACAAGCATGTGGTTTCCGTTGGAATAAAACATTACGTAGTCAATATAGTCAGTCACTACTAGCTGTGCGAAATCAGCCGCAACAATCGATGCGAAGCCATTTGAAACTGGCATTAACAAGTTTTGATGAATTAACAGAAGCCTATCAAAGTCTCGAAGTAAGGCACCGTGAATTACAAAATGAGCATGATAAACTAGTGAAATGGTTGCAGCAAGGGTATTCTTTAATGAAAGATTAAAATAAGAAAGCTGACGAAAGTTAAAATTGCTGTAGAGTAAGTTACTTAGAAAAAATGTAAACTTGAACGAAAACATAATGCTGCGCTGAGTGTTTCAAAAATTATTTATCCTCATTAACGGTCCGTGAAAAAACCACCGATTAAAGTTTCACTTTTTATATTATCGTAAACACTTAGTCAATCCTGTATAATAAAAGAACCTGCAAAGGAGGTGCCTTAGAAATCATTCTAAGGCACCTCCTTCTGTAGAAAGGGACAAAAAGGGTCATTTAACTTCTTTCGGCAAATGTTTAATGTAACGTAAGTGAAACGGCAGTTACAAATGTCTTTTGTGCCGAAAGCGTAGCGACAGGTACAGGTATCCGAACATCCGCTGAAATAGAGGAACTCAGTCTAAGAACGCCACGTCCTGTGGTAATTTATCTGTCCGAAAGCGAAGCGACAGTAACAAATGTTTTCTGTAGCGAAAGCAAAGCGTCAGCTACAATTATGCCGAGACATAATTGATTGATGGTCAGTAGTGGCTAAGATGTTATTGCGATAGAACTGTTTAGGAGGGCGTTCTCTTATGTTAGATCGCCATTGTAAATGTGGGAGGTGTAATGAGTTGTGGATGTAGCGATTATTGGTGCAGGTGCTGTAGGTCTATTAACGGCAAGTTTTTTAGCTGAGTCTGGTATGTCTGTAACGTTGGTTGCAAGAAGGCAGGGACAGGTAGATGAACTTAATGCGAACTATTTAACACGAGTGAATGTTGATGGAACGAAAACTGTACAAAAAGTTGCTTCAACTACGAAATTAATGGAGTTACCGCAGCAAGATTTAATTGTAATTGCTGTTAAGTATGGTCAATTACAAGAGCTTTATGGACAATTATCTGCGTTACCAAGTACAATTTCGTTGTTGTTTATGCAAAATGGTTTAGCGCATTTTGATGAAGCACTGCGTTTACCACAAAAAAATATTGCCTTTTGCTCTGTGTCATTTGGTGCTCAAATGATAGATCAGGCAACTGTGCAACATAGGGGTGTAGGTGCTTGTAAAATTGCAATAGAGCGAGGGAATAGGGATGCCTTTAACGATTTGTTACAATTTGAAAATTCCTTATATCCAGTTGAATTGGTTGCTAATGCTGAACAAATGTTGTTTGAGAAAGCTGTATTCAACTGCTTGATTAATCCTTTAACGTCCGTATTGCAAGTGAGGAACGGAGAATTAGTAATGAATAAGCAAGCGTTTTTATTAATGCAAACTGTCTATCAAGAATTAACGGATGCTTTTGAAGGCGTAGAGCAAGCTATACCTTTTTTCAAGGTGATAGAGTTATGTGAAAAAACAGCAAGTAATACATCATCTATGCTAGCGGATCGGATACATGGGAGAAAAAGTGAAATTGACACGATCGTAGGAGTAATATTAGAAAAAGCTCTAGCAAAAGGTCATGATTTGCCTACTTTACGCACTTTATACCACCAAGTACTTGCGATAGAGGAGAGCGGTGAAAGACGTTGAAAGATTTTTTACATATAGTTATAAGTATCCTTATTTTTTGTCCAATCCTCCTTTTTGTGATTGTCTATTTAATTAGTCGGAAGGTTAAAATTCGAGGCACTCATGCTTTTGGAGTGGCATCGGACGTGACAACAGTGTGTTTGTTTTTTTCAGTACCACTAGCAATTGGTGTGCTGTGGAATGTCAATGTTAGTGCACTATTAGTAACGCTTGCGATAATGATGGCAATGATTTTTACATATATTGATTGGCGAACGAAAAAGGAAATTGAAGTGAAATCGCTACTTAGGAAAATTTGGCGCTTTCAATTTTTAGTGTTAAGTACGGCATATATTGTTATTTGTATAGTAGGTGTTATTCGATCTGTTATAGAATATTTACAGGCTGTCTAAGCATTTTCTTTTCATGTTGAAGCCATAAGCGTTAAAATAATAGCATTAAAGATTGTTTTATATTAATAACTCTATATGTGCAAAAAATTAAATAAAATTCCAATGCATGACAACGTTTGAGTATCTGACAAAAAATCGTATACTGTTTTTCTAAATATTTGTTGGGATTGTCGATTTGATAAACGTTCTAATTGCTTAGTAGTATTAAAGGGATTTATTTTATTTTAAGTTTGCTTATGAAGAGTAAGAAGATGATTTAGTGAGTAGAGGAGTTTGTGTTAAATGAAACTGGAGTCAATCCAAGTACCCATAAAAAATCGTTTGCTAGCAGATTATTGGTCGTCGAATACTGCCATCCATGAGTTTTTTGAATACGCATATAACGATAAATCTTTTGAAAAACGAGCGCAATATTTAGATCAGCATGCATATGATCAAAAAGAATTAACAGCCATCATACGTCAATTTATGGAGCCGCTCGGTTTATCAAAGAAAGCGAATGAACATTTGCTACAACTAGAGCAAGGGGCTGTTGCAGTTGTCGGTGGGCAACAAGCGGGTATCTTAACAGGCCCTCTTTACTCGGTGCATAAGGCGATTTCGGTCATTGCATTAGCGAAAGAGCAAAGTGTAAAACTTCAGCGACCGGTTGTTCCTGTTTTTTGGATAGCTGGTGAAGATCATGATTTAGAGGAAATTAACCACACGTATACAGTACGTGGTGAAGATATTAAAAAGCGTGTTTACGGTGAACGTTCAAGACGTAAAACGATGGCTTCTGAAACAAGTATAAACGAAGAATCAATGACACAATTAATGAGTACGATTGCGAAGGATATGGGCGAAACAGAATTCACTGAAATGCTTGTGAAACAATTAGTAGATACTCTTAATGAGTGTGAAACATTTACGGACTTCTTTGCGCAACTTATGAACCAATTGTTTAAAGATGAAGGTTTATTGATGATTGATGCAGCGGACTTTAAATTCCGCCAATATGAGCGTGAGAATTTTACCCGTATCATTCATAAGAATGAAGAAATTGCTAAAGTGGTGACAGAAAAAGAAGCGGAGTTGGAACGTGCAGGCTATGGTAATCCTATTTTGGCATCAAACGAAGCGGCCAATTTATTCTATGTAGAAGATGGGGAGCGTCATCTTTTAGAAAGAAAAAATCAACAATTTGTTAATCTAGCTGCAAATATCAAGCTATCACGTGAAGAAGTTTTAGAAATTGCTGAAAAACACCCTGAGCAGTTAAGTAATAACGTTGTGACGCGTCCGCTAATGCAGGAAATGACATTGCCTGTGCTTGCATTTGTTGGTGGACCAGGGGAGCTTGCTTACTGGGCGACATTGAAAGATGCATTTGCGGTATTAGGTTTACAAATGCCGATTTTTGCTCCGCGTCTTCATATCACAATTGTCACACGTCACGTAGAACAACTTTTACGTGAATATCGTTTAAATGTTGCCGATGTTTGGGATGGAAAAGCGGTACAGCTTAAAGAACAGTTTATTGCTGAAATACAGGATGCTGAAGCGAAGCATCAAATTCAGGCGATGCAACAAGATCTTTTAGAAAAGTATGAGGCCCTTCAACTTTATTTAGAAGAGCAACAACTATTGCTAGATAAAATTCTTGTGAAAAATAAAGAGAATCATCTAAAACAATTTGAGTATTTACAGCAAAAGGTTGAACAAACTGTCCTTAACAAGCATGAAACGACAATTCGAAAATTTATGACGCTACAAAATGAGTTGTATCCAAATGAAGGATTCCAGGAAAGAACTTATAATCCTTATCAATATTTTAATGAGTTTGGACCTATGCTAATTACTGAAATGTTGAAACAAAATTATAGCATTGGCAATCACCACTATTTAATTTATTTATAATTCCAATGTTTGTAACGTTATACCCAATTAACAATTTAATACAATGTTAATTTGATGAACAATGACGACATAAATAGTAAATGGAGAGCTATCCTACTAAGGGTAGCTCTTTTTTTGTGTCATTTATCATGGATTCAATAACTTGTTAAAGGTCTATTCACGTATTAAGTGTTAAAATGTCAAGTTTTTTTTAAAAAAAGTGGTGGAAAGTGGGGGGATGTGGTACATTATTTAATAAAGTGGGGTGAATAGCATGTTCATGGGAGAATATCAACACTCTGTTGATGCGAAAGGACGATTAATCGTGCCCGCAAAATTTCGTGACGCCTTAGGTGAAACGTTTGTTGTCACACGCGGACTTGATAATTGTTTATTTGGCTATCCTATGGATGAATGGCGAAAACTCGAAGAAAAATTAAAGGGCTTACCGATGACCAAAAAGGATACACGTGCATTTGCAAGGTTTTTCTTTTCTGGGGCAACGGAAGTAGAGATAGACAAGCAGGGGCGCATTAACATTCCTTCAACTCTTATGCAGCATGCACATCTTGTAAAAGAATGTATCGTGTTAGGAGTTTCGAATCGAATTGAAATATGGGCGAAAGATGCTTGGGAAGCTTACTTTAGTGAGTCGGAACAATCCTTTAATGAAATTGCAGAAAATATGATTGGCTTTGATTTCTAAATTTTTTTTTAGTTAAGGCCAGAAGGGAGCGAGTGGTATGTTCGATCATACAACCGTGTTATTAAAAGAAACTGTTGATGGGTTGAACATCGATCCTGATGGTGTATATGTGGACTGTACGTTAGGTGGAGCAGGACACAGTGAATATTTAGTACAACAATTGTCTGAAAAAGGGCGTCTAATTTGCTTCGATCAAGATATGACAGCTATTAACAATGCAAAAATTCGATTGGCGCCATATATTGAGCGTGTGACATTTGTTCATTCGAATTTCCGCTATTTAAAAGAAGAGCTATTAGCGCTTGGTATTGAGCAAGTTGATGGTGTTTTATATGATTTAGGCGTATCTTCACCACAGCTAGATACACCAGAACGTGGCTTTAGTTATCACCATGATGCACCTCTAGATATGCGCATGGACCAAACGGCACCACTTACAGCATTTCATGTTGTGAATGAATGGGCATATGAAGATTTAGTACGTATATTTTTCCGTTATGGAGAAGAGAAATTTTCCAAGCAAGTTGCTCGTAAAATCGAAGAAGCACGTAAGGTGGCACCGATCGAAACAACCGGCCAACTTGTAGAACTTATTAAAGAGGGTATTCCAGCAGCGGCTCGCCGTAAAGGTGGACATCCAGCGAAGCGCATATTCCAAGCAATACGAATTGCTGTTAACGATGAGCTAGGCGCGGCAGAGGATTCTTTAGTCGATGCGATTGATATGATAAACGTAGGTGGACGCATTAGTGTCATTACGTTCCATTCATTGGAGGACCGCCTATGCAAAACTATTTTTAAGGAAGCGTCATCATTACCGGAATTACCACCGAATTTACCAGTGATTCCAGATGACATGAAGCCAACTTTAAAGCTTATCACGAGAAAGCCGACTCTTCCTTCTGATGAAGAATTGGCAGTAAACAATCGTGCTCGTTCAGCAAAGCTTAGAGTGGTTGAGAAAATTAACGACAAAGGGCGTGAGTAAATGGCAGCAGTTCGTGTAAGGCAGCACCAGCAACAACAAGTGCAACAACCGATAACACCCCCTAGTCCACAACCCACTATCATCCGTCGTAAAAAAACGAACCAGAAGTTTGAAAAAACAATGCTAATTGTTTTAGTTAGCATTGTTGCTGTATTATCGGTACTAGTTTTAAACAAGCAAGCAGCAATTCAAACGACAAGCATGGACATTCAAAAAATCGAAACTGAAGCAGAAGAGATTGCAAAAAAGAATGTTGACTTGACAGTTCGTGTGAGTGAACTTTCTACATACGAAAACATATGGAAAAAAGCTAAAGAACTCGGTTTAACTCAAAATGAGAAAAATGTAAAGGTAGTGCCGGGAGAATGAAAAAAAAGAGATTTCGATTCCAATGGGGAGCCTTTCTATTATTAATTTTTTATGGAGGGCTCTTTTTTCTATTGTTCTCAAGAATGTTTATGTTACAGGCGACAGGTGAAGTGGAAGGACAAGAGCTTGCGGCAAGAGCAGCTGCGAAATATAGCAAAGAAAGTGCAATATCAGCAAGCCGTGGGAAAATTTACGATACAAATGGGCAAGTCATCGCGGAGGATACACTGAGTTATCGACTAATCGCAGTCGTCAATGAAAAAGCCACGACCGATGCAAAAAAACCTCGACATGTAGTAGATCCAGAAAAAACTGCGAAAATATTAGCAGAATATATTCCTGAATTGGACGAAGAAAAAATCTATAAGCAGCTTACTAGGGTAAATAATGAGGGCGAAAAGCCTTATCAAGTTGAATTTGGAAGTGCAGGCCGTGGATTAAGTCATGAGACTATGAGTAAAATCAAGGCGGAGAAATTGCCAGGGATTTTATTTGTAAACGATTTAAAACGTTATTATCCAAATGGTATATTTGCCTCGCACTTAATTGGTTTTGCACTAAAAGAGGATAATAAGGATGGTACGTTCACGACAAAAGGGAAAATGGGTCTTGAGCTTACCTACAACAAAGAACTAACCGGAAAAGACGGTAAGATTGAATATGAGACAGATGCATTCCATTATTTATTGCCAAGTAGTGAGAAAATGGTGACACCTGCGAAAAATGGTGATGACATTTATTTAACACTAGATAAAACAATTCAAAGCTTTTTAGAGGAAGCGATGACAGCGGTTGAGAAGGAATATAACCCTGAAGCGATGACAGCTATTGTGGCAGATCCAAAAACTGGTAAAATACTAGGGATGTCACAGCGACCTACGTTTAATCCTGATACACGGGAAGGCGATAATATGAAGTGGCTGAACGAAGCTATTGAAGAGACTATAGAACCAGGCTCGACGATGAAAACGTTCACGCTCGCTTCGGCTATTGATACAGGTGTGTGGGATCCGAATGAAAAGTATATGTCAGGTCAATACAGAGTCCTTGATAAAGTAATTAAAGATTACAATAAAGTTGGTTGGGGTAAGATTAATTATTTACAAGGCTTTCAACGTTCATCCAATACTGCAATGGCACACTTATTAAAGCTTATTGGTGAGGATGTCTTTTTTGACTATTTAGATCGATTTGGGTTTGGTAAAAAAACTGGTATTGATTTACCGAATGAAGCAGCGGGGAAACTTTTATCGAAATACCCAGTAGAACGGGTGACAACAACGTTCGGTCAAGGTTCTACGGTAACGCCGATTCAATTAATTCAAGCATTGACAGCGATTGCGAATGACGGGAAAATGATGCAACCGTATGTGATAGATCGTATTGTTGACCCTTCGACAGGAAAAACGATTAAAAAGCATGAGCCGATTGTTAAGGGACAACCAGTTTCAGCCGACACGGCGAAGCAAGTGAAAGAAATTCTTGCCTCTACGTTAACAGCTGAGAAAGGTACGGCGACGGATTTTGTTCTTGATGAATATGAAGTTGCAGGGAAAACAGGTACTGCCCAAATTCCTAAGCCAAATGGTAATGGTAAATATTTCGAAAACGAGTATTTGTATTCATTCCTAGGGATGGCTCCTGCTGATAACCCTCAGCTCATTATGTATGTTTCTGTAAAAAGACCAAAGTTAAAGGGTGACCTTGGTTCTATACCAGTGTCAAAAGTATTTAACCCAGTTATGTTAAATAGCTTAAAGTATTTAAATGTTAATCCAGAAGATGTAAAGCATGTTGACGATACAAAAATACAAGATTACACAGGTAAAAGTGCTGAGGCTATACAAGTAGAGCTTGCGAACGATGGTCTAAAGCCAGTTATTGTTGGTAGTGGCGGTAAAATTATTGATCAATATCCAAAGGGTCCTCAAAAACTTGTAAAAGGTAATTTTGTATTTTTAAAGACTGAGGGTGATATAACGTTGCCAGACTTCACCAATTGGTCGTTACGTAATGTACTTGCTTTTAAGACAATGGCAAATTTAGAAATTGAAGTTGTTGGAGAGGGCTTTGTAGCTAGTCAGAGCGTCTCGGCAGGAACGGTAATTTCAGATAGTTCACCGATTGTCGTGAAGCTGAAAACGCCAGCTGAAAGTTTTAAGCAAGATGTAGAAACCCCACCCGAAGGTGAAACAACTGAATAAACCCTGAATAGAAGCCCACTTTATTTCATACGTTGTAAAAAACAAGGTGTGATGTCGAATGAAGTGGATTTCTATCCATTCCAAAAAGCGATTGCGTATTTTATACGTATTGTTTATGTTTGTAGCTGTTGCGGTTGTTATTAGGCTTGTCTTCTTACAAGTATTAGATCAAAAAGATCTGACAAAGAAAGCCGAAGAGAATTGGGACCGAGAAATTCCTTTTGCCAATGAGCGAGGGCATATTACTGATCGTAAGGGGAAAAATATTGTCACAAATAAGCTTGCGCCAACTTTATATTTCATGCCTTCGCAAAGCAAGGATATTGAAGGAGCAGCAGCGAAAATTGCACAAGTTTTGGGCGTAGATGAACAAAAGCTGTTAGAAAAAATGAAGAAAAAAGAATACTTAGTAAAGCTGGCACCTGAAGGAAAAAATATTCCCTACGAAAAAGCAGTAGAGTTACAAGGTATGCAGATTGAGGGGTTATATAGTGGTGTCGATTATTCAAGGGATTATCCTTACGGTACCCTATTATCTCGTTTTTTAGGCTTCACAGGTTATGATGCTCAAGGTTTAGCTGGAATTGAATATGAATACGATAAGTTATTACAGGCTAATTCTTCTGCAATACGGATCTTTACAGATGCGAAAGGGAATAATTTACCGAACGTAAAGAGCGCCTGGAAGGCTGGTGAAGATGGCGCAACAATCGAGCTAACGATAGACGTAGACGTACAGCAGGTCGTCGAGCGTGAACTGTCACAGGCAATGGAGCGTTATGATGCTGACCAAGCAATGGCGATTGCCATGAATCCAAACACTGGCGAGATTTTAGCGTTATCCTCATATCCAACCTTCAATCCAGCAGAATATCAAACGGTAGAGCCTGCTATCTACAATCGAAATTTACCAGTTTGGATGACATATGAGCCAGGGTCAACGTTCAAAATTATAACGCTCAGTGCTGCTTTAGAAGAAAATGTAGTGGATTTAGAGAAGGATACTTTTTATGATCCAGGCTATTCAATGGTTGCCGGAGCAAGATTGCGCTGTTGGAAGCGTGAAGGTCATGGCTCTGAAACCTTCCTCGAAGTTGTAGAAAATTCTTGTAACCCTGGCTTTATTGAATTAGGTCAGCGAATAGGTAATGAAAAACTACTACAATATGTTAAAGATTTTGGTTTTGGCAAAAAAACAGGTTCTAACATCGCTGGTGAAGCTTCAGGGATTTTATTTTCCAAGGATTCTTTTGGACCTGTTGAGCAGGCCACAACTTCATTTGGCCAAGGTGTTGCCGTTACACCAATTCAGCAAGTGCAAGCAGTAGCTGCAGCAGTAAATGGGGGCAAGCTTTATACGCCATATGTTGTGAAGCAAATTATAAATCCTAATACTGGAGAAGTTATAGAAGAGACTAAACCGGAAGTTAAAAAACAGGTTATTCGTGAGGAGACGTCTGCAAAGGTACGAGGTGCATTAGAATCTGTTGTCGCAAAGGGCTCGGGACGTCAAGCTTACCGAGATGGATTACGGATTGGTGGCAAAACTGGTACAGCACAAAAAGTAGAAAATGGTCGCTATAAAGACGGTGAATATATCGTATCGTTTATTGGCTTCGCACCTGCGGATAATCCGCAAATTGTCGTTTATGTAGCAGTAGATAACCCGAAAAAGGGAACACAGTTTGGCGGTGTGATAGCAGCTCCAATCGTTGGCCAGATTATTGAAGACGTTGCACCTTTTGTTGGCATTGAAAAATCGAAGGAACAGCTTGAAAAGGATTATCGTTGGGGTGACCCAATTACTGTGAAGGTACCAAGTTTTATTGGTCAAACGAAGGACGATATTGCCAAGCAACAATATCCATTCCGTATTGAATGGCATGGAGAAGGTACTAAAATTGGCAATCAACTGCCTGAAGTGGATAGTGTTATTAAACAAGATGGCACCATTCACCTTTATTTAGAGAACTAATATAACTTTACCTTTAAAAAATGGGAAAGAACCACTATTATAATGAAGGGTAGTAATAAATACATGAAAGTTTGTGCTTTTTTCTTCAAGAAGAAAGTGAAACAAGATTTAAAGGAGATTTTTCAATGAAACTCGCAACAACACTTACCATTTTAGCTCTTGCTTTTATAGTAACAGTTATCCTGGCACCAATTAGTATTCCACTTCTTCGCCGATTAAAGTTCGGGCAAAGTATTCGTGAAGAGGGACCACAATCCCATATGAAAAAAGCTGGTACACCAACGATGGGTGGCATTATTTTCTTACTTGCCATTATCCTCACTACTGTTGGTGTAGGTAGCTTTTTAGATTTATTTACAACACAAACCGTCGTACTGTTATTAGTATTAATAGGGTTTGGGTTAATCGGCTTGTTTGATGATAGCTTAAAGGTTGTTTTTAAACGTAATTTAGGACTAACATCACTTCAAAAGCTTATTTGTCAAATTGTCATTGCAATCTTGGCCTATTTCTTACTACATGTAGGATCGTTTGATACAACACTTGCTATACCATTTACAGATTGGACGATCGATCTTGGTATTTTCTATGTAGCCTTTTTAATTTTCTGGTTAGTGGGCTTTTCGAATGCAGTGAATTTAACAGACGGATTAGATGGACTTGTGGCAGGTACTGCATCTATTGCCTTTGCAGCATTTGGTGTTATTGCTCTGTTCCAAGATCAAGCTGATATCGCCTTATTTACATTTGCGGTAACAGGTGCATTATTAGGATTTTTACTTTTTAATGCGAATCCTGCAAAGGTATTTATGGGGGATACGGGTTCGTTAGCATTAGGTGGAGCTTTAGCCATGGTCTCTGTTTTAGTAAAAGCAGAATTTCTACTGTTATTAATTGGATTGGTGTTTGTTATTGAAACATTATCCGTTATTTTACAGGTAGGTAGCTTCAAACTTCGTAAAAAACGTATTTTTAAAATGAGCCCTATTCATCATCATTTTGAATTATCAGGTTGGTCAGAATGGAAGGTAGTACTTGTCTTTTGGTCAACTGCTTTAGCAGTAGCATTGATTGCAGTTTTATCGGAGGCGTTCTTATGAGAAACTTTTCAGATTTACAACATAAAAAAGTCCTTGTTTTAGGTCTTGCTAAAAGTGGTGTGGCTGCAGCTGAGATATTACATGAGCTTGGCGCATTTGTGACGGTCAATGATTCAAAACCATTTGATGAAAGCCCAGATGCGCAAGGTCTATTGCAAAAGGGAATTACAGTTATTTGTGGCCGTCACCCAGAGGATTTACTCGATGAAGGCTTTGAATTAGTAGTGAAAAATCCAGGGATTCCTTATAGCAACAAAATAGTAGCAGATGCAATAAACCGTGGAATCCCCGTATGGACAGAAATTGAGCTTGCCTATTTAATTAGTGAAGCGCCGTTTATCGGTATTACAGGATCAAACGGTAAAACAACTACGACAACAGTAATTTTCGACATGCTGAATAACGGAGGTTTAGAACCGTTAATTGCAGGGAATATAGGAACAGTCGCATGTGGTGTTGCAAGAGAAGCAAAAAAGGATAATGTAATTGTTACAGAGTTATCATCTTTCCAATTAATGGGTATCGAAACTTTTAAACCAAAAATTTCTATATTAACAAATCTTTATGATGCGCATCTTGATTATCATGGGACGTTTGACAACTATGCAGAGGCAAAGTTTGGTGTTACACGTAATCAAGATGAAAGCGATTATTTTATTTATAATGCTGATCAGCCAATTGTTGTTGGTTATGCAACACAATCAAAAGCTAAAAAGATACCATTTAGTTCTAAGGGACGTATGGATGAAGGAATTAGTGCGGATGATACAACAATTTACTGGCAAGGTGAGCCATATCTAGATCGAGCAAATATCGCTTTGCCTGGTAAGCATAACTTAGAAAATATTTTAGCAGCTGTCGCATCTTGTATTTTACTCGGCTGTGACAAAGCTAAAATGGAAGAAGTTTTAGCAAAGTTTGGAGGAGTTCGTCACCGTACTCAGTTCGTACGTGAATGGAACGGACGCAAGATTTACAATGACTCAAAAGCAACAAACTGCTTAGCAACAAAAAGTGCTTTGGATGCATTCCAAGCACCTGTTATTTTACTGGCAGGTGGCTTAGATCGAGGACATTCATTTGAAGAATTACGTCCATGTATGAGCCATGTAAAGGGTGTTGTTGCCTTCGGAGAAACAGGACTACGCTTTGTAGAATTTGCAAAGTCATGTGGTGTACAACAAACTGTCATTGCCCAAAATGTTGAGGATGCAGTACATTACGCGGCGCCAATGTCAGCAGAAGGCGATGTTATTCTATTATCTCCAGCATGTGCAAGTTGGGATCAATATGACAGCTTTGAAATACGAGGCGATGTTTTTATTGATGCTGTAATGAAGCTGTAATGAGCCTGTAACTATTTTAGAATATACTTGACTTGGAAGGATGGCAATACTGAGAGGGAAAGAAAGCTATTTATTGCTCGTCACAACATTGATGCTTTCTATAATCGGCATTATTTTCGTCTATTCTGCAGGTACCTATTGGAGTGCCGTTCATTATAGTGGAAAAATGCCGTTTTATATGAAGCAAAGTTTATACTTTGCGGTAGCTATTGTAGTGTTTTTAATCACTATTCGATTAAATATTTTGAAAGAGCAGTCCTTTTGGAAACTGGCCTATATATTTTCGCTAATTTTACTAGTCCTTGTACTGATACCAGGAATTGGACTAGTTCGAAATGGTTCTCAAAGCTGGATTGGCATAGGTCCTTTAACAATTCAGCCAGCAGAGCTAACGAAAATTACAGTCATTGTATACATGAGCCATATTTTAGCGCAGCATAAAACAGGTACGTCGATTATTAATTGGCGGCATGGATTGATTTTATTATTGCCTGTTGTACTTATTATGCTACAGCCTGATTTTGGTTCAGTTTTTATTCTAGTTGTGTCTGTGTTTCTATTGTTTTTTGTGGCAGGGTATCCTTTAAAGCTTTATGCGATCTTTATGGTTGCTGGGATTGCTGGATTAGTAGGCTTGATCGTCACAGCGCCATACCGACTAAAGCGGATTCAGGCATTTATCGATCCGTGGGTCGATCCTTTAGGTAGTGGGTTTCAGGCTGTACAATCATTAATGGCTATAGGTCCTGCCGGAATTTTCGGGCATGGTTTTGGACAAAGTAGGCAAAAGTTTTTATATTTACCCGAACCACAAAATGACTTTATTTACGCAATAATTCTTGAAGAGGTTGGATTGCTTGGTGGGCTTGTTATTTTAGCACTTTTCGTACTGGTGATTTATGCAGGCTATAAATTTGCAGTGCGTGCTAAAACAAGAACATCCTATTACGCAATCATTGGACTAGTAACAATGCTTGCCGTACAAGCATTTCTAAACATAGCAGTAGTAATTGGTTTAGTTCCTGTAACAGGTGTTACATTGCCTTTTATCAGCTATGGAGGAACATCTTTAGTAACAATGTGGCTAATAATAGGTATTATTTATCAATTAGCGAAATAAATATAAAGGAGGAGTACTTTTTTGGAGAAAGTAATTGATATAGAAGATCGCATACCTACGCTAAAAAAGCGACGAAAAAAGCGTACAAATCGGAAATTCATAGTGCTAATATTACTTTTCTTTATCGTGTTAGCAGTACTCCTTTATTTTCAATCTCCTTACAGTAAAATCAACAACATATCAGTCAACGGTGCTCGATTAGTAGATGAACAATTTTATATGAAGACAAGTACTCTTACAACTGGGAAGTCGATGTGGGGATTTAAAGTAGAAGACGTAGAGAAAATATTACTAAAGGATAAATGGGTGAAAGAAGCACATGTTAAACGTAATTGGCTTCAAGGTGTGACAATAGAAATTAAAGAATGGAAAAAGGTTGCGTACTTAGCTGGTGACGGTACTTATTATCCATTGCTTGAAAATGGCAAGCGCTTTGAACAAGCTGGGGATGATATCCCGATTGATGCACCTGTATTTATCGGCATAACTGGCGAAAAGACCATTAAGAAGCTGGTCAAGCAATTAGCTCAATTAAATCCAGAAGTATTAGCATTAATTTCTCAAGTCAATACAAACAGTAATGAGACAAATCCTAATGCAATCAAGCTCTATATGAACGATGGCTATGAAGTTCGTGCCGTTATTCAAACTTTAGCAGAAAAGCTAAATCATTACCCTTCACTTGTGGCACAAATTCCAAATTTGGAGAAGGGGGTTATTGATTTAGAGGTCGGCTCGTATTATCGTCCTTTCAATAGTGAGTACAACCAAGCAAATATTGATTTAGATCAAGATGCGGCCAACCAGGAAGTGGAAAAAGATGAACAACAAGAAAAAGAATAGCAAAGAAAATTTCTTTTCTAGAAAACAATTTCAGTTGCTTATTGTTTGTGTGAGTATGGGGTTTATCATTGGCTATTCCTACAACCAGGCAAAAGATAATCGAGATGCAGGTTCGACTAATAAGGAGCTTTTCGAGCAAGAGGATTCTTATCGTGAGGAGTTAATTGCACAGCAAGAGCGCAATAAAGAATTATCAGAAGAGGCGAATGCTTTGCAAGAAAAAATTCGCAAGTATGAAAAATCATTTGTCGCTAGCAAAAAGGATTATACAAAGCTTGTTGAAGAAGCAGAGGATTTACGCTTGTTGTTAGGCGATTTAAATTCAGAAGGAAAAGGGATACGTATTACCCTTCAAGATGGTGATTACAGTCCAAAATCCGCTAATCCTAATGAGTATATCGTGCACGAAAGTCATATTTTTAAATTGCTCAATGAGCTTAAAATTTCTGGTGCGCAAGCAATTGCTATTAATGGTCAACGTGTTTTGGCGAATTCTTATATACGTTGTAATGGACCAGTCATTACTATTGATGGTAAGCAACATCCAGCTCCATTCGTCGTCGAAGCTGTAGGAGATTCAGCAACATTAATAGCTGCCTTAAACTTAACTGGTGGCGTTGTGGATCAATTATTAAATGACAATATTGTTGTATCATTAGAAGAAGATCAAAAGCTTACAATGCCAAAAGCAAAAGTAGAAAGTTAAACGATTTCTAGTCAATATTTACAAATTAAATTTGGTTATAGCCTCTAGGTAGCTTATAGATAATTTTGCATAATTCAAGATCTAAGGCGTAAATCTGTGAGGGGTTACGATACGTCTAGGAGGGGCTATTTTGAAAAAAAATATGTTTACCCGAATAACGATCGTGCTATTTATTATCGGTTTGATGATAGCGGTACAATACAATACCATAAAGCAACCAGCTGAGCGAGATACACGAGATATTTGGGCCATAAGAGAGGAATTAGCAGAAGAGAAGCAAAGGCATTCCGCATTATTAGCAGAAATTCGCTCACTTAATGAAGTAGTGGGTCGCTATGAGCAATCTGAGAAAGCAAATTTACAGTCAGCATTAAATGAAACGCTGAATCGTTTAAAACTACAGGCCGGGCTAACGGAAGTCACAGGTCCAGGAGTTATACTTCGAGTTGAACCAGCACCAGAATTAGTTGAAATGGGGTTTGAAATCAAAGAAATCACACCTGATTTACTAACCCAATTACTAAATGCTCTGTTTAAAAACAATGCAGCGAGTGTCTCGATTGATGGAAATCGGGTTGTTCAGACGACAGCCATTCGAGACATAAATGGAAAGACTACAGTGAACAGTGTACCACTGTCCTCACCACCCTTTGAAATTTATGTTGGGACAAGCTCTTTTAAAGAAGCTCAAAAAATGTACAACTCGTTACAAGCTTCTACATTTATCGATTCCTTTTATTTGGATAACTTTAATTTAATAATAGAGGAACCAACTGAGCATTTAACAATCCCAGCATTTGATCAGCGATTGACAAATGATTATTTAACAGAGGTGGAAAAAGGAGAATAATATATGTGGCTACCATTTTTAGGTTTGATATTTGGACTTGCCCTTGGCTTGTTAACAAATATACAAATACCCTCTATATATGAAAATTATCTGTCAATAGCTGTTTTAGCAGCTTTAGATACGTTATTTGGCGGTATTCGTGCTCAATTACAGCAAGTATATGACGATAAAGTATTTGTATCAGGATTCTTTTTTAATATAGCTTTAGCAGCAGGATTAGCCTTTTTGGGTGTGTATTTAGGGATAGATTTGTATTTAGCTGCTATTTTCGCTTTCGGAGTACGTTTGTTCCAAAATATAGCAATAATTAGGCGTATTTTACTAACCCGTTTGGATGAGAAACGTCATAAAAGGAACAAAAATTCCATAGAATGAGAGAAAAATTGAGCAAAATGCTCGATTTGCTTAGACATTATGCCGAATTTACAATAGAATGAGAATAAGAAGCATTTTTTCAAGGAGGTGCAGCTAATTGAATCAGCAAGATTTATATATTTCTCTTGATATAGGATCTTCCTCTATCAAGGTATTAATAGGTGAAATGAGCGACGGCCAATTACATGTAATTGGAGTCGGAAATGTAAAATCGAATGGAGTTCGAAAAGGTGCAATTGTTGATATTGATGCAACAGTTCAATCGATTCGAAAAGCAATAGATCAAGCCGAACGAATGACAGGGTATCAAATTAATGAAGTCGTTTTAGGTGTTCCTGCTAACCAGACGATGTTACAGCTAGTTAAAGGTGTTGTCGCTGTAAATAGTGAAAATAGAGAAATTACAGATGATGATTTAGATAGAGTGGTAGAATCTGCACAAGTCATGTCAATACCTCCTGAACGTGAATTAGTAAACATTATTCCACGACAATTTATTGTGGATAATTTAGATGAAATCAAAGATCCACGAGGTATGATTGGTATTCGTTTAGAAATGGATGCCACAATGATCACAACTTCTAAAACACTTTTACACAATGTTTTACGTTGTGTAGAACGTGCAGGTCTAAGTATTCGAGAAATCTATTTACAACCATTAGCAGCAGGTTTCTTTGCATTAACAGAGGATGAAAAAAACCAAGGTACCGCTTTCATTGATTTAGGAGGCGGTTCAACGACTATTACAGTATTTGAAGAAGGACTGTTAACACATACGGGTGTCATTCCAGTTGGTGGCGATCATATTACGAAAGATATTTCAATCGTCTTAAAAACACCAACAGAACAGGCAGAACAAATTAAACATCAATTTGGACATGCCTTTTATGATGACGCATCAGATGATGAACTCTTTGAAGTACCCGTTGTAGGGACAGATTCAACAGATCAGTACAGTCAGCGCTTTATATCAGAAATAATTGGTGCTCGTTTGGAAGAATTATTTGAGTTAGTCATCGACGAGTTAGCCCGTCTAGGTGTAAGAGATTTACCAGGCGGTGTTGTTTTGACAGGAGGCGTTGCAAAGCTTGAGGGAATTGCACAATTGGCACGCCAGATTCTGCAAACACGTGTTAGAATATATACACCTGACTATATTGGCGTTAGAGAGCCTTCATTTACGACGGCAGTTGGACTTATTCGTTACGCCTATTTAGAAGATGATTTTTATGGAAAAAGTACTAATACGCAGCCTATTGAATATGCAGTTGTAGGATCCCCTACAGCCACACCTAAGAAGCAAGAATATGCTGCACCTTCAGAATCAAAAGGAAGCGTGATCGGAAGAGCAAAAAAATTATTTGATAAATTTTTTGATTAACTTCTTTCAGCAGAAGTCTCCCACCTCTATAGGTGGTGAGAGATGAATGCGGATTTAAGCTACTTTTCAGCAGATGTCCAAACACCTGCTGAAAGAAGTTAATGCCTCCGGCGGATGTCACGGAATCGGAAAGGAGTTCTTTGTGCCAGCACAAAGCCGATTCCGGACGCAATTATACCGAGGCATAATTGATCTTGAATGCGTAATGAATGATACAGAGTCGAGTTACCGTGGGAGGAAAAAGAAATGTTAGAATTTGATACAAGTGTTGATCAACTTGCAGTAATAAAAGTCATTGGTGTTGGTGGCGGCGGTAACAACGCTGTCAATCGAATGATAGAACATGGTGTACAAGGTGTTGACTTTATCGCAGTAAACACAGATGCACAAGCGCTAAATTTATCGAAAGCAGAAATAAAGCTACAAATTGGTACAAAACTCACACGTGGATTAGGTGCAGGTGCAAATCCTGAAGTAGGGAAAAAAGCTGCTGAAGAGAGCCGTGAACAATTAGAAGAGGTTCTACGTGGTGCAGATATGGTATTCGTTACAGCCGGAATGGGCGGAGGGACTGGTACTGGTGCCGCGCCAGTAATCGCACAAATTGCTCGCGATTTAGGAGCTCTTACAGTCGGTGTTGTAACGCGTCCATTTACGTTTGAAGGTCGCAAACGACAAACACAAGCTATCGGTGGTATTGGTGGCATGAAGGAGTCTGTTGATACTTTAATCGTCATTCCGAACGACAAGCTATTACAAATTGTCGATAAATCTACGCCAATGCTAGAGGCATTCCGTGAAGCAGATAATGTTTTACGACAAGGTGTACAAGGTATATCAGATTTAATTGCAACACCAGGTCTTATTAACTTAGACTTTGCAGACGTAAAAACAATTATGTCTAACAAAGGTTCAGCGTTAATGGGTATTGGTATTGCTACAGGTGAAAACCGTGCTGCAGAAGCAGCTAAGAAAGCTATTTCAAGTCCTTTACTTGAATCATCAATTGATGGCGCTAAAGGTGTCCTCATGAATATTACTGGTGGCTCAAATCTTAGCCTATTTGAAGTACAAGAGGCTGCAGATATTGTAGCATCTGCTTCAGATGAAGAAGTTAATATGATTTTCGGTTCTGTTATTAACGAAAATCTAAAGGATGAAATTATTGTTACAGTAATTGCGACTGGTTTCTCAGAGGAAGCTTTACAGCAACAGCGTAATACTGCACGACCGACGTTAAATACAAATAGACAAGCTGCACAACAACAGCAAGCTCCGATTCGTGAGCAACGTCAAGAAGTACATGTACAGCAAGAACAACCACGTCAAAATCAACAAAATTATGTACAGGATGACATGCTTGAGGTACCAGCATTTTTACGTAACCGTAAAAATCGCGGATAAGCATCCAACCTTCTAAAAAGCTCGTATTTTACATTATGTGAAATACGAGCTTTTTATGTTGATAATATGTAAATGAAAAAAACTGAGATTAGTCCGATAAAACGAGATTTTGTTCCGATAAATCTTCAAAGTATTTATATAGCAGTGAATTCATCACAATAGCGTGGAGTTGATTTCCGTTCCGACTGAGCACTTGTCGCTGACGCTTCGCTTTCGCGCAAGCAAAGCTTCCTGAGGGCGTCCGATGAGCCGCTTGGACCAACACGATGTTGGTCACGAAGGCGTTATCACAGGACGTGATGCGTTCCCCTACGTGCTCGCTACAGTGTCGCATCTGTGCCGCTGATCCCCTAGGAGTCGCACAGTCTCCAACTTTTTAGTTTTATCGGAACACTTTCAGGGATTATCGCCCAACTTTTGAATTTTATCGACTAACTTACACGTTTTATCACCCAACTTTTAATTTTTATCGACATCCACCTTCAAAAGAGCAAAAGAAGGATTCACACACAGCCTTGTGTGTGAATCCTTTTACTTTATTATGTAGTCTAGTCTGAACGTAAATCAACTAATTCACATGGCAAGTATCCTCTGACACGTCGCTTTAAATTAAGTGATACACGTAATTTAAACAAATGGGTGGCAGTGAAAATGAAGCGACAGCAACAGATGTTTTTTTGTGCGAAAGCGCAGTGAAAACGAAGCGACAGCAACAGATGTTTTTTGTGTGAAAGTGCAGTGTAAACGAAGCGACAGCAATAGATGTTTTTTGTGCGAAAGCGCAGTGTTAACAAAACGACAGCAATAACAATAATGGAGGAAACGGCTCGATGTTTGCCTCTTAGAAAAGCGGCGGATAGCCTGGAACAGAAATCATCCTCATATAAAGCGCTACAACATTCATAAAAATTTCCTTGGCCATTTTCAGCGTATAAAAAATTAATTATGTTCAAATGTGTAAGGAAAAGATGTATTTTGTCAAAACATTTTAATAAAATGATGCGATTGTTTGACAATATTTGTGGGAGTAACATGCTAACTTTGTATGTAGGAGGCGGCTGTTATGTATGGAGAATGGCTGGTGCTCATTAATACCCTTTTTAATCTAGCGATACTCAAGTTTACGGCAAAAGTAACAGGGGTTTTTGTAAAGAACACGAGATTATTAATGAGTTCTATTTGTAGTAGTTTTGTAGCTGTAATAGGTGGACAAATGCTGTTAACGACGCTACTGAGTTTTATCTTACTGATCGGACTAGCTTTTCGCTTCAAGATTCGAAGCTTTCAAAAGCAAGGACCAATCGTTTTAACAGCAACAATTATTATTGGTGGATTATTAACAGCATTACAACCGTATTTAAAGAATCTTTCTGTTGTCCATTTTATAATTATTTGCCTACTATTAGCAGTTGGTAATCTTCTTGCTTTTTATAAGCAATGGGGATTTGTAAAGCTTGAGCGGTTAAGTGGTCAGTTTGTGTTTGATACGACGTTAAAAATTTTTGATGTAAAGATACCGCTTTCTGCATTTGCGGATACGGGAAATCAAGCGATTGAACCACTATCAGGAAAACCTGTACACTTTGTCTCTTATGCAGCGTTACGACCACACTTACCTGCAACATTTTGCAAATCATTATTAGAATGGCAAGAAACTGATCCGTATAATGTATCTATGTTTTCAGAAGATTATCAGCGTTATATTCGATTTATTCATGTCAATACAGTACAACAGCAATCGGTTGTATTAGGTTTTCGCTTTGAAGAGTGGCATATCAAAGGGGAGCACTCACAAGTGAAAACGAATGAATATATCGTTTTAACAAAAAAAGCTAAAAATTTTCCACATAGCACAGCAGCAATTTTACATTTTTCAGCGCTTTCAAATAACTCATAGAGGGGGAGAACTATTGCTTCTTAGGCTACTTGCTAGCTTGAAAAAATTTTGGAGTAAGTTTCGGAGTCGTGAAACGTACTATATAGGGGGAAATGATTCATTGCCAGTGCCACTAAGTCGAGAAGAAGAAGTTACAGTCATTGCATCCTTTATGAATGGTGATTTACGAGCTAGAGATACACTAATTGAACGTAATTTACGTCTTGTTGTTTATATTGCTAGACGTTTTGATAATACGGGTACACCGATTGAGGATTTAATAAGTATTGGCTCTATCGGTTTAATAAAGGCGATTGAAACGTTCAATACAGATAAAAATATTAAGCTTGCCACATACGCGTCTCGTTGTATTGAAAATGAGATTTTGATGCATTTACGTAAAACAAGTCGCATGAAGGGTGAAGTTTCATTAGATGAACCATTAAACTCCGATGCTGATGGAAACGAGTTGTTATTGTCTGATATTTTAGGAACTGAAGAGCATATTATTTTAGACAATGTAGAGAAGAAAATTGAGCGTCAACATATGTTTCATGCCATTAATTTACTAGGTGCACGTGAACGATATATTATGGAATGTCGTTTTGGTCTCAATGGAAAAATTGAAATGACTCAAAAAGAGGTTGCTGATCATTTAGGTATTTCGCAATCCTATATTTCCCGATTAGAAAAGAAAATTATTCAAGATTTACGTGAAAATCTGAATCAGCCAATATCTTAGAGAGGGAAATTTACCCTACCTAAAATTGGTCGTAGCTTTTGTGCATATTCTCGTTTCTCTCGGACAAACTGATGTAACGGTTTAGTCAGAGAATAACATCCGGAGGAATCGAATATGCGAACTAAAGTAGATCTTTGCGGCTTAGATACATCGACTTTGCCAATTTTAAAGCACGAGGAAATGAAGGAACTATTCATTCGTTTACAAGCTGGAGAAACTGAGATTAGGGAAGAGCTTGTAATGTGCAATTTAAGGTTAGTGCTTAGTATTGTCGGTAGATTTGCCTACAGGGGTGAGCAGGCAGATGATTTATTTCAGGTAGGCTGTATTGGCCTCATGAAAGCCATTGATCATTTTGATTTGAAGCATAATGTACGATTTTCAACATACGCTGTACCGATGATCATTGGTGAAATTCGTCGCCATCTGCGTGATCATCATGCATTACGTGTTTCTCGTTCTCTAAGAGATATTGCGTATAAGGCGATGCAGGCAAAAGAGCAATGGATAACCGATAATTTACGAGAACCAACGATTGAAGAAATTGCTGAAATGATTGACATGAAAAAGGAAGATGTTTTATTTGCCTTAGATGCCATTCAAGACCCAGTTTCTTTACAGGAACCCATTTATTCAGACGGTGGAGACGCTGTTTATATGATGGACCAATTACGTGATGATGATGTATCAGAAGATCAATGGGTTGCCTACGTGTCAGTAAAGGAAAGTTTGCAAAAGTTAGATGATCGTCAACAAATGATTGTTGCAAAGCGTTTTTATTACGGTGAGACACAAACTGAAATTGCAAAAGAATTGGGGATTTCTCAAGCGCAAATTTCACGTCTAGAAAAAAATGCAATTGAAACAATGCAGAAAGATTATAAGTAAAAAACAATGCGCATCCGAATGCTCGGTGCGCATTTTATTTATGTCAATAATTAAGAAAGTAAAAGGATTCAAGCACAGCTTTGTGTGTGAATCTTTTTTTGCTCTTTAGCAGGTGGATGTCGATAAAACTAAAAAGTTGGATGTCATGTGAATTAGTTGATTGGAGTGGAGACTGGGCGACTCCTTGGGGCTCATCGAACGCCCCCAGGAAAGCGCCCAGTCGGAACGGAAATCAACCACACGTTTTGCCAAAGAGAGATTCCTTAATCATTTCATGTTCATTTAAACAACAATAAACACATAAATATATAGAGAAAACATAGTTTGTTGAGATAAAACGATGTTGAGAGTAATTGATTTAGGGAGGGATAAAATGCGTTTCTCAATGTTACAGCAAAAAGAAGTTATTGAAGCAGGCAATGGACGCTTTTTAGGATTTGTGGTAGATGCAGAGGTATCTAAAGAAACAGGCTATGTTACGGCTTTTATGATTGCAGAACCCCGTAAATATCTAGGCTTTTTTCGCGGAGAAGAATCTGTTAGGAAAGTGTATATGAAAGATGTACTTGTAGTGGGGAAAGATGTAATTTTGGTAAAAGCATTATCCTAAAGAGAAAAATATCTATGCCTATAAAAAAATTTAGCAATTTTAAAGCATAAGGATGGTATAAGTACTTCACATAGGTCAGGCTATTCATTGATAATTCAAGCATTGCTTGTTACAATAAAAGAAACTATTGTTGTAAAGTTGGGAAAAACAGTGACAAAAATCTTAGCAAATTTAAAGAAAATTAATGATCTTATACAAACAGCAAAAAAACGTGCAAATCGTGAAACAGAAAAAGTCCAAATTATTGCAGTGACAAAAGAAGTTTCTGTAGAAAGAACACAAGAAGCAATTGATACAGGGCTTATGCATTTAGGTGAGAACCGTCCTGAAGGCTTAAATCGTAAAATTGAAACGATTCATGCTGATGTACATTGGCATTATATCGGATCTTTACAAACACGTAAGGTCAGACAAGTTATTAACAGTATTGATTATTTACATTCATTAGATCGTTTGAGTTTAGCTCAGGAAATTGAAAAAAGAGCAGACAAACCTGTAAAATGTTTTGTACAAGTTAATGTATCTGGCGAGGAAGCAAAACATGGTTTATCGATTGAAGAAGTTCTGCCTTTTATTGAATCATTAAAGGATTTTACAAAAATTCAAGTTGTTGGTTTAATGACAATGGCACCAAACACAGATGAGGATACAATTATTCGCTCTGTTTTTAAGCAATTAAAACAATGTCAACAGCAAATAGCCGAGCAAGGATTCGCGCACGCACCTTGTACCGAGTTATCAATGGGCATGTCTAATGACTTTGAAATTGCGGTAGAAGAAGGGGCTACATTTGTTCGAGTTGGAACGGCTCTTGTTGGAAATGAAAGAAGGGAACAGGATGAGCATGAAAAATAAAATTAAAAATTTCTTTTATCTTGAGGAAGAACTAGAAGAAGAAATCACGCAAGCTCCTATTCAACAGCAACAACCCGTACAACAACAGCAACAGATTCAATCTGCGAAGCCTAAAAAAGTTATGAAAGAGCGTAAAGCAGCGGTTCAGGAAATTTTTCCGCAAAGTACAGCACCTACAAATAACATAGTAAGTTTGCAGGCAGCCATGAATTCTAAAGGCGCAAAAGTTGTCTTAGTTGAACCTAGAGTTTATGCCGAAGCTCAGGATATTGCGGAACACTTAAAAAATAAGCGTGCAACGATTGTCAATTTACAACGTATTGAGCGAGAACAAGGTGTACGGATTATTGATTTTTTAAGTGGCACAGTTTATGCACTTAGCGGTGATATTCAAAGAATCGGTAAAGATATTTTCCTATGCACACCTGATAATGTAGAAGTGTCTGGCGAAATTTCGAATTTTATTTTAGACGATAATTAATAGCGAGGATTGTAGTTTATATGGATTTATGGATAATTCTAGGTTATATATCATTAGCATTTAACGTGTATTCTTATATGTTAGTTGGATATGTTTTAATGTCATGGGTGCCTGCTGTACAAGATTCAGCAATTGGCCGTTTCCTTAAAAAAGTATGTGAGCCTTATTTGGGGATTTTTAGAAAATTCATCCCTCCAATTGGGATGATTGACATTTCACCAATTGTGGCAATTTTTATGCTTACTTTTATTAAAAATGGGCTTTTTATTGTAATTCAAAAAATATTCTTTATGTTTTAATAAAAGAAATCCTCACGAACGGTGGGGATTTTTTATTTATGGGGAATACTTTTTAGATATCCTTAAAATACCAATGAAATGGTACAAGTAAAAGAGTGATAATAGAGGTGAAGTTATATGGAGCATTTAATACAGCATTTTAGGAAAGATGAACAGCCTTTCATTGAACAGGTTATAGGTTGGCAGCATGAGGTAGAGGATCGATATGCTCCAAAGCTTACTGATTTTTTAGATCCTCGGCAGCGCTTTATTGTAGCATCGATAATTGGACAGTATGACACATTAAAAACAGCTAGTGCTGGGCTCTTTGATGAAGCAGAAAGACAACGCATGCTGATTTATCCTACTTATTATGAGCCTATGGAGGAAGATTTTCAGCTTACAGTATTTACGATTCAATATCCTGTGAAATTTGTTCAATTAGGACATCCAGATGTCCTTGGAGCTTTGTTATCTTTAGGGTTGGAGCGTGGCAAATTCGGTGATATTCGTGTCAATGACCATCTTATACAATTTGTAGTAGCGATGGAGGTAGCTGATTATGTACGTTTACATTTAACAGGCATCGGCAAGGTAAAGGTTCATGTAGAATCGATTAAAGAGACGGAGCCATTGCTACAAAACGAGGATGAGTGGCTAGAAGAATCTCATACGGTTTCTTCTATGCGTTTAGATGTGATTATCTCAACGGTTTTAAAAATTTCTCGTCAGAAGGCACAAGCATTAATTACAGGTAAAAAGGTACGCGTCAATTGGGCTGAACGGGATTCAGTTGCTTTTGAATTACAAGAAGGAGATATTTTATCTGTACGTGGAAGCGGTCGAATAAAAATGATGATGACTGAAGGTCGTACAAAAAAAGATAAAATTCGTTTGCAAATCGGTCGATTGACCCCAAAAAGCTAAAAATCAAGTAAATTTCATTAATTTTTACTGCTAAGTTGTTGGAACAATTGTATAATAGAAAGTACGAATGTACATGTAAAGGAGAGAAGGATCGTATGCCGTTATCACCTATTGATATACATAATAAGGAGTTTACTAAATCTTTCAGAGGTTATGCTGAAGATGAAGTAAATGAATTTTTAGATCAAATTATCAAAGACTATGAAATTTTGTTACGTGAAAAAAAGGAAGTAGACAGACAACTAGAAATTTCCTTAGAGCAAGCGAGATATTTTAGCTCCTTAGAGGAAACGTTACAAAAATCAATTGTTGTTGCACAAGAAGCAGCTGATGAAGTACGAAGAAATTCGCAAAAAGAGGCTAAGCTCATTGTGAAGGAAGCAGAAAAAAATGCTGATCGTATTATCAATGAGGCTTTAACAAAGGCTCGAAAAGTGACAATTGAAATTGATGAGCTGAAAAAGCAGTCAAAGGTATTCCGTAATCGCTTTAAAATGCTTGTAGAGGCACAACTGGATTTACTAAATGCAGACGATTGGGATCATTTGCTACAATATGATATTGACCTTACTGAAATTCAAGCATCTGTTGAAGAAGCACAGGAAGCCGATCAAGTTTAATCGCTTTATTATGTAGCAATAAGTGAAACTTGACGTGATTGTTTGATTTTCATATACTATTGAAATAGTAATTAATTTGAACAGATATGCAAACAGGCAGAGACGAAGACAGTATTTGTTAGGCGTAGTTAAGCGATTTGGGGATAGTGTGAGCCCGAACAAGCAAATAACAATGAACATCACTTCTGAGCTAAAATAACTGAATGTAGTAAGTTATTTCGTGATGCACAACGTTAACGTGCTTAAGAGTGGTAGTACAATTTTGTGCTACAATTAGGGTGGTACCGCGAGTATAAGCTTCTCGTCCCTTTGAGGGATTGAGAGGCTTTTTTTTATGTTCAAATGGCGGAAGGCTTCCATTTTTATTCGTGTGGCCTATACTTTCGTTGTTGAAAAGTATTGATTTTGCCAATAACTAGAACTTAGGGATGGCATTTCTCAAAATGTATGCCGTGAATATAAGTTGATCGTCGCACACCCCAAAGAAAGCGCCAAGTCGAAACGGAATCAACCTTACGTTATGGTAATGAGTCTAATAACTGTCGTATGTGTGAATGAGCGCCTAAGTGCATATGTTCTTTGTTTGTAAACATAAAGGAGGAATTGAAAAATGGTTGAGTACAAAGATACTTTATTAATGCCAAAAACAGATTTCCCAATGCGTGGAAACTTACCGGCAAATGAACCGAAGATGCAAGAAAAATGGAATGAAATGGACATTAATAAATTACAGATGGAGCGTACAGAAGGACGCCCTGAGTATGTGTTACACGATGGACCTCCATATGCAAATGGTGATATCCATATCGGTCATGCTTTAAATAAAGTACTGAAAGATATGATTACGCGTCATCGCTCTATGACTGGCTACCATGTAAACTATATTCCAGGCTGGGATACACATGGTTTACCAATTGAGCAAGCACTTACGAACAAAGGTGTAAAGCGCAAAGAAATGACTGTTGCTGAATTCCGTAAATTATGTGAAGAGTATGCTTACGAGCAAATCGACAACCAACGTACACAATTCCGCCGTTTAGGTGTTCGTGGTGATTGGGAAAATCCATATATTACATTAAAGCCTGAATTTGAAGCACGTCAAATTGAAGTATTCGGAAAGATGGCTGAAAAAGGCTATATTTATAAAGGTTTAAAACCAGTTTACTGGTCTCCATCATCTGAATCTGCACTTGCAGAAGCAGAGATTGAATATCAAGATATTAAATCGCCTTCTATTTATGTAAGCTTTGCGCTTAAAGATGCTAAAGGTGTTGTCCCAGCAGATGCTAAAATGATCATTTGGACAACAACACCTTGGACAATTCCAGCAAACTTAGGGATTTCTGTGAACCCTGAATTTATCTATGTGGTAGTTGCTGTTGCCGATAAAAAATTCATCATCGCAAAAGAATTAGTAGAAACAGTTGCGAACGAACTTGAGTGGGAGTCATATGAAGTTGTTCAAGAAGTTAAAGGTGAAGCTTTAGATCGAATTGTTGCACAGCATCCATTCTATGACCGTGAATCTCTTGTGATGGTTGGAGAGCACGTCACTGCTGAAGCGGGTACTGGCTGTGTTCATACAGCACCAGGACACGGGGAAGACGACTATCATATTAGTAAGCTATATGGTTTACCAATTCTTAGCCCTGTTGATAATAGTGGTTGCTATACAGATGAAGCACCTGGTTTTGAAGGTGTATTCTACAATGATGCAAACAAATTAATCACAGAAAAATTAAAAGAAGTCGGTGCATTAGAAAAACTTAACTTCTTTACACACTCTTATCCACATGACTGGCGTACGAAAAAACCAGTTATTTATCGTGCAACACCACAATGGTTTGCGTCAATAGATGCATTCCGTGATGAGTTGCTAGACGCTGTAAAATCAACGACATTTACACCTGCTTGGGGTGAAACTCGTCTTTATAATATGATTCGTGACCGTGGAGACTGGGTAATTTCACGTCAGCGTGCATGGGGTGTACCAATTCCAATTTTCTATGCTGAAAATGGTGAGCCAATTATTACACCAGAAACAATTGCTCATATCTCTGCATTATTCCGTGAACATGGGTCAAATATTTGGTTCCAAAAAACAGCAAAAGAATTATTACCTGAAGGCTTCACACATGCAGGTAGCCCGAACGGTGAATTTACAAAAGAAAACGATATTATGGACGTTTGGTTTGACTCAGGTTCTTCTCACCAAGGTGTGCTAGTAGAACGTGGTATGAAATATCCAGCTGATTTATATTTAGAGGGCTCTGACCAACACCGTGGATGGTTCAACTCATCATTAATTACTTCTGTAGCTATTAATGGCTATGCACCATATAAGGGACTATTAACACATGGTTTCGTGCTAGATGGTGAAGGTCGTAAGATGAGTAAATCTTTAGGGAATGTAATTATCCCGAAAAAGGTTATGGATCAATACGGAGCAGATATTCTTCGTTTATGGGTTGCCTCTGTAGATTATACAGCCGACGTTCGTATCTCAATGGATATGTTGAAGCAAGTATCTGAAGTTTATCGAAAAATCCGTAACACATTCCGTTTCTTACACGGAAATGTAGCAGATTTCGATGCAACGAAAGATCGAGTAGCATATGAGGATCTTCGTGAAATGGATCAGTACGTTTATATGCGCTTGCAGGATGTATTAAAAACTGTACGTGCTGCATATGATCGCTATGATTTCGCAGCTGTTTATCATGCAGTGAATAACTTTGTTGCAGTAGAACTATCTTCATTCTATTTAGATATTGCAAAAGATGTTGTGTACATCGAAGGCCATGACAACAAAGACCGCCGTGCGATGCAAACAGTTATTTATGACACATTAATGACATTAGTAAAAGTAATGTCACCTATTATTCCTCATACAAGTGACGAGATGTGGTCTTATTTACATGCTCAAGGTGTTGTAGAAGAGGTATCTGTACAATTAACAGACTTCCCAGAGGTACATGAACATGAAAACTTCGAAAGTCTACGTGCAAAATGGGTGAAAATTATTGATGTTCGCGATGATATCTTAAAAGCATTAGAAGAAGCACGTAATGCAAAAACAATCGGTAAATCACTTGAAGCAAAAGTGACAGTTTATGCAAAAGAAGATGTGGCAGCATTATTAAATGATGCAAGCATTGATTTTGCACAGCTTTCAATCGTTTCTGCTTTTGAAGTAGCGTCAATTGATGCTGCACCTGCAGATGCATTAGCTCTAGAGCATGCATCGATTGTTGTAGAAAAAGCAACAGGTGAGAAATGTGAGCGTTGCTGGTCTATTTCTGAAACAGTCGGCTCAAATGAATCACAACCAACAGTGTGTGCTCGTTGTGCAGAAGTTGTAGCAAAGTATTACGCTTAAAAACAAGAATCTGCATTCTATATAATTAGTAACGCAAGTCTCCTTGGTGATGGGGGGCTTGCGTTTTTTATTTTGTCATTGAGGTCTAGCAGATTCTTTTTTGTAGTGGAGTGACTTGGATGCTTCATTTACGTGTTCTGAACTATTTAAATAATATTTCTTGCGTATTGCGGTAGTCTGTTGGGGATATACCGACATATTTCTTAAAAGTAAGGCTGAAATAATTAGGTGTGTTAAAGCCACAGATGAAGGAGATTTTTTCGATGGTGTAATCGTATTTTCGCAAATAGGGCAGTGACTTGATGATACGTGTAAAGGCTACATAATCCACAAAATTGCGACCAGTCTCTTTTTTAAACAATCTGCTAAAATGAGTAGCACTAAAGTTGATATATTTGGCAACATCACTGATCGTCAGTTGTTCATCAAAATGCTCCTCGATATATTGGATAGCCTTTTGGAGCTGTTCTTGCTTTGTTAAATCTTCATAAAATCGTATATGAATACTATGAACGGGCGGTTTCCTCCGTGCCTTTCGAGCTTGGCTATAGGATTCCTTGACTTGCATGGGGTCCTGAAAAACTCCACCAATCCCCATAAAAAGATGGATACAATAATCTTTTTTTAACACTTCAATAACCTCAAGTAAACAAGCGCCCCCCTCAGACCAATGCTTAAATGATGTGTATTCATTAGGAATGCGCATAAGCAACAGTAAATAACGTTCAAAATGTAAAAAGGATAGAGGTGCTTTATGAGCAAAGTTTTGGTGAAATACATTTGTTATAACACTGCTTGCATCATGAGGGATAGGTCCATCTTCATTTACATCTATATAGCCTTGGATTAAAAAGACGATATTTGGGATGCAATGCCTCGATAAGAAAGATGATGACTGGATTATTTCCTGCTCACTTTCAACCTCTCCTCGTATAAGCCGTTTTAAAAAAGCTTCTCGGAAGGGTGAAGTATGGTCTTGCGTAATTTGCTGCGATAACTCAAGCATTGTAAGAGTACTTGCCTGTTTTTCTTTGTAGGATGTATAAAGTTTTTTAACATTTCTTAGAAATTTTGCTTTCTGTAATGGCTTTATAAGAAGTGCGGGCAAATTTAGTTCAATTGCTATACCAGTTGAGTAAGTAAGGTGTTCTGCAACAATAGGGATAGTTATACTATTAGGATAATTTCTTTTTAACCGATTTATCTTTACCCAGTCAAATAAATGGTTGATTTCATAAACAATGATGGTGGAAGTCTCTGTTTTGGGTTCGTCACAGTTAATAAAGGTATTAGGTAAAAATTCTTCTAACCAGTAGTCCATTTGTTGTTTTTCATTTGAATTTTCAATGTACCAAACAATATTTAATATGCTAACATCTCCTTTCTATTGAAAATGGAAAAGAATAAAAATATTTTAACTTATAATAGCATTTTTTTGTACTAATACAGCAATATTTTGTAACTATTTTCTAGATTAAATAGAATAGAATAATTGTAGTGAATAATAATTTGAAATTTCAGATAATTATCCACTGATCCAGAAAGGGGGAGCTGAAATATGGCGGAAGTAGGGAGTCATGATTATGAATACGTGGAAGCTGGAACTGTAGATGTGAAGGATCTTCCATCGCTAGATGAAACTACGAACAAAATTATGAAAGATGAGTTTACTACAGGTTTTAGCTTAACGGTATTTTATTTCATTTTAATTTTTAGTATTCCAGTTATGAACTGGTTTGCTCCGGAGCTTGCTTTTAAGAAAATTTGGGGTGGTATAACAGTTACATGGTTTGTGACAACCGTCGTAATGATGTTAATGGCCTTTATTATTGCGTATGTGCATACAGCATTGTACGAAAAACGCCTAAAGAAATACGAAATACTAAATAAGTAGTTTCAGATTAGGGGGTATGTTGAATGATGAAAGCTCTATTAGAACCGAAGATGTTAATGACTATTGCTTTAATGGGGACAATTGTATACATTACGTATTTAACGAAAAGAAATGCAACGGCATCTGATTTCTTTGTTGGGGGACGAAGTTTTGGATGGTTTACAAATGGTTCTGCAATAGGAGGAGACTATTTAAGTGCAGCTACATTTCTTGGGATAGCTGGTTTAACTTTTCAATTAGGGTATGATGGTGCTTATTATGCATTTTGCTTTTCCATTGGATTAACGTTGTTAGCTATTTTTGTGGCAGGTCCATTAAGACGTTTTGGTGCATTTACCGTTGCCGATTTTTTAGCCTATCGTTTTCATAGTAGACGAGCTAGGCTAGTAGCAGTAGCTGTAGTTTTAGCGATTTCGGGTTTTTATGCAGCGCCACAATTATTAGGGGCAGCTCAAATTTTAAGTATGTTTTTTGGGACTTCATATGAATTCGGCATCATCTTTACTTGTATTGTAATGGTCTTCTATGTAGGGATAGGCGGTATGAAAGGAACAACAATCAACCAAGCTTTAGAGCTTTGGATTCGCCTTGGTGCGTTTGTTGTTATGTTGATTGCAGCAATGTATAGTGGTTTGCATTACGATAAAATTTTAGCTGCTATTAATTCATTCAGCGGTCCGATTGCAGGAACCTCACCATATGCACTAGATGGAAATGATGTTAATTTTGATGGTGCTGCATGGACCGGGACAGGCTTTTATTTCCCAACATTTTGGCAAACCATCAGTATGACAATAGGTTTAGCATTAGGTACAATTGGTTTGCCGCATATATTACTAAGATTTTATACGAATCCAAGTGCGAAGGCGGCTCGTAAATCAGCATTAATGGCGATCGGGATTGCCAGTACGTTTTTCTTATTAGCTGTATATTTAGGTGTTGTAGGTCGTTCTATTTTTATCTCGGGTACAGCAAGTGAGGAAGTAATGCGTGATCTAGTGCTTGGCGGGAACAATATGGTTATTCCTACGACAGCACTGGCACTAGGAGGTAAATGGCTGCTTGGGCTAGTCATAGCAGGTGCATTTGCGGCCATATTCTCGAATTTATCAGGGTTATTTATTACAAGCTCAGGTGCATTAGCCCATGATTTATATGCAAGTATTATGAAAAAGGATATTACAGAAAAACAACGAGTGATTGCAGGGAAAGTAGCGATTGTTATATTAGGTATTTTATATGGAGCATTGGGCTTACTAGTTAAGGATGCATCCATAGGACATTTAGTGGCACTAGCCTTTACTGTTGCGGCGAGTACCTTTACACCAATATTTATTTTAGGTATTTGGTGGAGAGGAATGACAGAAAAAGGAGCTATTGCAGGTTTACTCATTGGTCTTGGCGTATCTATGTGGATGATTTTTCTACCAGGAACATTACCAAGCTTCTTACAATTTAAAATCCCTGGCATAGTGACAGTACCAGTAGGCTTCTTATCCGTTGTTATTGTGTCATTATTAGATCGAAAAGTACCGGCTGATGTCAATGATTTCATGAAGCGTGTGCATTCAAAAGAGTCTGAAACAGCCTGAAACTTCTGTATCTGTATAACATTGAATAAAAATTGATAAGCTATTGCCATTACTTATGAAGTGATGGCAATAGCTTTTTTTGTAGGAACGAAAGTGACGGTAGAAGGGCCGAAGCGACGGAAGGAAGAGCCGAAGCGACGGAAGGAAGAGCCGAAGTGACGGAAAGAAGAGTCCAAACGACGGATAGAAAGGCTGAAGCGACGGATAAAAGAGTCAAAGTGATGGATAGAGCTGCAAAAGCGAGAAAAGAAGAGCTAGAATGACGGATTGAAGCCAGAGCGACGGATAGAAGAGTCGGAGCGATGGAAAGAAAGGTCAAAGCGACGGATGAAAATCAGAGCGACGGAAAGAAGAGCCGAAGTGACGGAAAGAAGGCCGAGAGCGACGGAAAGAAAGGTCAAAGCGACGGATGAAAATCAGAGCGACGGAAGGAAGAGCCAAAGCGACGGAAAGAAAGCCGAGAGCGAAGGAAGGAATGGCCGAAGTGACGGATGAAAATCAGAGCGATGGAAAGAAGAGCCGATGCGACGGAAAGAAATGTCAAAGCGATGGAAAGAAAGCCGAGAGCGACGGAATGAAAGGCCGAAGTGACGGATGAAAATCAGAGCGACGGAAAGAAGAGCCAAAGCGACGGAAAGAAGAGTCAAAGTGACGGATGAAAATCAGAGCGACGGAAAGAAGAGCCGAAGTGACGGAAAGAAGAGTCGAAGCGACGGATGAAAATCAGAGCGACGGAAGGAAGAGCCGAAGTGACGGAAAGAAAGGTCAAAGCGACGGAAAGAAAGCCGAGAGCGACGGAATGAAGGGCCAAAACGACGGATGAAAATCGGAGCGACGGAAAGAAAGGCAAAAGCGACGGATGAAAATCAAAGCGACGGAAAGAAGAGCCGATGCGACGGAAAGAAAGGTCAAAGCGACGGAAAGAAAGCCGAGAGCGACGGAAGGAAGAGCCGAAGCGACGGAAAGAAGAGTCCAAACGACGGATAGAAAGTCCAAAACGATGGATAGAGCCGCCAAAACGATGGATAGAACCACCAAAATCATGGATAGAACCGCCAAAACCGTGGATAGAATCACCAAAATCATGGATAGAACCGCCAAAACGACGGATAACTCAACATACATCCGCAAGAAAGCGCCAATCGGAGCAAAAATCAACCCCACGCAATGGTATTCATCTATATTTTAATGCTATATTAGTTATTCTGAGATGGGCTGTTATGGTAGAATAGGTTAGATGTTGAGCGAACGGAGGAGTGTCTGTGTATAAATATTATGGATTGGCCGTATTCGTAGTTATTTTAGATCAGTGGACAAAATGGCTAATTGTGAAAAATATGGAGTTTGGCGAACGAATTTCAGTATGGGATCCGTGGTTTGGGATATTGTCTCATCGTAATAGAGGAGCGGCATGGGGTATGCTCGAAGGACAAATGTGGTTATTTAGCATTGTCACGATAGGCGTTATTTGTGCTATCCTATACTTTTATCATAAAGAGGCTAAAGGTAAACCTATTTTTCAAATAGGCTTAATGCTTTTATTAGGTGGAGCTGTAGGTAATTTTATTGACCGTATCTTTAGAGGTGAAGTGGTCGATTTTGTAAGTGTCTTAATTCCAGTAATTAATTATAATTTCCCAATCTTCAATATTGCAGATGCTGCTTTAACAATGGCGGTAGTAATATTAATGATTGGCTTAATCGTTGAAGAGAAAAAAGGAAAGAAACAGGTGAAAGAATGACGCAAGTATCATATACAATGGAAGAACAACAACAGGGAGAGCGCATTGATAAGGCGCTTTCGGGCGTGCAATCAGAGTGGTCGCGTACACAAATCGGGAATTGGATTACTGAGGGTATTGTCAAAGTAAATGGAGAGACAGTCAAGGCGAAGTATAAGGTAAAAGTAGGGGATATCGTAGAAATTGATGTACCCGAAGCAGAGCCATTAGATGTTATTGCTGAAAACTTAGAGCTTGATATTGTTTATGAAGATGCAGATGTTCTTGTTGTAAATAAACCAAAGGGCATGGTTGTCCATCCAGCACCTGGACATATGACAGGTACGCTTGTAAACGGCTTAATGTATCATTGTCAGGATCTATCAGGTATCAATGGCATTATGCGACCAGGAATTGTTCACCGTATCGATAAAGATACATCAGGATTATTAATGGTTGCTAAAAATGACACAGCTCATGAATCGTTAGTGAATCAGCTAGTCAATAAAACAGTGACACGTAAATATACTGCGCTAGTTCACGGGCATATTGCACATGATAAAGGAACAATTGATGCACCGATTGGTCGCGATCAAAAGGATCGTCAAAAACAAGCAGTTGTCGATAAAGGGAAGCATGCAGTAACTCACTTCCAAGTTATCGAACGCTTTGGTGAATATACTCTTGTAGAATGTCGTTTAGAAACGGGACGAACTCATCAAATTCGTGTGCATATGAATTATATTGGATTCCCACTTGTTGGTGATCCAAAATATGGACAAAAAAAGACAATTGACTTTGGTGGACAAGTATTACACGCGGGTGTATTAGGCTTCGATCATCCTACATCAGGTGAATATTTGCAGTTTGAAGCACCAATTCCTGCTGATTATGAACAATTATTAAATGATTTAAGAAATAGTCATTGACGTATAGTAAAAGAAGGTCTATACTAACGAAAGTGAATGAACAACTTAACTAAATATTCACCTTTAATGACAGTCCAGAGAGGCTGAGAAGGTACATGTGAATGTGTTGTAAAAAATTTGTGCTGCAAATTTTTCAACATACTATTTAAACACGTATATAACCCTCTCAGGCCATTCGCCTTGAGAGGTTTTTTTATGGACACATGACCAACAATATATAAAAGAGAGGAGGAAACTTACATGGCACAAAATGAGCTATTAGATAGCCCATCTATGGCAAGAGCGTTAACACGCATTGCACACGAAATTATTGAACGTAATAAAGGTATCGATGAATGTATTCTAGTTGGTATTAAAACACGAGGTGCCTTTCTTGCAAGACGCCTTGCAGAACGAATTGAAAAAATTGAAGGCAAACCAATCCGTACGGGGGAGCTAGACATCACTCTCTATCGAGATGATTTAACGACAAAGCATGATAATGAACAGGCACATGTTGAACAGGTAGATATTGATGATGTGGTCGTTAATCAAAAAATTATTTTAGTCGATGATGTACTTTATACTGGGCGTACAGTACGCGCTGCACTTGATGCAGTAATGGATTTAGGGCGACCTGCACAAATTCAACTTGCAGTACTAATTGATAGAGGTCATAGAGAACTACCAATTAGAGCTGATTATGTTGGCAAAAATGTACCAACATCTGGCGCTGAGCGTATTGTCGTAAATTTACAAGAGGTAGACGGAGAAGATTGCGTCATCATTTTTAAAGAAGATTAACTATAAAGTGAGGAAACCTTATGTCAAATGCAGTATTAGATATTAAAGATAAACCGACCCCAGTCCAACTAGTGACATTAAGTTTCCAGCACATGTTTGCCATGTTTGGGTCAACGATCTTAGTTCCTCAGTTGGTTGGTCTTAGTCCAGCGATTGCCCTTTTAACAAGTGGAATTGCTACACTGTTCTTCTTATTAATTACGAAATTTCAAGTGCCAGCATATTTAGGTTCATCCTTTGCCTTTATCGCCCCGATTTTACTTGCAGCAGGTGGTTTAAATAAAGATGGTTCAAGTGTAAATCCAGGTCATGCGATGATTGGTGCAATGGCAGTCGGGATTACGTATGGTATCGTATCCCTAATCATCTGGAAAAGCGGCTATAAATGGATTATGAAAATTTTACCTCCGATTGTAGTAGGACCTGTCATTATGGTAATTGGTCTTGGATTATCAGGGACAGCGGTAAATATGGCGATGAACGTTGATGGTAAATATAGCTTTTTACACTTCTCAGCAGCGTTAGTGACATTATTTACAGCTATTATTTTCACGATTTTCTTTAGAGGTATTTTAAGCACAATGCCAATCTTAATTGGTTTAATCGTAGGATATATTTACTCAATGATGATCGGAATTGTAGATTATTCACCAATTGCCAAAGCAGATGTTTTTGCAAAGCCTGAGTTTTTAATCCCAGGTGTTCACTACGACTTTGAAATCACAACCAAGCTACTCCTAACGATGGTACCAATCGTTATCGTAACTATTTCAGAACATATCGGTCACCAGTTAGTATTAGGGAAAGTTGTTAATCGAGATTATATTAAAGAGCCAGGCTTACACCGTTCACTTTTAGGGGACGGAATTGGAACATTTATTAGTGCATTAATCGGTGGTCCACCGAAAACAACTTACGGTGAAAATATCGGTGTTCTTGCTATCACACGTGTTTACAGTGTGTATGTCATTGCAGGTGCAGCAGTCGTAGCAATTTTACTATCATTCTTCGGGAAAGCAATGGCAGTTATTGCAACAATCCCAACAGCTGTACTTGGTGGGGTTTCCATCTTGCTCTTCGGTATCATTGCAGCAAGTGGATTACGAATGTTAGTTGATAATCATATCGACTTTGGGAATAGTCGTAACTTGGTTATTGCCTCTGTTATTTTAGTCATTGGCATCGGTGGAGCGAAGTTCGTTATTTCGGAATCACTAAGTATTGAAGGGATGGCATTAGCAGCGATTATCGGTGTTGTTTTAAATGCCATTCTACCAGGTAAAAAAGAAGCGGATATACCAGTACCGTACAATCAAAATAAAAATTCATAGAAGTACCTTTTAATGAATTGTCCAGAGAGGCAAAAAAAGGGAAGTTGTAGACAGTCTAAAAGTAGGAGTGTATCCTGCTGTAGTTTGTCGCGCCTCCTTATGCCTCGTTGATGACATCAACGGGGCTTTTATTATCTTCATTCATCCCACCCCTGAAGATGAGATGAATGAAGATAAAGCCTCCGGCGGATGTCACGGATTTTGAATTGTGCTCGCACAATTCAAAATCCGGACGCAATTACGCTAAGGCGAAATTGATTTTAGCGAACGTTATACATAACGTTCATGAAACACAACCCAGTGGAGGTACATGATGAAGAACTTATTATCGATGGAACATTTAACAATTGAAGAAATTAACCACATTCTAGATCGAGCGCAAGCTTTTGAGAATGGTGAAGCATCATCATTATCTCGCCCATACAACGTCGCAAATTTATTTTTCGAACCAAGTACGCGCACGAAAACAAGCTTTGAAATGGCAGAGCGTAAAGTTGGCTGTATCGTGATCCCATTTGACGGTAGCTTTTCAAGTGTCTCAAAAGGAGAGACATTGTACGATACGGTAAAGACGTTGGAAATGATTGGTATGGATGCAGTAGTCATTCGCGCAAAGGAAGATGCGTATTACAATGAACTACTTGAAGGCATCGATGTATCCATTATTAATGGAGGTGACGGCACTGGTCAGCATCCGTCTCAATCATTATTAGATCTTTATACAATCAAAAAAGAGTTTGGTTCTTTTGAAGGGTTGAATGTGACAATCACTGGAGATATATGTCATAGTCGTGTAGCGAAATCGAATGCGTTAGCGTTACAGCGCTTAGGGGCAAATGTACATTTCCTTTGTCCGGAAGAGTGGGCAGGTAGTTTCGAAGCGCATCATTCTTGGGATGATTTAATCGAAATAAGCGATGTGATTATGTTACTTCGTGTGCAGCATGAACGCCATAAGGTAAATAAAAGCTTCTCAAAAGAGAGCTATCATCAAGAGTACGGTTTAACAATTGAACGTGAGAAACAAATGAAGGAAAAGGCAATTATTATGCATCCAGCACCGGTCAATCGTGATGTGGAAATTGCGTCAGAGCTAGTAGAATGTGAGCGTTCTAGAATTTTCGAGCAGGTTCGTAATGGTGTCTATACACGGATGGCTATTCTTGAAACAATTTTAAAGGGGAGAGAGTAACATGACAAAGATTCTTCAAAATGTACAAATGCTAAATGAACAAGGCGAGCTACAAACAGTAAATATCGCTATGGCGGATGGCAAAATTACTGCAATAGGTCAAAACGTAACTATAGCAGACGCAGAAATGATCGAAGGAAATGGTTTAGTTGTTGCACCAGGCTTTGTCGATGTACATACACATCTTCGTGAGCCGGGCTTTGAACATAAAGAAACAATTGCTACAGGGTCAGCATCAGCAGCAAAAGGCGGCTTCACAACAATTTGTGCGATGCCAAATACAAAACCAGTGCCAGACTCAGTAGAAAATATGCAGTTGATTAACGGTCTTATTAAAGAAAGTGCAGTTATTCGAGTACTTCCATATGGCTCATTAACTAAAGATATCTCAGGTGAGGTTCGCACAAGTATTGAAGAATTAAAAGCACATGGGGCTGTCGCATTTTCAGACGATGGTGTTGGTATCCAGCTTGCATCAACAATGTATGAGCAAATGAAGGATGCCGCACAGCACGATATGGTAGTTGTCGCACACTGCGAAGATAACTCATTAATTTACGACGGAGTAATGCATGAAGGGAAGCGTAATCAAGAGCTTGGTTTACCAGGAATACCATCAATTTGTGAATCCGTTCAAATTGCACGAGATGTTCTACTGGCAGAAGCAGCCGGAGCACGCTACCACGTATGTCACGTATCAACGAAGGAATCTGTACGTGCAGTTCGTGACGCGAAAGCAGCGGGTATTCGTGTCACTGCAGAAGTTTGCCCACATCATTTATTACTTGAAGAAATGGATATCCCATCAGATGATGCAAACTGGAAAATGAATCCTCCATTACGTGGAGCAGATGATAAAGACTCACTTCACGCAGCTATGCTAGATGGCACAATTGATTGTATCGCTACAGACCATGCTCCACATACAGTAGAAGAAAAATGCTGTGGTATGGTTGGTGCTCCGTTTGGCATTGTAGGCTTCGAAACAGCGTTCCCACTGCTTTACACACAGTTTGTAGAAACAGGGAAATGGTCGTTAAAACAGTTGATTGACTGGATGACTGTAAAGGCAGCTCAAATTTTCGATTTACCATATGGCACATTAGAAGTTGGTGCTTCGGCAGATATGATTTTAATTGATTTAAATAAAGAGCAAACAATTGATGCAGAAGGCTTTGTATCAAAAGGACGCAATACACCATTCAATGGTTGGGTTGCAAAAGGATGGCCAGTGTTAACAATTTTTGAAGGCAATATCGTATACCAGGAGGCAGAGTAATGAAAAAACGTTTACTTATTTTAGAAGATGGCACAGTATTTACAGGTACAGCGTTCGGTAGTGAGCGAGCTTCACAAGGTGAGGTTGTATTCACGACAGGGATGACAGGTTATCAGGAAACCATTTCTGATCCTTCGTTCTACGGACAAATCGTAACGTTAACTTACCCTTTAATCGGTAATTACGGTATTAACCGTGATGACTTTGAATCGATCACACCAGCTATTCGTGGATTTGTAGTCCGTGAATTAGCAAAAACACCTTCAAATTTCCGTTGTGATTTAACGGTAGATGAGTATTTAACTTCAAAGGATATTCCAGGGATTGAAGGAATTGATACACGAAAATTAACACGCATTATTCGCAGTAAAGGTTCAGTAAAGGCTATTTTAACAGCGGCTGATGAAGAAGTGAATGTGGATGAAGTCGTAGCAAAATTACAGGCAACACCAGCGATTACACATCATGTTCGTGAAGTATCACCGAAAGCAGCCTACCCGTCACCAGGTCGTGGCAAACGAGTAGTATTAATTGATTATGGTATGAAGCACGGTATTCTTCGTGAGTTAAACAAACGTGATTGCGATGTGCTCGTTGTCCCTTACAATACACCGGCAGAAGAAATTTTAGCATGGCATCCAGATGGGATTATGCTGTCAAACGGTCCAGGTAACCCTGAGGACGTAGTAGAAGGCATTGAAACCGTACGTAATTTAATCGGAAAAGTGCCAATGTTCGGTATTTGCTTAGGTCACCAAATCTTCTCGCTAGCATGTGGTGCACAAAGCTTTAAATTACCATTCGGTCACCGAGGTGGTAACCATCCGGTAAAAGATTTACGCACGGGTCGCACAGACTTAACATCTCAAAACCATGGTTATGCGATCGATATCGATTCATTGAAAGATACAGATTTAGAAATAACACATATCGCATTAAATGATGGTACTTGTGAGGGTGTACGTCACAAGAACTATCCAATCTTCACGGTGCAATATCACCCAGAAGCATCACCAGGTCCAGAGGATTCAAATCACCTATTTGATGAATTTATCGAAATGATGGAAGTAGAAGCAGGGAAGGGGAAACAACATGCCTAAACGTACAGATATTGAAACTATTTTAGTAATCGGATCAGGTCCAATCGTGATCGGACAAGCAGCAGAATTTGACTACGCAGGAACACAAGCTTGTCTTTCTTTAAAAGAAGAAGGCTACCGCGTTATTTTAATAAACTCAAACCCTGCGACAATTATGACAGATACAGAAATTGCTGACAAAGTATATATTGAGCCAATTACACTTGAGTTTGTATCACGAATTCTACGTAAAGAGCGTCCAGATGCCATCCTACCAACACTTGGTGGTCAAACAGGTTTAAATATGGCCATTGAATTAGATAAATCAGGAATTTTAGATGAGCTTAGTATTGAAATTCTTGGAACAAAATTAGAAGCGATCCATAAAGCAGAAGACCGCGATTTATTCCGTAATTTAATGTATGAGCTAGGTGCACCAGTACCGGAATCAGATATTATTCATAACTTAGACGAGGCGAAAAACTTTGTAGCGAAAATTGGCTACCCAGTAATCGTTCGTCCTGCCTTCACGCTTGGTGGTACAGGCGGCGGTATTTGCTACAACGATCAAGATCTAGAGGAAATCGTGACATCTGGTCTAAAATATTCACCAGTAACACAATGTTTACTAGAAAAATCAATCGCTGGTTATAAAGAAATCGAATATGAAGTAATGCGCGATGCTGCCGACAACGCAATCGTTGTATGTAACATGGAAAACGTTGACCCAGTTGGTATTCATACAGGTGACTCTATTGTAGTGGCACCTACGCAAACACTTTCAGATCGAGAAAACCAAATGTTACGTAATATTTCATTAGATATTATCCGAGCACTAAAAATTGAAGGTGGCTGTAACGTACAGTTAGCACTTGATCCATACAGCTTTAATTACTATGTGATCGAAGTAAACCCTCGTGTATCGCGTTCGTCAGCGTTAGCATCAAAAGCAACAGGCTATCCAATTGCAAAGTTAGCAGCAAAAATCGCAGTTGGTTTAACTTTAGATGAAATCAAAAACCCTGTAACAGGTTCTACGTATGCTTGCTTCGAGCCAGCTCTAGACTACATCGTGGCGAAAATTCCACGCTGGCCGTTCGATAAATTCGAATCAGCAAAGCGTAATCTTGGTACACAAATGAAAGCGACTGGTGAAGTAATGGCACTTGGTCGTACATTTGAGGAAGCTATGCTAAAAGCAGTACGCTCTCTTGAAACAGGCCAAGTTCACTTAGAGCTAAAACATGCAGAAGAGAACTCTGATACTTGGATTGAAAAACGTATTCGCAAAGCAGGTGACGAGCGTCTATTCTTCATCGGTGAAGCACTTCGTCGTGGTGTAACAATTGAGCAAATCCATGAATGGTCTGCAATTGACTTATTCTTCTTAAATAAATTCAAAAACATCGTAGATATGGAGCAAACACTTGCTAACCATAAAAACGATAAAGATGTGTTACGTACAGCAAAACGTCTAGGCTTTGCAGATAAGAAAATTGCTGAGCTTTGGGACACAACTCCAGAAGAAGTATATGCATATCGTAAAGAAAATGGCATTATCCCAGTATATAAAATGGTTGATACATGTGCAGCGGAGTTTGAATCTGAAACACCATACTTCTATGGCACATATGAAGATGAAAACGAATCGATTAAATCAGATAAGCCGTCAGTTGTGGTACTTGGTTCTGGTCCAATCCGCATTGGTCAAGGGGTTGAATTCGACTACGCAACAGTACACTCAGTATGGGCAATTCAAGAAGCGGGCTACGAAGCGATTATTATTAACTCGAATCCAGAGACAGTATCCACTGACTTCTCGATTTCAGATAAATTATACTTCGAGCCATTAACAATCGAAGACGTTATGCATATTATCGACCTTGAGCAACCAATTGGAGTAGTTGTACAATTCGGTGGTCAAACAGCTATTAATCTAGCTGATAAATTAGCTGCCAATGGCGTGAAAATCTTAGGTACAACACTTGAAGATATCGACCGTGCAGAAAACCGAGACAAGTTCGAGCAAGCATTACGTGACTTGAACATTCCACAGCCACTAGGTCAAACAGCTGTATCAACGGAGGAAGCACTTGCTATTAGTGAACGTCTAGGCTTCCCTGTACTAGTTCGTCCTTCATACGTACTAGGTGGACGCGCGATGGAAATCGTCTACAACCAAGAAGAATTACAACATTACATGGAGAACGCAGTAGAAGCATCTCCTGATCACCCAGTATTAGTAGACCGCTACTTAACTGGTCAAGAAATTGAAGTAGATGCCATTTGTGACGGTGAAAATGTCTTAATTCCAGGTATTATGGAGCATATCGAGCGGGCAGGGGTTCACTCTGGTGACTCGATCTCTGTATACCCGCCACAAAAATTAACACAAGTGCAAAAAGATACGTTAGTGGATTATACAACTCGACTTGCAAAAGGTCTTGGTATCGTAGGCTTAATGAACATTCAATATGTAATTTCACAGGGTGAAGTATTTGTCATCGAGGTTAACCCTCGTTCATCTCGTACAGTACCGTTCTTAAGTAAAATTACAAACATTCCGATGGCGAATATTGCAACGAAAGCGATTCTTGGTAAATCAATCGTAGAACAAGGCTATCCAGCAGGCTTAGCGCCAGAGCAAAAAGGTGTCTTCGTTAAAGTGCCAGTATTCTCATTCGCTAAATTACGTCGTGTTGACATTACACTAGGGCCTGAAATGAAATCAACAGGTGAAGTAATGGGTAAAGATGCAACATTAGAAAAAGCACTTTACAAAGGTCTAGTTGCAGCAGGTATGGAAATTCGTACAGAAGGAACAGTATTGTTCACTGTATCCGATAAAGATAAAGAGGAAGCAATTGCACTTGCAAAACGCTTCTCAACAGTAGGCTATCGTATTGTCGCTACTGAAGGTACAGCTCAAGCGTTTGAAGATGCAGGTGTACGCACAGATGTAGTTGGCAAAATCGGTGCAAAAGGTGAAACATTAATCGATTTAATTCAAAACGGTGAGGCACAACTTGTTGTCAACACTTTAACAAAAGGCAAGCAGCCGGCACGTGATGGCTTCAGAATTCGTCGTGAGTCTGTAGAAAATGGCGTACCTTGCTTAACTTCATTAGACACAGCGGAAGCGATGGTTCGAGTTATTGAATCAATGACATTCACAGCAGAACAAATGCCAAAAGCGGAGGTAGTACATTAATATGATTCGTCAAGAGAAAATGACGGTCGTCTCTCAAAAGCAAATTGCGACAAACATTTTCGAATTGACACTTCGTGGAGAACTGGTTCAGGATATGACACCTGGCCAGTTTGTCCATGTAAAGGTGTCAGATTCAATGGAGCCGCTTTTACGTCGACCAATTAGTATTGCAAACATAGATAAAGACAACAACGAATTTACAATGATTTATCGTGCGGAGGGTCGCGGAACAAAAGTGTTAGCGACAAATCGCGAAGGGCAGCTTGTCAATGTCCTTGGTCCAATCGGTAATGGGTTCCCTGTGGAAGCAGTAAAAGAGGGAGGAACAGCTCTACTAGTTGGTGGGGGAATTGGAGTACCTCCATTACATGAGCTTTCCAAGCAATTGAATGCACGTGGTGTTAAAACAATTCATGTGCTAGGCTTCCAAACGGAGGATGTATGCTTCTATGAGGAAGAATTCAGTGCCCTCGGTGAAACGCATTATGTAACGGTTGATGGTTCTAAAGGAACAAAGGGCTTTGTCACAAATGTTTTAGAGTCACGAGCACCTGAATTCGATGTCTTTTATTCTTGCGGTCCGCTACCAATGTTAAAAGCACTTGAAGGCTTTTATCTAGAAAAAGAAGGATATTTATCATTTGAGGAGCGTATGGGCTGTGGGATCGGTGCTTGCTTTGCATGCGTATGTAAAACAACAGACCAAGTAGCAAAAGACTATGTCAAAGTATGCTCTGACGGTCCAGTTTTCCCGAAAGGTACGGTGGCATTATGAGTCGTTTAAACATTCAATTACCAGGATTAGACTTGAAAAATCCAATAATGCCAGCATCCGGCTGCTTTGGCTTTGGACGTGAATATGCACAGCTTTATGATTTATCAAAGCTTGGCGCTATTATGATTAAAGCTACGACTGTGGAAACACGTCCCGGCAATCCAACTCCACGCGTAGCAGAAACAGCAGCAGGGATGTTGAATGCCATTGGTTTACAAAATCCCGGAATCGAAAAAGTAATGAATGAAGAATTAAAGTTTTTAGAAGCGTATGATGTGCCAATCATTGCAAATGTTGCGGGTACAGAGACAGCGGATTACGTAGAAGTAGCGCAACGCATTTCTACTGCACCAAATGTGAAAGCATTAGAACTTAATATTTCTTGTCCGAACGTTAAATGTGGTGGAATTCAATTCGGTACAGACCCTGCAACTGCACGTGAGCTAGTGAAAGCTGTCAAAGCTGTTTCTGAAGTGCCTGTATACGTGAAATTGTCTCCTAACGTAACGAATATCGTAGAAATTGCACAAGCTGTTGAAGCGGGTGGTGCAGATGGTATTACAATGATTAATACACTAATTGGTATGCGTTTAGACGAGCGTACAGGTAAGCCAGTGATTGCCAATGGTACAGGTGGCTTATCTGGTCCTGCCGTAAAGCCAGTTGCGATTCGCATGGTCTATGAAGTGTATAAGGCTGTCAATATTCCGATAATTGGGATGGGTGGCGTGACAGAAGCGCAGGATGTTATTGATTTTATGTCGGCTGGCGCATCTGCAGTTGCTGTTGGAACAGCAAACTTTGTTGATCACTTCGTTTGTCCAAATATTATTGATGAACTACCTGCAAAGCTCGATAAATTAGGGGTAGAGCATATTTCAGAAATTATCGGAAGGAGCCATCGTCTATGAATACAAAACCAATACTAGCATTAGATTTTCCTGGAGAAGCAGAAGTATTCAACTTTCTAAAGCACTTTAACGAGCCTCTTTTCGTGAAAATTGGTATGGAATTATATATGCAGGAAGGGCCGGATATTGTACGCAAGGTAAAAGATCTAGGTCATGATATTTTCCTAGATTTAAAATTACACGATATTCCTAATACAGTTGGCTCTGCTATGAAAGGTCTAGCAAAATTAGGGGTAGATTTAGTCAACGTTCATGCTGCGGGCGGACGTCCTATGATGGAGGCAGCGCTTGAGGGACTTGAAGCGGGTACTCCGGCAGGACGTGAACGTGCGGCATTGATTGCTGTAACACAGCTGACGTCTACAACAGAAGAGCAAATGCAGGCAGAGCAAAGAATTGCTTTATCTTTACAAGAGTCTGTATTACATTATGCAAGCTTAACAAAACAGGCTGGCTTAAATGGTGTTGTCTGCTCCGTACATGAGGCAAAAGCTATTGCTGAAGTGTGCGGTGAAGATTTCTTACGTGTGACACCTGGTATCCGATTAGCAGGTGGCGACGCACACGACCAAAAGCGCATTGCAACACCAGACGGCGCGAAACGTGACGGTTCTTCATTAATCGTCGTTGGACGTGCCGTTACAGGTGCACAAGATCCAGTAGCAGCATATAAAATCGTAAGTGAATTATGGGAGGCATAACTATGACATTACAAAATGAAATCGCACACGCTATGTTAAAGGTAGGAGCAGTAGAATTAAATCCAACAGAACTATTCACATGGGCATCAGGCATTAAATCCCCAATCTACTGTGATACACGTCTAACAATTTCTGATCCTGTAATTCGTAAGCAACTAGCATACGGTTTAGCATCTCTTATTAAAGAAAACTTTGATACAACTGAAATCGTAGCAGGTACAGCAACAGCGGGCATTCCACATGCAGCTTGGGTAAGTGATATTTTAGAATTACCAATGGTTTATGTACGCTCTAAAGCAAAAGAGCATGGCCGTGGTAACCAAATCGAAGGAAAATATGCAGCAGGTCAAAAAGTCGTAGTAGTAGAAGACATCGTTTCTACAGGCGGTTCATCCATTACAGCTGTTGAAGCTTTACGCGCAGCAGGTTGTGAAGTACTAGGCGTTGTTTGTGTCTACACATACAACCTTCCACGCGCTGAACAAGCATTTGAAGAGGCAGGCATTAAATATGTATCTCTAACAAATTTCGATTATTTAATTGAAGCAGCGAATGAATCAGGTGCTATTCAAGAAGGAGACATTCCATTCTTAAAAGATTGGCATGGTAAATTAAAAGCAGGCGAGCTTTAATTAAAAAAGGGGTGGTATGATAATTTATTCATACCACCCTTTCATTTGTTGAAAAACTATTGTGTCATAAAAAAGACTGGCCAATATTTTCCTGAGTCTGATTACAGTATGAAGGGTCAAGGGAATCTTTGTTAATGTTGTGCTTGGGATAGGGTGATTTCTTAAAATAAAGTAGAATGACACGCAATAAGATACACGATATATGAAGTGGTTGATTGGGGTGGAGGCTGGGCGACTCCTTGGGGATTAGCGTCACAGATGAGACCCTGGAGCGAGCAAAGCGAGTGAAGCGGCTCATCGGACGCCCCCAGGAAAGCGCCCAGCCGGAACGGAAATCACCCCCTCGCTTTGACCAAGAACTACACATTATTTAATCATTTACAGTAGCGGAGAAATGAGTCGCATAAGTGATTCAAGCATGCGTTTTTGAATACTTCGCTTTTGAAATGACGCCCATGTAATTTCTATAGATTCTTTAAAATCATGTTCAAAATCATCTTTTATATCTAGAACTGTTTTAGATTCATATAGGACCGCAATGATTTCATAATTAAGCTCAAAACTACGAATATCCATATTTGCTGTACCAATTGATGCAACTTCATCATCAACAAGTACAATCTTAGCGTGCATAAAAGCATCTTTAACGCGGTAAATGGAGACACCCGCTTTTAGAAGCGGTGTAAAGTATGATTGGGATGCTTGATCACTAATGATACTATCGCCTTTTCCTGGATATAAAATGCGGACATCTACTCCAGAAAGTGCACTCAAACGTAATAATGTTAATGTTTCCTGATCAGGAATGAAATATGGAGTGGCAATCCAAATTGACTTTTTGGCAGAGCCCATAATTTTCAATAAAGCATTTCGAATATTTGTATCATCTGAGCTAGGTCCACTTGCAACGATTTGTACGGCACCTTCTGCCTGATGAGTTCCTTGACTTGGAAAGTATGTGCTATCCATAAATTGATTCCAAGACTCAGTATTTAAGCTACTAGTGGCATAGAGAAAATCTTCTAGGAAAATGGCCTGCAGTTTATATAGTGCTTTTCCTTCAATTTTTAAATGACTATCACGCCAAATAGGAAACTTCTTCGAACGACCAAGATATTCATCCCCGACATTGAGTCCACCTGTAAACCCAATTGTCCCATCTACAATAACAATTTTACGATGGTTACGATAATTGACGGTTTCTAATAGCCAAGGTGAAAGAATAGAATCAAATTCGACTACTTCAATCCCTGCCTCTTTCATTGGTTGTAAGAAACTACTGCGTAATTTACTACTACCAAGTCCATCGTAAAGAAATCGTACGATCACGCCAGATTTAGCTTTTTTTATTAAGGCATCTCGAATTGTTGTACCGATATCATCTGATCGATAAATATAGTATTGAATATGAATATGATGTGTAGCTTTTTCAATCGCTTGTAGAATCTCAGTAAATGTTTCATCACCATTTGTTAAGAGTTTTGTTGCTGTTTCATGAGCAACAGGACCACCGCCAAATTTTTGTATAACTTGTATCAAATAAGTGGATCGTTCATTTAAAGGGGAAGAGGATTCTAAATTAAAACTTCTTCCTTCTAAAATTCCACGGAATAATTTCCTTTTTTCTTCTGAACGTTGTAAATGTTTCTTTCTTCTCCAGCGACTTCTTCCAAACAGTAAGTACAGAAGTAAACCGATAACAGGGAGAATGGCTAATACTAAAAACCAAGCTAATGTACTTTGCGGGGAACGGTTTTCAATAAAAATAACAAAGGAAATCCCTATAATTGTGATAGGCAATAGTATGCCGATTAAGGTATATAAGGAAATGACGGACTTATTTAAGACGATGAGCATAATTGCCGCAATTGCAAATACAAATAGTAATTGGACTACGCGATTCTTCATATGTATACATTTTCACCTATTCTTTTTTATATTTTTATAAGAGGAAGTAGTACTTTAATAGTTTTATGATAAATTGTTTCCTATTTATTTACAATATAGACACTTCCGCGCTAACGGATATTGTTAGTAATGAGCAAATTTATATAGCTAATTGCAAATGATTCCTCTACTGTGAATCAAAAATCTTTACCATTGATCAATTAAAACATTTAGAACAATTATACCTCGGTGTAATTATTGCTGCCACTTCGTTTTCCCTACAGAAAACATTTGTAGGTACCGCTTCGCTATCACTACAGAAAACATTTGTAGTTACCGCTTCGCTTTCGCGCACATAAACAATGCATCCTTGTGCTTAGGCCTGCATGTGGGCCGACGTGATGTCGGTCATTTCGGTAATGTCACAGGACGTTTTTTTAGACTGAGTTCTTCTATTTTAGCGGATATGTGTAAACTCGCTGAAAAGAAACTTAGCCTGCATTATTAGACCACCTAAAGAGGTGGGATACATCTGTACCTGAGTTACCAAAAATAATTGATGAAAGAGGTTAAATTTTCTCAATAATACTTCTCCTAAATGATAAATCAACTTAACGGAAAATAATAATTAACAATTCATTATGCGTAATATTTTCCATTTTAAGGAATACAATATTTGGAATATTCATAACATTAAAATAATTTAACGAAGAAATTATTAACAAAAAATTTATAATTGAATTGTAAGAGGTATGTATATTTTCCTTGAAGAAAAATAGAGATTTAATATTATTTAAATATAATGAAATGTGTGTATTTTATGATATTAATTATTTTTAAAAAGTAATTAATATTCATTATTAATGTTATTATGCTATTTTTCAGGGAATGAAAATAGTTTTTTATGAATAATTAACTATCATTTGACATTAATTGTTTTTTAAAAATAATAGAGTGTTTAGAAATGAAATAATAAATAATGAAAAATTATGAACTCGATTTCTCATGATTTTGATGATGATGTAAAGTCGAAATTGTATTTATTTTTACAATAATTTAAAAATGTACTTGATTTAATATATTATTTCTAGATAAAATGATGATACAATTAATTGTCAGATAATTCTTTTGTTGGAATAATAGTTTGCGAATGAGAGTGATTATTAATGACAACAATTTATATGAAAGTAAGATGCTAATTATATTTAAGGATAAAGCTGTTTTGATTTTTCTGAAAATTGAAATACGCGGTGAAGAAAACATTAAGTAAACAAAAGCAAATTCATTTAAATTGAATGTGGTTCTTAAAAAGTTGTTTTTTTGATTTGATAGGGAGGTAATCGTGTGACAAATAATCATGAAATGATTATTGAGATTAATAATTTACGTACAAGCTTTCGGCGAGCAGATGAATATTTCGCTGCAGTAGATGGTGTTGATTTGCGCATTCGAAAAAATGAGGTGCTTGCAATTGTAGGTGAGTCAGGTTGTGGTAAAAGTACTTTAGCTACATCAATTGTTGGATTACATAATCCTATCAACACAAAAATTGAAGGTGAAATATTATATAAAGGAAAAAATTTAGTAGATATAACGGAGCAGCAATATACCCAGTTACGGGGAAGCGATTTCGGTTTTATTTTCCAAGATCCACTGGCAGCACTGAATCCGTTAAAGCGAATCGGTTTCCAAATTGAAGAACCACTTATATACCATACGGATTTAAATGAAGCACAACGCCGTGAGCGTGCAATGGAGTTATTACAGCAAGTAGGTATACATAACCCGGAACGTATTTATAAGCAATATCCGCATGAATTATCAGGTGGTATGCGACAACGCGTAATGATAGCGACAGCGATTGCATGCAAGCCACCTCTTATTATTGCAGATGAACCAACAACGGCATTAGATGTAACGATTCAAGCGCAAATACTAGATTTATTAAAAGAATTACAAATAGAAACTGAGTCAGGCATTTTGTTAATTACCCATGACTTAGGTGTAGTAGCTGAAGTAGCAGATCGAGTTGCAGTAATGTATGCTGGACAAATTGTCGAAGAAGCACCAGTTATTGAATTATTTAGAAATCCTAAACATCCATATACACGTTCGTTACTTAACTCTATTCCTCAATCCCATAAGGTAAATGAAAAGTTAGAGGTTATTCATGGTATGGTTCCTTCATTATTTAATTTGCCGCGTGGAGGTTGCCGATTTGCACCACGTATTCCATGGATTGACGAAAGCGCCCATGAGGAAAATCCAACATTACATGAGGTTGGACCAGAACATTTTGTTCGTTGTACGTGTTGGAAAGATTTTCACTTTAAGAAGGATGAGGGAAAATAATATGAGCTTTATGCAAATTAAAGATTTATGCGTGCATTATCCTATCCGTGGTGGTTTCTTCAATACAATTGTAGATCATGTTTATGCGGTAGATGGCATTAGTATGGAGTTTGAAAGAGGTAAAACGTATGGTCTTGTTGGAGAATCAGGATGTGGCAAATCGACAACAGGTAAGGCAATTATTGGTTTAGAGCAAGTAACATCGGGTCAAATAATCTATGAAGGACAAGATGTAACGAAAATGCGTCGTAGTGGTAATTCAGGATTTAATCGAGACGTACAAATGATTTTCCAAGATTCTCATTCAAGTATGAATCCAAGAAAACGTATACGTGATGTTATTGCAGAGCCTATTCGAAATTTCCTGCGTCTAAGTGAAGAGGAAGAACGAAAACGAGTTAACGAGCTTTTAGCGATTGTTGGAATGCAAGAGGATGCCCAATATAAATATCCTCATGAATTTTCTGGTGGTCAAAAGCAACGATTGGGTATTGCACGTGCTATGGCATGTCGCCCCAAATTAATTATTGCAGATGAACCTGTTTCTGCTCTTGATTTATCTGTACAAGCACAGGTTTTAAACTTTATGCAAGATATACAAGAGGAATTTGGCGTAACGTACTTATTCATTTCACATGATTTAGGTGTTGTAAAGCATATGTGTGATGAAATCAATATTATGTACCGAGGACGCTTCGTAGAAAAAGGACAAAGAGAAGATATTTATAATGATCCACGTCATATTTATACACACCGTTTACTATCTGCAATTCCAGATATTGAGCCTGAAACACGTGTAGAACGTAAGCAAGAGCGTTTAAAAGTAAGTCAGTATTATAAAGAAAATCAGCATAAATTTTTTGATAAAGATGGAAAAGTTTATCCTTTACAATCAATTTCAGATACACATGCTGTAGCGTTGGCGTCGATTGAAGGAGGAATGTGATTATGTGGAAAACGGTTCTTCGAAGAGTCATCATCATGGTTCCACAAATTATTATTTTAAGTATGTTAGTGTTTATCATTGCTAAGCTAATGCCAGGCGATCCATTTACAGGTTTAATGGGACCAGAGACAGATCCTAACCGTATTGAAGAGTTACGCGAAGCAGCAGGCTTAAACGACCCATGGTATCAACAATATGCGAGATGGGTGTCAAATGCAGTACATGGCGACTTAGGCAAAAGCTACACATATCAACGCAGTGTAACATCACTTATTGGTGAACGAGCGCTCAATACTTTCTACTTATCATTAGTTGCAATGATCCTAACTTATTTAATTGCTATTCCATTAGGGCTTCTAGCGGGGCGTTATCAAGATTCTCGATTAGACCGTGGAATCGTGTTTTATAACTTTTTAAGTATGGCAATACCTCCGTTCGTGTTTGGTTTAATTTTAATTTATGTATTCGGCTATATATTAGGCTGGGTTCCAACATCGGGTTCGGTGGATGTATTAGTTGAAAAAGGTACTTTTGGTTATTATTGGAATAAAATGTATCATATTATTACACCGGCTATTACAATGGCAGTTTTGGGAACGTATACAATCATTCAATATTTACGTTCAGAAATTATTGATTCTAAAAACCAAGACTATGTTAAAACAGCACGTAGTAAAGGTTTACCAATGAATAAAGTATATACACGACACATTTTCCGTAATTCATTAATTCCGATTGCGGCGGGTCTTGGTTTCACTATTACAGGTTTACTAGGCGGAACAATCTTTATTGAAACAATCTTTAGTTATCCAGGTATGGGAGAACTATTCATGTCTTCAATTGCGAGTCGTGACTATAGTGTAATTACGGCACTTATCGTGTTGTATGGTTTCTTGGGGTTACTTGGAAGTATGTTATCAGACATTATTTTAAGCATTGTAGACCCACGAATTCGTATCGACTAACTTGCAAAGAATAGAGGTGACTTTACATGGATAAAACAGAAGAGAAAAAATTAGAAGAACAACATCGCCCAGCTGTAGGTTTCCAAGTTGTTTGGCGCGAGTTTAAAAAAGATAAATTAGCGATGTTTTCATTAATATTATTAACATTATTAATAGCAGCAGTGTTTATTGCTAGTTTTATTATTGATGTAGACGAAATAATGAAAGTTAAATTACTAGGTCGCTTTGCGGAGCCGGGTGTAGATGGATATATTTTAGGTGCAGATGACGCAGGGCGTGATATTTTTGGACAATTAATTATCGGAGCGAAAAACTCTTTAATTATTGCTATATGTATTACGCTTATTGCAGCAGTTATCGGTATTGTTATCGGTTTAATTACTGGCTATTACGCAGGTAAAGTTGACCTTGCTATTATGCGAATTATGGATTTCATTATGATTTTACCTAGTTTTATGATTACGATTGCCATTGTTTCAACACTAGAGAAATATTCACCGATCCACATCGTCATATTATTAAGTATGTTTGCTTGGATTGGGAAGGCAAGGTTAATACGTAGTAAAACATTAACTGAAGCTCGTCGAGATTATGTAAGTGCTTCAAAAACAATGGGCACAAGTGACTTCAAAATTATGTTTAGAGAAGTTCTACCAAACTTAAGCTCCATTATTATCGTTAACTTAACATTAAGTCTAGCGGGTAATATGGGTGCTGAAACAGGGCTTTCATTTTTAGGGTATGGCTTACCACCTTCAACACCGAGTTTAGGTACTCTAGTAAGCTATGCAAGAGATCCTGAGATTTTAGTGGATAAATGGTGGATTTGGTTACCCGCAGCATTATTTATTTTATTAATGATGCTTGGTATAAATTATGTTGGTCAAGCGTTACGACGTGCGGCTGACTCAAGACAACGATTAGGTTAAGGAGGAAAGGTAAATGAAGAAAAAAAGTTATGTTCTTTTAACTTTACTATTGACACTAGTTTTAGCACTAGCGGCATGTAGTGGAGGGGGCAAAGAATCTTCAAAAGATGACAAGAAGAAAACAGCAACTCGTAGTTTCCCAATGGAAGTAAAGAATGAAGGAGAACCAATTAAAGGTGGTGTTTTACAAGTAGCTTTACCATCTTCATCACCGTTCAAAGGTATCTTTTTACAAGAATTCTCCTCAGATACCAATGACTCAGCGATTATGAAATTTGCAAGTAACATTCTTTTTGATAATGACGGTGACTTTTTACTAACAGATACAGGTCTTGCAAGTCTAAAGGTTGACGCAGATGCAAATAAAGCAACTGTAAAAATACGTGAAAATGTAAAATGGTCTGATGGAGAGCCATTTACAATCGACGATGTTATCTTCCCTTATGAAATTATCGGTCACCCTGATTATGAAGGCGTTCGTTATGACGATGATTTCCAAAATATTATTGGCGCTGAAGAGTACCATGATAAGAAAGCAGATACAATTTCAGGTTTAAAACGAGTAGATGATCATACATTAGAAATTTCATTTAAATCAATTTCACCAGCAATTTACAGCGGTGGTGATGGATTGTGGAGTTCAGCTGTACCAAAACATCAATTAAAAGATATTCCGGTAAAAGATATGATAAGCTCTGATGCAGTGCGTGTAGATCCAGTAACTTTAGGGCCTTTCAAATTCGATAAAATTGTTAATGGTGAGTCTGTGAAATTTGTTAAAAATGAAAATTACTGGAAAGGTGAACCTAAACTCGACGGTGTAGTAGTAAAAGTAGTTTCACCAGAAACATTACCGAAGGCATTAAATTCAGGAACTTATGACATAGCGGTAAATGGTTTCCCAGGTTCAAAGATTACACAAATTGAAAATTCTAAAAACTTAGCGATTTTATCGCGTCCACGATTATCTTATAGCTATTTGAGCTTCAAACTAGGTAAATTCGATAATGCAAAAGGAATTAACGTAACAGATAAAAATGCAAAATTAGGTGACCCAAAATTACGTCAAGCATTAGCTTATGCAATCGATGTAGAAGAGGTAAACGAAAAATTAGGCAATGGTATTAATACACGTGCCACAACGTTAATTCCTCCAGCATTTGCATCATTCCATACAAAGGATATGCCAGGCTTCACGTATGATAAGAAAAAGGCGCAACAATTATTAGATGAAGCAGGCTATAAAGATGTGGATGGCGATGGCATTCGTGAAGATAAAGATGGTAAACCATTTACAATCAAATTAGGGGCACAAGGTGGTACGGATGTTCTAGAATCTACAATTGAATACTACCGTCAAAACTGGAAAGAGGTAGGTATCAATGTTGAATTGGCCACTGGACGTCTAATGGAATTTAACTCATTTAGTGATAAGCTTAAAAAAGATGATCCAGAGATTGAAATGTTCTTTGGTGCTTGGAGTACAGGAACAAATCCATCTCCAAAAGGATTATATGGTGAGGGTGCATTATTCAACTTGTCACGTTTTGTATCACCTGAATTAACTGCAATTTTAGATGATATCGATTCTAAAGAATCTTTAGATATAAATCATCGCAAAGAAGCATTCCGAAAGTTTGAAGAGTATATGTTTGAACAGGCTACAACAATTCCAACTGTGGCAGTTACTGATCTAATTCCAGTTAATAAACGTGTTAAAAACTATAATTTTGACTATGCAAATGAAACTCAATACCATGAAATCGAGTTAACTGCTGATGCTCCATTAAAAAACTAAATAGCACATAGTTAAGTGTGAGAGTGTAAAACTGTAGGTAAATTCTTTAACAAGAATTTCCTACAGTTTTTTTACGTGTGTTTTAACTTCTTTCAGCAAATGTTTTCTGTAGCGAAAGCAAAGCGTCAGCAACAGAAGTCTCTCGCCTCTATAGGTGGTGAGATGAATGCGGATTTAAGTTACTTTTCAACGTGTGTCCGCATGATCAAAGGAAACCTAAATATTGTATGTAGGTCTGTTTCAAAGTGTAGGACCGTACATTAACTAATAGGGGCAAGAAAAAGCATTCGTTGCGATATCACATAAATGCTTTGGTCAATTACATAATGCGACAATAAGGAGCTATTTTGTCAAATCAAAGTCCCCTTACAGCTTTTCATTCATTAAATTCATACTGAATCCAGAATAGTTATCTAATTTATGTCGAGAAATTAATTTATTTTTTACAAAAAAATAAAGGAGAAGTCCGTAACAAATAGTTGAATTAAATTATTTGTTTTCTGTAATAATTCTAACTTTAAGGCGTTGATGTGTTAATAGAAAAAATTATTTATTAATAGTTATTAGGAAAATATGTAAAAATGGTAAAATATATAAACAGAGATCAGCGTCATAGGTGAGACCCTGTAACGCAATCGGCCATCCTCCAGAAAGCGCCCGGTCGGAATGGAAATCAATCACACGTTACGGTGTTCAGCCAAAATTTATTTAAAAACCTAATCCGAATAAATGTAGAATTTATGAGGGAAAGTATAAGGAATAAATGAATATTTGTTATATTGTAATAATAAAAAAGTAACGCTTTAAACCGATAAAGTGGGAAGTCAACAAAATATTCATTGAAGAAAAATACAAATTTATTGAGTGGAATTGGAATAGTTGTATGGATTAATTTGTATATAAGAATATAAGAAATGTAAAAATTCACTTGCTTAAATGCATTATTTCTAGCTAAAATGATATTACACTTAATTATCAGAATATTATTTTATTTGAGATTTGCGCGAAAATTGAGATTGATATTGTTTTAAATTGATGATTTTATACTTTGATATGATTTTAAAATAAATTATTTTTGATGAACTTAATATTTAAATGTAATTTTTATGTAAAAAAGATATTGCTTAACACGCAGCATCAAACACTCACTACATTGGTAACAGTAGGTAAGTAAAAACTCTTAAAAGGTGTGATATAAAATGAGCTTAATGTTAGAAGTGAAAAACCTTAAAGCTGGTTTTGATATAGACGGGGATCTATATCATGCAGTTGATGATGTATCATTTTCAGTTAAATCTGGTCAGATCGTTGGAGTAGTTGGTGAATCAGGCTGTGGAAAAAGTGTAATGTCTCTTTCTATTATGCAATTACTTCCCAAAGGAGTTGGTAAAATCACCGGAGGAGAAATAAGATTCCACGGGAAAAACATAGAGAATTATTCGAACGATGAGATGAATAAAATTAGAGGAAATGATATTAGTATGATTTTCCAGGAGCCTATGACATCCTTAAATCCTGTTTTTACTATAGGCTCACAAATTGAAGAAATTATGCTTAATCATAGTAAAATGTCTAAAGTTGAGGCTAGAAGTAAGGCAATTGATTTATTAAAACAGGTTGGCATCCCAAGAGCTGAAAAAATTGTAAATGAATACCCTCATCAATTGTCAGGTGGTATGAGACAAAGAGTAATGATCGCTATCGCTATTGCTTGTCAGCCTAGACTTTTAATAGCGGATGAACCAACTACTGCACTTGATGTAACAGTGCAAGCCCAAATACTAGAATTATTGAAAAGTATTCAGGGGGAAAATAGCATGTCTATTGTCCTGATCACCCACGATTTAGGTGTAGTTGCGGAAATATGTGATGAAGTAATTATTATGTATGCTGGAAAGATTGTAGAACGGACAACTGTTGATAACTTGTTTTACAATCCCAAACACCCATATACGAAGCTCTTAATGGCATCGATTCCGAGAATAGATACAGAAGTAAATGAGTTAGCTACTATTAAAGGCATTGTACCTTCTTTAAAAAATATGCCTCAAGTAGGCTGCCGTTTTGTTGATAGATGTCCATCGGCGATGCCTGAATGTAGCAGTGTTATGCCGCAACTTACCTTCGTAGATATCAATCATGAAGTCTCTTGTTTACTTTATGAAGGCAGTAATTCTAGAAAGGGTGTGAGTAGACAATATGAATCAAACTACAAATAATAAAGAAAATTTATTGGAGCTAATTAATTTAAAAACCTATTACCCGATTAAAGGTGGATTATTCAAACATACGATTGGGCATGTTAAAGCAGTTGATAATATTTCTTTTTCCATAAAAAATGGTGAAACATTAGGGTTAGTAGGCGAATCTGGCTGTGGAAAGTCAACAACAGGTCGTACGATTTTAAGATTGTTAGAGTCAACAGAAGGAAAAATTATTTTTAATGGTCATGATATTACAAAATTGCAAGGAAAATCATTAAGAGAAATAAGGAAAGATATCCAAATGGTGTTTCAAGATCCTTATGCATCATTAAATCCTATGCAAATGGTAGGTAGTATCATAGCTGAACCAATCATGAATTACCATAAAAAATCACTTAAATCCTTAAAAAATGAAGTTTTAGAGCTTTTACAAAAAGTTGGCTTACCCGAAGATGCATATTACAAATATGCGCATGAATTTTCAGGTGGACAGCGTCAGCGTATTGGTATTGCTAGAGCACTTGCACTTAAACCAAAACTAATTATAGCGGATGAACCAGTTTCAGCATTAGATGTCTCTGTGCAATCTCAGGTTCTTAATCTGCTAAAAGAGTTACAGGATGAGTTTGACTTAACATTTTTATTTATTGCTCATGATTTAAGTGTTGTAAAACATATGAGTGATCGAATCGGTGTTATGTATTTAGGGAACATTGTGGAAATTGCAGATAAAGAACATATTTATGATGAACCACTTCATCCTTATACACAAGCGTTAATCTCTGCAATCCCGGTACCTGATCCAAGGAAAAAGAGTAGCCGTATCGTATTAGAGGGTGATATCCCTAGTCCGGCTAATCCTCCTAAGGGGTGTCCTTTCCATCCACGTTGTCCGAAGGCGATGGCAGAGTGTTCATTATCTAAACCAACCTTAAAGGAGGTGAAGCGGGGGCATAGAGTTGCATGCCATTTATATTGAAAAATAATAAGAAAATAGTGTGTTAATTATTTTCAAAATAAAATTCACGGGGGGATAAACAATGAAAAAATCAGCATTATGGGCTTTCATGCTAATGCTAGTAACAGCTTTATTTTTAGCAGCGTGTAATAGCGACAACTCGACAACTGACAAGGATAAGGAAAAAGATAAAGGTGATTCCACAAAGACTAGTGAAACAGCAGAAAATAAGGTTGTAACATTCGGTACTGACCAAGCGCCTGAAGGTGTATTTGACCCAGCCTTTAATGGAAGTATTGTAGATAGCTATATCCAAGGTTTTACAACGGAAGGTATCTACTCTGTAAATGATGACTTAGAGTATGTTCCAAATTTAGCAACTTGGGAAATTAGTGAGGATAAATTAACTTATACGTTTAAATTTAAGAAAGGTGTAAAATGGCATAATGGCGAGGAGTTAACAGTTGATGACTGGGTATTTGCATTAGAGACACTAGCTGATAAGGAGTACGATGGTCCACGATTCAATTATGTTGAAAATATTAAAGGCGCAAAAGCAAAAAAAGAAGGGAAAGCTGACAAAATCGCAGGGATCGAAGTCGTTGATCCATATACTGTGAAAATTACTTTTGAAAAAGTGAAAATTAATAATTTGGAAAATCTTTGGTCTAATCCAATGCCAAAGAAACATTATGAAGGTATTGCTGTTAAAGATTTAAGCGAGTCGAAACAAGTTCGTGAAAATCCTGTTGGCTTAGGGCCGTTTAAAGTGAAAAAGGTTGTAGACGGTGAATATTCTGAATTAGAGCGTTTTGATGATTACTGGAAGGGCAAGCCGCAGCTTGATGGGGTGATTGTAAAAGTAATTGACCCATCATTGGCAGCCGGTGCGTTCCAAAACGGAGAAATTGACATCATGGATATTAGACCACAAGCTGTGAAAGAATTGTCAGCATTGAAAAATGTACGTATTGAAGAAACTAATGGTGTAAGTTACTCGTATATCGGTCTTCGTTTTGGTCATCGTGATAAAGCTACTCTTAAAAATGTAGCAGATTTTGATAAGTTTAAATCAAAAGAATTGCGTCAAGCACTGTTATACGCAATTAACCGTCCAGCAATGATCGATGCTTTCTTAGAAGGAAAAGCTAATGTTGCGAATACTGTAGTTCCACGCGCCTTCTGGACTGCTGCAGAGGAATCTGACTTAAATCAATATGGACACAATCCAGAAAAGGCTAAAGAGCTTCTTAAGTCTGCAGGTTATGTAGATATTAATGGTGATGGTTTTGTAGAAGATCCTAAAGGTAAACCGTTTAAAATTTCATTTGGTCACTATGCTGGTCCTGCTGCTTTTGAGGGACGCTCTCAAGCAATCATTCAAGCTTGGAATGATATCGGAGTGAAAACAGAACAAGCAACTGGTACTTTAATCGAGTTTAACTTATATAACGATATGAAAGATAATGATGATGCTGCATTAGAAGCATTCTTCGGTTCTTGGAGTACAGGTGCAGATCCTGACCCATCTGGATTATGGGGGAACGATGCAGAATGGAACTACGGTCGCTACGTAGATGCAAAGAACCAAAAATTATTAGATAAAGGCTTAAGTGAAGAAGCATTTGACAAAGATACACGTAAGAAAACTTATGTGGAATGGCAAAAATACTTCAATGAAGAATTACCAGCCCTACCATTATGGGAAAACATGGATTTATATGGCATTAATAATCGACTACAAGGTGTTCATATTAACGCTGTTGGTTTCCAAACAGATGTTCATAAATGGTACATTAAGGAATAAATAAAAAACTTACAAAGAAAGTTCTTAATCCTACTAACTAGGTCCACTTCATGAATTGGACCTAGTTAGTAAATTTCTAGATAAGGAGACGTCACATGCTTCAATACACACTTCGAAGATTTCTTGGCATGATTCCATTGTTACTCCTTATTTCTGTGGTGGTGTTCTTTTTAGCGAAAATGATGCCAGGGGATCCATTTGCTGGTGAAATCAATCCTTCTAATACGAATCCACAATACATTGAAGAAATGAGAGAAAAATTAGGCTATAATGACCCGATTATCGTGCAATATGGTAGATGGGTAGGTAAATTTATACAAGGGGATTTCGGGAAATCTACTGTTTATAAAAAACCGGCTGCAGAGATTATTGCTCAGCGAATACCAAATACAATATTTTTAGCGTTAACATCATTAGTTTTTACGTACATTTTTGCATTTCTTATGGGAATGTATGCTGGAAGAAAGCCTTATACACTCGGGGATAATTTAATTGCAACTTATAATTATTTAGCTTTAGCCATTCCGTCGTTTGTTGCAGGGATTGTTGCTATTTATTTCTTTTCCTTTAAGCTAGGATGGTTTCCTTTTAGTGGTTCCGTAGGTGTAGGCATAGGGGAGGGAACATGGGGTTACTACATGAGTAGGGTGCACCATGTTTTATTACCAGCACTTATTTTAGGGTTAATGGGAACGGCGTCCTATACACAATTTTTACGAAATGACATTATTGAAAATAGTAGGAAAGATTTTGTAAGAACAGCGAGAGCAAAGGGAACAAAAGAGTCGAAAATTTTTAACAAACATATTTTACGGAATTCGATTATTCCAATTATTACGTTTCTTGGTTTTGATATCGCAACATTAATTAGTGGTGCGGTAATAACAGAAACTATCTTTACTTATCCGGGGATAGGCGCACTTTTCTTAGAATCTGTTGGACGTAGAGATTATGCGGTCATGATGTCGATAACAATGTTACTTTCGTTTTTAACACTGTTTGGAAATTTAGTGGCGGATATATTATATGGTGTAGTAGATCCGCGTATTAGACTAGATTAAGGAGGGGAAAATTATGACATTGGTAACTGATCAAGAAGTTTTATCTCCAAAAACACCAAAAAAAAGCCCCTCTCCATGGGTGATAGCGAGACGAAAGTTTGTTAAAAATAAATTAGCTATGATTAGTCTAATTTTTTTATTAGTAGTTATCGTTTTATCTTTTTTAGCTCCCTATATTACAACAAAAGACATTGTACGTGTCGACTTTATGAAAATTAGTCTACCTCCATCAAGTGAGCATTGGTTGGGAACAGATACGAATGGACGAGATGTTTTTACTAGAATGCTCTACGCTGGTAGATCATCTTTAACAGTTGGGTTAGGCTGTATGATTTTTATTGTAATGATCGGGACAGCTGTTGGCGCTATTTCAGGGTATTTTGGAGGAAAAATAGATCAAATGTTAATGCGATTTACTGACTTCGTATTAATGTTTCCATTTTTAGTTTTCGTCATTGTTTTAAATACTATCCTTACTGGAAAAGTATCTGGTTTATGGACATTAATAATTGTCATTTCACTTTTAGGCTGGGGAAGTGTTGCAAGGATTGTGCGTAGTAGGGTACTAGCTGAAAAAGAAAATGAGTATATATTAGCAGCGCAATCTATTGGTTGCAAACCTTCAAAAATAATTATTAAACATTTATTACCAAATGTTGCCTCGACGATTATTGTACAAGCAACATTATTAATGGCTGTAACAATCGTTGCTGAGTCCAGTTTAAGCTTTTTAGGATTTGGTGTACCAGCTGATACTCCGAGCTGGGGCAATATGTTATTTGAGGCTAGAAACTCAGAGGTACTGAAAAATATGCTTTGGATGTGGGTACCACCTGCAACAGCCATTACTCTAGTTATTTTGTCGATCAACTTTATTGGAGAAGGATTAAAAGATGCTTTAAATCCAAAATCAAGAAGGTAATAGACAAGCTTAAGATTTGTTAGAGAAGAAAATAAGACACCTTTAAAAGTAATAAATTCTCACTTTTAAAGGTGTTAATTTTTTATTTACATTAATTGGAAATAAATGAAGATAGAAAATCCATCCAGCAATAAATGATGGATGGATTTGTAAGGTTTATCGATGATCAATCCAAGTTTTCACAAGATCTGCAGTACCATAAACGTAATGCTGATCGCCAACTTCGTGGTATGCTGCGCTATCGTCAACCTCTGTATGCTTGTACGGAATACGTTGACGACGTTTTTCTGACATTGGGTCAGGAAGTGGAATTGCTGATAATAATGATTTTGTATACGGATGAACAGGGTTATTGTATATATCATCTGCTTTACCGATTTCCAAGATTTTACCACGGTACATAACAGCGATACGGTCACTGATATACTTAACCATAGATAGGTCATGGGCAATGAAAAGATATGTTAATCCACGTTCTTTTTGCAGTTGTTTTAATAAGTTTACAACTTGCGCTTGAATCGAAACGTCAAGTGCAGAAATAGGTTCATCGGCGATAATAAACTTAGGATCTAAGCTTAGCGCACGAGCAATTCCAATACGTTGACGTTGACCGCCAGAGAATTCGTGTGCATAACGGTTTGCGTGCTCTTTGTTTAAGCCAACAGCCTCTAGTAGTTGATTAACTTTTTCACGACGCTCTTTTTTATCTTTGTAAAGACCATGAATCGTAAAACCTTCACTAATGATTTCACCAGCTGTCATACGCGGGTTTAATGAAGCGTATGGATCTTGGAAAATCATTTGCATTTGACGATTAAATTTCTTTAATTCATTTTTAGATTTCTGCCCATGGACGTTCTCACCATCGAAAATAATTTCACCATCTGTAATGTCGTACAGACGAATAATGGAACGACCAGTTGTTGATTTACCACAGCCGGATTCTCCTACAAGACCAAGTGTTTCACCTTCGTATACATCGAAGCTAATACCATCAACAGCTTTAATAGGGTTACTTGCTGAACCGAAATGCTGCTTTAAATTTTTAATTTCAAGAACTTTTTTTGCGCCCGTTTTAGTCATTTGATTGTGCCTCCTTTGCTAAATATCCTTCAATACGTTTAGCAACCGCATCTGGAAGCGGAATTTTTGGTGCATTAGGATGCATCAACCAAGTTTTGGCAAAGTGTGTTTCGCTTACTTGGAACATCGGTGGCTCTTGCTCGTAGTCAATAGCCATTGCGAACTCGTTACGAGCGGCAAATGCATCGCCCTTTGGAGGGTTCGTAAGATCTGGTGGTGAACCAGGAATTGTGCGTAATAGCTCATCGGTATTGTTATCTAAGTCTGGCATTGAACCAAGCAGACCCCATGTATAAGGGTGCTTAGGATTATAGAAAATATCATTAACAGTACCATATTCAACGATTTGACCTGCATACATAACTGCAACCCGGTCAGCAACGTTTGCCACGACACCTAAATCGTGGGTAATGAAAATGATCGATGTTTTCGAATTTTTTTGGATTTCTTTCATTAGCTCTAAAATTTGCGCTTGAATGGTAACGTCTAATGCTGTTGTTGGTTCATCGGCAATTAGAAGCTTTGGATCAGCTGCAAGTGCGATGGCAATAACAACACGTTGGCGCATACCGCCTGAAAACTCATGCGGATATTGGTTATAACGTTTTTCAGGGAAGGGGATACCTACCTGCGTTAAAAGTTCAATTGCACGTTCTTTAGCATCAGCTCTTGATACTTTTTTATGTTGTAAAATAACTTCAGTTATTTGACGTCCGACCTTCATCGTCGGGTTTAAGCTTGTCATTGGATCTTGGAAAATCATCGCAATTTCATTTCCGCGTACTTTTGACATTTCTTTATCGCTTAAAGGCACTAAATCGCGACCGTTAAATAAAATTTGACCTGACTCGTAAATACCAGGTGGCTGTGGAATTAGTTTCATTAAAGCGTTACTTGTAACACTCTTACCAGAACCGGATTCACCAACGATTGCGAGTGTTTCACCTTCTTTTAAGTCAAAGTTTACACCACGAACAGCATGAACAAGTCCTGCATACGTTTTAAAGTTTATTTTTAAATCTTTTACTTCTAAAATTGTTTTACTCATTTTCGGCCACCTCCTTATTTACGTAGTTTTGGATCTAATGCATCACGTAAGCCGTCACCAACTGCGTTAAACGCAAAGATTGTTAGTGAAATGAACATTGCAGGGAATATTAAACGCCAAGGTGCATTTGCAATCGCGCCATTTCCTTCAGAAGCCATTGTTCCCCAAGAGGCTTGTGGAGCAGGAATCCCAAGTCCTAGATAACTTAGGAAAGACTCTGTAAAAATAGCAGATGGTACTGTTAATGTCATTGATACTAAAATCGCACCAAGTGCATTTGGCACTAAATGTTTTAAAATTAAATGTCCTGTTCGTGCCCCCAGAGTTCGAGCGGCTAAAACATACTCTTGATTTTTAATAGATAATACTTCACCACGTACAATACGGGCCATATTGATCCAACCTGTAATGGATAATGCGATAATCATTGGTATAATACCTTGTTGTAATACTACTAAAAGTACGATTACAACTAAAAGGTAAGGAACAGCTGTTAAAACATCGGCAATACGCATCATAATATTGTCAACACGACCGCCCGCTAAACCAGAAATACATCCCCATAATACGCCAATGATCAAGTCAATAATTGCCGCAGCAAATCCGATGAATAAAGAAATACGAGCGCCAGCCCATACTCGAACGAAAATATCTCGCCCTAAATCATCTGTACCAAACCAGAATTCTGATGATGGTGGGGCATTAAAAGCGCCTAATTGCTCTTTATAGTTGTATTGTGAAAACATTGGCACAAATGTAGCCATTAAAACAATAACTATTAAAGCGATTAAACCAAAAATCGCTAGTTTATTATGGGAAAAACGAATAAATACTTCCTTCCAAAAGGAGACAGATTTATCTGCTAATTTTTCAGTTGCTTCATGATTTCCGCCAACAATTTTAAACTTATCTTTTTCGATATGTTGCTGTGTCATTACTTTTTCGCTCCTTTCAATCTAATTCGCGGATCGATCACGCTGTATAAAATATCTACAATGAATACCGCAAATAAAAGAATGATTGCGTAGAACACCGTTGTCCCCATAACTACTGTATAATCACGGTTCGTAATACTTTGCACAAAGTGTTTACCTAATCCAGGAACCGCAAAAATTGACTCTACAATGAAGCTACCTGTAACAACAGCAGCAGTTAATGGGCCTAAATAAGTAACGACTGGTAAAAGCGCGTTACGTAAAGTATGGCGGAAGACGACTGTCCATTTACCTAAGCCTTTTGCACGGGCCATTTTTACATAATCACTATTATTTTGTTCAAGCATACCTGAACGTGTCAGTTTAGCAATAAAACCCATATGCGATAATGCAATTGCTAAGGCTGGCAATATACTATAACTAAAGCCTTTCCATCCACTAATCGGGAATAACTGAAGCTTATAGGCAAGGAAATACTGCATGAGTCCAGCTAATATAAAGGATGGGACAGAAATTCCAAGCACCGCAAAGGTCGTTGCCAAATAATCTGGGAACTTATTATGATAAAGCGCTGCAATTACACCGATTAATACACCAAAGCCAATTGCTAGCAGCATCGCTTCAATCCCTAAAGTTAAAGATACAGGGAAGCCTTCTGCAATCATATCATTTGTAGAACGCGCTTTATATTTCATAGATTCACCGAAATTAAAAGTGGCCGCATCGATTAAATAATCTTTGTACTGAATATACCAAGGGTTATTTAATCCATACGTTTCGTTTAACTTTGCCTCTATTTGAGGAGGGAAATTACGTTCAGATGCAAATGGGTTACCAGGAGCAAGACGCAATAGGAAAAACGTTGCCGTTACGATGACGAAAAGCGCGAGAAGTATATACATCAGCCTTTTCAAAATATATTTAATCACATAAAACTCCTCCTTCTATTTGTCAATTATCTGACAAATAAGTGCTTTCGTATTTTAAAAAGAGCTGACTCGTGCCACAGTGGCTACGAGGCAGCTCTCTGCTTAGAGCTTAAAAAGAAATTATTCTTTAATCTTTACGTATTTAAGGTGAATATCACCAGTAGGATTTGGATCTAAGTTTTCAACACCTTTTTTAACTACTGATAAGTTAGTGTAGTAGTAAATAGGTGCAACTGGGAATTCTGTCATAACAATTGCTTCTGCTTGTTTTAAATAATCAAAACGTTTAGCTTCGTCTACCTCAGCTACCGCTTTGTTCAATAAATCTGTGTATTGAGCATTTTCCCAGCCTGTTTGGTTGTTACCATTTTTAGCTGAATCGAACATTTCAAGGAATGTATATGGATCTAGATAGTCAGCTACCCAGCCCATACGACCAATTTGATAGTCACCAGTTTTTAATTTATCAATATAAACTTGCCATTCAGAATTATCTAATGTAGAGCTGATACCGAGTTTTGTGCTCCATTCTGATTGAATATATTGAGCGATCGCTGCATGCGCTTCAGAAGTGTTAAATGAAATGTTAACTTTAATGTCTTTAGGATCTTTAATGCCAAGTTCTTTCATACCAGCTTCAAGAGCAGCTTTTGCTCCATCAACATCGTTATCTTTGATGTAACCACGGTCTTCTTCAAATTTAGGAACTGCTACCGGAATCATACCTGTAGCCGGTTTTTGTTCACCTTTAGTTACGTTGTCAATTAATTTTTGACGATCGATTGCTAGAGTAAGAGCTTTACGGATATTTGCATTAGACATAATTTTGTCTTTTGTATTGAATTTATACCAATAAATACTTGCTTGGTCCTTGATTCTTAAAGAACCATCTTTTTTGAATCCATCAATTGCATTAAGATCTACTGTTTGGAATGGTGCACCGATATAGTCAAGCGAGCCAGATTTAAAGTTAGTAGCAACAGTTGGTTCTTTTTCAATCATTGCAATATTTACAGTGCTAACATCAACATTTGATGCATCCCAATAATCTTCATTTTTTGTAAGAACGATAGAAGCGTCATGTTTCCAATCGCTTAATTTATAAGGACCATTTGTTACGTAATCTTCACCTGCGTCTGCGTACCATTCTTTATTAGCTTCAGATACTTTTGGGTTAACTGGTAAATAAGTTTTGAATCCTGTTAATTCTAGGAAATAAGGAGTTGGGTTTTCTAAAGTTACGACTAAAGTTTTGTCATCTTCAGCTTTGATACCAATAGCATCGGCAGAACCGCCTCCTTCGTTGTATGCTTTAGCCCCTTTAATTGGGTAGAAAATAGAAGCATACGAAGAAAGGTTTTCTGGATTTAACGCCCATTTCCAAGCATATTCGAAGTCACCTGCTACAACTGAATCACCATTTGACCATTTTGCATCACGTAAGTGAAAAGTATAAGTCTTTTTATCAGGACTGATTTCCCACTTCTCAGCCATACCTGGAGTAGGCTTACCTTCAGCGTCTGAAACAGTTAGACCCTCGAAAATGTTAATTAAGATAGCACTAGATGTAGTATCCTCTGCAAGTCCTGGGTTTAAAGATGGTGGTTCTGAAGTTATTGCTAAGTTAAGCTCTTTAGATTTTGAACCAGAATCTTTGCTTCCGTCTGAAGATGAAGAATTATCAGACTTTTCACCACCGAAGCCACATGCAGCTAGTACTAATGAGAATACTGCAAGGACAGTTAATAATAAAAACTTTTTGTTTTTATTCATGTGAATCCCCCTTATACAATTTTAAGCCTTCTATGAAGCTCTTATTTAATATACCAAAAAAATCATTGTGTACAAAATAAAAAATATTCAAATTTATATAGTATTATCTGACATTTTTGAACATAATAATTTTTTTCGATTCATCGATTTAAATGGAGAAAGCGCTTTCATGATAAAAAAATGATGTTTATTTGTTCTAAATATCAAAAATAGAATAAAAATAAAAAAGTAACTTACTATATCGAAAATTCTTATTCTTCAGACAATGCTATTGTTATTTGAAAAATGAGTCAAAAGTAACGTGGGTGATTTATAAGATATTTGTGTAGATTTGTAGAAAATCATTGTAAAACTGAGTGATTTAGATTCCAAGATAGGTATTTCCTGTAATTTATATTCTCAAAGAATGAATATTATTATCTATTAATGATATATAAGAAACTTGTTTTGTATTTATCTTAGATTAACCGGTATAAAAGAGAAGAAAGAAAAATTAGAGTAAAATGTGGCTCTCTTAAAGAATAAATATCGTGTATTTCAGTAAAATATGTTTTTTTGAAATAATTTACACATTACTTGAATATACAATAATGTATAAAAAAACAGTGTATTGAATCAATTATATGAATGTAAAATTCGGCATACAGTAAATGGAAAAATACGTTTGTTTTTTGATATTGTTTTATGGAGAAATCCAATTGTCTTGCTTAGGAGGAAAGCTCCTACATAAAGTTACTAAACATTGTGTAGGTAGAACTAATGAGTAGAAAATTACTGCACTTCTTTACATGGTCGATTTTACCATATTTAATTAACTAAATGGTAGTCTTCTTAAAAATAAACAGTAAAGTAGCAGTTAACGGTAGTTAAAGGTGAATGTTTCCTTAGGCGAGCGAAGGATTATTAGCGTATATGATGTTAGTATCCTTAATTATGGTAGCTCCATTGCACTCACGTTTTCGATATCAGAAATGTAGTAAAACATTAATAAAGCAGAGTATTTCGATTAAAGAAATGCTCTGCTTAAATGTTTAAAGCTTAAATTGATTAATTTGGGTTTGTAAGTCCGAGGATTTTTCGCTTAAATCTGTAGCAACATGATTTACTTGTTGCATTGTCGCAGCTTGTTCCTTACTAGCTTCGGCAATGATTTGTGTATTGGCTGCACTAGAAGAAGCACCCTGAGCAATTTCTGCAACAGAGGCTGCTACTTGTTCAGCGCTTGCAGAGATTTCTTCAGAAGTAGACGAAATGTCTTCTATTTGATCTGTCATCGTATTGATCGCTTTTACGATCGCTTCGAAAGAGTTACCTGCGTTCCCAATAATTTTCACACCATCTGTGACAGATTGTAGCCCATCTTCGACAGCCTTCTCTACATTTTGCGTATCTTCTTGGATTTCTTGTGTTAACGTAACGATTTGATTGGCTGATTGCTTTGATTCTTCTGCTAGCTTACGAACTTCATCAGCTACGACAGCGAAGCCCTTGCCATGTTCACCTGCACGTGCAGCTTCAATTGCTGCGTTGAGTGCTAATAAATTTGTTTGATCTGTGATGGCTGTAATTACTGTAGTTATATTGCCTATTTCTTCTGATTGCTTACTTAATTTTTGAACGACCTTGTTAATTGTTTGAGTAGAATTATAAATCACGTTCATTTGTTGTTGAGCTTCATCAACTGTACTATTACCGTTATTCGCCAATTCAGTTGTTGTCACTGCGCTTTGATGAAGTTGTTGGGTTGCCTCTGCTATACGTTGTACACCTACTGCTGTTTCATCCATTGCAAGTGCACTCTCATTGGCAGCAATTGTAGCAGTTGAAGCCGTATTCGCTGTTTCGTTAATACGTACAGTAATCTCATCAGTAGAAGCAGAAATTTCTTCTATAGAGGCAGAAAGTTCCACAGCAGAAGATGATAAATGTTCCGCATTGCCTTGGATATGGGTTAATAAACCTCGTAAGCTACTTTTCATTACGTTAAAGGCTGTTGAAAGCTGACCGATTTCATCTTTAGATTGATGAGAGATATCTTGATGATATAATTCACCATTAGCAATATTATTGGCAGCCATAACTACGGATTTTAAAGGTCGTGAAATTGTACGCTGTACATAATACATCAGAGATATCCCAAGTATTACACCAATAATGATAGCGATGATTGAGATTGTTTGAGAATATGATACTGCTTGTTTAGATTCTTTCGTGACAATATCAAGTTGATTTTTTTGGTAACTTACAATTTTCTCTGATACTGCTAACAAATCTGTATTTGCTTTTTGAACATCGCCATTAACTTTTTGTATCGCTTCTTCTAATTTTCCAGCATCATGAAGTGCTAATGCTTCTTCAGCTGCTTTGTTAAAAGCTTCATTATATGTATGTAGATCTTTTGCATAAGTCTCCATTTCGGATGAATCAGATTTTTCATTGATCTCTATTATATGCGCGTTTAGCATTCTAGCATGCTTTGTAAAGTTATCTTTATTAGCTGCTGTGTCTTCAAGGAGTATTGCCCGAATGTAAAGACCTTGCATTGCTCGTTCAATTTGAATATTATTAGCTAATTCTACTAGCGTTACACGGTTTTCTAGCGCACTTTCTACCTTCTTATCAATGTTTGAGAATTGAATAAACATAATGACCAATGAAATAATTAAGGTCAGAATGATGGTTAAAAAACCAAAGCTTAATTTTTTGCCTACAGACATAAAGATACGTCCTTTCTGGAATGCCATTTACTTTTTATTTAAATTTAGCCATTTAGAAGGGGAGAAGTCAATAACCTCGGAATAAACAGTGCGGATTATTCATCAGTTTTTTTAGCGTTATTATAATAAGGAACAATAGATACAAAAATCGATCAAATTAAAGGGGAATAGGATAGATGTATAGTACAGAATACGTGGTCCTGTCATGAGAAAGAAAACGATACATTTCATTTGTATAAGTAGATAAGTTAATCCAGTCTATAGGATATGTTTGTTTTATTTTTCATCAAGGTAAGCCTCGCCATGGAGAAGACAAGACGTCTCGACGATTCTCATAAAATGCTGAAAGTCGGAGTTTTACGATTAAATAGTTATACAACTTTATGCAATGCAAAAGTTTATCTACAGTCTGAGAGACTGGGACATAAGTATGTATTTTCAAAAGCACAATTATAATATCGCATCAGAAAAGCGCGAGAAATCAACATTTCTAAAATTGATTTCTCGCGCTTTTTAAGGTTTTATCCAGTTATGTCCCAGCCTCAATCTTTAAGATTGTTTTTTTAACTGTAAAATGACAGCTTCATCTGGGTCAATGTATAAAGTCTTTTGTTCAAAGTAAATAACAAAACCAGGTTTAGAGCCATTTGGTTTTTTTACCTGACGTATTTCTGTGTAATCTACAGGAACAGAGGAAGAGTCTCTTGCTTTTGAAAAATAGGCAGCAAGTGTTGCCGCTTCTCTTAATGTTGTTTCGTCAGGTTCACTTGTATGGATGACAACATGTGAGCCAGGGATATCCTTTGTATGCAGCCAGGTATCCGTGCGTTTAGCTATTTTAAATGTAAGCATGTCATTTTGTTTATTATTTTTCCCAACAGAGATCGCTACACCTGTTGAAGAGGCATAACGTTCAGGCTCGGGTTTCATTTGTTTTTTCTTTTTTCGTGCATGACGTAATTTCAAATAACCTTGTTCTGCTAATTCTTCGCGAATTTCTTCAATATCTCCAGGAGCAGCTTGTTGTACCTGCTGAGCAAGCATTTCGAAATAGGTAATTTCCTCTTTTGTTTTTTCTAACTGTTCTTGAACCATAATAAGGGCATTTTTTGCTTTTGTATATTTTGTGTAATAGCTTTGAGCATTTTCAACAGGTGTTTTACGTTCACTGACTGGAATGGTGATTTCTTCATCTCCAGTTTCACTATAATAGTTAGTGACAGTTACTTCCTTTACACCTTTTTCAAACGCGTAAATATTCGCCATCAGTAATTCTCCATATAATTGGAACTGATCAAGCTTAGATGCGCGTTCGTAGTCTTTATTTAACTTTTTAGTTTTTAATATAAGCTTGTCAATTTCATTTTGCAGCCATCGCTCCAAATCACCAGCTTGCTGTTTAACTCGATCACGCTCAGCTCGAGCAAAGAATACGCGGTCAAGTAGCTCATGGACATTTGGATAAATCGTTACATCTCCTTGTAAATGTGTTAAAGCGATCGGTGAGAAGTACGTTTTATTATTTGCATTTACATACATCGGCTTTGTTCCGCCATTATTAAAGGAAGCTATGAAATTTTTAAAGCAATTTACACGATCATCTGTGTCAGCTAATCGGAATAATAATTCCTCAGCATGTATAGGCGAGAAACCAATAAATTGCGAAACGACTTCCTTAGCCGTTTTTGATTCAGAGAAAAACAGTGTAAGCTGTTCGTCGGTTACTGCTAGTGGGTGCCATTTATTCTGTGCGGGCGGTGCGATATAAGGCTGACCAGGTAAAACTGTACGGAAACTATTCACAGAAGGTGGCAAATGCTTTAAGCTGTCGACTATTTTTCCCTGCTCTTTATCTATTAACAAAAGGTTACTGTGACGGCCCATAATTTCAGCATGGAGCTCCCTTACAATAGGGTCGCCAATTTCATTTTTACTTTCGATTTCTACTATTATAATTCGATCAAAATCGTGCTGTTTAATAGAAGAAATAAACCCACCCTCTATATGTTTTCTCAACAGCATACAAAACATAGGTGGTTCTGCTGGATTTTCTATAGATTGCTCAGTAAGGTGAACACGTGCGTAAGAAGGATGAATCGAATAAAGTAACTTATGATTGCTTCCGTTTGCACGGATATGTAGCACAACTTCCTGAGCGTTTGGTTGATGTATTTTAGTGATCCGACCTGTTACTAATTGTTGTAGGTCGGCTGTCATTGAATAAGTAAATAAGCCATCAAATGCCATATGAATTCCTCTTTCCAAAGATATAAGCATCTTGGTACTTTCGTATTTATTATTTTTTAATGGTGCATTAGCTCCATACTCTAAAATTTGTGTAGTAGTTATCACTATAGAGTGGCAAATGTACTTTTCCACCATAGTGTGGTTGATTTCCGTTCCGGCTGGGCGCTTTGTTGTTGCTGACGCTTCGCTTTCGCACAGATAAAACAATTGCTGTCACTACGCTTTCGCACAGAGCAAAGCTTCCTGGGGGCGTCCGATGAGCCGCTTCGCTTCGTTCCTCTGTTGCTGATCCCCGAGGTGTCGCTCAGTCTCCATTCCAATCAACTTCTAGACATGGCATAAATTTTAACAAAGGTCATCTCTTCTTTTGGTGATGAGTTTTTTCTTATGTTTATCATAGCATTTTTTAGGCGAATATTAAAATATAGCTTCGAATGTGGTAGAATTAGCTTTTGCTCAATCTTCATTCAGTGGGTGTCCAACCACCTAGCGAAAGCTATAATTATGCTAAGGCGAAATTGCTTTAATTTTTTACGGAGAGACATCATAAATGACAGAGCTTATGTTATAATAATCCCAGTATGCAAAGAAAGGTGTGACGAACCTTGGTGCGTAGTATGACTGGTTTTGGCAGAGGTGTCACAACAACAACAGACTTTCAATTAACCGTAGAAATGCGCTCGGTCAACCATCGATTTTTAGAAATCAATGCAAAATTCCCGAAAGAATGGCTTGAAGCAGAAATTTTTGCAAAGAAATTAATTTCGCAAGCTTTGTCACGTGGCAAAATTGATGTGATGGTTTATGTTAAAGATTTAGAGAACGTCGAGCAATCTATTGAAATTAATTGGTCATTAATTGAAGCGTATCGTAAGGCAAAAGAGCAATTAGCAAGTAAAGTACCACTAGAAGAAAAATGGACAATGCAAGAGCTACTATCGCTTGAACAAGCGCTTGTACAGGAAAAGCCACAGCTTACACCTGAGGATTTACTCTGTGCTGTTGAAAAGGCTATTTCACAAGCACTTGAACAGCTCATTCAAATGCGTGAGCGTGAAGGGCAAGAATTACATGATGTTGTTGTACAATATAAAGAACAGTTAATGGAACAAGTGAACCACATTCGTTCATGTGCATCTCTTGCTGTAGAAAAATATCGTACACGATTATTGGAAAGAATTTCTCAAGTGGCGGATGGAGCGTTGTTAGAAGATCGCCTACTTGCCGAAGTAGCGATATTCGCAGAACGTGTGGACATCACTGAAGAATTGGACCGATTAGATAGTCACTTTAATCAACTGGAAGAAACATTACAAGAAACGATTTCAGTTGGCCGTAAATTAGACTTTTTAATGCAGGAAATACACCGCGAGATCAATACGATTGGTTCAAAAAATCAATCAACAGAGGCGGCCGTTGCAGTAGTTCAGGCGAAAACAATTTTAGAAAAGATGCGTGAGCAAGTTCAAAATATCGAATAGCTTGCCTGTATCTGTTATAAATTAAGGGAGATATAGAGAATAAATGATAAAAGAACGTGGATTATTAATTGTTCTGTCTGGCCCATCTGGTGTAGGTAAAGGGACAGTGCGAAAAGAATTATTTTCTCAGCCGAATACGAATTATGAGTATTCCATCTCGATGACAACACGAAATCCTCGCGAAGGTGAAGTAGATGGTGTAGACTATTTTTTCAAGACACGTGAAGAATTTGAAACGTTGATTGAACAGGGTGGCTTATTGGAGCATGCTGAATTTGTAGGGAATTATTACGGAACACCGTTAGCCTACGTAAATGAAACACTTGATGCAGGACGTGATGTGTTTTTAGAAATCGAAGTGCAAGGTGCTGCACAAATCCGCAAAAAGGCACCAGATGCATTATTTATTTTCTTAGCCCCACCAAGCTTAACGGAATTAAAAGACCGTTTAGTTGGTCGCGGGACGGAAACAGCAGACGTTATTGCGAAGCGTATTGCAACTGCAAGTGAAGAGCTCGAAATGATGAGCCTTTATGATTATGTAGTTGAAAATGATGAAGTGACAAATGCTTGTGATCGTATAAATGCGATTATTAAAGCAGAGCATTGTCGTAGAGAACGTGTTGAAAAAAGATATTTGTCAATGTTGAGAGGAGAATAAACCTATGTTATACCCATCAGTAGATACATTAAAAAAAGAAATCGATTCAAAATACTCATTAGTAAGTCTAGCATCTAAACGTGCTCGTCAAATGCAAGAGGAACAAGACACTGAACGTTTACACAAGTATGTTTCCCATAAATACGTAGGGAAAGCACTTGAAGAAGTAGCGGCAGGTGTACTTACGAAAGTATCACAGGATGAGTCAACTGTGTACGAAGACGAAATCTAACATTGATAAGTAAGCTTTTGCCAAATTAATGTTAACTTCTTTCAGCAAATGTCTTTTGTACCGAAAGTATAGTGACAGGTACAGAAGTCTCCCACCTCTATAGGTGGTGAGATGAATGCCGATTTAAGCTACTTTTCAGTGGATGTCCAAACACCGCAGAAATAGAGGAACTAAGTCTAAGAACGCCACGTCCTGTGGCAACGACTGAGTGACCAACATCGGTGCTGTTGCTACGCTTTCGCACAGACAAAAACACGTTGCTGACGCTGCGTTAGCACTACGTTTTCGCGCAAAAAACATTTGTTGGCCTAAAGCCTCCGGACGCAATTATGCCGAGGCATAATTGATCGTTTGCAGTGGATTTTTGATTATACAGAATGTCGAGAGCTCCCGGGGAATGTTCCTTTGGGAGCTTATCATTTGAAAGGACGATTGTGCATGAATAAAAATATTTTACTTTGTGTTTCAGGTGGCATAGCAGTTTATAAGGCTGTCGCTCTAGTGAGCAAGCTATCTCAGGCAGGAGCAAATGTAAAGGTTATCATGACAGCATCAGCAAGACAATTTGTGAATCCGCTGAGCTTTCAAGTTATGTCCAAAAATGATGTTTTTTTCGATACTTTTGATGAAAAGGATTCGAGTGTTATTGCCCATATTGATTTGGCGGATTGGGCAGATTTAATTTTAGTTGCACCAGCTACCGCAAATGTCATAGGTAAATTAGCGAATGGAATTGCAGACGATATGGTAACGACGACCTTGCTTGCAACAACTGCCCCTGTATGGCTTGCACCAGCGATGAATGTACATATGTATGACCATCCAGCGGTAAAACGAAATTTGGCTCAGTTACAATCTGATGGCTATCAATTTATTGAGCCTTCGGAAGGGTTTTTAGCATGTGGCTATGTTGGTAAAGGTCGTTTAGAGGAGCCAGAAAAAATAACAGCGATTGTACAAGAGTTTTTTTCAAAGAAGCATAAGCCATTAGCTGGTAAAACGGTAGTGGTTACAGCTGGGGTGTCTTATGTTCCAATGGACGAGCACCATGTAATTAGTACGCAGGCGAATAGTAGAATTGGTCAGGCAATAGCAAAAGAAGCGAAAACACTTGGGGCAAATGTAATCCTCATAGATGATAACGATACAAGCGTGCATAAGCTCTTTGAGCAGGTTGAGGATTATAAAAAGCAATATCCATCTGCATTTTTTATCCATGCAGCAAATACGCCTACAATTGAAGGGGCACCAATACTATCAGTAGAAGGAATGACCGCAATAACTTTTGGGCAAAAAGTTATTGGTGAGCCCATGTTAACAATTATGTCTGACACGTGGATTGATTTTAGTGACACGGCAGAAGTAAATGGTCAATTGTGGGATACGACAAATGCCACGCAGTTTGCACAATCATTATGGACATATATATTACAGGGTGAGAAGCAATGAGTTTGTTGATTGCAGAGGTTATAGTGGATGTTTCAACTTACCATGTAGATCGTCCATTTGACTATGAAGTGCCTACAGAATGGGCACATATTATAGAGATGGGCTGTCGTGTAAAAGTACCGTTTGGGCCAAGAAATGTTCTAGGCTTTGTGGTCGGATTAAAAAATGAAACAGATGTACCATCTAATAAATTAAAGTCTATTGCGCAAATTTTAGATATAGAGCCTGTATTAACCGAAGAAATGCTGTTAATGGCAAAGTGGCTGAAAAACGAAACGATTTGCTATGAAATTGATGCCTTACAGGTCATGCTCCCATCAGCGCTTCGAGCGAAGTATGAAAAAATCATAACGCTACTAGAGGAGAAAGATGCTTTGCCAGATGAGGCTCAAGCTATTTTTGGTAAGCGACAACAGGCTAATTTCAAAGAATTCGAGCGTGCAGAATTACTTCCTTTATTAAAACAGCTTATCACTAATAAAATTGTAAAAATTGAAAATGTTGTGAAGCAGCAAGGCAATGTGAAAGAAATACGGATGGTCAAAATTTCAGATCATCAGCATGATATCGACAAAGCAATGGAAGGTGCAGCGAGAGCAGCTAAACAACGCCATTTAATTGAATGGATGGGCAAACATCTTGGAGAGGTCCTTTTGCCACAGAAAATCTATGAGGAAACAGGTGCATCTGTCGCGGTATTACAGTCAGTTATTGACAAAGGAGCTGCCCATTTTATACAAGAAGAGGTATATCGAGATCCTTTTACGAGAGAGGTTTCCCGTACGCAATCTTTACAGTTGACGGATGAGCAGCACGTAGCTCTAAAGGCTATTACTAAATCGATGGAAGAACAGACTGCGCAAACTTTTTTACTGCACGGCGTTACTGGAAGTGGTAAAACTGAAATATATTTGCAAGCGATACAAAAGGTGTTAGATGAAGGTAAGGAAGCCATTATGCTAGTGCCTGAAATATCATTAACACCACAAATGACAGAGCGTTTTCGTAGTCGTTTTGGTGAGATGGTTGCTGTGATGCATAGTGGCTTATCTGTCGGTGAAAAGTATGATGAATGGCGCAAAATTCAGCAAGGAAAAGTAAGTGTTGTTGTTGGAGCTCGTTCAGCGATTTTCGCACCTTTTACAAATTTAGGCCTCATTATTTTAGATGAAGAGCATGAATCAACCTATAAGCAAGAAGATTCACCTCGTTATCATGCTAGAGATGTAGCGATTTGGCGAAGTGAATTTTACAAATGTCCTGTTATATTAGGTAGTGCAACGCCTGCACTTGAATCATTTGCGAGAGCAAAGAAGGGCGTATATAGTTTGCTATCATTAAAGCAACGTGCTTTGCATCAACCGTTACCAACTGTTTTTATTGCCGATATGCGTGAAGAACTTCAAAAAGGGAATCGTTCTATGTTTTCGGAGCAACTTATTGATGCTATACGTGTAAGGCTTGAGAAAAAAGAACAGATGGTGCTGTTTTTAAATCGTCGTGGCTATTCTTCTTTTGTGCTTTGTCGTGATTGTGGAACGGTTGTACAATGTCCGAACTGTGACATCTCGTTAACGTATCATCGAACTACCGAGAAATTAAAATGTCATTATTGCGGATATGAGGAGCGTGTTCCTCATATATGTCCACAATGCCAGAGTGAGCATATCCGTTATTTTGGTACGGGAACACAAAAAGTCGAGGAAGAAATTTATAAGCTATTTCCTGAGGCAAGGGTTCTCCGAATGGATGTTGATACAACGAAACAAAAAGGCGCACATGAAGAAATTTTGCAGGCATTTGGGGAAGGAAAGGCAGATATTTTGCTCGGGACGCAAATGATTGCTAAAGGTCTTGATTTTCCAAATATTACGCTAGTTGGTGTCCTTAGTGCTGATACCTCTCTGCATCTACCCGATTACCGTGCAGCGGAGCGTACATTCCAATTATTAACGCAGGTTAGTGGTAGGGCTGGGCGTCATGAAAAGCATGGTGAGGTTATTATTCAATCGTATACACCAGAGCATTATGCAATAGAATTGGCCAAAATACAAGATTACGAGCCATTTTACGAACGCGAAATGTTTTTACGCCGCCGCTCTAGCTATCCTCCGTATTATTATGTAGCACTTGTTCAAATATCTCATGAGGATGTCATGATGGCGGCAGAGTATGCTGGACGTGCAGCGGATTGGCTAAAGGAAAACTTATCAAACAGGGTAGCAATTATTGGTCCAACAACTGCAAGTATTAGTCGTCTCCAAAATAGATATCGTTATCAATGTTTGATAAAATATAAAATTGAACCAAATCTCATTCCTGTATTACAGCGCCTTCTAGCGATGTATCGAGCGGAATGGATTAAACAGGGAATATTAATGACGGTAGATTTAGATCCGTCAACTATATAAAATGCTCCATCACCTAAATTTGAGCATGACTTTTTGTTGAAACGTATGTCATGGGTAAGTTGATTTCCGTTCCGGCTGGGCGACTCCTCGTGGATCAGCGATGGGGGAACGAAGGCTAAAACCATCACGTCCTGTGATAACGCCTTCGTGACCAACATCGTGTTGGCCCGAGACCCTGGAACGAGTAAAGCGAGTGAAGCGGCTCATCGAACGCCCCCAGGAAGTTTTGCTCTGTGCGAAAGCGAAGCGACAGTAACAAAGCGCCCAGCCGTAACGGAAATCAACCCTACGTTATGATATGAACTAGTTAGATAATGATGAGGCGTTACAAGACAAGGTATAAGCCTTAATATAGAAATGAGGAACATAACATGGCAATTAAAAAAGTTATTGAACATCCAGCAAAGGTACTATCAACGCCGTGCGCAGAAGTAAAAGAAATTAATGAAGAAATTATTACATTACTAGATGATTTATATGACACAATGGTTGAATACGATGGTGTTGGTATTGCTGCACCACAAATAAATGTAGGATTACGTGTTGCCATTGTCGAACTTGGCGAGGAACGAGATATTTTAGAAATGATTAATCCGACTGTCATTGAAACAGATGGTGCTGAAGTTGATATTGAAGGATGCTTAAGCTTCCCAGGATTATACGGTGAGGTTGAACGACCTGACTATGTGAAAATTGAAGCATGTGACCGTGAAGGACGTGTATATGAGTTAGAAGCGGGAGGCTTTGATGCACGAGCAATTTTACATGAAATCGATCATTTAGATGGCGTGCTATTTGATTCAAAAATCAAACGCATTGTAACTGAAGAAGAACTTGAAGCGATGTACGCTGAAGAGGAGGAATAATATGACTTCAATAATTTTTATGGGGACACCTGATTTCTCCGCGCCAATTTTGCGTATGCTACATCATGAAGGCTATGATATTAAAGCTGTAGTTACACAACCAGATCGTCCAGTTGGGCGTAAGCGTGTGCTAACACCACAACCTGTAAAGGTAGCAGCTATGGAGTTAGGTTTACATGTTATTCAGCCGGAAAAGCTACGCGGTTCTGAGGAATTACAGCAAATTATTGATTTACAGCCTGACTTAGTTGTAACAGCCGCTTTTGGACAAATTTTGCCGAAAGAATTACTAGATGCACCACCGCTTGGTTGCATTAACGTCCATGCGTCACTTTTACCGAAGTATCGTGGTGGAGCACCTATTCACCAAGCAATTATTGATGGTGAAAAAGAGACTGGTGTAACAATCATGTATATGGAGCAAAAGCTAGATGCCGGTGATATCATATCTCAAAAGGCTATCCCAATTGAGGAGGAAGATCATACAGGTGGACTATTTGATAAGCTAAGTGCTGTAGGCTCTGATTTATTAAAAGCTACACTTCCTTCTATTATAAATGGAACAAATAACCGTACAGTGCAGGATGAAGCGCAAGTAACCTTTGCAAGCAATATTTCGCGTGAACAAGAACGTATCGATTGGACAAAGGATGCTACAACTTTATACAATCAAGTGCGTGGTCTTCATCCGTGGCCAGTTGCCTATACAACCTTTGAAGATGGCAACTTTAAAATTTGGTGGGCACAGGTGGGTAGCACAAAGCATGATGCTTTACCTGGTGAGGTTGTTGAGATTTCGAAGGATCATTTTGAAGTTGCAGCAGGAAATGGTACAACACTTGCCTTGTATGATGTCCAACCAGCTGGTAAAAAACGTATGACAGCAGAGGAATATTTACGTGGTACAGGTTCTAAATTACAGATTGGGGACCAATTTAAATGAGTAAAAAAAGCGTAGTAATTTGGGATGGAAATGTGCGTGATGCTGCACTTTCTATTCTGTTAGCAGTGGATAAAAATCAAGCCTATAGTAATTTGCTTTTAAATGAAACGATCAAGCGACATAAAATTGAAACGAAGGATCGTGCGCTTTTAACAGAAATTACGTATGGTACTTTACAATATAAAATGACACTTGATTACTATTTAGAGCCATTTATTCGTGGCTCAGTGGATCATTGGGTGCGCTGGCTTTTACGTTTATCTTTATATCAAATGCATTATTTAACGCGTATCCCACCACATGCAGCGGTAAATGAGGCTGTAGAAATTGCTAAGCGTCGAGGTCACAAAGGGATAGCTTCAATGGTCAACGGTATTTTACGCTCTATTTTACGTCAGGGTGTAGCTTCTACTGATGACATTAAAGATCCAATTGAGCGCCTTGCTATTGAGACGAGTCATCCCGAATGGTTAGTGCAGCGCTTTGTCGATAACTACGGTATTGAAGTAGCGTCTGAAATGCTACATGAAAATAATGTACCCCCAGTGCAGACTATACGTGTAAATACGACGAAAGCAAGCGTTGAGCAAGCGATTGCCAGCATAGAAGCGGAAGGTTTATCAGCGCAAAAAAGCGAGCTAATGCCTGAATGTTTACATGTAACAAATGGTCAGCCAGCTCGAACAAAGGCATTCCAAGAAGGGCTTATTACTATTCAGGATGAAAGCTCCATGATTCCAGCAAATGTTTTACATCCATCACCTGGCATGCGCGTTTTAGATATGTGTGCAGCTCCGGGAGGAAAGACAACACATATAGCTGAGATTATGAAAAATGAAGGTTCGATTTTAGCGACTGACCTTCACCCTCATAAATTAGATTTAATCGACCATAATACGGATCGTCTAGGGATTGATATCGTAGAGACTGCTCCGATTGACGGACGTAAGGCACCGGATTTTCTACAACGAGAATCATTCGACGCTATTTTAGTCGATGCGCCTTGTAGTGGTTTAGGTGTTATGCGCCGTAAGCCAGATATTAAATATACAAAGCGAGAAGAAGATTTAGAAAGCCTCCAAAAAATACAATTGGCACTATTAGATGCGGCAACAAAAGTATTGAAAATAGATGGCAAGCTTGTGTACAGTACATGTACAGTGGATAAAAGGGAAAACGAAGGTACTGTAGAAGCCTTTTTAACAACGCATCCAGAAATGGAAGCTATACAACTAGAATCTTTACCAACAAAATTAGCGGAAAAGCAAGCAAATGGCATGCTTCAAGTCTTTCCACAAGACTTTGGCAGTGACGGTTTCTTCGTTGCCGCCTTTCGTAAAAAAGGAGAATCCAACTAATGGTGGATCAAGAGAAATTTAATGAGCGTATTAACGACTTAGTTGAAGAAGCAGAAGACAAGCCTGTTCGACGCCCGAAAAAAGAAAAACCAAATTTAAAGGAATCGGTATACTCATTACAGCCGGAACAATTAGAAGAATGGTTAAAGGAAAATGGAGAAAAACCATTCCGTGCAGCACAAATTTTTGATTGGCTTTATAATAAACGTGTAAAAACATTTGAAGAAATGTCTAACCTTTCAAAGGGATTACGTGAAAAGCTTGAAGCAAGTTTTGCATTGACGACATTGTCAACAATTATTCAACAGGAATCCAAAGATGGTACTATCAAGTTTTTATTCCAATTACAAGATGGCTATTCGATTGAAACTGTATTAATGCGTCATGAATATGGGAACTCTGTTTGTGTGACGACACAAGTAGGCTGCCGAATTGGCTGTACGTTTTGTGCGTCAACTTTAGGTGGATTAAAACGTCACTTACTAGCAGGGGAAATCGTGGAGCAAGTTGTCAAAGTACAACAAACTTTAGATGAATTGGGCGAACGTGTGTCACATATCGTCATTATGGGTATAGGAGAACCTTTCGATAATTATGATGCGATGATGAACTTCTTAAAAGTCATCAACCATGAAAAAGGGTTAAATATTGGTGCTCGTCACATCACTGTCTCCACATCAGGAATTGTTCCTAAAATTTATGAATTCGCTGATGAACAGCTACAAATCAACTTTGCAGTATCCTTACACGCACCAAACCAAGAGGCTCGTCAAAAACTGATGCCAATTGCACGTGCTTACAAATTGGATGAATTAATGGAAGCCGTTCGTTACTATACGAAAAAAACTGGCCGACGTGTTACTTTTGAGTATGGTTTAATGTCTGGTGAAAATGATTCTGTTGAAATTGCAGAAGAATTATCTGCATTAATAAAAGGACTTAAATGCCACGTAAACTTAATTCCTGTAAACTACGTACCAGAACGTGATTATGTTCGCACATCCCGTAGTCAAATCTTTGCCTTTGAAAAAACATTAAAGAAGAATGGTATTAACGTAACGATCCGCCGAGAGCAAGGTTCTGATATTGCTGCTGCTTGTGGTCAATTACGTGCGCAAGAGAGATCTGAAGAGACGAGGTGACCAGTGTTGGAATACACAGTCGAAAGTGATATTGGGTTAAAAAGAGCAATTAATGAAGACCGTGCGGCATTTTTTAAACGTCCAGACGGGCTTGCACTAGCACTTGTAGCGGACGGCATGGGGGGTCATAATGCTGGCGATGTAGCGAGTGATATGGCGATGAAACAGATAGAATCCGTTTTTTTACAGGCAGAGGCACATCATTTTGCATCAACAACATCAAAAAAAGAGTGGTTATTACAAGCAGTCAAGCAATTGAATAAAAGTATATATGACTATTCTTTATCACATGAAGACTGTAAAGGGATGGGCACGACGTTTATTGCAGTGTTAATTGAAAAAAATCATTGCTTTATCGCACATGTTGGCGATAGTCGTGTGTATTATTTCTTTGATGATGGTGCACAACAAATAACAAGAGATCACTCCTATGTAAATGTTCTGGTTGAAAATGGTGAAATTAGTGAAGAGGAAGCGTTGACGCATCCGAAGAAAAATTTCATCTTAAAAGCTGTAGGTACAGAAGAAACGATTGAACCTGACTTTTATGAAGTTGATTTAGCATCAGAATCGTATTTACTCATTTGCTCTGACGGTTTAAGCAATAAACTTACAGTGTATGAAATGGCATCAATTATTACGTATCCGGATTCAATAGAAGAAAAAGGACGAAAACTTGTGGAATTAGCAAATGCAAGCGGGGGAGAAGACAATATCTCCCTCGTGCTACTCACAAGGCAAGATGAGGAGGTGTAAGTATGCTTGTAGGTAAACGAATTAGTGATCGCTATAAAATTATAGGGCTAATTGGTGGCGGTGGTATGTCCAATGTTTATTTAGCACATGACATGATTTTAAACCGTGATGTAGCGATCAAAATATTACGCTATGATTTTACCAATGAGGATGAATTGCATCGCCGTTTTCAACGTGAAGCACTTTCTGCTACAAGCCTTACACACCCAAATATCGTTAGTGTTTATGATGTAGGTGATGATGGTGATCTACATTATATTGTGATGGAATATGTCCGAGGAAAAACATTAAAGCAGTACATACAGGAATTTGCACCAATTTCTCCTGCTAGAAGTGTGCATATTATGAAGCAGTTAACATCAGCAATTGCCAATGCCCATGAAAATCATATTATCCATCGTGACATTAAACCTCAAAATATTTTAATGGACGCTGAAGGCAATGTGAAAATAACTGATTTTGGCATAGCGATGACTCTTAGTGCAACGTCATTTACACAAACGAACTCCGTACTAGGAACGGTGCATTATTTATCACCAGAGCAAGCTCGTGGTGGTACGGCAACAAACAAATCTGATATTTATGCACTTGGCATTGTTTTATATGAATTATTAACAGGTGAATTGCCCTTCTCAGGCGAGTCAGCTGTTTCGATAGCGCTTAAACATTTACAATCTGAGACGCCATCCGTTCGTGCATTCGATGCTACAATTCCTCAAAGCGTGGAAAATGTTGTGTTAAAAGCTACAGCGAAAGATGCTTCTCATCGTTATTCAACTGTAGAAGAAATGCAAGCAGATTTAGAAACAATTTTATCGCCAAATCGAATCAATGAACCGAAGTTTGTCATACCGGAAGATAATGATGTGACAAAGGCTATTCCGATTATAAAAGAGCCAACTATACGTAAAGATGAAGATTTAACGAAGACAAGAGCAATCGAACCAATTACACAAGCAAAGCCGAAACCTGAGGCTAAGAAGCCTGTTGCAAAGACAGCACCTGTAAAGAAAAAGATAAAATGGCCAATATATGTTGCTGGACTATTAATAGCGGCTATCGCCATTTTCCTATTCCTTTATTTTGGCACAGATCTATTTAGCCCTAAAAAGACACCTGTACCTAGTGTGGCTAATTTGACAGTTGAGGAAGCTACTAAGAAATTAGTGGCTGAAGGTTTTACTGTTGGTAAAGAACCTCAGGAGCGTTATGATGAGAGCGTTGAAAAGGGTAAAGTCATTGAAACAGACCCTACAGAGAGTACAGAGCGTGTAAAAGGTACGGAAATAGACTTAATCGTCAGTCTTGGAATAGAAACGACGAAAGTGGAAGATTATAGAGGACAGCAAATCAGCCAAGTTCGATCAATGTTAAATGGTAAATTTTTAGAACCAGATATTAACTATGTGCATTCAACAGAGCGAGAAGGAACAATTATTGATCAAGATCCTAAACCTCAAGAAGAGGTAATCGCTAAAGATACAAAGATGGAATTTAAGGTAAGCGCAGGTATACAAATGGTTACCGTAGGTAATGTTGTGAATTACACGAAAGCTCAAATGGATGACTATGTTAGAAGAAATGGCTTAAAATGGAGTATTGCTCGTGAAGACTATCATAATACAGTAGCTGCTGGAAGTGTTATTTCCCAATTGACAAGAGCTGGGACTGAAGTTGAACCAGGCTCTACAATAGCTGTTGTGATAAGTAAAGGACCTGCCGAAAAACCTGTAAAAACTTTGGTGAAAACTGTGCATGTGGAAATACCATATGAACCAACAGAGGAAGGTATGGAGCAATCTATTCGTATTGAAATTCAAGATAAAGACCATACAATGTCATCAGCTGCCGATAAATTTACTATTACGGCTAATAAACCGTATAAAATACAGCTTGTTATTGAAGAGGGCAAAGTAGGCGCATATAGAATTATACGTGATTCGCAAATTATTGAGGAAGACAGTTTCAATTATGATGATGTTAAATAAGGGGGAATTGGATGGCGCAAGGCCAAATACGTAAAGCATTAAGCGGTTATTACTATGTATATGATGGAGAACAACTAATACAATGTCGAGGACGTGGGGTATTTCGTAATCGCGGGGAATCCCCACTCGTTGGCGACAATGTAGAATATACTCTGGAAACAGAGGGATCAGATGGTACTATTCAAAAAATTATGGAACGCCAAAATGAATTAGTACGTCCTCCAATCGCCAATATTGATCAAGGGATTCTTGTGTTTTCTGTAAAAGAACCTAATTTTAATACAATTTTATTGGATCGTTTCTTAGTTGTTTTAGAGTCATTTTATGTTCATCCGATTATTTGTTTAACAAAGATGGATTTGCTAGAAGATCATGAACGTGAGGAATTGCAAAGCTATATAGCAGATTATGAAAGTATGGATTATACCGTACTGCAAACCTATAAGGGTGAGGAAGAATTAGTTGATCGTCTACAACCTATTTTAAAGGGAAAAACTTCTGTATTAGCAGGGCAATCGGGAGTTGGGAAATCCACACTACTAAATACTTTAATTCCAGATTTAAATTTAAAAACCGGAATTATTTCACAAAGCTTAGGGCGTGGAAAACATACGACTCGTCATGTCGAATTAATCGAGGTATGTGATGGCTTATTAGCAGATACTCCAGGATTTAGTTCATTTGATTTTGATGAAATAGAAAAAGAAGAATTAGGCGCATGCTTCCCTGAAATGGCCCGTATGGCAGATGATTGTAAATTTAGAGGCTGTTTACACTTGAAGGAACCAAAATGTGCAGTAAAGGCAGCTGTTGAGGCGGGAGAAATTCGTGACTACCGTTATAAACACTACGAACAATTTATGCAAGAAATTATGGATCGAAAGCCGAGGTATTAATGATGATACAAATAGCACCATCAATTTTAGCAGCGAACTTTGCTAAATTAGGAGAAGAAGTAAAAGAAGTAGAAAAGGCAGGGGCACAGCTTATTCATATCGATGTTATGGATGGTCATTTTGTGCCAAATATTTCTTTTGGCTCTATTGTATTAGACGCCATTCGTCCTTTAACTGATTTACCGCTAGACGTTCATTTAATGATCGAAAATCCTGATCAATATATTGAACAATTCGCCAAAGCAGGAGCAGACTATATTACGGTGCATGTTGAAGCTTGCCGCCATTTACACCGCACGATCCAATTAATTCGCTCATATGGAGTCAAACCTGGTGTTGTATTAAACCCACATACACCAATAGAATCTATTCAACACGTTTTAGAAGATATTGATATGGTGTTGTTCATGACAGTGAATCCAGGATTTGGTGGGCAAAAATTCATTCATTCTGTTGTGCCAAAAATTGAAGCATTAGCAGCTATTATTAAAGAACGTAATCTCGATATTGCTATAGAGATTGACGGTGGTATTAATGCAGAGACTATTATTCCTTGTGCCAAAGCAGGAGCAACAATTTTTGTAGCTGGTTCCGCTATTTATAGTAAAGAAGATCGTTCTGCAGCCCTACAGGAAATTTTAGCTGCTGGTGAGGCAGCGATTCAAGGATGACAGTAGTCGTTGTTTGTGCAGGTGGGCCAAGAGCGGAACTCTGTTCATTTAGTCCGTATAAAGAACAAAGTGATGTGTTATTTATCGGAGCAGACCGAGGGGCTCTATATTTAATCGAGCAAGGAATCACACCGCATGCCATAGTAGGAGATTTTGACTCACTATCGCAAGAGGAATACAAGCTGGTGATGGCACATACAAATGATAGACAACGATTCCAGGAAGAAAAAGATGAAACAGATACGGACTTAGCGTTATTAAAAGCTTTGACCTATACACCGCTAGAAATTGTACTTACAGGTGTTACAGGTGGTCGTTTAGATCATTATGAGGCAGCAGTTCGTTCGATTTATCGATTACAAAAAGAGCATCCGCAGGTAGTGTTAAAGATTATTAATCATGCAAATATGTTGCAATTTTTAATGCCGGGCAAGCACTTTATTGAAGTAAACGAGCAATACCGTTATTTGTCTTTCTTTGCACATGAAGAGCCGATTAAAGATGTGACATTAAGGCATGTGAAGTATGAAACAACAAATGAGGAAATCTCTCTTGGTACATCTCGCTTTACAAGTAATGAAATAATAGGGAATTCAGGGTCTATATCTTTCTCGCAAGGCATATGTTTAATGATAAGAAGCATAGATTAGCATAAGGGGGAGAGAGTCCTGAAAGTATATACGTTCCAGCTGCCGAAATTTGTAAGTAGTATTACGCGTACATGTATCAACATTTTTAAAAAAGAAAAGAAAGTAAAAAAATCCGACTAACACTAGTCGGATTTTTCTTATGGTATTGGAAAACAAAACGGTCAAGGAATTCTTTGTGAATATTATGGTGGATGATTTCCGTTCCAGGCTACTCGCTTTCCTGTGGGCGAGCGTCGAGCCGCTTCCTCCGCTGCGCTCCGTGCAGGGTCTCGCCTGTCTCGCTTTCCCACGGGAGTCGAGTAGCCTTCCACTCCAATCAGCGGTAGCGTAGAACTTTTATTAATTTTATGTATTTCAAAAGTGAACGCTATGGCTACTCACCATAATCAAACAGAAGAAACTTATAACAATAATGCTATTGTACACCTGATCTTGCTGACGCTACGTTAATTCTACGCTTTCGCGAAAGACATGCCAGAAGATACATACTATGAGAAGTGGTTGATTGTAGTGGAGACTGGGCGACTCCTCGGGGATCAGCGTCACAGATGAGACCCTGGAGCGAGCAACGCGAGCGAAGCAGCTCATAGGACGCCCCCAGGAAAGCGCCCAGTCGGAACGGAAATCAACCACTCGCTTTGTTGAAGAACTATACTTTATTATATCGTAACTGCCATTCTGCATAAGTGTTTTGTTGTGCTGCTATAAGTAATGAAAGCCGCTAGGAATTACTATGAGAAGTAATTTCTAGCGGCATAGTCATTTTATTATATAAATATTCACAAAGGCGGTTGGTAGTTTGCCCAGTTAATAAGACAGAAAAAAATCGATTTGCGCCAAATGCGAAATCGATTTTTTGGAAGCAACGATTAAACGCGCTCGATTTTACCTGATTTTAATGCACGTGCAGAAACCCATACACGTTTTGGTTTACCGTCTACTAAGATACGAACTTTTTGAAGGTTAGCACCCCAAGTACGTTTGTTAGCGTTCATAGCGTGGGAACGGTTGTTACCAGTACGAGCTTTACGTCCAGTGATTACACATTGTTTTGGCATGTAGTATTCCCTCCTTACTGTTGATGCTGAAAGATTATTATTTCAGTTCGGTATTTCACATACCATAATAATTTAACATACCATGACGTTCAGTGCAATAGTTTTCACTTAACCTTTCAAGAAAAAAACCTTTACAGACAAAAAATACTTGTTAAATAATGGTTGTTAATTCCTAGGTGTTACAATTCTTGGTATATAGTAGCTCGATTTTAACCCAACACTAACTGCACGCCCGATTGGAAAAGATTAATAAGCAGCGGAAGATAAAAAAACCCTTATTTTCCTCGGTAGCCAAGCTTCATTGAAACACGTTTACCCGTTTCCACTAAACGCTCTGTAAGGGTATTAATATGTTCTGCAGAAACGTTAAAGCTAACAAAACCTATACTTACTGCACCGACTACTTCATTGAACCCATTTAAAATGGAAACTGCAATTGAAGATGTTCCTGCTGTTCTTTCCCCATGACTAATGGCAAATTCTTGTAGTCTTATTTGTTCAAGCTGTGCCTCTAATTCAGCGATTTCTTCATGAGGAATAAGCTGTTCAATAATTGCTCTTGCTTGAGAAACGGGCATTGTGGCTAAAATTGCTTTATTTGCAGCTCCAATATGCATCGGTATACGAATACCTAGCTGATCGTAAATACGGATGGGATTAGCTGCACTGTCTATTCTTTCGATAATAATTGTATCTATACCAGCGGGCTTACTTAAATAGACGCTTTCCTCGACTTCTCTTGCTAAACGCTCTAATTCTGGCCTGATTTTGCTAATGTAGTCCATCGTATCATACACTTGTAAGCCAAGTTCCATCCATATTGTACCAAGCCGATATTGTTTAGTTTGATCGTCTTGTTCAATCATTCCTTCCTTAATCATCGCTTTTAAAATTCTATGTAATGTACTTAGTGGTAAATTGCATTTTGCCGAAAGCTCTGAAATGGACAAGCTGTTTTCATTTGCTTCAGAAGCCAAAACTTTAGCGATTGTCATAGCTCGTTCTAATAATTGCATGGATGTCCCACCTCTCTTTCATTCATTTTATTTTTATTCCGTCTCTACGTCTAGCTACGTAATGTGGATATCTATTTCATTATGCTTCCTGCCCAAATAGAACGAATATATAAATTTTTCTAAATATATTGACAGTATACTTTAAAACGCATATATTTTTCATATAAACTTTCCTCTCGACGGAAACGTTTTCCACTACACGGAAAAGGGGTGAAGGGAATGCATTATTGTTCATCAATGTATGCACCTTTGAAACACGTAATAGTAAAACATCCAAAAGATGCTTTCCGAAACCAAGAGCATCTTAGCGATGAATGGAAAACATTTAACTACTTATCAGAACCTAACTATGATGAGGCTCTGAAAGAATATGCTGAATTTATGAGCATTCTAGAAAAGTATGTTGAAAAAATTGATTTTTTACCAGAATCAGATGAAGTAGGGTTGGATTCGTTGTATGCGCATGATCCTGTAAAGTTCACATCAAATGGTGCCATTATCTTGAAATCTGGCAAAACATTAAGACAGCCAGAAGCAGCTGTTTATAAAGCATTTTTACAGGAAAAGGGCATTTCAGTTATCGGAGAATTGACTGGAGAGGCTGTATCAGATGGTGGTGATATTGTTTGGCTTGATGATCGTACACTTGCTGTAGGTCGAGGCTATCGAACGAATGATGAAGCTATTCGACAGCTTAAGGACATGACGGAGGATTTTGTCGATGAATTTATTGTTGTACAACTACCGCATGATTTAGGTGAAGCAGAATGTTTACACTTAATGTCCTTCATTAGTATGGTGGACAAGGATTTAGCGGTTGTGCATTCACGATTAATGCCAGTTTTTTTTCGACAGCTTTTAATTGAACGAGGTATTCAATTAATTGAAGTTCCGAATGAAGAGTATGATGCGCTAGGCTGTAACGTTTTAACGCTTGCACCTAGAGTATGTATTGTTCCCAATGGAAATCCAATTACAAAGCAACAATTACGTAATGCAGGTGTAACAGTTTACGAATATAAAGGAAATGAAATTTCGCTAAAAGGAACAGGTGGACCGACATGTCTAACTTGCCCAGTAGTAAGAGGATAAAAGGAGATGAAGTACAATGTTGTTTAAAAATGTTATTGTAAAAAATCCAGGAAATAGCTATGTAAATGGTTTAACGACTAGTAACTTAGGAAAACCGATTTTAGAAGAATTATTTAAGCAACATGAAAAATATGTTGAAGCTTTGAAGAAATGTGGCGTTGAGGTTACACAGCTTCCAGCAAATGAAGCCTTCCCAGATTCAACATTCGTAGAGGATACAGCTGTTTTAACACCTGAATTTGCCATTATTTCAAATCCAGGTGCAGAAGCTCGTAATCGTGAGATTGAGGGAATCGAACCAACTGTTAAAAAGTTCTATGGAAATTTATATTATATCGAAGGCCCAGGAACACTTGATGGCGGAGATGTATTGCAGGCAGGAAAGAAATTTTATGTCGGTATCTCTGACCGTACTAATGAAGAAGGAGCTCGACAATTTAAAGGAATCGTTGAAAAAGAAGGCTATGAGGCAACGATTATTCCGTTAAAGGAATTTTTCCATTTAAAAACGGGTATCGCATATGTTGGTGAGAATCGTATGGTGCTAGCAGGAGAGTTTATCGACCATCCTGCATTCGAATCCTATGAAAAAATTATTATTCCAAAAGAGGATGAGTATTCAGCAAACTGTATTCAAGTAAATGATTATGTCATTATTCCAGCAGGCTATCCAGAAACTAATCGTAAATTAAATGATTTAGGCTACCAAACAATTGAGCTTGAAATGTCTGAATTTAGAAAACATGATGGTGGGCTAAGCTGCTTGTCATTACGTTTTTAATTCAATACCCAATCAATTTATCTCCTATAAATTGATTGGGTACTTTAGTAGAGTTAATGTCAGAATTTTCGATATATAGATAACAACTAGAGAGTGGGGATGGATGTTGAGTAAAGGGGAACAACGGCAAGATAATCAATTAAACCGTTCAATGAAAAGTCGTCATTTATTAATGCTATCGCTCGGTGGAGTTATTGGAACAGGACTATTTTTAAATGTTGGCTACACAATTAATCAGGCAGGTCCAGGAGGAGCATTAATTGGTTATTTATTTGGTGGCTTAATATTGTACATGGTAATGAATTGTCTAGGAGAATTAGCTGTTTACATGCCTGTAACTGGTTCTTTCCAAACCTATGCAACACGTTTTATCAGTCCTTCAGCAGGATTTTCTTTAGGGTGGATGTATTTTGTCGGGTCAGCTGCCACAGCGGGGGTAGAATTTACTGCGGCGGGAATTTTGATGAAGCATTGGTACCCAAATGTCCCTGTTTGGATATGGTGTGCCGTATTTATGGTACTGTTATTTACTTTGAATGCATTAACAACTAGAGGCTTTGCAGAGGCAGAGTTTTGGTTTGCAAGCATTAAAGTCATTGCGGTGATTGCATTTATCATTATAGGAGTTGCTGCAATCTTTGGATTGATTCCACTAGCTGATCGTCCAACACCAAATTTTACGAATTTAGCACCGTCTGGTTTATTCCCAGCAGGTATTACAATCATATTTGTCACGATGATGAATGTTATCTTTTCTTATCAAGGTTCAGAACTTGTTGGAATTGCAGCAGGAGAAACCGAAAATCCAGAAAAAAATATTCCTCGGGCAATAAAGACAATTCTTTTTAGAATTATAGTTTTCTATATTGCTTCTATTATTGTTTTATCTGCCATATTCCCTTCATCGGAGCTTGGACTACTGGAAAGTCCTTTTGTCACATTGATGAATTTAGCTGGCGTTCCATATGCTGCTGGCATTATGAACTTTGTTATTCTAACAGCGATATTATCAGTAGGTAACTCATGTTTATATGCTTCAACACGTTTATTATGGTCGATGTCAAAAGAGGGAATGGCTCCTAAATTATTTGGACGACTAAGGAAAAACAAAGTGCCATTAAATGCACTCATTTTCACGATGCTCTTCTCGCTTCTTTCCTTATTAACGAGCGTGATGGAAGCAGATGCAGTATTTGTTTTACTCATGTCTATTGCAGGGATTTCTGTAACAATTTCATGGATGGGAATTTGCGCATCTCAATTGATGTTCCGATATCGTTATGTCAAAGCAGGAGGAGATGTATCTGAATTAAAATTTAAAACTCCATTTTATCCAATGATTCCAGTGTTCTGTATTGTTTTTTGTACGCTAATTCTTATCTTTTTAGCTTTCGACCCAACACAAAGAGTTGGTTTACTATATGGAATTGGATTCTTTATCGCTTGCATGATTTTCTATAAATTAAAATTGAGTAAAACAAATACAGTTTCTTCTGAGTTAGAAATAAAAAATGAGGAATCACTTGATATACATTGATATGTATTCGGTGTTGAGAAGATCGGATAAAGGAGAATTTTTATGAATGTTTATCTTTGGAATACACCTGAAAAGCTACGCGCATTATTATGTGAAATTGTCAGTTGGGAAAGTAGGACATTAACAAAAGGTGAACATGAATTTGCCTATAAATTAACAAATAAATTGCAAACGCTTACTTATTTTCAGAAAAACCCGGAACTTATTGAATTGCATGATGCGGGTCTTGAACGCAATGCTGTGACTGCCTTGTATAAGCATCCATCTGCAGTAGAAACAGTTGTTTTAATAAGTCATTTTGATACTGTCCATACCGAAGAATATGGTGAGCTTGAACCATTAGCCTTCTATCCTGAAGAGCTTACAAAAAAGCTAATGGAACCTAAATACAAAAAAGATTTACCGGAAGCCGCAAGAATTGATTTAGAATCGGGTAACTATTTATTTGGTCGTGGGACGATGGATATGAAAATGGGGCTTGCTTTGCATATGCAGTTGATTGAAAAGGCAAGTATCGAAGAATGGCCAATCAATCTAATTTTAACAGCTGTGCCAGACGAAGAAGTGAATTCTGCTGGGATGCGTGCAGCAGTTGTAGAGCTTGTCAGACTTCGTGAACAGCATGGCCTTTCTTATAAACTATTTTTAAATAGTGAGCCTTCTTTTTCGCAAGGCCCAGCTGATATCAATGAATATATTTATTCAGGAACTATCGGTAAAATTATGCCTGCTGCCTTATTTTACGGAAAAGAGACTCATGTGGGGGAGCCATTAAAAGGAATGACAGCAAATTTTATTGCCTCATACATGACGCAGCATATGGAGTGGAATCCAATTTTCCGTGAAACAGATTTAGGTGAAAGTACGCCATTACCTGTATCCTTACAATTAAAAGATTTGAAAAGGGAGTATTCTACACAAACACCTTATCGTGCAGCAGCCCTTTATAATGTGTTTTTATTAAAGCGCACAGCATCGGAAGTAATGGATATTTTTGAACAAGTTGCATTAGAAGCAATGTCAGCTTGTAATGAGCAGTATAAGCGAATTTGTGAGCGGGAAGAGGTACATGGCGTAGGTGAAGTAAAGGTAATTCGTTATGAGGCACTTTTAGAGTATGCGATCAAGAAATTAGGGGCTAAGGAAGTAAGTTTAATAAAAAATCAGGTTATTGAAAATAGTATATGGGATGATCGAGAGAAATCTATTCGCATCGTGGATCAGCTAATGATTCGTTGTCAGGAACTAGCACCAGCGGCAGTGATGTTGTATGCGCCACCTTACTATCCTGCGATCAATTCATCCAATCATCCCCTTGTCATTCAATCGATAGAATTAATGAAGAAAACAGCCAAAACATTTGATATTGAGGTGGAGCAAATTCACTATTTTAATGGTATTTGTGATTTGAGCTATGTTAATTATTCCGATGACTCAAATGAATGGACAGCATTCGAGCGCAATACACCTGTATGGGGAGACACATACAGTATTCCTTTTGAAGCAATGTCCGCATTACAAGGCCCTGTTTTAAATGTTGGACCTTTTGGCAAAGATGCCCACCAAAAGACAGAAAGATTACATGTGGATAGCGCATTTAAGGAAATGCCAGTGATGATTGATACGCTGATTAAAAGCTTATTTTAATTTAAGGAATGGCTCTGTTAAATAATATTGATGATATTTAAATAGGCTGGGACAAATGTGTTTCAGCCAACAAAAATACCGAACTATCCAATGAAACTCTCATGAAGTGTTTCGGAATAGTTCGGTTTTTCTATTTATCGTGTTTTGTTAATTTATAGATTATTCGGCTTTATGAAGGAACCATTTAGTTATGTCCCAGCCCCTTTTTTGCTGTTAGAAGTAAGGCGTTGAAAGTAATCTTCATAACAACTTACTTGTAAAGCAACACCCGATTCACCAATTAACTTAATTGATTCTGGTTCAAAGATTACATTGTTGTTTATACCTGGAAAAATGCCAGCCGGAACGAAAATCACCCCCTTGCTTTGCCGAAGAATCCTTTTTTTACATAATATTTTCATTTCATTGACACAATAGTTTTACAAAAAACATGGAAGCTGATTTTTGAAATAAAGCATCAGCTTTTTTATTTTTGAGAATATTTTATGCAGCGAAGTGAAATGCCTGCTATATAGTTTTGTTTTTGACTACGGAAACCTGCCTAGCAATATGGTAGGCTTTTAGAGCTTTTTTAAAAGGTCGAGCTAATCTTGTTCTTTTTTCAACAATTTTTCAAAGACTACTTGTATTTTTCATTATTTAGACGATAAATAAAGGACAAATTATTGCAAGATCGTTATTAGGAGCGGACGTTATGGAAAATCAAGAAAAGCTTGTTCTCTCTATACAAAAAGAAATGATTCAATTTAATTTAAAACGCATGCGAACAGTAGCATGGACATTGATGTATATATCAGCCATCATTACAATTATTCATTATGGCGAGGTCTTCTTTGTGAAAACAGAGAGAGCGATGGTGCCAGTTTATATAGCCATCCACACTATATTGTTTTATCTAGATCTAGCGGTGTTGTTATTTGTAAAAGAAAAGAAAATTAAGGTTACATCTCTTAACTTACGAAAATACGAATTTATCTTACTTGCTTATATTTATACTAGCTTGTTATTGATTACTGTCATAACCGTAATGGACGTTTATTTCTTTAAACATGCGGCTCTTTATGAGGTGCTGTTTTTATTGATTTGCACTGTTTTTTCAATCCATTTCCTGAAAATTTTTTGGATTATGTTCATAACAGTGCCACCAATTTTAATAAGTGCTTATTTGAGTGTTGGGATATCAGGTGAAAGTATTAAAATATTTTTACCGATGTCCCTTATTATTCCCATAGGGCTTATTATTCAGCGTCACACTTATAAAGTACAAAGACAAATTACGAAACAACATATTTTATTACAAGAAGAAATGACAAAAACTAAGAATTTATCAAAATTATTAGCTGAGAAAAATAATGAACTATCAGAGCAAGCATTTCGGGACACATTGACAAATTTGCCTAATCGACGAGCTTTTAATAATAAATTGACACAAATAGGGCAACAACTTAGTAAACCAAAATCTTTAACTGTCATGATGATTGATCTTGATTTCTTTAAAAACTTAAATGATAATTACGGTCATTTACAAGGTGACGAAGCTTTAATAAAAGTGGCAGCTCTATTAGATGAAATTGCAGAAAAGTATAATGCATTTGCAGCACGTTGGGGAGGCGAAGAGTTCGTAATCGTTAGTCAGCATGCTGCTAAATTTTCAGCGCATGTGTGTGAGGAAATTTTAGAGGAAGTACGCCACTTAAATATTCGTCATGAGCATTCAAAAGTAGCTGATATTGTAACAGTCAGCATCGGGATGTGTCATGCCAAAATCTCAAATAGCGAGCAACTGAAAATATGCTGTGAATTAGCTGATCAAGCACTATACATAGCAAAACAAAACGGTCGTAACAACTTTTACTGCAAAAGTGGAAATTTCGATGAAGATGTATGTTTACCTTTTAAATGTCAGTGAAACGTTGATACAATGCGCTTTCATGCCTTCTAAGGTTGCTTAATGCATAACGAAAGTGTTACAATATCATTTAGTCAAAAAGAGCCAAGGGGGCATTTCTATGTCAATTGAATTAAACAATGAATTCGGCCAAATTGATATTTCAACAGATGTACTTGCACAAATAGCTGGTGGCGCTGCTGTAGAATGCTACGGTATTGTTGGCATGGCATCTAAACATCAAATTCGTGATGGTCTAACTGATATTTTACGTAAAGAAAATTTTGCAAAAGGTGTTGTTATTCGAAAACAGGACGACGATTTACATATTGATATGTACATTATTGTTAGTTACGGGACAAAAATTTCGGAAGTTGCTTATCAAGTACAATCGAAAGTGAAATATACAGTGGATAAAACATTAGGTATGAGCGTGAAATCTGTCAATATCTTTGTGCAGGGCGTTCGTGTAGCGAATGATTAAGAGGAGGAACTAATTCTAATGCAGTCTTTAGACGGAATTAAGTTTGCAGAAATGGTGCAAATGGGTGCCCATCACCTGTTCCAAAATGCAAATTATGTTGATTCATTAAATGTATTTCCAGTACCAGATGGTGATACAGGAACGAATATGAACTTATCGATGACATCTGGGGCAAAGGAAACAGAACAGTATGCGTCAGAACATATCGGCAAAACAGCTCAAGCTTTATCAAAAGGTTTACTTATGGGAGCACGCGGAAATTCAGGCGTTATTTTATCGCAGTTATTCCGTGGCTTTGGTAAATCTATTGAAAAAGAAGCGACAATTGATGCCAAGGGTTTTGCCGGTGCCTTCCAAGCAGGCGTAGAAACTGCTTATAAAGCAGTAATGAAGCCAGTTGAAGGAACGATTTTAACGGTTGCACGTGAAGCGGCGAAAAAAGGTGTAGAAGTGGCAGAAACTGAAACCGATATCATTGCAGTGATGGAAGCATTTACTGCTGAAGCGCATGCTTCGTTGCAACGTACACCTGAACTTCTACCTGTTCTAAAAGAAGTCGGTGTTGTAGATAGTGGCGGTCAGGGTCTTCTATTTGTGTATGAAGGATTTTTAGCATCTTTAAAGGGCGAGCCATTACCGGTGAAAAATGAAGCAACTTTAGATGATTTAATTAATGCAGAACATCATAGAGCACAAGATTTCATGAATACTATGGATATTGAATTTGGTTATTGTACAGAAATCATGGTACGTTTTGAAGAAGGAAAAGAGCCATTTAGCGAAGAACAATTCCGTAATGAATTAAACCCTCTAGGTGATTCTTTACTCGTTATTTCGGATGAAGAAATTGCAAAAGTGCATATTCATTCTGAACAACCAGGCGCTGTTTTAGCAATGGGCCAAAAATATGGTAGTCTAATTAAAATTAAAGTCGACAATATGCGTGAACAGCATTCTGCCATTGTTGGTGAGGATCATAAAGCACCTTCTCCAGCTAAGAAAGCAGAAAAGCACCCATATGCGATTGTAACGATTGCAATGGGCGAGGGAGTTGCTGAATTACTTCGTTCAATTGGTGCCTCTTATGTTATCGAAGGTGGTCAAACAATGAACCCTTCAACTGAAGATATTGTGAAGGCAGTACAAGAAATTGGTGCTGAAAAAGTATTGATTTTACCAAATAACAAAAATATCGTGATGGCAGCAGAACAAGCAGTAGAGCTTTTAGATATAGAAGCGGCTGTAGTTCCAACGAAAACAATCCCTCAAGGTATGGCAGCGATTTTATCGTTTAATCCAGAGTCGGCAGTTGAAATGAACCAAGCAACAATGACAGAAGCCTTCGCAAATGTTAAAACAGGCCAAGTAACTTATGCAGTTCGAGATACATCTATTGATGGTGTGGAAATTCATAAGGATGATTTCATGGCTCTTGCGGAAGGAAAAATTGTATTATCTACCCCAGCATTAAAAGATGCTGCTGAGAAGGTAATTACTGATTTAGTGGATGAAGATGCAGAAATTGTAACAGTCATCTATGGTGAGGATACAACCGAAGAAAAGGCCTCAGAATTAGTGAAATTCATTGAAGAGAATTATCCAGAGGTTGAAGTAGAGTTATTTAATGGTAAACAAGGATTATATCCATATATTATTTCGGTAGAATAATTCACTCTACTTTGCGCATAAGTAGACAAAGCAGTGCACAAGCCGTGTACTGCTTTTGTTTATGGTACAGGGAGAATAGGGGATAAGAAACGAGTTGAATCAGCTAAAAATAAATGATTTGATGTATGCATCCAGTGGACAATGAACTTGGAAATACTGGGATATCAACATTTTGAAATTATTGTGTATACGGAGTAGACAAAAGTTAAACAATATTTCCAATGTGTAAATTATAGTCGTGTAAATTTTCTGAAAGTTGATAAAGAAGTGCTTTACTTTTATAGTAACTATCAAGCATGATATAAATAAAAAATCGATATTATTATATGGATAGAATAGAGGGGTGTTATTATGAAGTTTACTTCAGTATTTGATATTATTGGACCAGTGATGATTGGGCCTTCTTCTTCTCATACGGCAGGTGCCGCACGAATTGGACGCGTTGCCAGAGATTTATTTGGAAGACAACCGAAGTGGGCGAAAATCCACTTATATGGTTCGTTTGCTGAAACGTATAAAGGACATGGAACAGATGTGGCTTTGGTAGGGGGCCTATTAAATTATGATACATTCGATGAGCGAATCAAAACAGCTTTTGCCGATGCAGAAAAGGCAGGGTTAGATTATGAGTTTATCCCAGAAACAGCAAATATGGAACATCCGAATACAGCTCGCCTTGTAATTGGTGATGATGAAGGAGAGATGTCTGTCGTAGGTATTTCTATCGGTGGCGGTAAAATTGAAGTGAGTGAGGTTAATGGCTTCAAGCTACGTCTAACAGGTGGTATGCCAGCAATCCTTGTTGTTCATGATGATCGTGCTGGCTGTATTGCCAATGTGGCAAATTGCTTAGCGATGCATGCTGTCAACATTGGGCATATGGAGGTTTCGCGTATTGAACGTGGTTTAACGGCCCTTATGGTGATAGAAGTCGATCAAAACATTGAGGAAAAAGTATTACAACAAATTTCTTTAATACCACATATTTCGAAGGTTTCTAAAATTAATAACTAAGGAGGTGCACGAATATGGACGTATTGTTTCATAATGTTCGTGAACTAGTTGAACGAGCGGAGCAAGAAGGAAAGCTAATTTCTGAAATTATGATTGAGCAAGAAATGTTAATAACTGGACGCTCAAGAGATGAAATTATAAAGCAAATGGACAATAATTTAACGGTGATGGAAGAAGCTGTTGAAAGAGGCTTGAATGGTGTAAAATCTGTAACAGGCTTAACAGGCGGTGACGCAGTATTGCTTCAAAATTACATTGCGCAAGGCAATTCGCTGTCGGGGGATTTATTACTAGACGCGGTGAGTAAGGCTGTTGCAACAAATGAAGTTAATGCGGCTATGGGTACAATTTGTGCTACCCCAACTGCGGGTTCTGCTGGGGTTGTACCAGGGACATTATTCGCGGTAAAAAACAAGCTAAATCCGACACGTGAGCAAATGATTCGTTATTTATTCACATCGGGTGCTTTCGGCTTCGTTGTTGCTAATAATGCTTCGATTTCAGGTGCTGCTGGTGGCTGTCAAGCAGAGGTTGGCTCAGCTGCTGGTATGGCAGCAGCTGCGATTGTAGAAATGGCTGGTGGTACGCCGCAGCAATGTTCAGAAGCATTTGCGATTACACTGAAAAATATGCTAGGGCTAGTTTGTGACCCGGTAGCGGGATTAGTAGAGGTTCCTTGTGTTAAGCGAAATGCTATGGGAGCGGCAAATTCCCTTGTGGCAGCGGATATGGCCCTTGCAGGGGTTACAAGTCGTATCCCATGTGACGAAGTGATTGGTGCGATGTACCGAATTGGACAATCTATGAGTCCGAATTTAAAAGAAACTGCACGTGGTGGCCTTGCTGCAACACCAACAGGTAAAGCTATTAGCAGAGCCATCTTTGATAATGGCAATTTAGAAAGTATTAAGTCACTTCAAAAATAAAAATATTAAACACGCTTTTCCTAAGAGGAAGGCGTGTTTTTTTGAGGCAATATAATTGAAAAGTTATATAATGATATTGAATATATAAAATTGCGTAGCATGAATTGTTCGAAAGTGTTAACACGAGCAACAATATTATGAAAGCTAAGAGTAGTCGTAAGAAAGGGGAAAACTCATATGCTGAAAAATAGTATGGTTAAACGAATGACTGCAGGTAAAGTACTTGTAGTGAAAAACTTTGGAGGAGCTGTCGTGCAAGGTGACTGATTTAAAGAATCCCGTTACTGAATTAAAGGGAATCGGGAAAGAAACAGCAGGACATTTAGAGGCATTGGGCATCGAGACGATTGCGGATTTGTTATGGACGTTTCCGCATCGTCATGAGGATTTTCGCTTAAAGGATTTAGCACAAACACCACATAATGAACGTGTCACAGTTGAGTGTAAAGTTGAACGTGAGCCGACAGTACTGTTTTTAGGTCGCAATAAATCACGATTACAAGTCACGGTGCTGGCAGGTCGACATTTAGTTAAGGTTGTTTTTTTTAATCAAGGCTATTTGAAGCAAAAGCTTGTACCGGGAGCTATTATCACCGTTACGGGAAAATGGGACCGCGGCAGACAAGTAATCAATGGAACGTCTGTAACGTTTGGCCCTAAGACAGATCAAGTCGACTTTGAACCTGTTTATAGTCTAAAAGGTTTGATTCCGCAAAAACGATTTCGTAAATATATGCGACAAGCATTAGATGAGTTTGGTGCAGAGATACCAGATGCTGTTCCGCAGCGTTTACAAGCAGATTATAAGCTTGCTACAATGCGTGAAGGGCTTGAGGGAATTCATTTCCCTGTTGATGCTGGACATGCGAAACAGGCTAGAAGACGCTTTGCCTATGAAGAGTTACTAAACTTTCAAGTACGTATTCAAGCGTTACGTAAAATTAGAAAAGATAGTGAGCACGGTACAGTTATACAGTTTGATTTGCAAAAGTTACGTGCTTTTATTGCATCATTGCCCTATGAATTAACCGGTGCGCAAAAACGAGTTGTCAATGAAATTTGTAAAGATTTGAAAGAGCCTCATCGTATGAACCGCTTACTTCAAGGGGATGTAGGGTCGGGGAAAACAGTTGTCGCGGCAATATGTTTATATGCAGCAGTAACTGCTGGTTTTCAAGGGGCATTAATGGCGCCGACGGAAATTTTAGCTGAGCAGCATGCTGAAAATTTGAAGGAATGGTTTGAGCCATTTGGCGTACGTGTAGCTTTACTATCAGGATCGACGAAAGCAAAGCAGCGTCGTTTACTATTAGAAGAACTGGCAAACGGAGACATAGATATTTTAATTGGTACACATGCGTTAATTCAGCCTGATGTCGTTTTTTACAAGCTTGGTTTTGTGATAACAGATGAACAGCATCGTTTTGGTGTAGAGCAGCGTAGAATATTGCGTGATAAAGGAGAAAATCCAGATGTGCTCTTTATGACGGCGACACCAATCCCGCGTACACTCGCGATTACAGCATTTGGAGAAATGGATGTTTCGATGATTGATGAAATGCCAGCGGGGCGTAAGCAAATTGAAACGCATTGGATGAAAAAAGAGCAATTTGGCTCTGTTATGTCAAAGCTAGAATTAGAGCTTGCTGCTGGTAGACAGGCTTATGCTATTTGTCCGCTAATCGAGGAATCAGACAAGCTGGATGTACAAAATGCGGTAGACATCTATGAGCAACTTGCAACATATTTTAATGGGCGTTACAATGTCGGATTAATGCATGGTCGCCTATCGGCGGATGAAAAAGACGCTGTCATGCGAGCCTTTAGTGAGGGAACTATTCATGTGCTCGTTTCTACAACTGTTGTTGAGGTTGGGGTTAACGTACCGAATGCAACTTTTATGATTATTTATGACGCTGAACGCTTCGGCTTAGCTCAGTTGCATCAGCTGCGTGGGCGTGTTGGACGAGGCGAACATCAGTCATATTGTGTATTGTTAGCCGATCCGAAATCTGATGAAGGCAAAGAGCGAATGCAGTCGATGACGGAAACGAATGATGGCTTCCGTCTAGCGGAAAAGGATTTGGAACTACGTGGTCCAGGTGACTTTTTTGGTCGTAAACAAAGTGGTTTGCCTGATTTTAAAGTAGCGGATTTAGTGCACGATTATCGAATACTTGAAACGGCAAGAAAAGATGCAACAGATATGCTTGAGACAGATGCTTTTTGGCATGATGATGAGTACAAATATTTACGCGAAATGCTTGAAAATTCAGGTGTTTTACAAGGGGACCGCTTCGATTAACTAAATCTTTGATGCTCAATTAGGAATGTGAGCACTTGTTTTAAAAACAAGTCTTGCATTCTTTTTTTATACTCTATATACTGATATTAGTACCAAGTGCTAATAACAACTAAAAAGGTGGCGAATGATGTTGAGACGAACGAAAAAAGAGCGACAGCGACAATTATCCGAAACGATAGCTGATAATCCATTCGTCACAGATGAACAGCTAGCAACACAGTTTCAGGTTAGTGTCCAAACAATTCGTTTAGATCGTATGGAATTAGCGATTCCAGAATTACGAGAACGAATTAAAGATGTTGCTTCGAAAACCTATGAAAATGAAGTTAAATCACTACCGATTGATGAAGTTATCGGAGAAATAATTGATATTGAATTGGATAATCGTGCATTATCTATTTTTGACGTAAAAGAAGAACATGTTTTTCAGCGCAATGGCATCGCACGTGGGCATCATTTGTTTGCACAGGCAAACTCATTAGCGGTAGCAGTAATTGATGACGAACTAGCATTAACCGTACATTCTAACATTACCTTTGTGAAACCTGTTAGAGCTGGAGATCGTGTTATTACAAAAGCAATCGTTATCGGACGTGATGAAAAAAATCATCGTACAAAAGTAGAGTTAACGTCCACTGTTAACGGTGAAACAGTTTTTGTTGGTGAATTTGATATGTACCGCACGAAAGGTAAAGGTGAACAACAATGAAATTAGCGCTTGATGGAATGGGTGGAGACAACGCACCAAAATCAGTTGTTGAAGGTGCTTTATTAGCATTAGAGCAAATTCCAAATTTAGAAATTCAATTATATGGTCAGCAGCAAAAGCTTGAACCATTTTTAAAAATACATGATCGATTAACTGTAGTACATTGTGAGGAAGTTGTGGAAGGAACAGACGATCCAGCACGAGCTGTTCGTCGTAAAAAGGATTCATCAATGGCAAGAATGATGGATGCTGTTGAAGAAGGAAAGGCGGATGCTTGTCTTTCAGCAGGTAATACAGGTGCTTTAATGGCAGGAGGCTTATTTAAAGTAGGACGTATTGAAGGGATTGCTAGACCTGCTCTAGCCACTACACTTCCTACTTTAGATGGTAAGGGCTTTTTAATGCTTGATTTAGGAGCAAATGCAGACGCACGACCTGAGCATTTATTGCAATATGCGATTATGGGCGATATTTATGCGAAAAAGGTAGGCGGCTTACAAAAGCCACGTATCGGCTTGTTGAATATCGGTACTGAGGATAAAAAAGGAAATGAATTAACGAAGGCAGCTTTTGGATTATTAAAAGAAGCGGATTTAAACTTTATCGGTAACGTTGAAGCTCGAGATTTACTTGAAGGGGTAGCGGACGTTGTTGTAACAGACGGCTTTACGGGTAACATGGTGCTGAAATCGATTGAGGGTACTGCTGGCGCGTTATTTTCAATGCTAAAAGAGGCGTTCATGTCTTCAACAAAAACAAAAATTTCGGCAGCACTTATGAAAAATAATTTGCGTGACCTAAAAAATAAAATGGACTACACGGAGTACGGTGGTGCAGGTTTGTTTGGTTTACAAGCACCTGTCATTAAGGCACATGGCTCATCCAATGCCAAAGCAATATACAGTGCGATTCGCCAAGCAAATACGATGGTTGAGCATACAGTCATCTCGACGATTACAGATACAGTACGTCACTTAGAAATTGATTAACTTCTTTCAGCGGGTGTCCAAACACCCACTGAAATAGAGGAACTCGGTCTAAGAACGCCGCGTCCTGTGGCATTACCGAAATGACCGACATTATGTCGGCCCTCACACAGGCCTAGGCACAAAGCCGATTCCGGACGCATTGTTTATCTGTGCGAAAGCGAAGCGACAGCAACAAATTATGCCGGGGCAGAATTGATTAAAAAGGGGATTAAAAAAATGACGAAAATAGCATTTATTTTTCCAGGCCAAGGTTCTCAAGTAGTTGGGATGGGGCAAGAGTTTATCGAGAATGCGGCAGAAAGTAAAGTATTTTATGAGCGTGCAAATCAATCGCTTGGCTTTGAGCTTTCTAAGCTTATGTTAGAAGGACCAGCCGAGGAGCTAACATTGACTTACCATGCACAGCCGGCATTGTTAACTACTGGTGTGATGGTTGCAGAAAAATTACTTGCCGCAGGTATTAAGCCAAATTATGCAGCTGGACATTCACTTGGAGAATATGGTGCATTAGTAATCGCTGGTGTGCTTTCATTTGAGGATGCAGTTTCTGTTGTGCATAAGCGTGGGCTTTATATGAATGAAGCTGTACCTGCAGGACAAGGTGCTATGGCAGCTATTCTAGGGATGGAGCTTGAGGCACTGCATGAAGTAACGGAAAAAGTTTCTGCAGCAGGTGATCCAGTTCAGGTAGCAAATGTAAACTGTCCAGGGCAAATCGTTATTTCAGGTACGAAGGAAGGCGTTGAAAAGGCGTCTTTAGCAGCGAAGGAAGCTGGTGCTAAACGAGCAATTCCTTTAGTTGTTAGTGGTCCATTCCATTCAGAGCTAATGCGACCATCATCTGATAAATTAAAAGCAGCGTTGGCTGATATATCATTATCAGCTCCACAAATCCCAGTCATCGGCAATGTAATGGCGAAAGGATTAGAGGATGTTCTAGCTATTCAGCATGAATTAGTAGAACAAGTATATAGCGCTGTGCAATGGGAAGCATCTGTGCGTGAAATGATTGCGCAAGGTGTGGATGTCTTTATTGAGTGTGGACCGGGCAAAGTATTAAGTGGATTAGTGAAGAAAATTGATCGATCTGTTGCGACATACTGTGTTTATGATGAAGCATCATTAGAGGCTGTGCTAGAAGCGGCGAAGGAGTGGACAATTAATGCGTAAATTAGAGGGTAAAGTAGCTGTTGTAACTGGTGCTTCACGTGGAATAGGACGATCTATTGCATTAAAGCTTGCTGATGAAGGTGCTAAAGTTGTCGTTAACTACAGCGGTTCACAGGCAAAGGCAGAGGAAGTTGTCGCAGCGATTCAAGAAAATGGCGGCGAGGCTATAGCCGTACAAGCGAGTGTTTCAAAAACAGAGGAAGTTTCAGCATTAATGGATGTAGCGGTGAAAACATTCGGCTCGCTTGATATTTTAGTCAATAATGCGGGTATTACTCGTGATAACTTGTTAATGCGTATGAAAGAAGATGAATGGGACGATGTGCTAGATACGAACCTAAAAGGTGTTTTCCTTTGTACGAAAGCAGTAACACGTCAAATGATGAAGCAACGTGCAGGCCGTATCATCAACATTTCATCGATTGTCGGCGTAGCTGGTAATGCAGGGCAAGCTAACTACGTAGCTGCAAAAGCAGGTGTTATTGGGCTAACTAAAACAACTGCAAAGGAATTAGCTTCACGTAATATTTTAGTAAATGCAATTGCACCAGGCTTTATAGAAACTGAAATGACTGAGCAACTACCAGAAGATATCAAGCAAGGTATGCTTACGCAGATTCCTCTAGCGAAACTTGGGCAGCCTGAGGATATTGCAAAGGCCGTAGCTTTTCTAGCTTCAGATGATGCTAACTATATGACAGGTCAAACGTTACATATAGATGGCGGTATGGTAATGTAATTTCAAATAGTCATAGATAATGATTTTTTGTATAATCATTGAGGGGAGGTGAATGTTTTGTCTACAGTATTAGAACGCGTAACAAAAGTAATCGTGGACCGTTTAGGTGTTGAAGAAAGTGAAGTTACTCTAGAAGCTTCTTTCCGTGATGATTTAGGTGCTGACTCATTAGACGTAGTTGAGCTTGTAATGGAGCTTGAAGACGAATTCGATATGGAAATTTCTGATGAAGATGCTGAAAAAATCTCAACAGTTGGTTCTGCAATTTCATACATCGAAAGTAAAATAAACTAATCGTTTAACTTTATATAGCAGAGATTAATCACCTCTACTGGTGCTGACGTGGATGCGGTCATTATACAATATATGTTTATGATTGAATAAAGTTAAAGCCTTTGGCAGAAATTACTCATGCTTTTCTTCGGTGTGGAGAGTAAATACTATGCTGAGGCATGTTTAAAAAGGGGACGAAATGGTTCGTTTAGCGAACCATGATCGTCCTCTTTTTTTATATTCATTCAGTAGAAGACACTCACTTATGAAGGTGGTAAGAAGAATACAAGAGTCGTTCTTTTTTTAGTGAGTGTCCTAACACCTACTGAACTAGAGGAACTCAGTCTAAGAACGCCACATCCTGTGGCAACGACTGAGTGACCAACATCGTGTTGGCCTAAAGCCTCCGGCGGATGTCACGGATTTTGAAAGGAACGAATAAAGGATGTTAGCCTAAAACCTTCGCATCATGCGAAAACGGCTGACTGACCTGCATCGTGCAGGCCAAGGCATAATTCAAAATCCGGATGCAATTTCGCCTTGGCGAAATTGACCTTGAAAAAATTAATTTCCAAAACATTGTATTTAAGCCGAAATACTTTTGCATAAATGCCTTGAAAAAGGTACACTTAAACGGTAGAAACTATTAGGAAGGCAGATTGTTCAATGGCTATGAAAAGAAAAGGAACTATGCAGAAATCTGGCGTGCTTCCTGAAAAAGTACGCAATCAATTCGAGCTTTTACAGCATGAATTAAATATCACATTTATTAATAAAAATTTATTGTATCAAGCATTCACACATTCATCTTATGTGAATGAGCATCGCCGTAAATTGTTTACGGATAATGAGCGTCTTGAATTTTTAGGAGACGCAGTACTTGAACTGTCTGTTTCTAAATACCTTTTTGAGAAATATCCTCATATGAGTGAGGGTGAGCTGACGAAGCTACGAGCATCCATAGTATGTGAGCCGTCACTTGTTATCTTTGCAAATGAATTAGGCTTTGGTCGCTTTGTATTACTCGGAAAAGGTGAGGAATTAACAGGTGGACGGGAACGCCCAGCGTTACTTGCGGATGTATTTGAGTCATTTGTAGGTGCCCTTTATTTAGATCAAGGCTTACAAACGGTTGTGTGCTTTTTAGAACGCATCGTATTCCCGAAAGTAGAAGTCGGTGCTTTTTCGCATGTGATGGATTTCAAAAGCCAATTGCAAGAAATGGTACAGCAAACAAATAACGGCCTTCTTCATTATGAAATTATTGATGAAAAGGGTCCTGCACATAACCGTACCTTTGTATCGAGCGTACTATTAAATGGGCAAGAGCTTGGTAATGGTCGTGGGAAATCAAAAAAAGAAGCCGAGCAGCAAGCTGCACAATGTGCGATGCGTTTAATGCGTGAGCAAACTGCAAAAGAGGAGGCTTAATAGATGTTCCTAAAACGACTCGAAGTGATTGGCTTTAAATCTTTTGCGGAACGCATTGGAGTTGATTTTGTACCTGGTGTTACAGCGGTGGTTGGACCAAATGGTAGTGGTAAAAGTAATGTCACTGATGCTATTCGTTGGGTACTTGGGGAGCAATCGGCAAAGTCGTTACGTGGGGCAAAGATGGAGGATGTTATTTTTGCTGGAAGTGACTCACGTAAGCCACTAAACTTTGCAGAGGTAACATTAATTTTAGATAACACAGATGAACAGTTAGCTTTTTCATATACAGAAGTTAGCGTAACAAGACGCGTATACCGTTCAGGTGATAGTGAATATTTACTAAATAACCAGCAGTGTCGCCTGAAGGATATTACGGACTTGTTTATGGACTCAGGACTTGGGAAAGAGGCCTTCTCCATTATTTCGCAAGGCCGTGTCGATGAAATTTTAAATAGCCGACCTGATGACCGTCGTTCAATTTTTGAAGAGGCAGCTGGCGTATTAAAGTATAAACTAAGAAAGAAAAAGGCAGAGCATAAGCTTGTTGAAACAGATGAAAACTTGTATCGTGTTTTGGATATTTTACATGAGCTAGACAGTCGTCTGGAGCCGTTAGAAATTCAGGCATCAAGTGCAAGAGATTATGTGCAAATGTCAACAGAGTTAAAGGATTTTGATATTGCTATCCTTGTGCACGATTTAAAAAATTGTGCACAATCTTTGCATGCTCTGAAAGCTGAGTATACGGAGCTATATGAAACGGAGCAAAAACAAGCTCATCATATTTCTTCGATAGAAAAGCAAACTGCAAGTATTCGTAAGCTTTTAAAAGAGTTAGATGATTATCTAGATACGACTCAGGCCGAGTTTGTTAATGCAACAATGGAGGTAGAGCGTTGGGATGGTCGTAAAGCGTTAATGGCTGAAAAACGACAAAATGCTTCTAATCAACTACTTCAATTGAACACGGCGTTACAAGAAGCAAAAGCTGAAGTTGAGGCTCTTATAGCTCAAGAGCAAGAGAAAAAAGAATTGTTCACTGAAAAACAGCAAGAGGTTGCAGCGCTGAAACAAAGCATTAAGCAATTAGAACAATCTTTAAATCGCTCAGTTTCTGAAATTGAAGAAGAAATTGAAGAACAAAAAAACCACTATATCGATTCTTTAAACGAAGAAGCAACAGTTAAAAATGAATTAAAAAATATCGAACAACAGTTAGTGCAGCAAAAAGCGATGGCGACACGAATGTTAGACCAAACTGATGAAATCGGGCAAGAGCTTGCGCAAATTCTAGCTGAAAAAGAGAAGCTAGTTGTTGCTCATACTACAACAACTAACGAATTGCAGGGAAAACTTGAGCAATATGAAGCATTGCAAATACAGCTTAAAAACGTCAATGCATCATTTAATGAAAAGCAGGATATGCTTTATAAAGCTTATCAGCATCAGCAGCAACTGAAAGCTAGAAAAGATACGCTTGCTGAGCTAGAAGCAGATTTCTCTGGGTTCTTCCACGGAGTAAAAGAAGTATTATTAGCACGTGATAAAGGTGAATTAGCTGGGATTGAAGGGGCTGTTGCTGAGTTAATTCAAGTGGATGGGAAATATTCTCAGGCTATTGAAACAGCATTAGGGGCAGCCTCTCAGCATATTGTGACAACCAATGAACAATTTGCTCAACAGGCAATTCATTGGTTAAAACAAAAGAGAGCTGGACGCGCAACATTTTTACCTAAAACAGTTATCAAGTCACGGAAGATCAATCTATCTATGATTCAGCTAGCAACTGAGCACCCAGCATTTGTCCAAATGGCTGACGCACTTGTAACGTTCGAAGAAAACAACCGCACAATTGTCGAGAACCTCCTTGGTAATGTTATCGTTGCATCAAGTTTAGAAGGTGCAAGCCAAATTGCTCGTTTATGTGGGTTTAGGTATCGTGTTGTAACACTTGAAGGTGATATCGTCAATGCAGGCGGTTCACTGACAGGTGGTGCAATGAAGCAACAATCTTCACTCTTTACAAGAAAAGCGGAATTAGATGGTTTAATAGTAAAGCTAGAATCGTTGGAAGCATCTATTTATAGTGCTGAACAGGCTGTCTCCACTGAAAAAGAGAAGCTTGCAACATTGCGAGACAAAGTAGAACAATTGAAACTTGACGGTGAGCAACTACGAAAAGATGAAATGCAACAAGCGAGTCGTATACGCGAGCTAGAAGTTGGCGAGAAAAGCTTGTCTGCACGAGTATCTTTTGCTTCTAATGAAACACAAGATGTAAAAACACGCGAAGAAGCATTGTTAGCTCAAAAGGAAGCGGCTTCGGAGCGTTTAACGGCACTAGCGACAGAACTGCAAGAGATAAACGAAACAGTGGAGCAACTAAGTAAGGTGAAGCTACAAAGTGAATCGGAGAAAGATTTACTTCGTGAGCAGTCAGCGGAAAAACGCTCGCAGTTAGCGGTAATACAGGAGCAAATGTCACAAGTACAAATTGCTACAGCAGAGCTAGCCCTACAATTAAACAAAGCTCGTCAAAAAGTCGACAATATTTCTCAGGAAATAATCTGGCTTCAATCTGATGAATCGACAAAACTTTTAAGTGATGAAGAAGTGGATGAGCAAGTTGCTACGTGGAAAACGAGAAGAGATTCGTTGCAAGACACTATTTCACAGAAAAAAGATGAAAAAGTAGCACAACAACAAGAGCTTACTACTTTAGAGGAACAGCTGAAGGAATTGCAACGTACACATAAAGGCTACCTTGAAGCGATACGTGCAAATGAATTGAAGCGAAGTCGTGTAGAGTTTGAAATCAATAATTTCAATGAACAGCTAGAAGAAAACTATCAGCTAACATATGAGGAAGCTGAGGAGTTAGCCCTAGCGATTGATGATGAAGAGCATATGCGACGTCGAGTGAAATTACTGAAGAAATCTATAGAGGAGCTAGGTCCTGTTAATTTGAGCGCCATTGAGGAATACGATCGCGTACTTGAACGCCATTCATTTTTAACAGAGCAGCGTGAGGATTTACTTGCTGCACAGGAAACATTACATGAGGCTATTAAAGAAATGGATGAAGAAATGACGCTACGATTTAGCGAAACCTTCTATGCCATTCGAGAGCAATTTAAACGTGTATTCCGTGAATTGTTTGGTGGAGGGCAGGCGGATTTAGTGTTATTAGACCCTCAGAATCTGCTAGAAACAGGTATTGAAATTGTAGCACAACCTCCAGGGAAAAAATTACAAAATCTAAGTTTGCTTTCAGGTGGTGAACGTGCACTAACCGCGATCGCTTTATTATTCTCCATCCTAAATATTCGACCTGTACCATTTTGTATTCTCGATGAGGTAGAGGCGGCTTTAGATGAGGCGAATGTCGTCCGATATAGCCAATATTTGAAGAAATTTAGCCGTAATACGCAATTTATTGTAATCACCCATCGTAAAGGAACGATGGAGGGAGCGGATGTGTTGTATGGTATTACAATGCAGGAATCTGGCGTATCTAAACTTGTATCAGTAAAATTAGAAGATGAACCCGTACTTGCGGAGCAAAGGAGCGAACAAGCATGAGTTTTTTTAAACGTTTAAAAGATAAATTGACAGGCAATCCCACCGAGGAAGAAAAAGTAGTAGCAATCAATGAAGAAGAAGCTGCTGAACAGAAGCAAGACGAAGCAACAGAGCCTGCTCAAATTGAAGCAACTGTGGATGAAATGGAAAAAGCTGAGGAAGTTTCAGTAACGGAAACCTCAATTGAAACAGAAACTCCTGTAGCCATTGAAGATCAAGAGCAACAAGAAGTGCAAGAGGTCGCAGTAGTAGAAGAACCTGTAAAGGAGAAAAAACCTTCTGCATGGTCTATTACACAAAAGTTCAAGGCTGGTCTTGAAAAAACGCGAAATTCATTTACTTCTAAAGTAAACGACCTAGTTGCTCGTTATCGAAAAGTGGATGAAGATTTCTTTGAAGAATTAGAAGACTTATTATTACAGGCAGACGTTGGCTTTGAAACAGTAATGGAGCTAATGGATAAATTACGCTTTGAGGTTCAGCGTAAAAATATAAAAGATACAAACGGTATTCAAACGATTATTTCTGAAAAACTTGTGGAAATTTATGAGCAAGGAGAAGAGGATTTAATCGAGCTTAATATACAACCTAAAGGTGAGCTTACGGTAATTTTATTCGTAGGGGTAAACGGTGTTGGGAAAACGACAACAATCGGTAAACTTGCCCATCGTCTAAAATCACAAGGTAAAACAGTTGTTTTAGCAGCAGGTGATACTTTCCGTGCTGGTGCCATCGATCAATTACAAGTTTGGGGAGATCGTGTAGGCTGTGAAGTGATTAAGCAATCGGAAGGTTCAGATCCAGCGGCGGTTATGTATGATGCAATTCGTGCAGCGAAAAACCGTAATGCAGATGTGTTAATTTGTGATACAGCAGGGCGCTTACAAAACAAAGTAAACTTAATGAATGAGCTTGAAAAAGTTCATCGAGTAATCTCTCGTGAGGTACCGAATGCTCCGCATGAAGTACTATTAGCATTAGATGCAACAACAGGTCAAAATGCACTAGTTCAAGCACAAACATTTAAGGAAGCTACAAATGTAACGGGGATCGTTTTAACGAAGCTTGACGGCACTGCAAAAGGTGGTATTGTTCTTGCAATTCGTAATAAGTTACACATTCCTGTGAAGTTTGTTGGTCTTGGTGAAAAAATGGATGATTTACAACCATTTGATGCAGAGCGCTATGTGTATGGCTTATTTGCTGATGGTTTAGATAAAGAACTACAAAATAGTGAGGACTAGGTTCATCACCGATGTGGATGACTTTTGTTAAAACGTATACTATGTAAATAAGTTGATTGGAGTGGAGGCTGGGTGACTCCTTGGGGATTAGCGATAGAGGAACGAAGGCTAAAACCATCACGTCCTGTGATAACGCCTTCGTGACCAACATCGTGTTGGCCCGAGACCCTGGAGCGAGCAACGCGAGTGAAGCGGCTCATCGGACGCCCCCAGGAAAGCGCCCAGCCGGAACGGAAATCAACCACATGCTTGGTGATGATCCGAGGATTAACATTTAAGTAAGTAAATTTGTAATTGCGCTCGTCTGTGCAGGTGAATCGCATTGTTTAAAAGGGAAATACTGGATATAGGTGAAAAACGCCTAAAGCAGTTAATTAAAGCTTTTAGACAAGGAGATTACCTTGACACAGACGGGCGCTTTTCGTTATGATACAAATGACTAATAACGGGAGGAGAAACATTCGATGCTACTTGAAAAAACAACACGCATGAACTTTCTCTTCGACTTTTATCAAGCATTATTAACAGATAAGCAAAGAAGTTATATGGAGCTCTATTATTTAGATGATCACTCACTTGGAGAAATCGCTGAATCGTATGGGGTTTCACGCCAAGCTGTTTATGATAATATTCGTCGAACAGAAGCGATGCTTGAAGAATATGAAGAAAAACTATGTTTACTTGAAAAATTTCAACAACGTACACAAATGCTTGCGCAGCTAACAACAGGGATTACAGAACAAAGTATGACAATTAAAGAGCAGCTAACGCTTATAGAACAGTTGAAAGAATGGGATTAGGAGGCGAAAGCAATGGCTTTTGAAGGATTAGCGGAACGACTCCAAGGAACGATCCAAAAGATTAAAGGTAAAGGTAAAGTATCGGAACAAGACGTTAAAGAAATGATGCGCGAAGTCCGATTTGCTTTAATCGAGGCGGATGTTAACTTAAAAGTAGTCAAAGAATTCGTTAAAAAGGTCAGTGAACGAGCTGTCGGTGTAGATGTTATGCAAAGCTTAACACCAGGTCAGCAAGTTATTAAAATCGTACAAGAAGAATTAACAGAATTAATGGGTGGCGAGCAAAGCCCAATTAAATTTAATACAAAGCCACCAACTGTTATTATGATGGTCGGCTTACAAGGTGCAGGTAAAACGACAACTACAGGTAAATTGGCGAATGTGTTACGTAAAAAATATAATCGTAAGCCATTACTAGTTGCTGCAGACGTTTATCGTCCAGCGGCTGTTCAGCAGTTACAAACATTAGGGAAGCAGTTATCCCTACCTGTTTTTGCGTTAGGAACCGATGTATCTCCAGTAGAAATTGCACGTCAGGCAATTGAATTGGCAAAAGAAGAACATCATGATGTCGTTATTATCGATACAGCAGGTCGCTTGCATATCGATGAAGATTTAATGCAAGAATTAAAAGATATTCGTGCGTTAAAAGAGCCGGATGAAGTATTCCTAGTTGTAGATGCTATGACTGGTCAGGATGCTGTAAACGTGGCAGAAAGCTTTAATGAAGCAGTCGGTATTACAGGAGTTGTGTTAACAAAGCTAGATGGTGATACACGTGGTGGTGCGGCGCTATCAATTCGTTCCGTTACACAGAAGCCCATTAAGTTTGTTGGTATGGGTGAGAAGATGGATGCGCTGGAACCTTTCCATCCAGAGCGTATGGCGTCCCGTATATTAGGGATGGGTGACGTTCTATCACTTATTGAAAAGGCTCAGGCAAATGTTGACGAAGCAAAGGCTAAAGAACTAGAGGAAAAGTTTAAAACCCAAAGCTTTACATTTGATGATTTTGTTGAGCAATTGCAGCAAGTAAAGAAAATGGGTCCACTTGACGAAATTTTAAAAATGTTACCGGGTGCCGGCAAAATCAAAGGCTTAGACAATGTTAAAGTTGATGATAAGCAAATGGGTCGCGTAGAAGCGATTATTTATTCGATGACACCTGCTGAAAAGACGAATCCAGAAATTATTAACGGTAGCCGTAAAAAGCGTATAGCGAAGGGTTCTGGGACATCAATTCAAGAGGTAAATCGTCTATTGAAGCAATTTGAAGAAATGAAAAAAATGATGAAGCAAATGACAGGCATGGCAAGTGGCAAAGGAAAGAAAAAGATGAAACTACCAGGCTTCGATTCATTGTTTAAATAATATTTTATAGGTGTTAAGAAAAAACACTTTACAAACAACCTAAACATTGATAATATACTATCTTGTGTGAAACTTATTCGGAGGTGCTATTAAAATGGCAGTTAAAATTCGCTTAAAACGTATGGGAGCTAAAAAATCTCCTTTCTATCGTATCGTAGTTGCAGACGCTCGTTCACCACGTGACGGTCGTTCAATCGAAACAGTTGGTACTTACAACCCACTAACTAAACCAGCTACTGTAAACATTGATGAAGAGAAAGCTCTTAAATGGTTAACTGACGGTGCAAAACCATCAGATACAGTGCGTAACTTGTTCTCAGAACAAGGTATCATGGAAAAATTCCATAACCAAAAATTCAGTAAATAATCGGGGGCGAGGTCTTTGAAGCAGCTGATTGAAGCAATCGTTTTACCGTTAGTCGATTATCCAGAAGAAGTTCGTATAGAGACGGATGAAAATGCAAATCGAATTGTTTATAAACTTTTTGTTCATCCAGAGGATCGAGGGAAAGTCATAGGCAAGCAAGGGCGAGTAGCGAAAGCGATTCGTACAATTGTTTATTCAGCGGCGGGTAGTCACCATCAAAAAAAGACCTACGTCGATATATTGGATTGAAAGAAAAGATTTTCACGTCTTTTATATGCAACAAGCACTGGAGAGTCCTGACAGGTATGTTTACATGCGCTTAGGAATTCGAAGTGGCCTTGAGGTAAAGCGTAAAATCTGGACTTGAAAGGAAGGAGCTTGCCGGTTCCTTCCTTTTTTTATTATCGTAGTTACATTGAGAGATAATTGAACATAATGACATTGAGGAAGACTGGTCAACGTCTAAGCTATAACACCGTCCACCAAAAGTTAAACTGCTTTTGTAGGTGAAAGGTGAGAGAAAGGTTACTTTTTGATCTGGCTAGCTAGTAGCTTGATGGGGATGAGCATGTTTTAGCATTTTTATATGAGGTGAGATTTGAATGGAATGGTTTAATGTAGGTCGTATTGTCAATACACACGGTATTCGCGGTGAGGTGCGTGTGTTATCAACAACAGATTTTGAGGAAGAGCGCTTCGCAGTAGGAATAAAGCTTGCGGCGTTTAAAAAAGACGATAAAAAGCCAACATGGGTAACAATTGAATCAATGCGTCGTCATAAAAACTTTGTTTTGTTAACCTTTGAGGGTATGAATAACATCAACTTGGTTGAGCCTTTCAAAGAAGGCATGCTCAAAATTACGAAAGATCAAATGACAGATGATTTATTAGAGGAAAATGAATATTTCTTCCACGAAATAATTGGCTGTACAATTGTATCTGAAGAAGGCGAAACAATCGGAGCAGTGACTGACATTCTTCAAACGGGTGCTAACGATGTATGGGTAGTCAAGGGCACTAAAAAAGAGCATTATATCCCATATATCGAGGATATCGTCAAGGAAATTGATGTTGCTGAGAAGAAAATAGTGATACATGTAATGGAAGGTCTTCTATGATGAATATTCATGTGTTAAGTTTATTTCCGGATATGTTTACAGGCGTTTTTGGAGCATCCATATTAAAGAAAGCACAGGAAAAAGGTGCTGTAAATATGGAAGTAACTGATCTCCGTGGATTTTCAGGTAACAAGCATAATCAAGTAGACGATTATCCGTATGGTGGTGGTGCGGGGATGGTGTTAAAACCAGAGCCGATGTTTAGCGCTGTAGAGGCCATTACAGAAGGGAAAAATCCTCGTATCATTTTGATGTGTCCGCAAGGTGAACGCTTTACTCAAAAAAAGGCAGAAGAGCTAGCGCAAGAAAAAGAACTAGTATTTTTATGTGGTCATTACGAAGGTTATGATGAACGCATTCGTCAGCATCTTGTCACAGACGAGATTTCAATTGGAGATTTCGTATTAACTGGTGGCGAGCTAGGGGCTATGACGGTTATAGATAGCGTTGTACGACTTCTGCCGGGGGTTTTAGGACAAGAGGATTCCCACATACAAGATTCGTTCTCAACGGGTCTTCTAGAGCACCCACATTATACACGCCCTGCTGAATATCGCGGAATGAAAGTACCTGATATTTTACTATCGGGCAATCACGCAAAGATTGAGCAATGGCGTATGGAAGAATCTTTGAAAAGAACATTCGAGCGTCGTCCTGATTTACTCGAGAATTATCCATTAACAGACAAGCAAAAATTGTATTTAGAAAAACTTAAAAACAACGATAAAGATGCTTGATTGCTATCTATATTTATGATAACATCTAATCTGTACTTCTATGTGAAGTACTGAATTACGGTGTTCCGCTGTGGCATAGATTGCGTGCAAGAGCATCTGTCTAAGGAGAGAAAAACAATGTCAAACATTATTACAGAGATTACAAAAGCTCAGCTTCGCACTGATCTACCAACTTTCCGTCCAGGTGATACTGTTAAGGTACACGTGAAAGTAGTAGAGGGTACTCGTGAACGTGTCCAAGTATACGAAGGTGTAGTAATTAAACGTCGTGGTGGCGGTATTAGCGAAACTTTCACAGTTCGTAAAATTTCTTACGGTGTAGGTGTTGAACGTACATTCCCTGTACACACACCAAAAATCGCTAACTTAGAAGTTGTACGTCGTGGTAAAGTACGTCGTGCTAAACTTTACTACCTACGTAACCTACGTGGTAAAGCTGCTCGTATTAAAGAAATTCGATAATTATGACTTAAAAGTGAGGGGCTTGTGTAACAAGCCCCTTTTCTTTTTGCTTGTCATCTTAAATAGCTATCAACTAAAATGAGGATAGACAAGGGGGCAAATCTCGATGGAAAAACAAATAAAGGAAAAGAATGAATTATGGGAATGGACAAAGGCACTTCTAATTGCATTTGCGATTGCAGCGATTATTCGTTATTTTTTATTTACACCCATTGCAGTAGATGGCCAATCCATGATGCCAACCCTTGAAGATGGCGACCGTATGATTGTGAATAAAATTGGTTATAAAATAGGTGAACCAAAACGCTTTGATATTGTTGTATTTCATGCTCCTGAGAAGAAAAACTATATTAAACGTGTTATTGGGCTTCCAGGAGAGACATTGGAATATAAAAATGACCAATTATACATTAACGGTGAACCGATAGATGAGCCTTATTTAGATGCTTACAAATCAAAAATTACAGAAGGTACTTTAACCGAGGATTTTACATTAAAAGACATTGATGTAAACCTAAAAGATAATGTAATTCCAGAAGGCTATGTTTTCGTTATGGGAGATAATCGTCGATACAGTAAGGACAGTCGTATTATTGGAGTCGTCGATCAGAAAGAGATTATTGGTAATACAAGTCTGATTTTCTGGCCGTTTAGTGAAATTAAAATTGTAAAGTAATTCTTGAAAGGGAGGGCTAAACACTCCCTTTTTCTTTTAGTTTAGGAGGTATAGATATGACTATACAATGGTTTCCAGGGCATATGGCAAAGGCCCGCAGAGAAGTAACAGAAAAATTAAAGCTAGTTGATATTATATTTGAATTAATAGATGCACGTTTACCGCTATCTTCCCGAAATCCGATGATAGACGAAGTGATTAATCAAAAACCGCGTCTCCTTATCTTAAATAAATCAGATATGGCAGATGAGCACGAAACGCGTAAATGGGTAGAGTACTTTGCTCAACGTGGTCATAAGGCAGTAGCAATCAATTCCCTTGAAGGCAAAGGATTACAGCAGGTTACAAAGGCTGCTCAAGAAATATTAAAAGAAAAATTTGACCGTATGAAGTCACGTGGGATGAAGCCAAGAGCTATACGTGCAATGATTGTTGGAATTCCAAACGTAGGGAAATCGACGCTAATTAATCGCCTAGCAAAGAAAAATATAGCAAAAACGGGGAATACTCCAGGGGTAACTAAGGCTCAGCAATGGATAAAGGTTGGTAAGGAGCTAGAATTACTCGATACACCAGGTATTTTATGGCCGAAATTTGAAGATCAAGAAGTAGGTTATAAATTAGCCTTAACAGGTGCTATAAAGGATACGATAACGAATATGGAGGATTTAGCGGTATATGGTCTACGCTTTTTATCCGTTCATTATCCGGCACGAATGGAAGAACGCTATGGCTTTCAGTTTATACATGAAGATTTAGTGGATACCTTCGATCATATCGGTAAACTTCGCCGTGTTTTCGGTCCCGGAGGAGAAATCGATTATGATCAAGTAGCTCAACTGATCGTTCGAGATATTCGTGGCCTGCAATTAGGCAAACTAACATTTGACTTTGTTAGCGAACAACTTGAAAAAGAAACAGAGCAGTAATAATACGAAACTTTAATTAGTGGGCGTTTTTCATCTCCGCTGATTAGTAGTCTTCACCAATCGGGCATTTACGAGCAGTGAATCCCTCACCTAAAATCATTGCTTTCGATACAAATAAATTACTGCCCGTTAATGCGGGATAACGAACGTAAAACTGTCATACTCACGCCTTAAATCGTGAGCGTGACAGTTTTTCTTTTAGGAATGCTTCTTTTTGCCGATAAATGATATAGAGCGAGAAAAAGAAATTATATTAATATTGATATAGAAAAAAGGGAATGCATATTTTTGGTTTATCACCAAAAGTTGAGGATGTCTTTTATTAAAACATATGCTATATATAAGTTGATTGGAGTGGAGGCTAGGCTAGGCGACTCCTTGGAGATCAGCAATAGGGAAACGAAGGCTAAAACCATCACGCCCTGTGATACCGCCTTCGTGACCAACATCGTGCTGCTGCCGCTACGTTGCACTACGCTTTCGCGCAAAAAACATCTGTTGCCCCAAGCGGCTCATCGGACGCCCCCAGGAAGCTATGCTCTGTGCGAGAGCATAGCGACAGCAAATGTTTTCTGTAGCGAAAGCAAAGCGACAGCAACAAAGCGCCCAGCCGGAACGGAAATCAACCACACGTTATGGTGATGATTCATATTTTGAGAGAATCCACTACCTTGTAGTGAAAAAATGACTGATATTAGTAGAATGCTCAATAACAGTCAGCGCAAAATAGCTTTGAACTGTTGATGTAGACAAAAAGGGAGTAAATATATGAAAACGATTAAAGAAATTACTACAGCATTGAAGGAAGCGGAGGAATGGCAGGACTGGATGACAAGGGTAGCAACCGATGAACGTGCAGGTGTGCAAAAGGCTTGGCAAAGCTGGCAAAAGCGCCAAGAGAAAAAGCAACATATACTGCAGGAACATCAAGCGAAAGTTGATTTCGATCAAAGTTACGGAGGAGCAAATACCTTGATTGCAGGGGTAGATGAAGCAGGGCGTGGACCGTTAGCAGGGCCAGTAGTAACTGCTGCTGTTATTTTACCTGTAAATTGTGAGGCTCTAGTTGGATTAAATGATTCAAAGCAATTATCAAAAGATAAACGCAATGCTTATGCTGCTTTAGTAAAAGAGCATGCATTATGTTATTTTGTCCATTTCCAATCAGCACAACAAATTGATGAATTAAATATTTACGAAGCGACGAAGCAATCGATGAAGACAAGTGTAGAATCGTTATCTATTCAACCTAATTATGTGCTAGTTGATGCTATGACGCTGCCAATCTCTATTCCACAGGATTCAATAATTAAAGGGGATGCGAAAAGCTTAGCTATTGCAGCAGCATCCATATTGGCAAAAACGGCTCGAGATGATTATATGGATGAATTGGATAAGGAATTTCCTATGTATGGTTTTGCTCAGCATGCAGGATATGGAACAAAACAGCATTTAAAAGCACTTGAAGAGTTTGGTCCAACTATTTATCATCGCACATCATTTGAACCGATAAAGTCAATGCTTTAACTTGTTTAAGCAATGTTTTGTGTAGCGAAAGCAAAGCCGCAGCTATAAATATTTATTGTACAAACATCCGCTGAAATAAGTTAATGCTCCGGCGGATGTCATTTGAAAACATATTAGCAAACAAAAAAATAAAAGGCACATCAGCAAAAGTTAGAAATGATATTTGTTGAAACATATATCATGTGAATAAATTGATTGGAGCGGAGACTAGACGACTCCTTCGGGATCAGTGGCTCATCGAACGCCCCCTAAGACAGTGCCCAGTCGGAGCAGAAACCAACCCCACGATAAAAAAATGAAGCCAATTACGCTAAGGAGTAATTGATGAAAGGAGTATGTATATGACAGCCACATCTTTTAATCCGATTCAAATGCAACAAACTGCTTTAACCCCAACTAATCAGCCACTTACTTTAAAACAAGGGCAAGTATTTCAAGGAACAATCAAACAATTATATCCAGATCAAATGGCGGAAATACAAGTTGGTCAACAAAAGTTTATTGCTAAACTCGAAGTGCCACTAAAAGCAGGTGATGCCCACTTCTTCCAAGTAACTGGTACAAGCCCACAAACAGAACTAAAAGTTGTTACGGGCCCTATGGAGCAATCGGCTTCTCAAAGTCAACAAATTAATCAGTTACTTGAATCAATGAATTTGCCCAAAACAGCTGAGATGCAGCAAATTCTAGCTCATTTTATGAAAGCACAGCTACCGATTTCAAAAGAGCAGCTGATGCAGGCAGAAGTGTGGTTAAAGGCATTACCAGAGGGTGTTACTAAGATGGATGCCCTACAAGCCATTCAAAAAATGGTAGAGTTTAAAATGCCAATGACAAATGATGTTTTTCAAGCTCTTATAAGTGGACAAAAAACTACTGGTATGGTTTCCGTAATGGAAAACTTTACGCAGCTTTTAACGAAAGAAATAGCTTTACCAGAAAACCTTAAGCAAAATCTAATGCAACAGGTACAGGCTATTGCAAAGCCTTTTGAAGTAGAAACAGGTAGTTTAGTACTTGCCAAGTCCATACAAATATTAACGAATAATGCTGCTTCTATGAGTGAAAAGATTCAAGCCATGAATATTTTAAAAGAGGCGGGGATACTTCCTCAGCAGGCAACCTTACAAAACTGGTCAAGTCTTAGTGATGTAAAGTCTATCCAGTCAAATCAGTTTCAACAAGCTGGAGAAGTTATTCAAACCATTTTATCGACAAAATCTGACAATATAAATCATCTTGTTGACCAGCTTAAATCTTGGACAGCCAATCAAAGCTTGCTAACCAATGAACAAAAGCAGTCATTAAATCAACTTATCGATCGATTTAATCAGCTACCAGCAACTAAACAAACGCTAGAGATTTTCGCAAAACAGATGCAAGAACAACTTATAAAAGCGTTTGCAGAAAATTCTTCGGATCGTTTATTTACACAAGACGCCAATGCTCTTTCGGTAAAGGACCATTTATTATCGCTTTTAAAGCAGGAAGCTACTACTCCGCTACAAAATGAAGCGTTCATGCGAAGTCTTATGAAAAATAGTGTTGAATCCTCGCAATCAATGATTCAACAGATCGTTACGCAAGCAGATGCCCATGTACAAAATTCTATGGACAGTAAAGCAATGGAACATGCACTTAAAACGGTATTAAAAAATCTAGGAGTTAGTTATGAAGCGACGCTTAGTAATAAGTCAGCAGATCTACAGCAAATTGCACATCAATTAAAACCGCAACTACATACATTATTGCAGGAACCACATATTTCTCCACAACTGAAGGAAGCCGCAGAAATGCTAATGGCACGAATGAACGGCATGCAGCTAGCATCAGGGGAGAATGGCCATCAGCATCAGCTTATTATGCAAGTACCATTAGAATTTTTTGGCAGGAAAATGGATGCAACATTGCAGTGGAATGGGCGCATGAAGGAAGACGGTAAAATTGATGCCAATTATGCGCGTATATTATTTTATTTACAAATGGAATCTATGAAAGAAACGGTTATTGATATGCAGGTTCAAAATCGTGTAGTTTCTGTGACAGTATTTAATGAAAATGATGATATTATTCCGCTTGCGGAACCGCTGAAAGCAGCGTTGAAAATAGGCCTAGCTGAAAAAGAATATCAACTTTCAGGCGTTTTTATTAAGCAATTTGAAAAAGCCCAACCTGCAAAAACAACCCCTGTAGTAGAACAGCAGGAGGAACATAGCGGGGTGGATTTTCGCGTATGAGTGAAGAAAAATTTACTCGAAAAGAGGCCATCGCTCTCACGTATAAGCTAGGACGTTTTGATAGTCCAACAGTAGTAGCAAAAGGAAAAGGGAAAATAGCAGAAAATATATTAGCGCGCGCGAATGAGCACGATGTCCCGATTTATGAGGATCCTAACCTTGTTCAATTACTTGGACAATTAGATCTAAATGAGTCAATCCCGGAAGAATTGTATGAAGCTGTTGCTGAGGTTTTTGCATTTATTTATCGATTAGACCAACAATATGCTGAAAAATATAGAAAAAATAGATAATTCTGATTTTCGCAAAACTCTGTTTTAGTACACAAAACAGAAAAAAGCGTCATATTAATAGATAAAAAATGAATAAGAGACAAGGTATAGACTTTATCAGAATCTTTAGTTAGAATAGATTATGTTAGTAAAACAATTTTATGCAAATGTTTGATGGGAGGATGTATTATGAATATCCATGAATATCAAGGGAAAGAGATTCTTAGAAAATATGGTGTAGCTGTACCAAACGGAAAAGTTGCTTTTTCCCCTGATGAAGCAGTGAAAGTAGCGAAAGAACTTGGCTCTAATGTGACAGTAGTCAAGGCGCAAATTCATGCAGGTGGACGCGGTAAAGCGGGGGGCGTAAAAATCGCTAAAAACCTTGACGAGGTGCGTACATACGCAAAAGAATTACTAGGTAAAATTTTAGTAACTCATCAAACAGGTCCAGAGGGAAAAGAAGTAAAACGCTTATATATTGAAGAGGGTTCTGATATTCAAAAAGAATACTATTTAAGTTTAGTATTAGACCGCGCAACATCCCGTGTAACAATGATGGGGTCTGAAGAGGGCGGCATGGATATTGAAGAAGTAGCGGAATCAAATCCAGAAAAAATCTTCAAAGAAGTTGTGGATCCTGTTGTTGGATTAACAGGTTTCCAAGCGCGTCGCATGGCGTTTAATATGAATATTCCAGCTAACCTAGTAGGGAAAGCTGTTAAATTAATGTTAGGTTTGTATCAAGCCTTTATCGACAAAGATGCTTCAATTGTAGAAATTAATCCACTTGTTGTAACTGGACAAGGTGAAGTTGTAGCATTAGATGCTAAATTTAATTTCGATGCAAATGCGTTGTATCGTCATAAAGATATTGTCGAATTACGTGATTTTGATGAAGAAGATCCAAAGGAAATCGAAGCATCTAAATATGACCTTAGCTATATTTCATTAGATGGCAATATTGGCTGTATGGTTAATGGAGCTGGTCTTGCGATGGCTACGATGGACACAATTAGCTATTATGGCGGAAGCCCTGCTAACTTCTTAGATGTAGGTGGCGGTGCAACGGCAGAAAAAGTAACAGAAGCTTTCAAAATTATTCTTTCTGATCCACATGTAAAAGGCATTTTCGTAAACATTTTTGGCGGAATTATGAAATGTAACATTATTGCCGAGGGTGTTGTGACAGCTGCCAAAGAAATTGGCTTAGCTGTGCCGTTAGTTGTACGTTTAGAAGGTACAAATGTGGAACTTGGAAAAGAAATTTTAAATGCATCTGGTTTAAACATCGTTGCAGCGGATTCAATGGCTGACGGTGCACAAAAAATTGTGGGACTAGTAGGCTAAGGAAGGCAGGGAGAACAATGGCTGTATTTATTGATAAAGATACGAAGGTAATTGTACAAGGGATTACGGGCGAAACAGCGCTTTTCCATACGAAGCAAATGCTTGATTATGGTACTAAAATTGTAGCTGGTGTAACACCAGGTAAAGGCGGTCTTGAAATTGAAGGAGTGCCTGTATTTAACACTGTAGTGGAAGCTGTAGCTGCAACAGGCGCAACAACTTCAGTTATTTATGTACCTGCTGCATTCGCGGCAGATGCTATTTTAGAGGCAGTTGATGCTGAATTAGAACTAACAATCTGCATTACTGAACATATTCCTGTCCTTGATATGGTTAAGGTTAAACGTTATATGGAAGGTAAAAAGACACGTCTAGTTGGTCCAAACTGTCCAGGTGTTATTACGGCAGATGAGTGTAAGATTGGTATTATGCCTGGTTATATCCATACGAAAGGGCATGTAGGAGTTGTTTCTCGCTCTGGTACGTTAACATACGAAGCCGTACACCAATTAACACAAGCTGGTATTGGCCAAACTACAGCTGTAGGTATCGGTGGAGACCCTGTCAACGGTACAAACTTTATCGATGTTTTGGAAGCGTTTAACAACGATCCAGAAACATATGCAGTTGTGATGATTGGGGAAATTGGAGGTACAGCTGAAGAAGAAGCGGCTGAGTGGATTAAAGCGAATATGACGAAACCTGTCGTTGGCTTTATCGGTGGACAAACAGCGCCTCCAGGTAAACGTATGGGTCACGCAGGTGCTATTATTTCAGGTGGTAAAGGAACAGCTGCAGAGAAAATTAAAGCAATGAATGCTGCAGGTATTGAAGTAGCGGAAACGCCATCTGTCATTGGTGACACACTTATTAAAGTAATCAAAGAAAAAGGGCTATACGAAAAGTGTAAAACCCATTAAAATGGAAGATGTAGCACATTGTGGCTACATCTTTTACTTTATGTAGACACGGCTTTAAATGCTTCTATTGGAATTTGTTCAAGAACCTCCTACTTACTTAAGGACCTTTCCTAAAAAAAGCTGTGTCATTAAAGATGCGGTCATTTAATTTCTTCTATATTAAAAGGAGGTTTTTAAATGATTTTTTCAGTCGATACACAGAGATTGCTAGCTTTACATTATATATACCCATTACCACTTCAAAAACTTCAGCAATTACTGTCCCCGGTGGATATACTAAGTTATTTTGAAGACGCGCCCCCCTACGAGATTGCAAAAGCATTGCAACTACCATCTCAAAGAGCATCGGAAATATCCCGGAGTTTTCGACAAATTATGACATTTCCTTTTAGGGAAACTTATGAACGGGCCAATATTTCCCCTATTCCTTTTCATCATCCTTTTTACCCGGCGCAATTATTTGAAATATCCAGTCCACCTACTGTATTGTATGTGAAAGGTCGGTATTCTCTATTAACGGACGAAAAACAAGTAGCCATTATAGGCTCTAGAAAGGCTACAGCTTATACAAAGACTGCGATGGACTTAATCGTTCCGCCTCTTGTTGAACACGGATATACTGTCGTAAGCGGGCTTGCAAGAGGGGCAGATACGATCGCTCATGAAACAACCATAAAAGTTGGCGGTTCCACAATTGCAGTGCTTGGACACGGGTTTAATTATATATACCCTAAGGAAAACCAGTCTCTTGCTGGGCATATGGCGGAGCATCAGTTACTTGTCACAGAGTATCCTCCATATATGAAGCCTGCAAAATGGCATTTTCCAATGCGTAACCGAATAATTAGTGGATTGTCCAAAGCTTTAGTTGTAACCGAAGCAGCATTAAGAAGTGGCACACTTATTACAACAGAATATGCTTTAGAGCAAGGAAAAGATGTATTTGTTGTACCGGGTCCAATTAATGCGGAGCAATCAAAAGGCACAAATAAATTACTATTAGAAGGAGCTATTCCGGTGTGCAATGGTCACGAAATCGTTGAAACACTTACTCTCTTTTCTAACAAAAATTGAAAAAAAGTTGCATTATCTTAAAATCTGTTATACATTTTGCAACAGGTAACTTAAAAAATTAGCAATAGACCTCTCTAAGGGGGAGATATAGATGGCGGATTATTTAGTGATTGTAGAATCACCAGCAAAAGCAAAAACAATTGAACGATATTTAGGGAAAAAATATAAAGTGAAAGCGTCAATCGGGCATGTTCGTGATCTACCACGTAGCCAAATGGGTGTTGGTCCTGAAAATGATTTTGAACCTAAATATATTACTATTCGTGGTAAAGGTCCTGTTTTACAGGAATTAAAGTCTGCAGCTAAAAAAGTGAAGAAAGTCTTTCTAGCGGCCGATCCAGACCGCGAGGGAGAAGCGATTGCTTGGCACCTTGCGACTGCGTTAAATATTGATATTGATTCAGATTGTCGTGTCGTTTTTAATGAAATTACAAAAGATGCGATTGTAGACTCTTTTAAAAACCCACGTCCAATTAATATGGATTTAGTAGATGCACAGCAAACACGTCGTATATTGGACAGACTTGTTGGTTATAACATTAGTCCGATTCTTTGGAAGAAGGTTAAAAAGGGATTATCAGCAGGACGAGTACAATCTGTAGCACTACGCATGATTATTGATCGTGAAAATGAAATTAAAAATTTCCAACCGGAAGAATATTGGACAATTGAAGGTTCTTTTGAAAAAGGCAAGAAAACGTTCGATGCGCTTTATTATGGTGATGGAAAAGAAAAAATTAAATTAACAAATGAAGAACAAGTAAAATCTATTTTAAAAAATGTTAAAGGTACAAGTTTTGAAGTTGTCAATGTATCTAAAAAAGAACGTAAACGAAATGCAGCACCTGCTTTTACAACCTCTTCTTTGCAGCAAGAGGCCGCACGTAAGTTAAATTTCCGTGCTAAGAAAACGATGATGCTTGCCCAACAATTATATGAAGGTATTGATATTGGTAAAAAAGAGGGGACAGTCGGTTTAATTACGTATATGCGTACCGATTCTACACGTATTTCGGACACAGCAAAAACTGAGGCAATCGCCTACATTGAATCCAAGTACGGTAAAGAATTCATCTCCACGGAGTCGAAGCAGGCTAAAAAAGCATCCAATGCACAAGATGCCCATGAGGCTATTCGTCCAACTAGTACGATACGAACTCCAGATGAATTAAAAACGGTGCTTAGTCGCGACCAATTGCGCTTATATCGTTTAATTTGGGAGCGCTTTATCGCTAGTCAGATGGCGCCAGCTGTACTTGATACAGTTGCTGTTGATTTACAAAATGGGGATGTTTTATTCCGTGCAAACGGCTCACAAGTTAAATTTGCTGGCTTTATGAAGTTGTATATTGAGGGTACAGATGATCAAACTGAAGAAACAACAAAGCTTTTACCTGAAATGGAAGTTGGCGATCAAGTAAAATCTCTTGAAATTGAGCCGAAGCAACATTTTACACAGCCACCACCACGTTATTCAGAGGCGCGTCTTGTAAAGACAATGGAAGAGTTAGGTATAGGGCGCCCGTCCACATATGCACCGACCCTCGATACAATACAGCGCCGTGGCTATGTCGTATTAGATGCAAAACGATTTATGCCGACTGAGCTGGGAGAAATCGTGCACCAACTCGTACTAGAGTTTTTCCCTGATGAAATAAATATCGAATTCACAGCACAAATGGAGCAAGATTTGGATGATATTGAAGAAGGTAGTCGTCAGTGGAAAGAAATTGTCCGTGAGTTTTATAAGGATTTTGAGGTCCATGTAAAACATGCAGATGAGGCGATGGAAAAGGTTGTTATAAAAGATGAACCGGCCGGCGAGGATTGTGAGCTTTGTGGATCTCCAATGGTCTTTAAGCTTGGACGATATGGGAAATTTATGGCTTGTTCAAACTTCCCAGATTGCCGCAATACAAAAGCTATTATGAAACCTATTGGCGTAAAATGTCCTTCCTGTGAAACAGGCGAAATTGTAGAACGAAAGAGTAAAACAAAGCGTTTATTCTATGGCTGCAATCAGTACCCTGAGTGTGAATTTGTTTCTTGGGACAAGCCAATTAGTAGACCATGTCCGAAATGTAATGCATTATTAGTAGAGAAAAAAATTAAAAAAGGTGTGCAAATTCAGTGTACGAAATGTGACTATGAAGAGACACCTACTCAATGATAGAAAGATGGTAAGAACATGACTGAACAAGTAGTAAATGTAATAGGCGCAGGTCTTGCGGGCAGTGAGGCTGCTTGGCAAATTGCTCAACGTGGTGTGAAAGTTAGACTTTATGAAATGCGTCCAGTAAAGCAAACACCAGCTCACCATACTGATAAATTTGCAGAGCTTGTTTGTTCGAACTCACTACGTGCAAATGGATTAACAAATGCCGTAGGTGTGATTAAAGAAGAAATGCGTATTTTAGATTCTGTTATTATGAAGGCAGCAGATGCATGTTCAGTACCAGCAGGCGGTGCCTTAGCAGTGGATCGTCATGAATTTGCGGGCTATGTGACAGAATCAGTGAAAAATCATCCTCTTGTGGAAGTAATTCATGAAGAAGTCACTGAAATTCCAGAAGGCATTACCGTGATTGCCACAGGACCACTAACATCGAAAGCTTTAGCTGAAAAAATTCAGGGCTTAACAGGTTTAGATTATTTATATTTCTATGATGCAGCAGCACCAATTATTGAAAAAGACAGCATCGATATGGAAAAGGTTTATTTAAAATCTCGTTACGATAAAGGGGAAGCAGCTTATTTAAACTGTCCTATGACAAAGGAAGAATTTGATCGTTTCCGTCAAGCGTTAATCGAAGCGGAGGTTGTGCCATTAAAAGAATTTGAAAAGGAAATTTACTTTGAAGGCTGTATGCCAATCGAAGTAATGGCTGCTCGCGGGGAGAAAACAATGTTATTTGGACCGATGAAGCCAGTAGGTCTAGAAGATCCAAAAACAGGGAAACGACCTTATGCTGTTGTTCAATTACGTCAAGATGATGCAGCAGGAACTCTTTACAATATAGTTGGCTTCCAAACACATTTAAAATGGGGACCACAGAAAGAAGTATTGCAATTAATTCCGGGATTAGAGAATGTTGAAATCGTTCGTTATGGCGTTATGCATAGAAATACGTTCATTAATTCACCAAAGGTTCTAGAGAAAACTTATCAGCTTCGCGAGCGGAAAAATATTTTCTTTGCTGGCCAAATGACAGGTGTCGAAGGATATGTTGAGTCTGCTGGTAGTGGATTAATTGCTGGTATTAATGCGGCTCGATTAGCATTAGGACAAGAACAAATTATCTTCCCATTTGAAACGGCATTGGGAAGCATGGCGCGTTATATAACAGAAGCACAATCGAAAAACTTCCAGCCAATGAACGTTAACTTTGGAATTTTCCCTGAACTTCCTCCGGGACGTCGTTCAAAACCAGAGCGTGCAGAGATGCATGCTACACGTGCAATAAGCACAATTCGTAATTTTGTGAATTCACAAACAATTTGATTGCAAAAAGCCTCTAAAAGTTGATATACTCTTAGAGGCTTTTTCTTTTTTGTAGGCAAAATGCTAATTTACACGTATTTTATTATTTTGTATGGAGATTTTCTCAAAATATAAACATTTGCACTTGCTATATGATGAAGATAGGTATAGTGTCAATATGTATGTTTTCTACATTAACGATACCCTAAGTGACAAACTAAAGAGATAAACGAAATTGTCCTTTCTTTAATAGCAGGTGTAAGTATTTGGGTTCATCACCAAACGCTAGGGATGACATTGAAACGTATGCTATGTATAAATGTTGGTTTCCGTTCCGACTGGACGCCCCCGGGAAAGCGACCAGCCGGAACGGAAACCAACCCCACGTTATGGTAATGAGCCGTCATTTACAGAAGGTTTATAATAATTCGTTGGTGGTGAATCTTTTAATGTTAGTTTCGTCCCGAGATGCACTTGAACAGTTTATGCTTTATATCCAAATTGAAAAAAACTTCTCTGTTCATACAGTGCGAGAGTATGAATCGGATCTACTAGATTTTTTAGCGTTTTTGCAGGCGGAGGGCGTAAATGATTTAGCTAGTGTTGAGTATATACATGCACGTCTTTATGTGACGAAATTGTATGATGAAAAGAGAGCAAGATCATCGGTATCAAGGAAAATCTCCTCTATACGCTCCTTCTATCGCTTTCTAAATAGACAGTACGGATTAGATGATGGGGCATTTCGATCACTTTATCATCCAAAAAAAGAATCACGCTTACCTAGTTTTTTCTATGAAGAAGAGTTGAAGCAGCTTTTTGATGCGAATGTTGGCGATGATTTGAAATCATTAAGAAATACGGCTATATTAGAGCTGTTATATGCGACAGGTATTCGTGTAAGTGAGCTCACCTCTATTCAAGTAGAAGATGTTGATTTCCATTATTCAATTATTAGGGTAATGGGAAAAGGGCGAAAAGAACGTATTATTCCATTCGGGCAATTTGCGAGTTTAGCTATGCAGGATTACATAGAACAAGCTCGTCCACGATTGATGAAAAACACAAGTCATCAGCAATTGTTTGTCAACATGCGCGGTGGGGAACTTACTCCTCGAGGTGTACGTCATATTTTAACTGAAATGATTGACAAGGCCTCGCTCCATACGAAAATATATCCACATATGCTTCGCCATACTTTTGCTACACATTTATTGAATAATGGCGCAGATTTACGTACGGTGCAGGAGTTATTAGGTCACGCTCATTTAACTTCTACACAAGTTTACACACATGTAACAAAAGAGCATCTTCGTCAAACCTATATGAATGCTCATCCAAGGGCATAATAAGCTAAGGAGGAAGGCAAATGGGACAAATTCATGCGACAACGATATTTGCGGTTCATCATAATGGAGCTTGCGCTATGGCAGGTGATGGTCAAGTAACCCTAGGGAATGCAGTTGTGATGAAGGGTACAGCAAGGAAGGTCAGACGTCTGTTTAATGGGCAGGTACTTGCCGGATTCGCCGGATCAGTTGCCGATGCTTTTACACTTTTTGAAATGTTTGAAGGAAAGTTAAATGAATACAATGGCAACTTACAACGTGCAGCGGTTGAAGTAGCTAAGCAATGGCGCGGTGATAAAATGCTACGTCAGTTAGAGGCCATGCTACTTGTAATGGATAAAAGTACGCTCCTTCTTGTTTCGGGTACGGGAGAAGTAATTGAACCGGATGATGGAGTATTGGCAATTGGTTCTGGGGGTAATTATGCATTATCAGCAGGTCGTGCTCTGAAAAAATATGCGGGTGATATAATGTCTGCTCGCGAAATTGCAGAAGCGGCATTAGAGACTGCTGCTGAAATCTGTGTGTTTACGAATCATAATATTATCGTGGAGGCGCTTAACTAATGACAAAAAATAATTTAACGCCAAGACAAATTACTGAGCATTTGGATCGTTATATCGTTGGACAAAATGAAGCGAAGCGAGCGGTGGCTATTGCGTTACGTAATCGATATCGTCGTTCACTGTTAAGTGATGAGATGAAGGCTGAGGTAATTCCGAAAAATATTTTGATGATTGGACCTACAGGTGTCGGAAAAACAGAAATTGCACGAAGAATTGCAAAGCTAACGAATGCACCATTTGTGAAGGTAGAAGCAACAAAGTTTACAGAAGTAGGGTACGTTGGACGTGACGTAGAGTCAATGGTACGTGATGTAGTAGAAGCTTCTCATCGTCTTGTAAAAGAAGAAATGATGGAGTCTGTAAAGGACCAAGCAGAAGAATTAGCAAACGAAGCCATCGTTAAGCTATTGGTTCCTTCCTTACGAAAAAAACAGTCTATGCAAAATCCATTTGAAATGTTATTTGGTGGGAAAGAACCGCAAGCCAATGACGATTCCTCTGAAGAAACTGAAGTACGCTCCAAACGTGCGCAAATCGCTATCGATTTACGTAATGGTAAATTAGAAAATGAATGGGTTACAGTTGAAGTAACGGAACAAAATCCTTCTATTTTCGATGCGTTACAAGGAACTGGCATGGATATGTCAGCTAACAATGGCATGCAGGATATGTTATCTAATTTGATGCCTAAAAAGCAAAAGAAACGCCGTGTACAAGTGAAAGACGCGCGCCGTATTTTAACAATCGAAGAAGCGAATAAGCTCATAGATGCAGATGAGGTTGCCCAAGAAGCTATTTCAAGAGCTGAACAGTCAGGTATTATTTTTATTGATGAGATTGATAAAATCGCTAGTAAGGATGGTAACTCCTCTGCGAATGTATCACGTGAGGGTGTGCAACGTGATATTCTGCCAATCGTTGAAGGTTCTACTGTAACGACGAAGTACGGTGCTGTAAAGACAGACTTTATGCTGTTCATTGCTGCTGGAGCATTTCATATGTCAAAGCCATCAGATTTAATTCCTGAATTGCAAGGCCGATTCCCGATTCGAGTAGAGCTTGAAAAATTAACGAAGCAAGATTTTGTACGTATTTTGAAAGAGCCAGACCAATCACTTATTTTGCAATACAAGGCATTATTAGAAACAGAAGGCGTGGAAATAAACTTTACGGAAGACGCGATTGAACGAATTGCAGAAATTGCAACCGAGGTCAATCAAGCAACTGATAATATTGGAGCTCGACGTTTACACACAATTTTAGAACGTTTATTGGAAGAATTATCGTTTGAGGCTGCAGAAATTGCGCCTGCAAATATTCCAATTAATGCTGCATATGTAGATCAAAAACTTGCGGGTATAGTAAAAAACAAAGATTTGTCACAGTTTATATTGTAAGATAAGGCTGAATAGTTTCATTCAGTTGTAAAAAACTTTAGAATATTAAGTAAATACTCTTCGGATTATTTATAGGAGGAACATATAATGAATTTATTAGAAAAAACGCGTAAAATTAACTCGATGCTCCAAGCATCTGCTGGTAAGCCAGTAAACTTTAAAGAAATGGCAGATACATTAGGAGATATTATAGACAGTAATGTTTATATTGTTAGCCGTAAAGGGAAGCTTTTAGGCATTTCAATTCATCAACAAATTGAAAACGAACGTATGAAAAAGATGTTTGAAGAGCGTCAATTCCCAGAAGCGTATACACATAGCTTGTTTACAATTTCTGAAACATCTTCAAACTTAGATATTAATGACGAACATACTGCTTTCCCAGTTGAAAACAAAGAGCTATTCCAAAATGCATTAACAACGATTGTTCCGATTGTTGGTGGTGGTGAGCGTCTAGGTACATTAATCCTTGCTCGTTTATCTTCACAATTCGAGGATGATGATTTAATTTTAGCTGAGTATGGTGCAACAGTAGTTGGTATGGAAATTTTACGTGAAAAATCTGAGGAAATTGAAGAGGAAGCTCGTAGCAAAGCTGTTGTACAAATGGCAATTAATTCTCTTTCATACAGTGAGTTAGAAGCTATTGAACATATCTTTGAAGAGCTTGACGGCCATGAAGGCTTACTTGTTGCTTCAAAAATTGCAGACCGAGTTGGCATTACACGTTCAGTTATCGTAAACGCATTACGTAAACTAGAATCTGCAGGTGTAATCGAATCTCGCTCTCTAGGTATGAAAGGTACTTATATTAAAGTACTAAACGGTAAATTCTTAAACGCATTAGCTGAAATTAAAATGAAATAATAATAAAACGTTCTTCGGGAACGGTGTCAGGCATCTGGAATGAATTTTCCAGATGCCTTTTAACTTCTTTCAGCAGGTTCCAAACACCCGCTGAAATAGAGGAACTCAGTCTAAGAACGCCACGTCCTGTGGCAACGACTGGGTGACCAACTTCGTGTTGGCCTAAAGCCTCCGGCGGATGTCACGGAATCGGAAAGGAGTCCTTAGAGGATTTTAGGCTAACTGACCTGGCTACGCTTTCGCACAAAAAGACATCTTACCACTGACGCTACGCTTTCGCGCAGATAAAACAGTGCTGAAGTTTCTTTTTATAACTATAAATTAGAGTGATGTGCCAGAAGATACACGCTTTGTGAAGTGGTTGATTGGAGACTTCTTGAGGATCAGCGGTAGAGGAACGAAGGCTAAAACCATCACGTCCTGTGATAACGCCTTCGTGACCAACTTTGTGTTGGCTCTAGCCCCTGCAGCGAAGCGGCTCATCGAACGTCCCCGGGAAGCTTTGCTCTGTGCGAAAGCGTAGCGACAGCAACAACAAAGCGCCCAGCCGGAACGGAAATCAACCGCTAGTTTTGCCTGAAGAGCCATACTCTATTTAATATGACACCTAAAATTCATTAGTAACATGAAGGCATCTGGAATAATTGTGTTCCGGATGCCTTTTTGAACTTTATCGTAGTTCGACAAGAATTCGACGAATTTTTCAGCTGATTTACCATGCTCTAATTAAGTCGAACTATGATATAGTACTAAATAGGGGGGAGAAATAATCTATTTTTTAATCCTTTCCCTCATCTCCTATAGGTATGTTTTCGACCCTTATAGAAGCAATTATCATTGCTTTCTCCCTAAACTAGATTTTTCGAGTTCACGTTACTTTTTGCATAAATGAAAAAAATAGATGCTTCAATTGTTACTTATAAGACAGTCTAGAATAACTATTCTGAATTTTTGGCATTTTTCCCATCATGGACATAAATAGTAAAAAGGAACTCTAATTTAGACATTGTGTCTACTGATATTTTGTTAAAAAAAGGAAAAAACTCAATCCTAAAACCGTAAACACTGTCTAAGTAGTGTAAATTAACTAGATGTATATTGTGACCCGTGAAGCCTGTAGTAGTAAGGGGTGCAGAAGTATTGTCCTGGTTATTCGTGAATAAAAATGGGTCGTATATACTATTAAAAAGGGACAAAAGACAATAGACACTAGGTATCATCTTAATTACAATTGTGTTATTGGATAAAAAATGAAATACATAAATGAGGTGAATGTTTTGGATTTGTTTGGAGGAACTATTAGTAGCCTGGAAAACGGACTTTCCTATGCAACTTTGAATCATAAAACAATCGCTAATAACATTGCGAATGTCGATACGCCGAATTATAAGGCGAAAAGCGTAAGTTTTAAGGATATGTTGGCGAAAGAACAACAAATGTCAATTTCGGCATATCGTACTGATAGTAGACATTATGATTTCGAGATTCGACAATCAACACCAGGCGTGAATAATGTGGATGGCTTACGTTATCGAAATAACGGTAATGCCGTTGATATGGATGCTGAACAGGCGAAACTAGCGAAAAATCAAATTTATTACAACGCATTAATTGAACGTATGAACGGTAAGTTAAATACTCTAAATACTGTCATAAAAGGAGGTAAGTAATAGATGTCTATTTTTCATGGAATGAATACCACTGCCTCAGCTTTAACAGCACAGCGTTTACGAATGGATGTCATTTCTTCAAATATGTCAAACATGGATTCAACGCGATCTAAACAAGTGAATGGGCAGTGGGAACCATACCGCCGGAAGTCTGTGACACTTACAGCGCAAGAGGGACAGTTTTCAAAGTTCTTTAATGTAGCACTTGGTAAAGACGCAAAAAGCGGCGTTGGTAACGGCGTAAAAGTTACACAAATAAAAGAGGATACAGAAACACCCTTCAAACTTGTGTATGATCCAACTCATCCCGATGCAAATGCAGATGGCTATGTAAATATGCCAAATGTAGATCCATTAAAAGAAATGGTAGATTTAATGTCAGCTACTCGTTCCTACGAGGCAAACGTAACTGTATTTAATGCAAATAAATCCATGCTGACAAAGGCTTTAGAGATTGGAAGATAAATAAGAAGAAAGGAAGATACATAATGACAATTTCGTCCGTTTCACAAATGACACCTACGCAGGTTGTAAATGAAACAAATAAACTTAAAACGACACCTTATGAAGCACAACAGAGCTTTGCGAACTCGTTAAAAGAAGCAATATCAAAAGTAAATGATCAACAAATTACTTCTGATAATCTTACTCAAAAGTTAATTAATGGTGGAGATGTAGAGTTGCACGAAGTGATGATTGCATCACAAAAAGCGAGCATTACATTAAATGCAACAATTGAAGTTCGCAATAAGGTGATTGAAGCTTACCAAGAAATAATGCGAATGAGTGTCTAACTTTATTTGAACAAGTGATTACATTCACTATTGAAGTAAAGAAAATATCCCATAATTAGGTAGAGGATTCCTAAGTGGATTACGTTACAGATAATACCATTGAGCGAGACAGTAGGGAACGAAGGTTAAAAGCATCACGTCATGTGATGATGCCTTCGTGACCAACATACTGATTGTCCCAAGTGACTCATCGGATGCTCCTAGGAAAAAGCCTAATCGAAACGGAAATCAACCTGTAATGGTGATGATAATAATGGAATGTTATGGGATGCCACTGTTTTCGCGAATTATTAGATGGATAGGTTATTCACTATAACCGGAGGATCATAATGAATGAACGATTGACGAAAATAAAAAACGACACCAGCCAATTTTGGACAAGTCGTAGCAAAAAACAAAAAATTGTGATGATTAGTTCAGTGTTAGGAATTATAGCACTTGCTACCGTTATTACAATTTTCGCTACAAAAACTACATATGTACCACTTTATAAGGATTTATCGACAAGAGAAATCGGACAAGTGAAGGGAGCGCTAGACACTAAAGGTGTAAAGTATGAAATTGAACCGGGAGGGACATCGATTTCAGTCCCTGAAGACCAAGTAGATTCATTGCTAGTGCAATTGGCATCGGAAGGATATCCGCAATCAGGATCGATTGATTACTCTTTTGCAAATAGCTCTGGGTTTGGTATGACAGATAATGAGTTTAACCTATTAAAAAAAGCAGCGACTGAAACAGAAATTGCGAAGCTCATTAAAAATCTAGATGGTGTAAAAGATGCAAAGGTAATGATCAATGTTCCAGAAGAGGGAGTTTTCTTAAAGGATGTTAAAGAAGAAGCGACAGCATCTATTGTTTTGAATACTGATCCTGGCTATAAATTTACAGAGCAACAAATTGCCACTATGTACAATTTAGTAGCAAAAAGTGTTCCGAATTTAAACACGGATAACATTGTTATTTCTAACCAATTCTCCGAGTACTTTGATCTACATGCTGCAACTGCTGATGGAACTTCAACAACGACAGCTGAAGGTCAGCTACAAGCGAAGAAATTGGTTGAGCGCGACCTACAGCGACAAGTTCAAAGTATGCTAGGTACGCTTATGGGACAAGACAAAGTAGTAGTTTCTGTGACAACAGACATTGATTTCAAAAAAGAAAATCGTGAAGAAAAACTAGTTACGCCGGTTGACGAAGAGAATATGGCGGGAATAGAAATTAGTGCTCAACGTATTACAGAGCAATATTCTGGAGGGGCTGCAGCTACTGGTACACCTGAAGCTGAAACGACGACAGATAACTTCACAACTTATAACGAAGGTGTAAATGGTAATGGAGAATCCGAACGTAAAGAAGAAACAATTAATAATGAAGTAAATCGTATACGCAAAGAAATCCAAGAGGCACCATATAAAGTTCAAGATATGGGTATCCAAGTAATCGTTGAACCGCCGACAGCAACTGACGCAGGAACGTTACCAGATGGGGTTCGTGAGGATATCCAGAAAATTTTAAGTACTATTGTTCGTACGACGATTTCTAAAGATGTAGCAGCAGAACTTACTCAAGATCAAATCGATGAAAAAGTAGCTGTTTCAGTGCATCCTTTAAATGGTAAAGCAACAGAGACAGCTAGCGAAAAATCTGTTATTCCATGGTGGGTTTGGGTAATCGGCGGCATATTACTAGCTGTAATATTATTGCTTGCATTCTTCATTATCCGTTCACGTAAACGTGCGCAGGAAGAAGAAGAACTTAGTATCCTAGATGAACAAGAAGAACTAATGATTGAAGATATTAATGAAGAAATTGAAACGGAAGCTACAATGCGTCGTAAACAGCTTGAAAAAATGGCAAAAGATAAGCCAGACGATTTTGCGAAGTTACTGCGTAGTTGGATTGCGGAAGACTAACTAGGAGGTTCGACTGTGTCCAAGAAAGATAAAGAATTAACTGGAAAACAAAAGGCCGCGCTCTTGTTAATCTCATTAGGGCCTGAGGTTTCAGCTTCTGTTTATAAACATTTAACAGAAGAGGAAATTGAACGCTTAACATTAGAGATTTCAAGCGTTAAAAAAGTAGAAGCAAACGTTAAAGAAGAAATTATTGAAGAATTCCACAATATTGCGCTTGCGCAAGACTATATTACACAGGGTGGTATTGGCTACGCGAAGACAGTATTGGAAAAAGCGCTTGGTGTAGAACAGGCGCAAACAATTATTAATCGTCTAACATCTTCTTTACAAGTGCGTCCGTTTGACTTTGCGCGTAGAGCTGATCCAGCACAGATTTTTAACTTTATTCAAAATGAACATCCACAAACAATTGCCCTTATTCTCTCTTATTTAGAGGCAGGGCAAGCGGGTGTTATTTTATCTTCATTACCACAGGAAGTACAAGCTGATATTGCTAAACGTATAGCCGTAATGGAATCAACTTCTCCAGAAGTTATTAGTGAAATTGAATCTGTATTAGAGCGTAAATTATCATCAACTGTTACACAGGATTACACGGAAACGGGCGGCATTGACGCAGTTGTTGAAGTGTTAAATGGTGTAGACCGACAAACTGAAAAAACGATTCTCGATGCACTCGAAATTCAAGATCCAGAGCTTGCTGAAGAAATCAAAAAACGTATGTTTGTATTCGAGGATATTGTTACGCTCGACAATCGCTCAATTCAACGTGTTATTCGTGATTGTGAAAATGAAGACTTACTGCTTTCAATGAAAGTTTCAAGCGAAGAAGTAAAAGATATTATTTTCCGCAATATGTCACAACGTATGGCTGAGACATTTAAGGAAGAAATGGAAATTATGGGACCTGTACGTCTGCGTGATGTAGAGGAAGCACAATCTCGAATTGTTGCTGTCATTCGTCGCTTAGAGGATGCTGGTGAGATTATTATTGCACGTGGTGGAGGAGATGACGTCATTGTCTAGAATCATCCGTTCTGTATATACACAGTCCAATGGCGATCATGTCAAAAAGATTCAAATTCGTGATATGTTTGAGATGCAAGAGGTAGAGAACGGAGAAGTTCCACCTCAAAAACAAATTACTATCGAAGAAGTGCTAGAAGAGCGCGAACGTTTACTTGCAGAGACTAGAGCAATTTTACAGGCTGAACGTGAGGCTTTTGAACAAGAAAAGCAAATGTTCTTTCAAGAAATTGAACATTTAAAGCAAGGTTGGGAAGAAGAACGACCTAATCGAGTGCAAGAAGCTTATGATGAAGGATTTGGTCAAGGCTATGAGGACGGGATAAACAAAGCTAATGAAGCGATGGCACAATCTCTCCAAACGGCCAATGAAATAATCATTCATGCGGGGGAAAACGCTCGGAAATATATTGAAGATCAGGAATCGATTATTTTAGAGTTAGGCTTAACTGCAGCAGAGCGAATTATTAATGCATCTTTAGAGCGAGACAACGAATTATTTGTTTCGATCGTTCATAGAGGACTTAAAGAAGCGAGAGAAATGAAAGAAATAAAAATTTACGTTACACCTACCTACTATGCTTTAATTACTGCTAATCGGGATGAACTAGCTGAAATGTTCCCAACTGACGTACCATTTATGATTTTTGTAAATGAGGAGTTAGAACATGAAACAGATTGTTATATTGAAACAAATCATGGCCGGATTGTTGTAAGTATTGATGAGCAATTAAACGAACTAAGATTGAAGCTATATGAAATATTAGAAAGTAAGGAATGATCTAGATGAAAACGGCTCAATTAATCGAACAAATACCTCAAATACCAACCTTTAAAAAATTTGGTAGAGTAACTAGAGTTGTCGGCTTGATGATTGAGTCACAAGGTCCAGATAGTTCCATTGGTGATGTCTGTAAAATTCATGTGGAAACTTCCAAAAACGGTCATCAAATCATCTTAGCAGAGGTTGTAGGCTTCAAAGATGAAATTGTCGTCTTAATGCCTTTTACTTCTCTACGAGAAATATCAATTGGCTGCCTAGTCGAAGGTACAGGGGCACCACTTGAGGTAAAAGTAGGCCCCGAGCTAATCGGTAAAGTACTTGATTCTATGGGAAATCCAATAGATGGAACTTTATTACCGAAAGGATTAATGACAGTTCCGACAGAGCAGGACCCACCCAATCCACTAACGCGCCCACCTATTAATGAAAGACTTGAAGTAGGTGTTAAAGCAATTGATGGCATGCTAACAGTGGGTAATGGACAACGTGTTGGTATTTTCGCTGGTTCTGGGGTCGGGAAAAGTACATTGCTCGGTATGATTGCGCGAAATACCCAAGCAGATTTAAACGTAATTGCGCTAATTGGAGAGCGTGGTCGTGAGGTTCGGGAGTTTATAGAGCGTGATTTAGGACCAGAGGGTTTAAGTCGGTCAATAGTAGTAGCTGCTACTTCTGATCAGCCTGCACTAATGCGAATTAAAGGAGCCTTTACCGCAACAGCGATTGCCGAATATTTTAGAAATCGCGGCTTAAATGTCATGTTGATGATGGACTCTGTGACCCGTGTTGCCATGGCGCAGCGTGAAATCGGTCTTGCGACAGGTGAACCACCAGCTCAAAAAGGTTATACACCATCTGTATTTGCCATTTTACCTAAACTATTAGAACGCACAGGTACTAATGAGAAAGGCTCTATTACTGCCTTTTATACAGTGTTAGTAGATGGTGATGATATGAATGAGCCAATAGCAGATACGGTGCGAGGGATTTTAGATGGACATATAGTGCTTGATCGAAACCTTGCCAATAAAGGTCAATATCCAGCTATTAATGTCTTAAAAAGTGTCAGCCGTTTGATGAATCATGTGGCAGAGCCAGAGCACAAAAAGGCAGCAGAACGATTAAGAGAGCTCTACTATACATATGACAAGTCAGAGGATTTAATTAATATCGGTGCCTATAAGACAGGAACATCAAAGGAAATTGATGAAGCTATTTACTATGAACCTCTCATTACCGCTTATTTAAAGCAGGGCTATTTAGATAAGGTGACCCTTGAGGAAAGTAAGAATGAGTTAATTTCATTATCGAACGGTGGTGGAAAATAGGGTGGTAAGCTATATATATCGTTTTGAAAAAGTGTTAACCATTCGAGAGCAGGAAAAAAATGAAACAGAAATTGCCTATAAAGAATCAGTACGTTCTTTTGAAGAAATAGCGACTAAGCTATTTGAGTTGTTAAAAAAGAAAGAAGATTTAATAGAGTTTCAGCAGGAACGTTTAGCTGTAGGTTCATCAATAGAGGAAGTTCATCATTATGCACGGTTTATTGATAGCCTCGAAAAAACAATTGCTGATGTACAGCAGAAAGTTGTTCAAGCTCGTGCAAAAATGAATTGGCACGAAGAAAAATTATTAGAAAAAAACTTGGAAGTACGTAAATTTGAAAAAATGCGAGAAAAAGATTTTAAAGTATTTCAGCAGGAACAGGATCGTATCGAAGGCATTTTTTTAGATGAGATATCATCACTTACGTATAACAAGAGAGAAATCAGGTGATTTCATGGCGAAAACAGACAATAGACTTAAAGCAGAATTAGTAGAACAACCGCCTAAACGTAAATCAGGAGGCTTGCGAAAGTTTTTTACGTGGTTTGTAATACCTATCATGTTTGTAGCGGCAGTTCTACTTGTTGTTGCAACCCTTATGAATACGAATGTCTTTGATTTAGGGAAGAAGGCAGTCCAAAGCCTACCATTCGTTCCTTCAGAAGAACAACAAGCAAAAGATGCTGTCGTTAATAATGATTCAAAAGTTGTAAAGTTACAGGCCGAAATACAAGAAAAAGAAGCAGAAATCGTACAGCTTCAAAAAAAGATGGATACGGCAACGACTGAAAAAGAAAAGTTAACGACAGAAAATGAACAGCTGAATTTTGAAATTGAAAAATTAAATAGGGAGCAAAGTGACGTAAAGCGTGACTTTACTGATATTTTAAAAACATTTGATAAAATGTCCCCTAAAGCAGCAGCGCCAGTTCTTATTAAAATGAGCGATACTGAAGCACTGCGTATTTTAACAAACTTAAAACCAGATAAATTAGCTGCGATTTTAGAAAAAATGGATCCACAAAATGCTGCTAAATATACAGAAATGATGGCTAAACAATAAGGAAATATGAAGGGAGGTGAAAAAATGGATGTGGCAATGATGCAAATGATGTCTAAGGCTATGCCAGCTAAAACTGCGGCTGCAAAACCTACAACATCAGGCGATTCCAATATTAAAGCAAATGGACCGTCGAACAAGTTTGGGTCTGTTTTTGGACAGATTATTTCTTCTTCAAATCAAATGCAGCAGCCTACACAGTCAACAGACACAAAAGATACCTCTGATTTGACAGCTGTTTTAAATGCTGAATCTATAGAAGACGTACTAGACTTACTGGATATTCCACACGACGATGGCTTGTTAATGCTTCAAATTGGTGATGAAGGCAAAGCTGTTGCAATAGATGAAATGTTAAATCTTGATAACTTAATGGATGCATTGGGGATTGATACCGAGCAACTTCAACAATTAGTACAACAGTTGCTAGGAGAAGATAAAGAAGCAAAAGATGTATGGGAGCTTTTAGCAATAGTAGACGCTCAGGCACCAATGCTTCAAACGCAAATCGTAGCAGCTTTACAAGGCGAAGGACAAGTGACTCCAAAGGAAGCAGCGCCATTACTTCAAGTGTTAAAGTTAGCACAATTAGTTGGACAAAAAACGGACTTAACAGCATCACAAGAAAACTTACTAACTGACATAAAAAGTCTTTTGACAACGATTCAAACACAAGTAGAAACGACTCTATCTGAACAGCAAGTAACAACTAAAACAACAGTAACGCTTCCGTTGCAAGGCTTCCAGAAAGTAGTTCAACAAGTTCAGGTTACAAAGCAGACAGACACAAGTGCTAATGAAATGGTGACTTCTAATACAGTCCAAACAAAAGCAGACACGTTCCAAGTGACACTGCCAGCTGCAAAACCAGCACAGTCTGAGGCATTTTTGAAAGAGATGCAGGCAATCATCAATAAAGCCCAAATCTCAAATGCACAAGGTATTACACGCCTATCTTTGAAATTGTATCCGGAAAATCTAGGAACAATACGTATCGAGCTTGTGCAAAATGACGGTGTCCTGACAGCACGACTACTGGCTTCTACGGCTCATGGACGTGAATTACTTGATAGTCAGGCACATCAATTAAAGCAAGCCTTTGTACAGCAAAATATTCAAGTTGATCGTCTCGATATTGCTCAATCATTGCAAGACGCAGATCGCCAACAACGCGACCAAAGCTTCTTCAATAATTTCTTCAAGCAACAACAGCAAGAAGAGCAAGAGCAAAAAAACGACGATGAAGATGAAGGTAAATCATTTAGTGACTATTTAATAAATGAGGAGGTGTAAAGATGGCAGATGCGACGACTAATACAAAACCAGTAAATACAAATGTAACGGATGAACTTTATTATTCCAATTATAAGAAGCCAACGAAGCAGACGGGTAATAGTGATCTTGGAAAGGATGCCTTCTTAAAATTATTAATTACTCAATTACAACACCAAGATCCAACAAATCCAATGGATGACCGAGAGTTTATTTCTCAAATGGCACAGTTCTCTTCTTTAGAACAAATGCAAAATATGACAAAAGCGATGGAATCATTACTTGCCTCACAGCAACAAACACAACTTATGAGTTATACAACATTTGTTGGTAAGGAAATACAATGGCACGAAGTAACAGATAAGCTAGACGAAAAAAACAAACCTATTATTAATGAAGGAACAGGCACAATTAAATCAGTGAAGTTTGTAGATGGTGAACCGGTGTTTGTACTAACTGATGGTAAGGAATTAGCTCCTGGTAATATCTCAGCTATTTTAGGCGGTTCAAGTGAAAATGTAGTAACAGAATCTCCACTTGTACAAGCAAGCAAACTAATTGGTAAAAATGTTAAGTATATGGACGGCGAGCAAGAACTACAAGGACGTATCGTTTCTGTAACAACAAAAGATGGTGTTACTCATTATGTCTTAGACAATGACAAAAAATTAACAGATAAAGAATTTACCGTAATAAGCGAATAAAGGTGGAGAAGAATGATGGATAAGTTTTCAATACATCGTGTACCATTGCATCCATCTATTCGCCAGACACAATCTAAGCCAATAAACTCACAGCAATCGTTTAAAGCTCATTTACAAGAAGCTACCAATCAACAAGAGTTAAAAGTGAGCAAGCATGCCCATGAACGTATTATGGAGCGTAAAATAGCGATTTCTGAACAAGAATGGCAGGCTGTTTCAGACAAGGTATTTGAAGCACACTCAAAAGGTGTCAAACAACCATTAGTCTTGATGGATCAAGCAGCTTTAATCGTCAGTGCTAAAAACGCAACTGTCATTACAGCGATGGACCGCACGGAAGCAAAGCAGCAAATATTTACAAATATTGATGGCACAATAGTGCTATAAGGGCTGGACCTTTGAAAGGAAGCCTAGGTGTGCTGATTGATAGAGGCACACAATATAAATGAAGGGAGAACGACATTATGTTACGTTCTATGTATTCAGGTATTTCAGGTCTTAAAAACTTCCAAACAAAGTTAGACGTTATTGGTAATAATATCGCTAACGTTAATACAGTTGGTTTTAAAAAAGGGCGTGTTAATTTTAAAGATTTAATGTCTCAAACACAAGCGGGCGCATCTGGATCTACTGCAACAACTGGGGGTGTAAACCCAAAACAAGTAGGTTTAGGTTCACAATTAGCTGCTATTGATACCATTCACGGTGGCGGATCCTTACAGAGTACAGGACGTGGACTAGATTTAGCGATTGAAGGTGATGGCTTCTTTATGGTAGCTAATGCGAATGGCGCTCCAGACGAAACTACTGGCTTTATTGATGAAGATGGATTCAATAACACGTTATTTACACGTAATGGTATTTTCTACATGGACAACAATGGCTACATAGTTAATGCCGATGGGAAATATTTAGTTGGTGTAACGGCTGGTGATCAGATTGTTACTGAGAAGGATGATACAGGTATTTTACCGGATGCTGCACCAAAAGCATCTGGAGATGAAGGTGCCAACTTATTTGATGATGCTGGGGAGTTAACACCTGCTGAGGGGGGTGTAGGACCAATTCGTATCCCGACAACAGCCAAAGAGGTAAATATTGGACCTGATGGTACGATAACTTATGTAGATTTAAATGGTGATAAACAGTGGGCTGGACAATTGGTAATGGCTAAATTCCCGAACGCTGGCGGTCTTGCTAAAGTAGGGGGTAATTACTATCAACAAACTACAAACTCAGGTGTAGCGTATGCACAAGTAGCTACTGTAGCAGGTATGGGTAAAGTTGTTCCAGGTACGGTAGAAATGTCCAACGTAGACCTTTCAGAGGAGTTCACTGAAATGATTGTAGCGCAACGTGGTTTCCAAGCCAATACGCGTATTATCACAACTTCTGATGAAATTCTTCAAGAGCTTGTGAATTTAAAACGCTAGGTTTTATAAAATAGATTTTAGTAAGAGATATATACGTAATATGATCATACAGGTAAAGAAAATACTAGATAGATTACAAAGTGCTCAAAACTAAAACATAATTTCATATGAGGGAGGGTCGGGCCGGCTCTCGTGTTAGACCCGGCCCTATTTCAATGATTGAACTAACACGTTTAAATGGCAAAGCATTTACATTGAATGCTTTATACATAGAAACGGTCGAATCTTTTCCAGATACGACCATTACATTAACGACTGGAACCAAAATCATTGTTTTACAGAGTCAAGATGAGGTGCGACAAAAGGTAACAGCCTTTTATAAAAATATACAAATACTATCAAACCCGCATCTACGAGGTGAAGAAGATGAAGAATAACAAAGTGTTAACGATGATTATCATCGTACTAGTAGCAATCATACTTATCGGGGGTATTTGCTTTGTATTGTTTACCCAATTTAATAAGCAAGGAAAGTCCCTAGAGCCAACTATTGATGAAATCGTAGAAGCTTCTGTTGAAATTCCAGAAATCACTACTAATCTAGTTGATAACAAAATTGTACGCTTTTCGTTAAAAATTCAAACATCAAATAAAGATGCTGCAGCTGAATTAACGAAACGTGATTTCCAAGTGAAAAATATTGTTATTCAAGAGCTTTCAGAAATGGAGCAAAAAGATTTAGAAGGTAAGCAAGGGAAACAAGTTTTCCAAAAATCATTAAAAACAAAAATTAATGAATTGATGCAAGAGGGAGAAGTTCAGGAAGTTTATTTTACCTCCTTCATCACCCAATAATAAAGAAACTGCTTGAAATGGAGGTGGGCAAATGGCAGGAGATGTGTTATCTCAATCCGAGATAGATGCGCTGCTTTCCGCAATATCAACCGGGGAAATGTCAGCGGACGACATAAAAAAAGAGGACGAGGGGCGCAAGGTTAAAGTGTATGACTTTAAACGAGCACTACGTTTCTCAAAAGATCAAATCCGAAGTTTGACCCGAATACATGAAAATTTTGCACGATTACTGACAACCTTCTTTTCTGCACAGCTAAGAAGCTATGTGCAGATTACTGTTGCATCAGTGGACCAAATACCTTTTGAAGAGTTTGTACGTTCGATTCCGAATATGACACTCATTAATGTGTTTGAAGTGCCACCATTAGATGGTAATATATTGATGGAAATAAATCCGAACATTGCCTATTCGATGCTAGATCGTTTAATGGGCGGTAGTGGGGCGAGTCATAGTAATGTAGATAACTTAACAGAAATAGAAACTAAAATTATGACAAACCTTTTTGAACGTTCATTCGACAATTTACGCGAGGCATGGGAAAATGTTGCGGAAATTGATCCAATCTTAGTAGAACTTGAGGTTAACCCTCAATTTTTACAAATGATTTCACCAAATGAAACAGTTGTCGTTATTTCCTTAAATACGATTATTGGTGAGACAAGCGGTATGATTAATATTTGTATCCCGCATGTTGTATTGGAGCCAATTGTTCCAAATCTTTCTGTTCGTTACTGGATGCAGACGAATACAAAAGAGATGTCTCCAGAGCAAACAAAAATGCTTGAAACACGTGTGAAACAAGCACAACTACCTGTTTCCGTTGAACTAGGTATTACAGACATTACCATTGAGGATTTCCTCACAATGCAAGTTGGTGATGTTATTCAATTAGAACAAAAAATTGAAGATCCACTACTGTTAAAAGTAGGGACATTACCGAAATTTACAGTTCAACCAGGAAAGCAAGGCAAAAAATTAGCAATCCAGATTATCGACCCTTTGAAAGGAGGAGACGAAGATGAGTGATGAAATGCTCTCCCAAGAAGAAATTGAAGCGTTATTAAGGGGCGAAACGTTGGAAGATAAAAACAGCGGCACTGAAGCTTCTACAAATGAGGAAATTAATGATTTAAAAGTAGAGGATTACCTCGATTCGTTTGCCCAAGATGCGTTAGGTGAGGTAGGAAATATATCTTTTGGTAGCTCTGCTACGGCGCTTTCAGCGTTATTAGGTCAAAAAGTAGATATTACTACCCCAAGTATTTCAATGATTAACCGTAATAAATTAGAAGAGGAATTTCCTCATCCTTATGTAGCCGTACAGGTTGAATATACAATCGGATTAACAGGAATGAATTTACTTGTCATTAAGCAATCCGATGCAGCGATTATTGCTGATTTAATGTTAGGTGGAGATGGCTTAAATCCGAAACCAGATTTAGGTGAAATTCAACTAAGTGCCGTGCAAGAAGCGATGAATCAAATGATGGGTTCTGCGGCTACTTCAATGTCAACAGTATTTAACAAAAAAGTGGATATTTCTCCACCTACTATAGATTTAATGAATATTTCTCAAAACGAAGGACGAGAAAATATTCCTGAAGATGATTTACTCGTAAAAGTATCTTTCAGATTGAAAATTGGTAATTTAATTGATTCGAATCTAATGCAATTATTACCGCTGAAATTTAGTCAAAACATTGTAAAATCTCTGTTAGGAGAAACAGAATCAATCGAGGAACCTGTGGCTGCAACAATAGCACCTGAAGCGCCAGTAGCACCGACGCCTGTCCAACCACAAGCGCCAATAGCACCACCGCCTGCGCAACCAGTATATCAACAGCAGGCAGCTCCTGTGCAGCAACCAATGTATCAAGAGCAACAACAGATTCCCCAAGCAACAAGACCTATGCAACCGGTCAATGTTCAACAAGCACAGTTTGCTAGTTTTGATCCAAATGTTATCTCGCAATCTGAAGCTAGAAATTTAAATATGCTACTTGATATTCCATTGCAAGTTACTGTAGAGTTAGGACGTACAAAGCGTTCTGTAAAAGAGATATTAGAACTATCTAGTGGTTCGATTATTGAACTAGATAAATTGGCTGGTGAACCAGTTGATATTTTAGTTAATAGCCGTTTAATTGCTAAAGGTGAAGTCGTTGTTATTGATGAAAACTTCGGTGTCCGCATTACAGATGTTTTAAGTCAAGCAGAGCGTTTAAATAATTTAAGATAGTTTCAATTGGAGGAGTTAACCATGTCTAAAAGAATTTTGATTGTAGACGATGCCGCATTCATGCGCATGATGATCAAGGATATTTTATCGAAAAATGGGTTTGAAGTTGTTGGAGAGGCTGCTGATGGTTTACAGGCTGTTGAAAAGTACAACGAATTAAAGCCAGACCTAGTAACAATGGATATTACGATGCCAGAAATGGACGGTATTGCTGCTCTTAAAGCAATTAAAGGTTCAGATCCAAATGCAACTGTAATTATGTGTTCGGCAATGGGACAACAAGCAATGGTAATCGATGCAATTCAAGCTGGTGCGAAAGACTTTATTGTTAAACCTTTCCAAGCTGATCGTGTAATTGAAGCGATTCAAAAAGCTCTAGGATGATTGAATGCAAATGTTAAAATCATTTCGTCTAACGATGATTTTCGCATTTCTTGTTTCCTTCCTGTTTTTGTACCCTACAACGACTCCTGTGTATGCAGAATCTAACACAAATTTTGTCAACGACTGCATCAATAATAAAGGAGATTGCAAAGAAGATAGTACTCCAGCTGCTAAGCAAGATTCAGATATACAGGCGGCTGGAGACATATCTGCGTGGGAATACATAAAAATGGTGTTGGCGCTTATTTTTGTTATAGCTTTATTTTATGGATTAATAAAGTTTTTAAATAAAAGAAATTTGAACTTTCAACGTAATCAATTAGTACAAAATTTAGGCGGTTTATCGTTAGGTGCTCAAAAGTCAGTACAACTATTACAAGTAGGTAAAACACTCTATTTAGTTGGGGTCGGTGAGGATGTCCAGCTATTACGTGAAATTACTGATCCTGATGAAGTTGCAACACTTTTAGCACTTTATAATGAACGACAAGAACTTGCAGTAACATCACCGTATATTGCAGAAGTATTATCTAAGTTTAAGAGAAAAAATAAAGAAAGTTCACCAGCACAGCAAAAACAAGGCTCTTTTGGTGAGCTATTTGAAAAAAAGATTTCCGAAATTAAACAGGAGCGCAGTGAAGAACTGGAGAAATGGAAGCAAAAGGAGAATGATGATAAATGAATGATGTAATCAGTGTTTTTTCCAACAGCGACCCGACAAATGTCTCTAGCGCTGTGAAGCTTCTCTTGTTGTTAACAGTTCTTTCACTGGCACCAAGTATTTTAATTTTGATGACATCGTTCACACGAATAGTTATAGTATTATCGTTTGTTCGTACTGCGTTGGCGACACAGCAAATGCCGCCGAACCAGGTCATTGTGGGCCTTGCCTTGTTTTTAACTTTCTTTATCATGGCCCCAACATTTCAAGAGGTCAATAAAGAGGCGTTGCAGCCATTATTTTCTGAGAAAATTGGAATTGAAGAAGCGTATGATCGTGCCAGTGTGCCGTTTAAAGAGTTTATGAGTAAGCATACAAGGCAAAAGGATCTTGATTTATTTTTAACTTATAATAAAGCAGAAAAGCCAGCATCAGTAGAAGCAATTCCCCTTACAATGCTCGTACCTGCTTTCGCATTGAGTGAGATTAAAACAGCGTTTCAAATTGGCTTTATGATTTTTATTCCATTCCTAGTAATCGACATGATTGTTGCAAGTACTCTAATGTCGATGGGGATGATGATGTTACCACCGGTTATGATTTCATTGCCGTTTAAGATTTTATTATTTGTACTCGTTGATGGTTGGTATCTTGTGATGAAATCATTACTACAAAGTTTTTAGGGGATGATACAGTATGACAGGTGAATTGGTTATTTCAATTGCAGAGCGTGCCATTATGATTATCCTTCTAACAAGCGGTCCGCTATTATTAGTTGCTTTAATCACTGGTTTAGCGGTCAGTATTTTTCAGGCAACAACATCGATTCAAGAGCAAACTTTAGCATTCGTTCCGAAAATCATCGCTGTATTAGCAGCCATCGTATTTTTCGGTCCTTGGATGTTATCACAAGTGACTAGCTATGCGAGAGACATTTTTGAGAATTTAACGCGTTATATAGGGTGAGTAGATGAATGAATTAATCCCGCATTTTACGGTTTTCTTATTAGTGCTTGTGCGCGTATCGGCATTTTTTGTCACTGTGCCTTTTTTCTCGTACAGAACGATTCCGCCACAAGTTAAAATAACGCTCGCATTAGTTTTAGCTTGGATGATGTATTACACAATTGACGTCGAACCATTTGTATTTAATGGTGATTACATACTTTTAGTGATGAAAGAAGCGCTCATTGGACTGTTGCTCGGTCTAGTTGCTTATATCATCATGTCGGCAATTCAAATTGCCGGAAGCTTTATAGATTTTCAAATGGGTTTTGCCATTGCCAATATTATTGACCCGCAAACAGGTGCACAAAGTCCATTGATCGGACAATTTTTTAATACGCTAGCATTACTTTTTCTACTAGCTATAAATGGACATCATATGATTCTCGATGGAATTTATTATAGTTATCAATTCTTACCGATGGATCAAGGATTTCCTAATTTCGCAAATGCCAATTATATAGAGTTTATCATCACAACATTTACAGCTGTTTTTGCGATTGCCTTTCAAATGGCTGCTCCTGTTGTAGCAACTTTATTTTTAGTCGACTTGGCACTAGGAATCACGGCGAAAACTGTACCTCAATTAAATATTTTTGTTGTAGGTTTTCCTATTAAAATTGGTGTTAGTTTTCTAGTGTTATTCACAATGATGGCTGTAATGGTTCAGGTGATACAAAAGCTTATTACAATTATGATTTATGCGATGCGTGATTTAATGGCTATTTTAGGTGGTGGGTAAAATGTTGCTACTGCTGGATTTAGATTTACAGTATTTTGCGGGAGAAAAAACGGAAAAGGCGACGCCCAAAAAACGACAAGATGCTCGAAAAAAAGGTCAGGTTATCAAAAGTCAGGATATTTCCAGTGCAATTGTCATGCTCATGGTATTTATCTTTTTATACTTCTTTGCAGGTTCACTGCTAGACGATCTTTTAGCTTTTTTTAGGCAAACTTTTATTCATAACATACGCGTAGAATCACTAACAATTGATAGTGTGATGCGCTTATTTACAGAAACATTGGTGCAAATGGCTTTTGTTATTGGTCCAATTATGGGAATTGCATTTGTTGGAGCATTGGCAGGTAACTTTCTACAGTTCGGTTTTCTATTTACATTAGAACCAATGAAGTTTGATTTAAAGAAAATGGACCCGATCAAAGGGTTGAAAAAAATATTTTCTGTTAAAGCCATTATAGAGCTTATAAAGTCAGTATTAAAGATTGGCTTCATCGGTGGCGTTACGACAATTATAGTTTGGACGAATTTACCGGAAGTTTTGGCGTTATCCTTTAAAAGCCCATGGATAACTCTTATTACCGTGGGTAAGCTTGTTGGTATCATGGGGATTGCTGCTTCGCTCGTCTTACTATGTGTATCCCTTTTAGACTGGATGTATCAAAAATTTGATTACGAAAAAAATCTTAAAATGTCTAAGCAAGATATTAAAGATGAATATAAAAATAGTGAGGGCGATCCGCTGATAAAATCGAAAATTAAGCAACGCCAACGCGAAATGGCAATGCGTCGAATGATGTCAGAGATTCCAAACGCCGATGTTGTCATAACTAACCCAACTCACTATGCGATTGCACTCAAATATGATGAGGAAAGTATGGAAGCCCCACGCATTGTTGCCAAGGGTACAGACTTTATCGCTCAAAAAATTAAACTGATTGCGAAAGAACATGATGTGATTATGGTTGAAAACAGGCCATTAGCACGAGCAATGTACGATCAAGTAGAAATCGGTGATCAAGTACCAGAAGAGTTTTTCAAAGCAATAGCCGAAGTGCTTGCTTATGTTTATCGAATTAAGCGGAAAATTTAAAGCTTTTTGTAGGAGGGACACAAATGAAAGTTCGCGATATAGGGGTTTTAGGTGCGGTTATTTTAATCGTTGCGATGCTCATCATTCCTCTTCCTCCGTGGATGTTAAGTTTCTTAATCGTCATTAATATTACATTAGGATTAATAGTACTGTTAACAGCAATGAGTATGAAGGAAGCGTTAGACTTTTCTATTTTCCCTTCAGTTATTTTATTGTTAACTTTGTTCCGACTCGGATTGAGCGTTTCTACAACACGTGCCATTTTAGCCAAAGGTGATGCTGGTGCGGTTGTTGAAACGTTTGGAGATTTTGTAGTCGGCGGGAATGTACTAGTTGGTTTAGTTGTATTCTTAATTCTTGTGTTAATTCAGTTTATCGTTATTACAAAAGGAGCGGAGCGTGTAGCTGAAGTAGCAGCACGTTTCACACTGGATGCGATGCCGGGTAAACAAATGAGTATTGATGCTGATTTAAATGCAGGAGTTATTTCTGAAAAGGAAGCACGTGAACGACGCGAAAAAGTAGCGGGTGAAGCGGACTTTTACGGAGCGATGGATGGTGCCACAAAATTCGTAAAAGGGGATGCCATTGCCTCCATGGTCATGGTTATTATCAACTTATTATTTGGTATCATCATTGGTGTTGTGCAGATGGATCTCCCATTTGCAGATGCAGCAAATCATTTTTCTAAGTTAACAGTTGGGGATGGTATTGTCTCACAAATTCCCGCGCTACTTATCTCTACTGCGACAGGGATTGTCGTAACACGTGCATCTTCTAAGGGAAGTCTTGGTGAAGATATTACAGGGCAGCTTTTTGCTCAAGCGAAACTGCTTTATGTAGCTGGTGGAACCATACTTTTACTTGGATTTTTCACACCTATACCTCTCTGGATAACAATTCCAATTGGTGGTTCACTAATTGCTGGTGCTTATATGATGGATCATAAGAAACCAGAGGATGAAGAAGAATTACTTGAAATTGAGGAAGAAGTGGCAACAGACGGCATGAAGAGCCCTGAAAACGTTGTGAATTTATTAAATGTGGACCCAATCGAGTTTGAATTTGGCTATGGTTTAATACCGTTAGTAGACGCTGCTCAAGGCGGCGATTTATTAGATCGAGTCATTATGATACGTCGACAGTTAGCATTAGAATTAGGGATTGTCATTCCGGTTGTCCGTATTCGCGATAATATTCAATTACAACCAAATGAATATCGAATTAAAATAAAGGGTAATGAAATGGCACGTGGTGAACTTCTACTTGATCATTATTTAGCAATGAGTCCAGGAGATGATGATTCTATCGAAGGAATTGACACAGTTGAACCATCATTTGGCTTACCTGCAAAATGGATCACTGAGCAAGTGAAAGAGGATGCCGAAATGTTCGGCTACACAGTTGTTGACCCACCGAGCGTAGTGTCGACTCACTTAACCGAAATGATTCGTGCAAATGCTTATGAATTACTCGGTCGTCAAGAGACGAAGCAGTTAATTGATCATTTACGTGAAACACATCCAATTTTAGTCGAAGAGCTGACGCCTACACCGTTATCGACTGGAGAAATTCAAAAAGTACTGGGTAAACTCCTACGAGAAAATGTTTCAGTCCGAAACTTACCAATTATTTTTGAGACGCTAGCAGACTATGCAAAGTTAACGAGCGATACCGATATATTAACGGAGTATGTACGTCAATCATTGGCACGTCAGATTACTTCTCAATACGTAGGAGACAGCTCATCATTAAAGGTTATAACTGTTTCAGGTAAAGTAGAGAAAATGATTGCTGATAGTATTCAACAAACTGATCACGGAAATTATTTAGCAATGGATCCACAAGATTCTCAAACTGTCTTGGAGATTATTGCTGCAGAAGTAGAACGCGTTTCCTTTATGGAACAATCTGCTATTATCTTATGCTCTCCTGCAGTTCGTATGTATTTACGTCAACTAACGGAGCGTTATTTCCCGCAAATTCCAGTTCTATCATACAATGAACTTGATGCTACGGTTGAAATTCAAAGTGTTGGGATGGTGAATGTTGAATGAAAATGAAAAAATATTATGCATCCTCCATACCAGAAGCGATGAAGCTTGTGCGTGCTGAATTAGGTGAGGACGCTGTCATTTTGAATTCGAAAGTAGTAGTTACAAAAAAGTTTTTTGGAATCATTAAAAAGAAAAGTTTTGAAGTTGTTGCAGGGATTGATTCAATGGAGCCGAGTAATGCGGCTCCAGCACCTGCAGCTTTACCTCTAACAACAGCTAAAAAAGAGAATGTAAGGTTACAAGAGATTACGAATGCTGTGCAAGCTAACATGCACCAAGTACAGCCAAAGAACGATGCGCCCTTGCATGCGGAAACTGGCATTTCTGAAGATTTGAGAAAGGAAATTGCAGATTTAAAATCTTTAATGCATTCTATGCATAAGAAGACTATCCAAGATCAATATCCCGATGAACTCTTATCCTTCATTGAATACTTAAGACAGCAGGAGCTAAGTGAGGAGCTCATCACAAAGATTGGTGATGAGCTTTTTACGCATTTCAAAGAAGCGTCAGAAATCAATTTTTCTCAATGTAAGATGGTTACGAAAAATTTATTGCGAAAAGAGCTAGAGAATCTCCCAGTCGGGGGCTTATCCTATGAAAAAAAATATATTAATGTTCTAGGTCCAACAGGCGTAGGAAAGACTACAACAATTGCTAAAATGGCAGCTAGAGCAGTTTTAGAAAAAAAGAAAAAAATAGGATTTATCACGACAGATACTTACCGTATTGCCGCAATTGAGCAATTAAAAACGTATGCTGGACTGTTACAAGCTCCTGTCGAAATAGCCTATAATGCAACAGATTTTGAACAAGCAATCCATCGATTGTCCCATTTAGATTTAGTGTTTATAGATACAGCAGGCCGAAATTATAAAGAGGTAAAATATGTAGACGATTTACAGCGTCTCATAAAATTTGATGATCAAGCTGAGTCCTTCCTAGTACTTGCTATGACAACGAAAGAAAAGGATATGGCAAACATTGTAGAGCAATTTAAGCAATTACCAATTGAAAAATTCATTTTTACAAAAATTGATGAAACAAATTCTATTGGCACAATGATTAATTTAATGATTAAATATAATAAAGGACTTGCTTACTACACGAATGGTCAAGAAGTACCAGAAGATATTGAGGAAGCTGATCTAGAAGCAGTACTAAATTTATTTTTTCAAGGTGAAGAAAAATGAGAGACCAAGCTGAAACATTACGCTTGAAAATGTTGAAACAGCAGGGTGAATTAGGCAGGGCAATTGCAGTTGTAAGTGGTAAAGGTGGGGTTGGTAAAAGTAACTTCACGATGAATTTTGCCATTACATTGGCCAATAAAGGGAAAAAAGTTGTCATCGTTGATATGGATATTGGTATGGGGAATATCAATATTTTAATTGGAAAAAATGTATCCTATAGTTTAAAAGATTACCTAGAAGGAAATAAGTTACTAGATGAAGTAATATTTGAAGGTCCTTACGATTTAAAGTATATTTCAGGTGGGTCTGGTATGTCGGGCGTCTTAGAATGGTCAGAGAGTATGTTTGATCGACTCATCTATGCATTTGAGCAGCTTCAAAAAAGCTTTGATTACATCTTATTTGATATGGGAGCAGGAGCAACTAACTGGTCATTAGATTTACTAACTTCTATAGATGAAATCATCGTTTTATCAACAGCAGAGCCAACTTCTATAACAGATGCATATTCAATGATGAAATATATTCATACGAGAGATGTAGACAAGCAATTTTATATACTCTGTAATCGAGCTTATAGTAAAGAAGAAGGACTGGAAACTAATGAACGACTGAAGCGTACGATGAAACGTTTTTTGGACAAAGAGGTTACGGTATTAGGTTCATTACCTGAAGATTCTGTTGTGCGTAAGGCTGTGCGTGAGCAAGTGCCTTTTTCACTTGCTTATCCAGACGCGCTTATTACAAAGACACTTCATCTTATAGTGGCACGTTTCATAGAACACCGTGTGGAGGAAGTTCATGCACATGATCAGTCAGCGGGTAAATTCTTAACTAAATTAAGAAGTATTTTTTCGAAAGGACGTGATTAATTGGACTTTTTACATAAAAGCAAGCTATTAGTTGTTGATGATTCTGCTTTTATGAGAAAGCTAATTAGTGACTTTTTTGTTGGTAACTCGAAGGTTGAAGTAGTTGGAACAGCACGAAATGGGAAAGATGCGATAAAAAAGATTCAATCATTGCAGCCAACAGTTGTGACAATGGATATTGAGATGCCTGAAATGAATGGGCTGGATGCTTTAAAAGAAATTATGGCTATATGTCCAGTACCTGTTGTCATGCTCTCAAGTACAACTCAACGAGGAGCAGAAAATGCCTTATCAGCAATAGAACTTGGTGCAGTAGATTTTGTCGCGAAGCCGAGCGGAACTATTTCTCTTGATTTACATAAAATCCAAACTGAACTTGTCCACAAGGTTGAACAAGCATCATTGGTACCTATTTCAAAATTAAAGAAGCCTTCTGGTAGTAAAAGACAACAAGAACAGCCATTAATAGCGAGTACCGTTAGAAGAGAATCATTTAGTCAAGCCATGGTGACTCCTCCTGTCAATGTTTTTCCGACAATGGCAGAATTATCAAAGTCACATGTGGAATGGAATAAAGTTGGCCGGAAAATTGTACTGATTGGGACTTCCACTGGCGGACCTAGAGCATTACAAGAAGTAATAACAAATATCCCAAAATCAATTCAAGCACCAATTTTAATTGTCCAGCATATGCCAGCAGGATTTACAAAATCTCTCGCTACTCGTTTGGATCAATTGAGCGAGATTACCGTAAAGGAAGCTGAGCAAGGAGATATTCTTCAAAATGGAACGGCGTATATTGCACCTGGTGGGTATCATTTAAAACTAAGAAAAGTAGGTACCTCCTTTGGCATAGTCCTTGATAATAATGAACCACCTAGATCTGGACATCGCCCTTCTGTAGATGTGATGTTTGAAGATGTCAGCCAATTTAAAGATTTTGATAAAGTGGCAGTAATTATGACAGGCATGGGCCATGACGGCTCTGATGGACTAAAAGCACTAAAAAATACTGGAAATGTGATGGCAATCGCTGAGTCAGCTGAAACTTGCATAGTGTATGGTATGCCGAAAGCAGCAGTGGAAACGCAGCTTGTCGATGAAGTAGCAGATGTAGATGATATTGCACAAACAATAATGAAATATTTGCCTTAAAGGGGTGTCCTCTTATGGAAGTCAATCAATATTTAGAGATGTTTATTGAAGAAAGTAAAGACCATTTACAAGCGTGTAGTGAACATTTATTAGAACTAGAAAAAAATCCAGACGATTTGGCGATTGTTGGAGAAATTTTCCGCTCTGCGCATACATTAAAAGGTATGTCTGCGACAATGGGCTTTGAAGATTTAGCAGATTTAACTCATAAAATGGAAAATGTGTTGGATGCGATCCGAAATGAGAAAATCCATGTAACTCCTGAAATTTTAGATGTTGTCTTCGAGTCTGTAGACCATCTAGAAGAGATGGTAATGGACATTGCAAATGGCGGAGATGGAAAACGTGATGTATCTTCAACTGTTGCTCAATTAAAGCGTATCGAGTTAGGAGAGGAAGCGATTCCTGAAGTAGTAGGAACTACTGAGACACCCGCTACTGCTGTAGCAAGTGTTTTAGAGTATGACGGCTTTGAACAAACCGTTATTGCACAATCTGCTGAACAAGGTTTCAATGCATTCGAAATTTCAGTGAAATTACGTGAGGACTGTCTTTTAAAAGCAGCACGAGTATTTATGGTGTTCGAAATTTTAGAAAAAGATGGGGAAGTTATTAAATCAAATCCATCAGTAGAAAAGCTTGAAGACGGACAGTTTGACCAACAATTTTACGTAGCTTTCGTAACAAAAGAATCTGCTGAAGATATGCAGAAAAAGATTATGAGAGTTTCAGAAGTTGAAGAAGTGATTGTCGCAACTATTGAGACACCAACTACTGCTGTAGCAAGTGTATTAGAGTATGACGGCTTTGAACAAACCGTAATTTCACAATCTGCTGAACAAGGGTTCAATGCATTCGAAATTTCAGTGAAATTACGTGAGGACTGTCTTTTGAAAGCAGCACGTGTATTTATGGTGTTTGAAATATTGGAAAAAGATGGGGATGTCATTAAATCAAATCCATCTGTAGAAAAGCTTGAAGACGAACAGTTCGATCAACAATTTTACGTAGCTTTCGTAACAAAAGAATCTGCTGAAGATATGCGGAAAAAGATTATGAAAGTTTCTGAAGTCGAAGAAGTGATTGTCGCAACGATCGAACAAAAGCAACATAGTGAAAAAGAACAAGCAATTCAAGAAGTAGTGGCAACAGCAACGGTAGAAGTTGAGGCTCAACCTGCTACTGCACCTAAAACAAATACTGCAGCACCTACACCTGCAAAAGCAGCGGCTCCTGCTAAGGCTGATAAAAACCATGCGCCTGTTGGTAATAAAACAATTCGTGTAAATATCGAGCGACTTGATATATTAATGAACTTATTTGAAGAACTTGTTATCGATCGAGGACGACTACAGTCTATTGCAACTGAGGTTAACCATGGAGAGTTAAATGAAACAGTGGAGCGTATGAGCCGCGTCATGGGTGATTTACAAACTATTATTTTAACGATGCGTATGGTTCCAGTTGAAACAGTATTCAATCGCTTCCCGAAAATGATTCGTCAGTTATCTCGTGATCTAAACAAGAAAATTAACCTCGAAATTATTGGTGCTGAAACAGAACTAGATCGTACAGTAATCGATGAAATTGGGGATCCTCTTGTTCATTTAATTCGTAATTCTGTTGACCACGGTATTGAAAATCCGACAGCTCGTCTGGCAAAAGGTAAACCAGAAGAAGGAACAGTTGTCCTGCGTGCTTATCATAGTGGTAACTATGTCTTTATTGAAATTGAAGATGATGGAGCAGGTATTAACCGTGAAAAAGTACTTGCGAAAGCTATTTCTAAAGGTATTGTTACACAAGAACAATCATATGCAATGTCAGATAAGCAAATCAATGAGCTTATTTTGGCTTCTGGTTTCTCAACAGCAGATGTTATTTCTGACGTATCAGGCCGAGGCGTTGGATTAGACGTTGTTAAAACAACAATAGAATCATTGGGTGGAAATATTTCAATTGAATCTACACAAGATGTAGGATCAAAATTCTCAATTCAATTACCACTGACATTATCGATTATTTCTGTCATGCTAGTAGAAATAGAGAAAGAGATTTATGCAATTCCACTTTCATCAATTATCGAAACTTCAATTATCCGTTCATCTGAAATTATGAATGCGCATAATCAAAAAGTAATCGACTTCCGTGGCAAAGTAGTACCACTAGTATTTTTAGAAGAAATCTTTGAGGTACCTCGCAAAGAACCACAGGGTGACGAATTCCATTCAGTGGTCATCGTTCGAAAAGGTGAGAAGCTTGCTGGTTTAGTTGTGGATTCATTCATTGGCCAACAAGAAATTGTGCTGAAATCATTAGGAAACTACTTAACGAATATTTTTGCAATTTCAGGTGCAACAATTTTAGGTAACGGAAAAGTAGCCTTAATTGTGGATTGTAACGCACTTATTAAATAAGGTGAATGAATAAGAGAGGTGTAAATAATGACAAATGCAGTGGAACAAGAAAGTATTAAAGTAATTGTTTTTCAACTAGCAGATAAAGAATATGCGATTCCAGTCTCACATGTACAAGGGATAGAAAAACTAATGCATATTACGCGCGTACCGAAAACGGCGAAATATGTAAAAGGTGTTATTAACCTACGCGGTGTCGTAACACCAATTGTAGATTTACGTGAACGATTTGAATTACCAGTCTCTGAGCACGAAGAAACAACACGTATTATCATTATTTCATTAGAAGATATGGAAGTAGGTTTCGTCGTAGACTCAGCAAATGATGTGTTAGACATCCCTGCTGACTCAATTGAACCACAGCCCGAAGTAGTAGGTTCACTGGAAGAAGAGTTTATTTCAGGGGTGGCTAAAATAGATAAACGATTATTAATTTTATTGCATTTAGAGAAAGTACTAAATCCACTAAAGTAGGGATCGATAATGACATATAATCAAAAGATTACATCACTACATTTAGATGTATTAAAGGAAATTGGTAATATAGGTGCTGCGCATGCTGCGACAGCACTTTCCAATTTACTTGGTAAAAAAATTGATATGCGAGTACCAAAGGTCGAAATGGTGTCATTTAATGACATGATGGAGCTTGCTGGAGGATCTGAAAATGTCGTAGTTGGAATCTATCTACGCATTGAAGGTGATGCTGAAGGTAGTATGTTCTTTATTCTGCCAATTGAACAAGCAAATCGTTTTATTCGTCGTCTCATATTTGATGAATCATTCGACTTTAAAAAACGACCTGTTTCAGAGTTAGGTTTATCAGCTATGCAGGAGATGGGTAATATTTTATCTGGCTCTTATTTATCGGCGTTATCTGATTTTACAAATTTAAAAATTTATCCAACTGTGCCAGGACTAAGTGTTGACATGTTTGGTGCCATTATTAGTATTGGTTTGATTGAATTATCACACGTTAGCGATAATGTTATCGTCATAAACACATCCATTTTTGAAGACGGTGTAGAAGATCAGGAAACGGTAAGAGGGCATTTCTTCTTATTACCAGATCCAGACTCATTTGATGCTATTTTTAAAGCATTAGGAGTTTCATAGATGATGCTAAACAGTAGTAATGGGCAAGTTATAAAAGTTGGAATTGCACAAATGGATGTAGTAAAGTTACCAAATACGATAAGAACATCAGGTCTTGGATCTTGTGTTGGTGTTATTTTATACGATGAATCAAAAAAAATAGCTGGTTTAATTCATGTGATGTTGCCAGATTCGAGTTTAGGGAGACAAGAGTCAATAAATGTGGCCAAATTTGCTGACACAGGCATTGCGGCAATGATTGACTTATTAAAGTTAGAAGGCGTTCAAAAATTCAAGCTAAAGGCAAAAATTGCGGGTGGTGCGCAGATGTTTCAATTCACTTCCGATAAAGATTCTATGCGCATCGGCCCACGTAATGTAGAAGCTGTAAAGCATGAGCTAAAGCGTCATGGAATTCGTTTAGTTGCCGAAGACACGGGCGGTAATAGTGGTAGAACAATTGAATTTAATCCTGCGACTTCGACATTACAAATTCGAACGGTTAACCAAGGAGTGAGCGAAATATAATGTTTGGTTCTATTTTTTATAACCTATGGGGAGCGTTAATTGCCTTTTCTATATATTTTTTTAGTACATTTCTAAAACCTTATACACCACTACGAATTATCATAGGGTCATTTGTGGCGGGAATCATTGTGTTTTTCGTCATGTATATTGTAAGATTTTTAATTGCCTACATTTTATTCACACCAGAGGACGCTGAAGAAGTCGTTGACAGTGAGCATGAAGAAAACGAATCCGGCAATCGTGAGGAAGACAATCAAGAAACACCGACGGCCAACTCTACCGTTGAGTTTCAAGATGAAAACTCAGAAGAAATTGCTCAAGTTGTACGCACGATGATGAATCGTGAAGATGATCCGCAATTAAATAGTGCTTAAAAAATGGGAGTCGCGAGGAGCGGCTCTTTTTTATAGTTATTTAATTCTTTTGCCTTAGTAAGTTTAGACTAAATCTAAACTTACTAAGGCCTGACACATAAATGTAAAGAATCTGTGATAGAGTATGAGAAACAAATGAAATTATAGTCGATTCTTGTTATAATATAGGAAAGAATTACATTGGTTTTTTATGTTAGAGGCTCATAGCTAATAACTCTTTGTTGCCCTCTACGAATAACTTAATTAAAAAGAAGTACAACGGAAAACATCAAGGTAATATAAGACAGTGGCAAACAGGCGCGTAGAAGCGTTTTTCTTAGAGAGGTGGATTACATGACACAACCAATTCTGAACGATGAACAAAAGCTGTGGAACCGCTGGATAAATGAACGTGATCCAGATGCTGGTGATTTACTTATAAAAAAATATATTTCTCTAGTATCCTATCATGTACAACGCATTGGAGCGAGCTTACCAAAGAGTGTATCGCGAGATGATTTAACGAGCTTAGGTATGCTAGGTCTTTTTGACGCGTTAAATAAATTTGATATTAATAGAGACTTGAAATTTGATACATATGCTTCTTTTAGAGTAAGAGGAGCAATTATTGATGGTTTACGTAAGGAAGATTGGTTGCCGCGTTCTGCACGTGAGAAGGCAAAAAAATTAGATGCACAGATTGAACAGTTAGAACAAAAATATATGCGTCATGTAACGCCTGAGGAACTTGCGGAACATATGACTTTACCTGTTGAGGAAGTTTACCAAACTGTACAGGAGCATTTCTTTTCAAATGTTCTTTCCATTAATGAGCAGCAAGATCAAGATGAGACTGATGGAAAGTCATTTGTTATTCGTGATGATACGACAACGACACCTGAGCAAGCTGTCGTTAAGTCAGAACTGCTTGGGGATTTAGCGGAAAATATCCAAAAGCTCAATGATAAGGAGCAGCTGGTGCTTAGTTTATTTTATACTGAGGAATTAACATTAACAGAAATTGGAGAAATGCTTGAATTATCAACATCACGCATTTCGCAAATCCACTCTAAGGCGTTATTAAAGCTACGGAAATTATTATCTAATGAAATGATTAATGCATAATAATCCTAATATACATATCGTTGAAGGAGGGAGTCTCATGAGTTTAAAAGGTGTCGAACTACAAATAGCTATTCCAAAAACTTTTGAAGCAGGGAAAATGGCGGATCAGGCACAACAACAAACTTTGGCTCAGCAAGCACATGCAAATGAAGCGTTAAAAAAAGAAATAGAACGCAAGCAAAAAGTTGTGAATACTTCAGAGGGTATGGATGAGATTAGTGAAGATGAAGAAGCAGGTATCGAGTATATAAAAGGTACTCGAAAAAAGAAAAATAAGGATAACGAGAAGCGAGAGACACAAGCGCAGCATCCGTTTAAAGGGAATTTTGTGGATTTTAGTGGATAGGAGCTTACTATGACAATCATACTAATTGCAGTTCTTTTTATTTTACAGCTACTTTCATTTTATTTCCTTATTATATTAAATACGAAGCTAGCGAAATTTAAGGACTTAGAAAAAAAACAGGAGCGTTTAATGCATGAAATGGATGACACCATCAGTGTTTATTTAGCTGAGATGAAAGATGAAAATGATCGCCTAATTCAAGAGCTACAACGAGTTTCGAAGTCTGAAACTCAAACGAATGCTGTGAAACAGGAAGAACAGATTGAGAGACAAAAGGAGCAAGGGCAAAAGCCTTCTTTGACAAAGGAAGAAAGCACAGTAGACGGTTCTCCTAGTCTAGATAATGAACCGCGTTTTTATGTGCCCAAAAATATTGTAGCCAATGCTTATTCACGTCAGCAGCAAACTGGAGCTAAAACTGAAGCTAAGGTAGTGCATTCGGCCCAGCAACCAACTGATGCAACCAAAAAGGAAGTAGCGAAGCCATTAACAATAGAACAACAAGCTGTTCAATTAGCGAAACAAGGTAAAACAGCAGAAGAAATTGCCAAACAGCTGCAAAAAGGAAAAACAGAGATCGAGCTTTTATTGAAATTTCATCACTAAAACAGTTGCGAATGGGATAAAGCTATGATATAGTTGCAAATGGTGTTATTAATACACACGCATTTTGATGTAGTAAGTGGTGCTCTAAGCATAGGGTAGCTTGTTGCAAGTGATAAATGCGGAGGATAAAAACCAAACATACTAGGAGGAAATACACATGTCAGTAATTTCTATGAAACAATTACTTGAAGCTGGTGTACATTTCGGTCACCAAACTCGTCGTTGGAACCCAAAAATGAAGAAATATATCTTCGTTGAGCGTAACGGGATCTACATCATCGACTTACAAAAAACTGTTAAAAAATTAGAGGAAGCTTATGACTTCATGCGTCAAGTTGGTCAAGACGGTGGTAAAGTTCTTTTCGTTGGTACGAAAAAACAAGCACAAGAAGCGATCAAAGATGAAGCTGAACGTTCAGGCAACTACTACATCAACCAACGTTGGTTAGGTGGTACTCTTACAAACTTCGGTACTATTCAAAAACGTGTTGCACGTATGAAAGCAATCGAAAAAATGGAAGAAGAAGGAACTTTCGAAGTTCTACCTAAAAAAGAAGTAATCCAACTTAAAAAAGAACACGAACGTCTAATCAAATTCTTAGGCGGTATCCGTGATATGCACGATCTTCCAGACGTAATGTTCGTGGTTGACCCACGCAAAGAACGCATTGCTGTTGCAGAAGCTCGTAAATTAAACATCCCTCTAGTAGGTATTGTTGATACAAACTGTGATCCAGATGAAATCGACTACGTAATCCCTGCTAATGATGATGCTATTCGCGCTGTTAAACTTTTAACTGCTAAAATGGCTGACGCTTTAATCGAGTCAAAACAAGGTGAAGAAGAAGCTCCAGCTGTAGAAGCTGCTGCTGAGTAATTCACGTTTACAAAAAGGTGATAAGTGGCTCAGGACCCTTATCACCTTTTTTAGAACTTATCACTAAAATTTATACAACCAATTTGAGGAGGAAACACTAAATGGCAAACATTACTGCACAATTAGTAAAAGAATTACGTGAAAAAACTGGCGCTGGAATGATGGATTGTAAAAAAGCGTTAGTACAAACTGATGGCGATATTGATGCTGCAATCGATTTCCTACGTGAAAAAGGTCTTTCTTCAGCTGCTAAAAAAGCTGACCGTATCGCTGCAGAAGGTACAACTTACATTTTAGAACAAGGTAACGAAGCAATCATCCTAGAAGTAAATGCTGAAACTGACTTCGTTTCTAAAAACGATAAATTCCAAGTATTAGTTGCTTCATTAGCTGAACAATTACTTGCTGCTAAACCTGCAACAGTTGAAGCTGCATTAGAGGTTGCAAATGCTGAAGGTGTAAAAGTTGTTGACCAAATTTCAACAGCAATTGCAACAATCGGTGAAAAAATTACTCTTCGTCGTTTCGAAGTGAAAACAAAAACTGATGCAGATGCATTCGGTTCTTACTTACACATGGGCGGCCGCATTGGTGTATTAGTTACTTTAGAAGGTTCTACAGATGCTTCTGCTGCTAAAGATGTTGCTATGCATATCGCTGCTATTAACCCTACTTATGTTTCTCGCGATGAAGTTTCTGCTGAAGAAGTTGAACGTGAGCGTAAAGTATTAACTGAACAAGCTCTTAACGAAGGTAAACCAGAAAACATCGTAGCAAAAATGGTTGAAGGTCGTCTTGGTAAATACTTCGAAGATGTTTGCTTACTTGACCAAACATTCGTTAAAAACTCAGATCAAAAAGTACGTGACTTCGTTGCTTCAACTGGCGGTTCAGTAAACGGCTTTGTACGTTACGCTGTAGGTGAAGGTATCGAAAAACGTGAAGATAACTTTGCTGAAGAAGTAATGAGCCAAGTTAAAGGTAACTAATTTACTTGCGTTTGATCCTAATCAAATAATATCTAGATTTTCTAGACAAAAAATGGGGAACACAACATAGCGTGTTCCCTATTTTTCCGAAATGAGCGAAAAAAGATATAATTGGTTCATCCACCAAAAGTTGTGGATGTTTGTTAAAACGTATACTATGTATATAAGTTGATTGGAGTGGAGACTGGGCGACTCCTTGGGGTCAGCAATAGTGGAACGAAGGCTAAAACCATCACTTCCTGTGATAACGCCTTCGTGACCATCATTGTGTTGGCCCAAGCGGCTCATCGGACGCCCCAAGGAAGCTTTGCTCTGCGCGAAAGCGAAACGTCAGCGACAAATGTTTTCTGTGCGAAAGCGAAGCGTCAGCAACAAATGTTTTCTGTGCGAAAGCGAAGCGTCAGCAACAAATGTTTTCTGTGCGAAAGCGAAGCGTTAGCAACAAAGCGCCCAGTAGGAACGGAAACCAACCACTCGTTATGGTAATGAGCCATATAATTTCCTATTCTGCCTTATTCATAACTAGCAATTATTGTTATTTATACTATAATGGAAAAGGAAATAGAGATGTTTTAAATAAAGTCTGACGGAGGTTTACAATGAGTGTGCCACAATATAAACGAGTAGTTATAAAATTAAGTGGTGAAGCGTTAGCTGGGGAAGCGGGCTTCGGTTTATCACCAAAAATTATCAAGTCTGTTGCAGAAGAGGTAAAAGAAGTAGTAGATCTTGATGTAGAAGTTGCTGTTGTTGTAGGTGGCGGTAATATATGGCGTGGAAAAATCGGTAGCGAAATGGGGATGGATCGTGCAGCAGCCGATTATATGGGTATGCTAGCAACGGTTATGAACTCTTTAGCGCTACAAGATGCACTGGAGAAATTAGGAATTGAAACACGTGTGCAATCTTCTATTGTAATGACACAAGTAGCGGAGCCATATATTCGCCGTAAAGCAGTTCGTCATCTAGAGAAAAAACGTGTAGTTATTTTTGCAGCAGGTACTGGTAACCCATTCTTCTCTACTGATACTACAGCTGCGTTACGTGCAGCTGAAATCGACGCAGATGCGATTTTAATGGCAAAAAATAATGTAGATGGTGTTTATTCTGCGGATCCAAAAGTAGATGCGACTGCCATTAAATATGATACACTCACATACTTAGACGTTATCCAACAAGGCTTACAAGTAATGGATTCGACAGCTTCTACTTTATGTATGGATAACGATATTCCGTTAATTGTCTTCTCAATTACGGAACCAGGTAATATTAAACGTGCCGTACAAGGCGAAAAAATTGGAACAGTTGTTAGGAGGAATGCATAATGGCTAAACAAGTTTTAGAACAAGCTAAAGAAAAAATGAACAAAACAATTGCCGCTTTTTCACGTGAACTATCTTCAATCCGTGCAGGTCGTGCAAATGCTGCTTTATTAGATCGCATTACGGTTGATTATTATGGTGCACCAACACCGATTAATCAGCTTGGAGGTGTTTCGGTACCAGAAGCACGCTTATTAGTTATTACACCTTACGATAAAACAATTTTAGGTGAAATCGAAAAAGCAATTATGAAATCGGATATTGGTATTACACCAACAAATGATGGATCTGTTATTCGTTTAATGATTCCTGCTTTAACAGAAGATCGTCGTAAAGATCTTGTGAAGCAAGTGAAAAAAGAAGCAGAAGATGCAAAAATCGCTGTACGTAATGTTCGTCGCGATGCGAATGATGATCTAAAAAAACTTGAAAAAGCTGGCGAAATCACAGAAGATGATCTACGTGGCTACGGTGAAGATATTCAAAAATTAACGGATGACTTCATCGTTAAAGTAGATCAAGTGACGAAAGAAAAAGAAAAAGAAATTCTAGAAGTGTAAGCAACTCGTTTTGCATATCTATGATGGAACTTTTTGATGAGATGAAGGCGTCCTATATAATAAAGGACGTCTTTTCTCTTTACTATTAAAGTATCTTCATTCAGCGGGTGTTCAAACACTTACTGAGATAGAGCATCTTTAATTGTTTTTAGGGAAATATCTTTCATCTATTTTTGCTTTCATTTAAGATTAAGAAGAACTATTCTTTACGTGAACTGAAATACATTATTGAACAATGAACAAAATAAGGGAAACAATAACCCTTTTTAACCTTCAGGTGAGTGGGTGTGATAAAAGTCTTAAAAGCCCATCTAATAAAGAGTTCATCACCAAAAAGTTGGAATATGTCATGATAAGTTGATGTTCGTTTTGACTACACTCATTTGTAACGAAAATTAACTTAACATATGGTGATATTTTAAAATGTGTATAGTTCTAAAATAAGGTAGTTCATACATAGTCAATTTAGAGGGAAAAAAAAGACAAAACGCGCTTTTGTTTGTTATGATAGGTTAGTATACGTCCGATTAGTTGTAGTGGGGGAGTTAGCATGTTTAAAAAGCTATTAGGTAAACAAATAAATATAGATTCACTATCATTGGAGGAACGTGTTGCCCTTGCTAAAAACGAGCCGATTCCTGCCCATGTAGCGATTATTATGGACGGAAATGGACGTTGGGCAAAGAAACGCGCCATGCCACGTGTTGCTGGGCACCATGAAGGTATGAAGACGGTACGAAAGGTAACTAGATTTGCGTCAGATCTAGGTATTAAAGTTTTAACGGTGTACGCGTTCTCTACAGAAAATTGGAAGCGACCAAAACCAGAGGTCGATTTCCTAATGCGTTTACCTGTCGAATTTTTAGGTTCCTTTTTACCTGAAATGATGGAACGCAATGTACGTGTTGAGATGATAGGAGATCCAACTTTATTACCTGCACATACGCAAAAAGCGTTGTATGAGGCGATGGAGGAGACGAAGCATAATACAGGATTAATTCTAAATTTTGCTTTGAATTATGGAAGTCGTTCGGAAATGGTTAATGCCATGAAAACAATGCTTCAGAAGGTGCAGGATGGTCAATTAACGATGCAAGACATAACAGAAGAATGCATGACCTCTCATTTAATGACGGCTCATTTGCCAGAGCCAGATTTATTAATTCGCACAAGTGGTGAAGTGCGATTAAGTAACTTCATGTTATGGCAGCTCGCCTATACAGAATTTTGGTTTACAGATACATTGTGGCCAGATTTTAGCGAGGAAAACTTACTGAAAGCGGTGGAAAACTACCAGAAACGTAATCGCCGTTACGGTGGGTTGAAGGGAGAAGAAACAACTTGAAACAACGAATTATTACAGCAATAATTGCAGCAGCACTATTTATTCCATTTGTTATTTATGGGAAAGTGCCATTTACAATACTTGTGCTTGCGATGGCTGTTGTCGGCTTTTATGAAATACTAAAAATGAAAGGTATTTCCCTTTTTTCAGTACCTGGTTTTTTAGGGTTACTAACATTAATACTACTTGTTATACCAACAGACTGGTCAAATAAGGTAGTAGATGCAATTGGCTATTCCTCCAATTTAATGGTTGTGTATGGTCTAATGATGCTATTACTCATATATGTAGTACTTGTAAAAAATAAAATTACATTCGATGAAGTTGCATTTATATTATTAGGTGCGTTTTATGTCGGGTTAGGCTTCCATTATTTAATTGAAACACGAAGCTATGGTCTAGAGTTTGTCGTATATTGTTTACTTGTAGTTTGGACAACTGACTCAGGTGCATATTTTGTTGGAAGAAAACTAGGCAAAAATAAACTATGGCCTGAAATTTCACCGAAGAAAACCGTGGAAGGTTTTGTAGGTGGGATTGTTATAGCAGTAATTTTTGCAATCGCGATGCAAGCAATTTATCCATTTGCAAAAGGCTATGGCTCACTTATTTTCATTACAATCTGTGCGTCAATTATTGGCCAAATGGGCGATTTAGTGGAATCTGCTATCAAGCGCCATTTTGACGTAAAGGATTCAGGAAATATTTTACCTGGGCATGGCGGTATTTTAGATCGCTTTGATAGTCTATTGTTCGTAGTCCCTTTACTACATTTTTTCCATTGTTTTTGGTAACTGGGAAACAATAGCGGTCATCGGACGCCTCTAGGAAAGCTTCCAGTCGGAACCGACATCAACTCTACGTCATGCTGACGAGCCATAATAATAGCATTTTCCTCTAAACAGAGTGCTATATCATTTGCTGAGATAGAAAAAGGGGACAATTTGTCGTGAAAAAAATTAGTTTACTTGGTGCAACTGGTTCAATCGGTTGGCAAACCTATGATATTTTAAAAGAACAACGCGATGCCTTTCATTTAGTAGCGTTTTCTTCAGGAAAAAACATCGAAAAAACGCGTGAAATGATTGAAACTTTAAAGCCCGAGCTTGTATCTGTTCAATTAGAAGAAGATGCAATTATGCTCGCTAAAGAATATCCACAAGTACACTTTACGTTTGGTGCAAAAGGGCTTGTAGAGGTCGCTACACATCCTGATTCGACGGTGCTAGTAAACGCGGTTCTTGGTAGTGTTGGACTAGAATCGACATTAGCTGCAATTCGCATGGGCAAAACAATTGCTATTGCCAATAAAGAAACACTTGTAACTGCTGGACATTTAGTGATGGCAGAGGCCAAGAAATATAATGCAGCAATTTTGCCGGTTGATAGTGAGCATTCTGCGATTTTCCAATCGATGAATGGTGAGAATCCGAAAAATATTGAACGATTAATTATTACGGCTTCTGGTGGTAGCTTCCGTGACAAAACACGCGAGGAATTGAAGCATGTAACGGTTGCAGATGCACTAAATCATCCGAACTGGTCAATGGGTGCGAAAATTACGATAGATTCAGCTACAATGATGAATAAAGGGCTAGAAGTCATTGAAGCACATGTTTTATTTGATATGCCTTATGATAAAATTGATGTACTTTTGCATAGAGAAAGTATTATTCACTCTCTAGTTGAGTATCATGATACTAGTGTCATTGCACAACTAGGTACGCCGGACATGCGTGTACCTATCCAATATGCATTAAGCTACCCAGATCGTATGCCGCTACATAACGGACAACGACTTAATTTAGCGCAAATTGGTCAGCTACATTTTAAAGAAATGGATTTTGAACGTTATCCAGCATTGCGACTAGCATATGAGGCTGGGCGCACAGGCGGTACAATTTTAACAGCGATGAATGCAGCGAATGAAGCGGCAGTTGCGGCATTTTTACAAGGGAAAATAACATTCCTTGAAATTGACGAAACGATTGAGCGTGTAATGCAAGCACATAACAACATATTAGTGCCAGATTTGCAAACAATTTTGCATGTAGACAGTGAAACAAGAAAAACAGTGTTAGACATGGTAAAATAAAGAGAGAAGATATCGTTAACTATTCGCTTTTAAAGGTGGGGTATTATGCAAACAGCTATTGCATTTATTTTAATATTTGGCCTACTTGTATTCTTTCATGAATTTGGTCACTTCTTATTCGCGAAACGAGCAGGAATTATGGTTCGGGAATTTGCAATCGGTATGGGACCAAAAATTTATGGAAAAACACATGGTGAAACAATCTATACGATACGTTTATTGCCGATTGGCGGTTACGTGCGTATGGCTGGCGAGGACATGGATGGCGCCGAATTACAGCCGGGCTATCGAGTAGGGCTTATTGTAGATGAAGAAAATGTTGTAAAGAAAATTATCTTTAATCAAAATAATAAGCAATTACCAGATTTGTTATTTTTAGAAGTTGAGCGTGCCGATTTAGAAAAGGATTTATTTGTAGAAGGCTATGATGAAGAGGAAAAATTAGTTCGTTATAATGTTGCAAGAGATTGTATTCTTGTAGAAAACGGTAAAGAAACGTTAATTGCACCATATGATCGTCAATTTAACGCTAAAACAGTTGGTCAACGAGCTATGACAATCTTTGCAGGTCCGTTATTTAACTTTATATTAGCTTTTATTATTTATATGCTGATTGGCTTAATTCATGGTGTACCTACGTACGAGCCAATCATCACGGAAGTAGTAGAAAATGATCCGGCTGCACAAGCAGGAATGCTTGCAGGTGATAAAGTAGTTGGCATTGACGGACAAGTAGTTGAAAAATGGCAAGATTTAGCTGCCATTGTACAAGATCACCCTGGTGAAGATATTACTGTAACAGTTGATCGAAACGGTCAGCAAGTTAACCTAAAAATGAAGGTAAAAGAAGTAAAACAAAATGGCGATAAATATGGTCAAATAGGGGTTAAGTATGAGAGTCCACGTGAATTTAATCCATTAAAGGCTGTTGTTTATGGCGCACAAGAAACGTATAATATGACTGCTCGAATATTTGAATTGCTTGGTATGTTAATTACCGGTAAATTCACGATAGATGCTCTATCAGGTCCAGTAGGAATTTATAAAGCGACAGAGCAGGTAGCTCAATATGGATTCATCAATTTAATGAATTGGGCTGCGATGTTAAGTATTAACCTTGGAATTATGAATTTACTTCCGCTTCCAGCACTTGACGGTGGTCGTCTATTGTTCTTTGGCTTCGAAGCAGTAAGAGGCAAACCAATTGATCGTCAAAAAGAGGGTCTTGTGCATTTTGTCGGTATCGTACTATTGATGATCTTAATGGTCGTAGTTACATGGAACGATATACAACGATTCTTCTTTTAACTTATTTCAGCAGATGCCAAACATCCGCTGAAATAGAGGAACTCAGTCTAAGAACGCCACGTCCTGTGGCAACGACTGAGTGACCTATATCACGTTGGCCCAAAGCTGATTCCAGACGCAATTACGCAGAGGCATAATTGATCTAAATAAGTTAAGTTAAGTTTTTCAAGTAAAACATATTTAGAAGAAGCCTGGGCAATTATGCCAAGGTGGAAATTGATTGAAAAAACATAGCTTTGAGCGCAATTTTTTTGAAACATTGCGTTCAAAGCTAAATTTGTTTATGCTAATTAGAGTATAAAACTTATCTATTAAAAAGGTGGAACACTGAATGAAGCAAAGTAAAACATTTATCCCAACGCTACGTGAAGTACCTGCTGATGCAGAGGTTAAATCACATAAGCAATTATTACGTGCAGGGTTTATTCGTCAAAATACAAGTGGGGTATACTCGTATTTACCGCTTGCAAAACGTGTCTTAACAAAAATAGAAAACATTGTTCGTGAAGAGATGGAAGCAATCAATTCAATTGAGCTTTTAATGCCTTCATTACAATCTGCGGAACTTTGGCAGGAATCAGGTCGCTGGGAAAAATACGGTCCAGAATTAATGCGTTTAAAGGACCGTCATGATCGTGATTTCGCATTAGGGCCAACTCATGAAGAAGTAATCACAACTTTAGTACGCGATGAAATTAAATCATATAAAAAATTACCGCTAACACTTTATCAAATTCAAACTAAATTCCGTGATGAAAAACGTCCTCGCTTTGGTTTACTACGTGGCAGAGAGTTTATTATGAAAGATGCATACTCTTTCCATGCATCACGTGAAAGTTTAGATGAAACATATGATGATATGTATCGTGCTTATTCAAATATTTTCTCTCGTCTAGGTTTAAACTATCGTGCAGTTATTGCAGATGCAGGCTCAATTGGTGGGAAAGGTACACATGAATTTATGGTGCTTTCTGAAATTGGAGAAGATACAATTGCATACTCTGACACGTCTAATTATGCTGCAAACATCGAAATGGCAGAAGTTCTTGTAGACTATCAACCATCAGATGAAGCGTCAAAAGAGCTTGAAAAAGTGGCAACACCAGACCAAAAAACAATCGAAGAAGTATCAGCTTTCTTAAATGTTGAGCCTTCAAATGTCATTAAATCATTAGTATTTGATGTTGACGGTGAATTAGTTGTTGTACTTGCTCGTGGAGATCACGAAATTAATGATATTAAGCTGAAAAATGCGCTTGATGCTGGTTCTGTTGAACTTGCAAGTGAAGCGGCAATCCGTGATTTATTAGGCTGTGGAGTTGGTTCAATCGGTCCTGTTAAATTACCGATAGACGTAAAAGTAGTAGCTGACAATGCTATTAAATCGATTCGTAACGGTGTAGCCGGTGCAAATGAAGATGGTTTCCATTTAGTTAATGTTAATCCAGAGCGTGATTTTGCAGTGAATAAATACTTAGATATTCGTTTTATTCAAGAGGGTGATCCATCTCCAGATGGACAAGGAATTATCAAATTTGCAGAAGGTATCGAGGTTGGTCATATTTTCAAATTAGGAACAACTTACTCTGCAAAAATGAATGGTACATTCTTAGACGAACAAGGTAAATCACAACCATTTATTATGGGATGCTATGGTATTGGTGTATCACGTATTTTAGCTGCTGTTGCAGAGCATTTCCAAGATGAAAATGGTTTTGTGTGGCCAACACAATTAGCTCCTTATGATATCCATGTTGTCCCTGTTAATACAAAGGATGAAACACAAGTTGCCTTAGCTGATGAGCTATATGGCTTATTGAAATCATACCGTTATGATGTGCTATTAGATGATCGTGCTGAGCGCGCTGGGGTTAAATTCGCAGATGCTGACTTAATTGGCTTACCTGTCCGTGTCACAGTAGGTAAAAAAGCAACTGAAGGTATTGTTGAGGTTAAATTCCGTCAAACAGGTGAAACGTTCGAATGGAAAAAAGAAGAGGTCATTGATCGCTTAAATGAATTTTTCCGCAAAAATTAATTTCCTTTAAAACGGCTTGTCCCAAAAAGGATGAAAATGGCATTAAATAGATAAAAGATTCGCGCCACTTCTCGGGGACAGCGAGCCAAGCATGAATTCATAGATGTTTAGGATTTGTGAGGCTTGACGGTCGCCCGCGGAAAGGGAGCGAATTTTTTCTTTGATTCGTAAACGTTGGTGAGGAAATAAAACAAGGGGCTTTTAAGACTGCCTCTTTCTGAAAGTAGGTGTCAATAGATTGGAACAGCAACAAGAAGCAAGAACGAAGTTTCAAATGCTCTTGCAACAACTAGAGTTAACAGATGATGTGTATATGTCCTTTTTTGAAGAAGGTGAATTATCACGACTAACTGTACACAAAAAGAACAGGCTATGGAATTTTACCATTAAATTACGAGATATACTTCCTTTTTCACTATACCAACTATTTCGTACTCGTTTGACTGAAAAATTTTCAGCGATCGCTCAAATCCACACAACTTTCGATACGGTAGAGAAAAATGTTACGGAAGAACTTGTCCAACAATATTGGCTAACAGTAGTAGAACAAATAGATGAGATGGCGCCACCTTTAAAACATTGTCTAGCATCGCAAATGCCTATGTGGAATGGGCAAAAAATCACTTTATCTTGCATGCAAGAAATGGAATTTATGATGCTGAAAACAAAGTATGCAGAAAAGCTTTCCGAAAGCTATAGTCAATTTGGCTTTCCACACATTGTGATAGATTTTGTGCTTCAAGATCAAACGGAAGAAATGATCGCGGCACAGGAAGCTTTCATGGAACAGAGGCGTTTAGAGGAAGCAGCTTTAGCTCAGCAAGCGATACAAGATTACCAAAAACGTGAGCAGGAGAAGAAAGAAAATCCAGCTATTGCGAACCTTGGTGACCGTCCATTCCAGCTTGGTATGTTAATTAAAGATGATGAAACAATGGAAATTAAACGCATTGTTGAAGAAGAACGCCGTGTTATCATAGAAGGTTTTGTTTTTGATACGGAAATTAGAGAGCTGAAAAGTGGTCGCTCTTTATTACAAATAAAAATTACCGACTATACGGATTCTATCGTAGTAAAAATGTTCTCACGTGATAATGATGATGCGGAACTTATGAAGCATTTGAAAAAAGGCATGTGGGTAAAAGTCCGAGGCTCTGTACAAACTGACACATTCATTCGTGATTTAATCGTTATGGCAAATGATATTAATGAAATAAAAAAAGCAACACGTCAGGACCACGCGCCAGAAGGCGAAAAACGGGTGGAGCTACATCTTCATACACCAATGAGTCAAATGGATGCTGTGACACCAGTTGGTAGACTTGTTGAGCAGGCTGCAAAGTGGGGTCATCCAGCCGTGGCTATTACTGACCATGCTGTTGTTCAATCCTTCCCAGAGGCCTATGCAGCAGGGAAAAAGCATGGCATAAAAGTTATTTATGGCTTGGAGGCTAATTTAATAGATGATGGTGTACCGATTGCGTATGCACCTGAGAACCGATTATTATCTGATACTACCTATGTCGTGTTTGACGTAGAGACGACAGGACTATCAACTGCTTACGATACTATAATTGAGCTTGCTGCGGTGAAAATTAAAGATGGAAATGTGATAGACAAATACGAAAGCTTTGCCAATCCACATCACCCCCTTTCAGCAACAACCATTGAACTGACAGGCATTACAGATGATATGGTACGTAACGCGCCAGAAGTGGAGCAAGTCATTAAGGAGTTCCATGCATTTATCGGAGATGGCATAGTAGTAGCCCATAATGCATCGTTTGATATGGGCTTTTTATATACAGGCTATAAAAAATTCGGGCTAGAGGGTACGATTCATCCAGTTATTGATACGTTGGAGCTTGCGAGAATGCTGTATCCAACGATGAAAAACCATCGTTTAAATACACTTTGTAAAAAATTCAATATTGAATTAACCCAGCATCACCGGGCTATTTATGATACAGAGGCAACGGGTTATTTACTTTTACAGCTGTTAAAAGATGCAGATGAATTAGATATTAAATACCACGACGACTTTAATAAGCATGTTGGTGGTGGGGATGCTTATAAAAAAGGACGACCAATGCACTGCACAATATTAGCGGTAGATAATGCTGGATTAAAAAATTTATTTAAATTAGTTACCCACTCCCATACAAAAACTTTCTATCGTGTACCTCGCGTAACACGAGCGGTTCTAGAGCAATATAGAGAAGGTTTATTAGTCGGATCAGGTTGCAGTAATGGTGAATTATTTGAGACGATGATGAATAAATCCCCAGAGGAAGCAGAGCAAGTTGCGAGATTTTATGATTATATTGAAGTTCAACCAAAGGCAGTGTATGCACCGTTAATTGAGCGCAATGTTATACGTGATGAATGGACACTTGAAGATATTATTCGCAAGCTTGTAAAGCTAGGGAAGAAAATCGATAAACCAGTTGTAGCTACCGGTAATGTACATTACTTAGATCCAACAGATGGGATGTTCAGACAAATACTAATCGGCTCTCAAGGTGGTGCCAACATCTTAAATAGATCAAAGCTACCTGAAGTTCATTTTAGAACGACTAATGAAATGCTTGAAGAATTTGATTTTTTAGGACCGGATCTTGCGAAGGAAGTAGTTGTCACCAATTCTCAAAAAGTCGCAAATATGATTGGTGAAGTTAAACCAATTAAAGATGATTTATATACACCAAAAATTGAAGGTTCAGATGATGAAGTTACAAATTTAACCTATGAAATGGCACATCTTATATACGGAGAAGAGCTACCAGAAATCGTGAAGGCCCGAATTGAAAAGGAATTAAAGTCAATTTTAGGCCATGGTTTCGGCGTAATTTATTTAATTTCTGCGAAGCTTGTGAAAAAATCATTAGCGGATGGCTATTTAGTAGGTTCCCGTGGATCTGTTGGATCTTCATTAGTAGCGACCTTTATGGAGATTACCGAAGTAAACCCACTTCCACCTCATTATGTTTGTCCAAATTGTAAGCATTCCGAGTTTTTTAATGATGGTTCTGTAAGCTCAGGCTTTGACTTACCAAATAAAGATTGTACGGAATGTGGGACACCATATAAAAAAGATGGGCAAGATATCCCATTCGAAACGTTCCTTGGCTTTAAAGGAGATAAGGTACCTGATATTGATTTGAGTGTGACACGTTGTTAACTGAAAAGGTTAACCACCTTAGTTGGTAGAACTGCTATTTCGAAGTGTGGAATGAGAGAGTAACGCCTTGAAACACACTCGCTGAAGCTACGACAAGCGTGAACGGTATTGCAAACACCAAAAACGTTTGAAGCTCGTTAAAGTAGACTGAAGTTCACCCAAACAATTAGGCTGTGGAAAGAGGGATAAGTCTCTTGTGAATGATAGGTCTGGCGTCTATAAAATTCCTATGGTTAGAAGCGGTAGAATAATCGAGACGAACCCTCGACTGACTTTTCGTGAATGTCACGTAGTAGAAATACTGCGGGGTCCAGTTAGGACTTCTAGGTGTGGATGAGTAAGTGTTAGGTTATGAAAATCCATATTGTGTTACAGGCACAATCCAGCCTAGCGGAATTTAGAGGGAACCTAAGGGAATTATGTACAGATAGAAATAGTGGAACGTGTGAAGCTCCTAACGTAAGAGAAGATTGCACTTCAATGACGACGGTGTATGGAAAGGCAAAATGGCTATAACATACTTTAAAGGAGTGGCAGTAGTGCCGTAGTACTGACGAAGAAATGCTGTTGATGACTGAATAACCAATAAGTCGGAGGAAAAAACATTTCAGAGGGAAGGGCACAAGTCGTTAACGTTGAAACAAAACCTACAATAAGTCAGATTTGTATATGACTAAAGAGAACGAAAACTTCGTAAAGGAAGTGATTAGTTGGCTGACTTAATGATTCAAAAATTAAGAAATATTTTGGTTTGCAAGAGACATTTGATAACCTTTTTATAGAAAGCGAAAAAGGTCGATACTTCACAGATATTTACAAGTGAAGATTTAAAAGGCTCATCACCAAAATTTGTGGCTGCCATTTGTTAAAACATCTGCCATGTATATAAGTTGATTTCCGTTCTGGCTGGGCGACCCCAGGAAAGCGCCCAGCCGGAACGGAAATCAACCACACGTTATGGTGATGAGCCATTTAAAAGTAATGGATTGCTGATATATCCTATTGAAAATAAATAAAATAAACGAACTAAGAACGGAAGTAGGAAATCCAAAGCTTAGTTTATAAATTTCAACAAAGTTAACGATGGAACGCCGTATGACGCCGAAAGGGTCACGTACGGTGTGGGACGGGGGAAAAGCTGGAGATAATATCAAAAGTTTACCTATCGTCATATTTCTCGGGAGAATATCAACCACAAGCTCATAACTATACGAAGGTATTATTCGGTGAAGATTATGTATATCGTGCTGGAACAATCGGTACAGTTGCAGAAAAAACAGCGTATGGCTATGTAAAGGGTTATGCTAGTGATAACAACTTGCATTTCCGCGGTGCCGAGGTAGATCGCTTAGTGCAAGGTTGTACAGGTGTAAAACGTACAACAGGGCAACACCCTGGAGGAATTATCGTAGTACCAGATTATATGGATATCTTTGACTTCTCACCAGTGCAATTCCCTGCGGATGCACAGGATGCAGAATGGCGTACGACACACTTTGATTTCCATTCCATTCACGATAATATTTTAAAACTTGATATTCTTGGACACGATGATCCGACTGTGATTCGTATGTTGCAGGATTTATCAGGGATAGATCCGAAAACGATTCCAACAGATGATCCAGTCGTTATGAAAATCTTTAGTACTCCAGAATCTTTAGGCGTAACAGAAAAACAAATTGGTTGTAAGACCGGAACTCTCGGCATTCCTGAGTTCGGTACACGTTTTGTACGCCAAATGCTTGAAGATACGAAGCCATCAACATTCTCAGAGCTTGTGCAAATTTCAGGACTTTCACACGGAACAGACGTATGGCTTGGTAACGCGCAAGAGTTAATTCAAAACGGTACATGTGTGCTGAAAGAAGTAATTGGCTGTCGTGACGATATTATGGTGTATTTAATTTACCAAGGGCTAGAACCGTCACTGGCATTTAAAATAATGGAGTCCGTGCGTAAAGGGAAAGGTTTATCTGAAGAGTTTGAGGCAGAAATGCTGTCGAATAAAGTACCAGGCTGGTATATCGAATCATGTAAAAAGATAAAATACATGTTCCCGAAAGCCCATGCGGCAGCTTACGTGTTAATGGCTGTTCGTATTGCATGGTTTAAAGTACATTTCCCGATTCTTTATTATGCAGCGTATTTCACAGTACGTGCAGATGATTTTGATTTAATTGCCATGGTACAGGGCTCGCAAATGATTCGTGCAAAAATTGATGAAATCAATATAAAGGGCTTAGATGCTTCAACAAAAGAAAAAAACCTATTAACTGTGATGGAACTAGCGCTTGAAATGTGTGAGCGTGGGATGAGCTTCCAGAAGGTCGATTTATATCGTTCTCAGGCTAGTGAATTTATCATTGATGGGAACTCTTTAATTCCACCATTCGATGCGATTCCTGGACTTGGTACAAACGTTGCGAAACAAATTGTGGCAGCACGTGAGGATGGAGAATTTTTATCGAAGGAAGATTTACAGCAACGAGGCCGTGTATCCAAGACATTGATTGAATACATGGATCAATTGGGTTGTTTAGAAGGAATGCCTGATGCGAATCAATTATCACTTTTCTAAAATAAGAAGGTTAGTGTAAAGCATCTTCACATTAACGAATAACTTATCTGCATTATGTTCAAATTAAGGCTTATAAAGTTGGGGATGACATTTGTTAAAATGTATATCATGTAAATAAGTTGATTGGAGTGAAGGTTGGAAGCCCCTAGGAAAGCGCCTAGCCGGAACGGAAATCAACCCCCTCGTTATGGTGATGAGCCTAATTTAAGCACAAATTTCAATTTTATACCCAAGCATAATTGATTAGATGAGGTGTCTAGAAAAAGGAAATTTGCATTGTGCTGTAAACTATGCTATCCTAATGGTAATAATTTGTTGATATTTTTCCAGCAAAAGAGTGGGACCTTCCCGCTCTTTTCTGTTGTTATACCGTAGCAAAACAAATTTTTGACTAACAGCAGGTAAGACCGTTAAATTTCACCAAAGCTACTGGTGGAATTTCTGTTTTATTACGCCAGAATTTGATAGATACAGGAGGAAATAATGAGCAAAGTACCATCTTTAATTGAAGAGCTCGCCAAACCGATTGTTGAAGAGTTAAATCTTGAACTTGTAGATGTCGAGTTCGTAAAAGAAGGACGTAACTGGTTTTTACGTGTTTATGTGGATACACCTGAAGGTGGAATTGACATTGAACAATGTGCTCAAGTTAGTGAACGACTAAGTTTGCTATTGGATGAAAATGATCCAATTACACAAAACTATTATTTAGAAGTTTCTTCACCTGGAGCAGAACGTCCATTAAAAAAAGATACTGATTTTGAAAATGCGATTGGCAAATTTATTTATGTTAAAACCTATGAGCCCATCAAGGACATGAAGGAATTCCAAGGCTACTTAACGTCATACGATGAACATACATTAGTGATGGAAGTACGCATTAAAACGCGTAAAATTACAGTAACAATTGAACAAGAAAAAATCGCATTGGCACGACTAGCCATCGATTTCTAAGCATAATGCATATTTAGGAGTGAAAACAAAAATGAGTAGTGATTTGTTAGATGCGCTAAATGCGCTAGAAGAACAAAAAGGAATTTCAAGAGATGTGTTAATTGAAGCAATAGAAGCGGCATTAGTTACAGCTTACAAACGCAACTTCAATCAAGCACAAAATGTTCGGGTTGACTTAAATTTAGATAAGGGCTCTATTCGTGTCTTCTCACGCAAAGATGTAGTCGAAGAAGTAGAAGATGACCGTTTACAAATCTCTGAAGAAGATGCCAAGGCAATCAATCCTGCATACCAGTTAGAAGATGTGGTTGAGCAGGAAGTAACACCTCGAAACTTTGGTCGTATTGCTGCACAGACAGCGAAACAAGTTGTTACACAACGTGTTCGTGAAGCAGAACGCGGCTTAATTTACGAGCAATATGTAGACCGTGAAGATGATATCGTGACGGGTGTAGTTGAGCGTCTAGATGCTCGTAATATTTACGTAGGTCTTGGAAAAGTAGAGGCTGCATTACCACAAAACGAACAAATTCAAGGTGAAACATACCATCCACACGATCGCATTAAGGTTTATATTACAAAGGTTGAACGTACAACGCGCGGACCACAAGTTATTGTTTCACGCACACATCCGGGTTTATTACGTCGCTTATTTGAAATGGAAGTACCTGAAATTTATGAAGGTATTGTAGAAATTAAATCAATTGCTCGTGAAGCAGGGGATCGTTCTAAAATTTCTGTTTATGCACATAACGAAGAAGTAGATCCTGTAGGCTCATGCGTTGGAGCAAAAGGCGCTCGTGTGCAAACAATTGTAAATGAATTAAACGGTGAAAAAATCGACATCGTTGAATGGTCAGAAGACCCAGTTGTATTTGTAGCAAATGCTCTTAGCCCATCTAAAGTTTTAGATGTTCAAGTCAATGAAGAAGAAAAATCTACTACTGTTGTTGTTCCAGACTATCAGCTATCACTAGCAATTGGTAAACGTGGTCAAAATGCTCGTTTAGCTGCTAAGCTAACTGGCTGGAAAATTGATATTAAGAGTGAAACAGATGCTCGTGAGTTAGGTATTTATCCATCTGCAACAAGCACTTTCATACCTGCTGAGGATGAAGAAAGTGATTTTGATGATGTGACAGTTGACTTATATCAAGACGACGAAGAATAAGTAAGAAAGCCCGTGTGACTAGTTAGCTGCCATTATTCAGTGGGCGTTGGGCTGCGTCGACTGAATAATGGCAGAGCCTATATTGGAAAATATTATGGGTAAATTCCAAATATATATAAACAATGTAGTGCATGGCTAGTCCACCTCTTACGACAAGCTTCAGAGAGGAAAGGTGATTCTTATGGCTATTAATAAAAAAGTACCTCTTCGAAAATGTGTAGCTACCGGAGAAATGCTACCAAAAAAAGAAATGATTCGTGTCGTTCGTTCGAAAGAGGGCGAAGTAAGTGTTGATATCTCCGGAAAAAAACCCGGACGTGGTGCCTATGTCTCTAAAACGGAAAAAGCGATTGAAATCGCCCGTAAGAAAAATGTTTTAGGGCACCAACTTGATGTAAAAATCCCTGAAGAAATCTACGATGAGCTTATTTTGTTGATTCGTAGGGAGTCTATTATATGATTAATAATCAAGCGGTGTATAATTTGCTTGGGATAGCGGCAAGAGCCCGTAAAGTGATTTCAGGAGAAGAGTTAGTAGTAAAGGAAGTCCGCAATGGTAATGCTAAGCTAGTACTGCTTGCAAACGATGCTTCTAAAAACTCTAGCAAAAAAATTCAAGATAAATGCACGTATTACAACGTTGAGTATCATGTAATTGGTGATCGTTATGATCTAGGACATGCTACAGGTAAGGAGGCCCGAGTGGCTTTAGCTATTACCGATAAAGGTTTTGCAAGCAAATTGTCTAGTCTACTCAACGAAAAATAATCGGGGGTGAGCAGATGACCAAAATCAGAGTTCATGAATATGCGAAACAGGTGAATAAATCGAGTAAAGAGGTTATTGAAGCACTAAATAAATTAAATGTTAGCGTAACAAACCATATGTCAATGTTAGAAAAAGATATAGTGGCAAAGTTAAACCAAACATTTAAAACTATAAAAGACGTGAAGCAACCTACTCAAAATGTATCGCAAAAATCACAGCAATCGGTGAAAAAGCAAGATGGGCAAAAGCAGCAATCTGCTACTTCCAAGCCTAAGGCCAATAATCAGCAACATCAGCAACAAACGCATCAAAACTCAAATTCGTCTAACGAAAAATCTAAGAATACAAAAGGTAGTCAAAATCGAAATATGACAAATAATAATAATAACAACAATAATAATAACAATAATAATAATCGTAGAGGTGGCGGAGGTTACAACCAACGTCCAAAACCAGGAATTCATGGCGGAAAACGTCGCCATCCAAAAACACACCAACCAAGTCAACCAGTGAAACAAAAGGAATTACCAGAAAAAATTACTTTTGTTGAATCACTTTCTGTAGCGGAATTAGCTAAAAAGTTACACCGTGAGCCATCAGAAATTATTAAAAAATTATTTATGCTTGGTGTAATGGCAACAATTAACCAAGAATTAGATAAGGATGCAATTGAATTAATTTGCGCAGACTATGGTGTAGAAGTTGAAGAAGAAATTCGTGTAGATATTACGGATTTAGAAACACACTTCGAACAAACAGAAGAAGTTAACGAGGCGGAATTATCAGAACGTCCTCCTGTAGTAACAATTATGGGTCACGTTGACCATGGTAAAACTACATTGTTAGACTCTATTCGTAATACTAAGGTTACAGCTGGTGAGGCTGGAGGTATTACTCAGCATATCGGTGCTTATCAAGTAACTGAAGGCGACAAAAAAATATCGTTCCTAGATACACCAGGACACGCAGCTTTTACAACGATGCGTGCGCGCGGTGCGAAAGTAACGGATTTAACGATTTTAGTAGTAGCTGCGGATGATGGCGTAATGCCACAAACAGTAGAAGCGATTAACCACGCAAAAGCAGCGGAAGTACCAATTATTGTTGCAGTCAATAAAATGGATAAACCTTCAGCTAATCCTGACCGTGTGATGCAAGAGTTAACAGAGCATGGCCTAGTTCCTGAAGCTTGGGGTGGCGAAACGATTTTCGTACCAATCTCCGCACTAAAAGGTGAAGGCATTGACACATTACTTGAAATGATTTTACTTGTCGCTGAAGTTGGAGAATTAAAAGCGAATCCTAATCGCTTAGCACTTGGTACAGTAATTGAAGCACAATTAGATAAAGGTCGAGGTTCTGTTGCAACACTTTTAGTACAAGATGGAACATTAAAAGTTGGGGATCCGATTGTTGTCGGTCATACTTTTGGGCGAGTACGTGCGATGGTAAATGATAAAGGCCGTCGTGTGAAAGAAGCTGGACCATCAACACCAGTAGAAATCACAGGCTTAAATGAAGTACCACAAGCTGGCGACCGTTTCGTTGTCTTTGAAGATGAAAAAACAGCACGCCAAGTTGGGGAAACTCGTGCAATGTCAGCGATTCAAGCACAACGCTCAGAAAAACAACGTGTAACGCTTGATAACTTATTCGAACAAATGAGTCAAGGCGAAATGAAAGAGCTTAACTTAATTGTTAAAGCTGACGTTCAAGGTACTGTAGAAGCTATGGCCGCATCATTAATGAAAATTGATGTTGAAGGCGTAAACGTGAAAATTATTCACACTGGCGCTGGTGCGATTACAGAATCAGATATTTCTCTTGCAGCGGCTTCAAATGCAATTGTTATTGGCTTCAACGTTCGTCCAGATATCAATGCTAAACGAGCAGCTGAAGAAGAAGGCGTAGATATTCGTCTGCACCGCATTATCTATAAAGTAATCGAGGAAATTGAACAAGCAATGAAAGGTATGCTTGATCCAGAATTCGTAGAAAAAATTATTGGTCAAGCAGAAGTTCGACAAACAATTAAAGTATCAAAAGTTGGTACAATTGCTGGTTCATACGTAACAGAAGGTAAAGTAACTCGTGATTCTGGCGTACGTGTAATCCGCGACAATGTAGTAATTTTTGAAGGTGAATTAGATACACTTAAACGTTTCAAAGATGAAGTTAAAGAAGTTGCCAAAGGTTACGAATGTGGTATTACAATTACAAACTTCAACGATATTAAAGAAGGCGACATTATTGAAGCCTATATTATGGAAGAAGTTAAACGCGTTTAATGATTGTATATGCAGAAGTTGAATTCATGATTCAAACTGCCCATTCGTTGAAGGAAAAACGTGCTGTCTTACAGCGTATGCTTACCCGCACTAAGCAAAAATTTAATGTATCCATAGCGGAAATTGACCATCAAAATGTATGGCAACGCACGAAATTAGCGCTTGTTGCTGTTTCTTCTTCAAAAGAAGCAGCCGAGCGTGAAATTAATCACGCGCTTCATTACTTACAGTCAAATCCGGCTTGGGAACAGTTAAATGTGTGGCGAGACTATTTATAAGTAACATTAGAAGTTGTGTTGTATGATTTAGTCATACCTTGTATGTAAATATATGTGCAAGTGAAGACATAACTTTCTGTACATCGAAATTGAGGTGACAAACTATGTCTCTACGCTCAAACCGTGTCGCTGAGCAAATGAAAAAAGAGCTTGGTGATATTATTGGACGTAAAATAAAAGATCCGCGTGTTGGTTTCGTTACTGTTACTGGTGTTGAGGTGACAGGTGATTTACAACAAGCGACAATTTATATTACAACTCTAGGCAATGAACGTGAAAAAGAGGAAACATTAAAAGCTTTATTAAAGGCTTCTGGTTTCATTCGCTCAGAAATCGGGTCACGAATCCGTTTACGTCGTACACCAGAACTAATCTTTGAATTCGATTCATCGATTGAATATGGTAATCGTATTGATTCATTGCTACGTGGTTTACACGAAGAATAAGCTTAACTTAAAAAAGTCTGCCATATGCATGTTCATGCAGGCAGGCTTTTTACATTCAACGGAAATGCTACAGAACATTTTGCATTTTTTTCTGAAGTGTCAGGGCATTCATCTATATAAAACTGTAGCAGAAAAACAAAATATGCTAAAACTGAAATGAGGAGGAAATTTATGAACGGTATTTTACCGCTTTGGAAGGAACGCGGCATGACAAGTCATGATTGCGTCTTTAAATTACGAAAAATTTTACGTACTAAAAAAGTTGGCCATACAGGCACACTTGATCCAGGAGTTGAGGGAGTACTTCCCATTTGTATTGGTCAAGCAACACGCATCGCAGAATACTTAACGGATGCAGGAAAAACCTATGAAGCTGTTATTTCAATTGGACGTACAACGACAACTGAGGATGCAGAAGGAGAAACGGTTGAGCAAGATAGTACAAATAAAAAGTTCACACGTACTCAATTGCAAGAGGTTTTAGCATCGCTAACAGGTGTTATTCAACAAACGCCACCGATGTTTTCAGCTGTCAAAGTAAATGGTAAACGTCTCTATGAATATGCTCGAAAAGGCGAAATTGTCGAAAGACCTACTCGTCAAGTTACTATATATGCATTGGAACTACTCGATGATGTAGAAATATATGAAGGGCAAGAAATTACATTCCCTGTACGTATAGCGTGTAGTAAAGGGACGTATATCCGAACACTAGCTGTACAAATTGGAGCGGCACTTGGCTATCCAGCACACATGAAAGAGCTCGTACGCACAGCCTCAGGTACATTTACGCAAGAGAATTGCTTTACGTTGGCACAAGTTGCTGAACTGATGGAAGCTGAACAAATGGATACATGCATTTTACCAGTTGAGTATGCATTAACAGATTATCCATATATGGAGATCACTTCCGCAAACGAAAAAGAAATTTTCAATGGACAAGTGCTTCCCGCAGATGCATTATTAAAGATACATGATAAAATTGTTTTTGGAATCAGTGGGAAAGCAATTGCGGTCTATCATGCCCATCCTACAAAGGAAGGGCTTATGAAGCCACATAAGATGTTTCCGACGATAGAGTAGGAGGATTTTTAGTATGGAGGTCATTCATTTAAAATACCCACACCAACTACAGCAACGAGAAAGCATGCAGCCATATTCATTGGCTCTTGGTTTTTTTGATGGTGTACATAGAGGGCATCAGGCAGTTATTAAGGCAGCGAAGGACGAAGGAGACAAGTGTCAAATTCCAACGGCTGTTATGACATTCGATCCACATCCTTCTTTAGTGCTTGGCGGACGTAACGAAAAAGTATTTTATATAACGTTATTACAGCAAAAGTTGCAACTTTTCGAAGAACAGGGTGTTGATACAGCATTTGTTGTGCATTTCACATCTGATTTTGCAAAGCTTTCACCTGATGCATTTATTGATACATTTATTCGTGGGTTGAACATTCAACATGTTACAGCTGGCTTTGATTATTCTTTTGGTGCATTTGGTAAAGGAACAATGGAAGATATGCGTGCATTGAGTAATGGAGATTACGGCGTAACGGTTGTTGAAAAGAAAACTGATGAAATCGAAAAAATTAGCTCTACACGTATCCGTAAGCTTTTGCAAGAGGGAGAAATGGAAGAAGCAAGATTGCTCCTAGGACGACCATTTGAAGTTACGGGTATCGTTGTACACGGTGATAAGCGAGGGCGCACAATAGGTTTCCCAACTGCAAATGTCCAAGCGTTAGAGGGAACTTATATTCCTGCTAGCGGTGTATATGCGGTTCGAGTACTTGTACAAAATAACTGGTATGATGGTGTATGTAATGTAGGATATAAACCAACATTTAAAGATCCAAACGACAAACAATTATCCATCGAAGTCCATATATTAAACTTCGAAAAAAATATTTACGGTGAAGAAGTGCATGTCGCTTGGTATAAACGTATAAGAAGTGAACGAAAATTCGATGGTATTGAAGCTTTGAAAGCACAAATCGAAAAAGATAAACAGGAAGCAATTGAATATTTTAAGGTTATTACCAAAAGTTAAAGCGTATACCATGAATATAAGTTGATTGGAGAGGAGGCTGGGCGACTCCTTGGGGCTCATCGGACGCCCCCAGGAAGCTCTGCGCGAAAGCGAAGCGTCAGCAACAAAGCGCCCAGCCGGAACGAAATCAACCCCACTTTATAGTGATGAGCCGTATTTTATCGGCTTCATGCAAATTAAATCTGCTTTAACATTTGAATAGGCTGACGTTAACGCTTGCTTGACCTATTGTTTTATGGTAACATTCATAAGTGCATAATATGCTTATCCTTAGCTCGGTATATCGATGACTCCAACGTGTACTGTGCTAATGGGGATTAACAATTATTTAGGAGGTCCATACAAAATGGCTATTTCAAAACAACGTAAAAACGAAATTATTGCTGAGTTCCGTACTCACGAAAGTGACACTGGTTCTCCAGAAGTACAAGTTGCAGTATTAACAGAGGAAATTAACGCTCTAAACGCTCACTTACGTACACACAAAAAAGATTTCCACTCTGAGCGTGGTCTTCTTAAAATGGTAGGTCGTCGTCGTCACTTATTAAAATATCTTCGTGAAACTGACGTACAACGTTACCGTGAACTAATCACTCGTTTAGGCTTACGTCGCTAATTGTCAATCGAAAAGCGGGATTAATCCCGCTTTTTCTTTATGTTTATAAACATTAAGAATAACCAAGGCGAAATTGATTATTTAGAAAAAAGCATGTATGATATGAACTTCAAGCAAAAAAACACTGTTTCAATCAAATACAGAAATAAATCCTAAATAAATTGGCAATAACTGAATTTAAATGTATTATTATTTCATGAAATATTTAGCATAGAACAAGCATTTTTGGTACACTTACTATTAGTACATACAGACGAAGTAAGTGTTTTTATAATAGAGAGGGGTTCATTGAATGAACGAAAAGAAAGTCTATTCCTATGAATGGGCTGGCCGTCCACTTGTAATCGAAGTTGGACAGTTAGCAAAACAAGCAAATGGGGCCGTATTAGTACGCTATGGTGATACATCTGTACTTTCAACAGCAACAATGTCAAAATCACCGAAACCACTTGATTTCTTCCCATTAACAGTAAACTACGAAGAACGTTTATACGCAGCAGGTAAAATTCCTGGTGGCTTTATTAAGCGTGAAGGACGTCCATCTGAAAAAGCAATACTAGCAAGCCGGTTAATTGACCGTCCAATTCGTCCAATGTTCCCAGACGGTTTCCGTAATGAAGTACAAGTTATTTCAATGGTTATGTCTAACGATCCGGATTGCACGTCTGAAATGGCTGCAATGGTTGGATCATCATTAGCGTTAGCGATCTCGGATATTCCATTCGACGGACCGATTGCAGGTGTACAAGTTGGATATATTGACGGTAAATTTATTGTGAACCCAACTGTGGAACAATCTAATCAATCAACAATCCATTTATCTGTAGCAGGTAACAAGGATGCTATCAACATGGTTGAAGCAGGTGCACTAGAAGTACCGGAAGAAGTAATGCTAGAAGCCATTATGTTCGGTCATGAAGAAATCAAAAAAATTATTGCTTTCCAAGAGCAAATTGTTGCAGAAGTAGGGAAAGAAAAATTACCAGTAACATTATTTGAAATTGATGAAGCGATTCAAGCAGATATAAAAGCAGCTTGTGAGACTGACATGCATGATGCAATTCAAACTGCAGAAAAACATGCACGTGATGAGGCTATTCAAGCGGTAAAAGACCGTGTTATTGCTTCTTATGAAGAGCAAGAAGCGGATGAAGTAACAATGAAGCAAGTTTATACAATTCTAGATAAAATGGTGAAAGACGAAGTACGTCGTCAGATTACAGAAGATAAAGTTCGTCCAGATGGTCGTAAGTTAGACGAAATCCGTCCACTTTCTTCTGAAACTCAGCTTTTACAACGTACTCACGGTTCAGCATTATTCACGCGTGGACAAACACAAGCCCTTTCTATTTGTACATTAGGTGCACTTGGGGATGTACAAATTATCGACGGTTTAGGTGTGGAAGAATCAAAACGCTTTATGCATCACTATAACTTCCCACAATTTTCAGTAGGGGAAACAGGCCCAATTCGTGGACCAGGTCGTCGTGAAATCGGTCATGGTGCTCTAGGAGAGCGTGCTCTTGATGCGGTTATTCCAGATGAATCTGTATTCCCATATACAATCCGTTGTGTATCGGAAGTACTTGAGTCAAATGGTTCTACATCTCAAGCTTCTATCTGTGCTTCAACGTTAGCAATGATGGATGCTGGTGTTCCATTAAAAGCACCTGTAGCAGGTATTGCAATGGGTCTTATAAAAAAAGGCGAACACTACTCTATTTTAACTGATATTCAAGGTATGGAAGACCACCTTGGAGATATGGACTTTAAAGTTGCTGGTACAGCTAAAGGTGTAACAGCACTTCAAATGGACATTAAAATTGATGGTTTATCACGCAATATTTTAGAAGAAGCATTAACACAGGCTAAAATTGGCCGTATGCACATTTTAGAATCAATGCTTGCTACTCTTGCAGAACCACGTGAAAAATTATCTACATTTGCACCGAAAATTGTAATCGTGAAAATCAATCCTGATAAAATTCGCGATGTCATCGGACCTGGTGGTAAACAAATTAACAAAATTATTGAAGAAACTGGCGTAAAAATTGATACTGAGCAAGATGGTACAATTTACATCTCTTCTGCAGATGAAGAAATGAACGCTCGTGCAAAACAAATTATCGAAGACATCGTACGTGAAGCAAAAGTTGGCGAGTATTATTTATCAACAGTTAAACGTATTGAAAAATTCGGTGCGTTCTGTGAAATATTCCCAGGGAAAGACGGCTTACTTCACATCTCTGAAATTCAAGAGGAACGTACAAAACAAGTTGAAGATGTCTTAAAACTTGGCGATCAATTACTTGTAAAAGTTATTGAAATAGACAAGCAAGGTCGTGTGAATTTATCTCGTAAAGTTGTTATCCAAGAGGAAAAAGAACGCGCTGAGCAAGATAAATAATAAATTGTAGAAAAGGCTGCGTATAATGCGCAGCCTTTTTTAAATCAAATATAAGGAAAATGGTTCAATAAGGGATATTTTGGGGGAAGCTTCACATTATGGTTCATCATTAAAAGTCGTGGATGACTTTTGGTAAAACGTATACTATGTAAATAAGTTGATTGGAATGGAGAATGGGCAACTCCTTGGGGATTAGCGATATAGAGGAACGAAGGCTAAAAGCATCACGTCCTGTGATAACGCCTTCGTGACTAACATCGTGTTGGCCCAAGCGGCTCATCGGACGCCCCCAGGAAGCTTTGCTCTGTGCGAAAGCGAAGCGTCAGCAACAAAGCGCCCAGTCGGAACGGAAATCAGCCACACGTTTTGGTGATGATCCCACATTATGCCTTTGAGTAGAACCAGAGATGAATTGGGGGAGATTTTTTGGTACAAGTACATACATGTCAGAATGGTGTGCGTATTGTGTCTGAGCAAATCGATCATGTAAGATCCGTTGCGCTAGGCATTTTTGTTAATGCAGGATCTCGTTATGAGCTACCTGAGGAAAATGGCATTACACATTTTATAGAACATATGCTTTTTAAAGGGACAAAAACTCGAACAGCTCGCCAAATTGCTGAAGAATTTGACCGAATTGGTGGAGAGTTAAATGCCTTTACATCTAAGGAAAACACTTGTTATTATGCAAAGGTTTTAGACCATCATGCTGAGCTTGCAGTTACAATATTAGCGGATATGTTCTTTAATTCTACGTTTGCAGAGGAAGAGTTAGAGAAGGAAAGACAAGTAGTACTAGAGGAAATATTAATGAGTGAAGACGCAGCTGATGACGATGTTCACGAAAAACTATGGGGAGTCATGTATCCAAACGACGCACTCGGTCGACCAATTCTCGGAACTGCGGCTACTTTAAAAACATTTACAGCAGATATGATACGTAATTACATGGCTAAACATTATGGTCCAGAATCAGTTGTTATTTCAATAGCGGGAAATATTTCTACGAAGCTCATGCAAACAATTGAAGACTTATTTGGCCAATATCAGCCATCTCCTCTTGCGGTTGAGCCTGTGCTTTCGAATCCTCATTTTTATCCAGGAGAGGTCTCAAAAACTCGCGATACGGAGCAAGCGCATTTGGCCATTTCTTATCCAGCAATTGGTGTAAAGGATCCAGATATGTATAGCTTTATTGCACTTAATAATATTATCGGTGGTAATATGAGCTCTCGTTTGTTCCAAGAAGTACGCGAAGAACGTGGTTTAGCCTATTCAATATTTTCTTATCAATCCTGTTATGCAGATGTTGGCGCATTTACGATTTATGGTAGTACAAGTCGTCAGCAATTATCACAGCTTCAACATACAATTGATGCGACATTACTTGATATCGTAGCAGGTGGTGTGACTGAGGAAGAGCTTACGAATGCGAAGGAACAGCTGAAGGGTAGTTTTGTACTCGGTCTAGAGGGGACAGGTGCTCGTATGAATCGCAACGGTACAAGTGAGTTAGTACATCGCAGACATCGTTCTGTAGACGAAGTATTAGCGTCCATCGATGCCGTATCGATGGAATCGCTAGATCGCTTAATAGCAAAAATCTTGAAAGCTGAGCCAGCCATTTCAATTATTGGCCCAGAAGCTTAAAAAAAGGTTGCCGTTTATAGGCAACCTTTTCTCTATTCAGTTGCTTAAAAAACCTCTCTTGCTAAATATAAGGTATGGCTTTGACGAAAAATAAAATTACTAATGAGTATACTCAATAGTGAAGGGATCAAAATAATTATCAAATTTTCTGCTATTTGGGATAAAAAGTAATGAATAGGTAAATTAATTATAAAAATAAGGAAGATGGCTGTTAACATTCTAAAATAACGCATCCGCTTTTTCTCGTCTAGATGATGGATATAAAACTGGATGGAGATGAGTAAAGAAGCACTGCTAATATAGGCGAAGTACATGGCAAAATGCTCTAGAAAATTATCGTCAGCTGCTGTTTGTGAAAAATAAGCAGGTGCTATTAGAACAAAAAGTAGCATCACGATGCCATGACAATATAGAAAATCAGCTTGTAGCTGTGTTTTTCTTGTCAAAGGCAGACTATTAACAAACAATTCCCAATTTACTTTTTGATCGTCCTCATAAATCCCTTCAACAATGGAAGCAGAAAAAACTGCAGCAAATATTACTATTGCGGGATTATCTAAAAAAGGTATTTCCATATTACTTATGATCGTACAAATAATAACTGCAAAAAGAATGGACCATTTTTGAATCATTATTCTTTGTAAAATTAAAGCCTGCATTGTCTCTTTCCCTCCTAGAATTCTTTGCGTTGATAAATTACGGTTGAAATGATAGAGGACAGCCATAAGATTAAAAGTCCAGCAATAGGAGCAAAAAACATATACTGTTTTAAGTTGGATAATGTTAATGTCATATCTGGAAAATACTCTTTTAAAAGACCAAATAAGAAACCAGGTATGAAGCAAAGAGCAATAAGAACCATTCTTCCCTTTATAGAACCGAATTTAATGTAGATCGGTAATAAAAGTGCTAGCATACAAAAGGCTAATGTCACAAGAAGGTTAAATGTTGGAAAAAACTCTGTTGATGCCCAGTTATTCGTAAAACGATGAATAATGAATACAATCGGTAGTGCGAGTATAAGCCCAAAAAGCATAAGAAGGATACTAAGTATATATTTACTAAGTACTATGTCCCCTTTTGAAATGGGTAAAGTATTTGCATATTTATCCCAACTGCTTTGTTCATCATAGGTAAGAGCAGTTATAGTTTGAAAGGTCACGATAAATATAATTATTGTAAAGAGCATTAAACCTTGTTGCATAAAAATTGATATAAATAGGAAAAAAATCAGCACGAAAGCCTGTGTTTTTAGTTGACGTTGAATCGTCATTAAATCTTTTAAGATAAGACCTGCCATGTTCAAACACTACCTTTCACATAAAATAGCATGATATCTTCTATAGAAGGCTTTTCAAGGGAGAATACCTCATTTACTTCATTTTTTAGAACTAAGACTTCTGTTCCAAAGGTTCCATTACGTTTTCTTATAATGGCATGTTCTGGTATTACACTTACTTCCTCATTATTTCCTTTAAATATGCCGTACTCATAGACAAGTACATCCTTACTTTCGCTAAATAAAATTTCCCCATTATGAATGAATGTAATGTAGTCAGCTATCTTTTCTAAATCACTTGTTATATGAGAAGAAAATAGGATGCTATGTGTTTCATCCTGCATAAACGTTAAAAATAAATCGAGAATTTCATCACGAATAATTGGATCTAGCCCACTCGTTGGTTCATCTAAAATTAACAGCTTTGGATGATGCGACATGGCTAATGCAATGGACAGCTTCATCCTCATTCCTCGAGATAATTCTTTTACCTTCTTCCTCACTGGAATTTTAAATTGTGCTAATCGTTCGGAATAATAGCCTGAATCCCATGTTTTAAATACTTTTTTCATAAATTTGTCGAGCTGCGTCGCATTGAGCGTTTCAGGCACATGTAAATCGTCAAAAACCACACCGATGTCGTTTTTTATCGATAATTCATGTTCGACAACATCCTTACCGAATAGCAAAATTTCGCCATATTCTTTTTTGAGTAAATTAAGTATGCATTTAATTATAGTAGACTTCCCAGCACCGTTTTCTCCTACAAAACCCATGACAGTGCCTTGAGGTACTGAAAAACTTACATCATTAAGAGAAAACCCTTCAAAGCTTTTCTGTAAATCATGAACTTCAATAGCATTCATTTAGTTGTCCTCCTCCAAAATTAATGAAAGTAACTCCTGTAATTCTTCTTTTGTCAGCCCAGCAGTTTTGGCCGTTTTCACTGCCTGTTGCATATGCTTTTCAACTTGACGTAATAATTCCTCGCGTAGAAAATCTTGATTTCGTTCTGTAACAAAACTTCCTTTTCCAGCTACTGTTTCGATAAATCCATCTCGCTCTAAATCAGCATAAGCTCGCTTCGTTGTCATAACGCTAATTTTTAAATCCTTTGCAAGTGCACGAATAGATGGTAGTGCGTCACCTGCCTGTAATTTATTGGCTAGTATCGCTTCCTTAAGCTGTACGGTTATTTGCTCATAGATGGGTTTATCACTGGCGTTGCTTAAATGAATATGCACAAATTTCTCACCTCTCAAAACTGTATATATACACTATATACAGCATGATGAATAAATGCAATATTTTCATACTTTGGGTAAGGGTCACGAATTGCAAAAACTCGGCATATATTGGGGTAACGGTTCAAGGAGGGAGATGAGGAATGCTACTATCAGAGATGGTGGATAAAGAGTTAATTCAAATTGAGGGTGGCGTACATTTTGGTATATTGGCACATACAGAATGTCTATTAGATGTACAAACAGGAAAGATTCATGGTTTTGAAATTGTTAAAGATAAATTGCCATTCCAAAAAAAGAAAGTGAAAGTTAGTGAAATGATACCTTGGCACGAAATTATACTAATTGGAGAAGATCGAATTTTATTTAACAAAACAACGACGGTACAGTCAGAATTTTTACAGTGAGGTGAGCTTTTGGAAAATGAAAAATGGCTTGTTATCGGTGAGGATCTAAGATTAAAGGAATTAGCTACAATGCTAAGAAGCCCATCGAGAACGGTATTTTATAAAAGAACATCAGTTTGGAATGAAGAGTTAAATAAGCTTGTATTAGAATTCCAACCAAATAGAATTATTCTTCCCATCCTTCCACTAAAAATTGAAGTGGAACAGCTGTATGGGATATCCCAAGTTAAGTTTTATACAGGGCGTTTGACTATGCATTGGAAGCAATTGCTTGAGAAAAATGAAACAAATTGTTATTTGCAACAAGAATCATTTATTTGGCAAAACGCAAGATTAACAGCCGAGGGATTTATCGCCACGTTTTACGGACTCGAGCAAAAATGTATTTACGGACAAAACTTTACTATCGCAGGTTTTGGACGCACAGCCAAAATGCTCGCCTCTTTACTCGTCAAGATGGGCGCTAATGTCCATATAGTTGCGCGTTCAGTAGTACAAGTGAGTGAAGCAAAGGCATATGGTTATAAAGCTACGAATTTAGACGACCGCAAATGGTCAATTAATGACGGGATTTTTATCAATACGATTCCAGCAAAATGGATTACAGAATCATTCCTAGATCATGTCCCAGCTGTCCTATATGATTTGGCTTCAGAGCCTGGCTGTTTAGATATAGACACTGAGCAATTACAAACGTATGTACTATTGCCATCATTACCTGGGAAATACTTTGCACATGATGCAGCTACAATATTGTGCAAGGCAATAGAGGAGGAAGAAAATTGCTAACGGGTAAACGAATTGGTTTAGGTATTACAGCCTCTCACTGTACGTATGAGGATGTAGTACCTAAAATTCAAAATTTTATAGATGCAGGAGCATCAGTTATTCCAATCATTACGCATTCCGTGTTACATGCGGCTACTCGTTTTGGTACCGGAGAGGAGTGGATTGCAAAAATAGAGGAATTGACTGGAGAAAAGGTTATATCCTCTATTAAAGAGGCAGAACCATTCGGACCATCCAATCCATTGGATGCAATGGTTATAGCGCCGATGACGGGCAATAGTATTAGTAAATTTGCTAATGCAGCAACAGATAGTCCGGTATTGATGGCGGCTAAGGCAACATTGCGTAACGGTTCGCCTGTTGTCCTAGGTATCTCAACAAATGATGCGCTTGGCTTAAATGGTATGAATATTATGAGGCTGCTAAATGCTAAAAACATTTACTTTATTCCATTCGGGCAGGACTCACCACATTCCAAGCCAAATTCCTTGATTGCTGATTTTGATCAAATGGTCGCAACTGTACATGAAGCGATTACGGAGAAAAAGCAATTACAACCACTGTTTATACAATATTTCAAATAATTCATGAATTACACACAATTTTCAGTATTTTTGTGATACAATAGCACACATTATGGAACATGTACTCAAGGAGAGATGACAGATGACAAAGCAGTTAACAGTTGCGGTTGTTGGAGCAACAGGGGCAGTAGGCACAAAAATGATGGAACAGCTAATTAAACGGAATTTTCCAATCGGAGATATTAAGTTTTTAGCTTCTGCACGTTCAGCAGGGAAACCAATCGAATTTAATGGTAAGACATATACAATTGAAGAAGCGACACCTGAAGCTTTTGAAGGCGTCAATGTCGCTTTATTCTCAGCTGGTGGTTCTGTATCAGCGGTGTTGGCGCCAGAAGCGGCAAAACGTGGTGCCGTAGTGATCGATAATACGAGCCATTTCCGTATGGATCCAGAGGTACCACTAGTTGTGCCTGAAGTAAATCGTGGCGATCTTGCTAAGCATAAAGGGATTATTGCGAATCCAAACTGCTCTACAATCCAAATGATGGCTGCACTTGAACCTATTCGTAATGCATTTGGCTTAACAAAAATTATTGTATCAACATACCAAGCAGTTTCAGGTGCAGGTATTTCTGCTATTCAAGAATTAAAGGCACAAAGTGAAAATTGGGATGCAGGTAAGGATGTAGAAGCAAATATTTTACCTTCTGGTAGCGACAAACGTCATTATCCAATCGCTCGTAATGTCATTCCACAAATTGATAAATTTACTGACAATGGCTTTACATACGAAGAAATGAAAATGATTAATGAAACGAAGAAAATCATGCATGCACCAGAGCTAAAAGTAGCAGCAACTTGTGTTCGCGTGCCAGTCGTTTCAGGACACTCTGAATCTGTTTATATTGAAGTAGAAAAAGAAGCAACGGTACAGGAGATTTTTGAAGTATTACGCAGTGCACCAGGTATAGTATTACAAGATAATATCGCAACACAAACTTACCCAATGCCTATCTATGCAGAAGGGGAAGATGCTACTTATGTAGGACGTATTCGTCAAGATTTAGACAATAAAAAAGGATTCCACCTATGGATCGTTTCTGACAATCTTTTAAAAGGCGCTGCATTAAACTCTATTCAAATTGCAGAAGCAATGCTGGAGGATAACTTACTATAAGAGGGGTGTAAGGATGAATTTAGGTCGAATTGGAACGGCGATGATTACGCCGTTCAAAGAAGATGGCACGATTAATTATCCAGAACTAGAACGTATTATTAATTATTTGATTGATAATGGTACAGATTGTATTGTCGCATGTGGCACAACCTCTGAAAATCCAACTATGTCCACAGAAGAAAAAATTGAAGTTGTACGCTTTACAGTAGAAAAAGTAGCAGGCCGTGTACCTGTAATTGCAGGTACAGGGGATAACGAGACTGCTTACTCTATTGCAATGACGCACAAGGCTGAAGAAAATGGTGCAGATGGTATCATGCTTGTAGCACCATATTATAATAAGCCAAATCAGCGCGGTATTTTTGCGCATTTTGAAACAATTGCAAAAGAAACAAGTTTACCTGTCATGCTTTATAACGTGCCAGGACGTACAGGCGTCAATGTTGCCTATGAAACTTCCGTTGCTTTAAGTAAAATTCCTAATATTTCATGGATTAAAGAAGCAAGTGGCAATTTAGATCAAATGGGCGATATTATTGAGAATGTTGATTCAGATGATGATTTCTTCGTGTATAGTGGGGATGATGGTTTAACACTTCCACTACTAGCAATAGGCGGAACAGGAATTATTTCAGTTGCTGCTCATGTTGTTGGAAATGATATGCAATTAATGATTAAAGCGTTTGAAGAAGGAAATCACGAGCTAGCAGCCAAAATTCACCGAGCATTATTACCACTTGTACGCGCGTTGTTCGCACAGCCAAATCCATCGCCTGTAAAATACGCGATGACCAAATTAGGCTTTGATACACTTAATGTTCGTCTGCCAATGATGGAAATGACAGATGAAGAAAAAGCAAACTTTGACCGAATTTGGGATACGTATCAAGAAAAAGCGAAAAGGTTTAGAAAAATAAGTACTTTTAGTTAAATCCTAAGACCGTAAACAAACGTGAGATTTTTTAGTTTGTTTACGGTCTTTTTCTTTTGTTAGAAACATAGAAGAATAAGACCGTCGCTCCAGATGGGGGGCCCTCATGGAAGATAGTATCCGCTCGGGTAGGATGGGAAACCGCTCAGGTAAGGCAGGAATCCTCTCAGGCGCTAGAACAACCTTACAGAGAATGGCTTACAAACGGCGATATATCCCATCTCCAAAAACTACATCGCTTAATAAAAGACAAAAATTAGACCTTTCACAATGCCACATACTCAACCTGCTTTCCATCTATTAGTAATAAAATTAGCAATAAATTTCTGTTTCCATCATGAAAGTTGAATTTTTAATTTGTGCAAAAGCTTTGCAAACCGTATAATAAATCTTAAGTGGTTGCTGTTCGGGATATTTTTTAGGAGGAAATAAATTGACGAAAAAGAAAAATGAATTAATTCGCATCATCCCACTTGGTGGCGTGGGCGAAATTGGGAAAGCAATGTACGTAGTAGAAATTGACGAAGAGCTATTTGTAGTGGATAGCGGCTTAATGTTCCCTGAAGACGAAATGCTGGGCATTGATATCGTAATTCCGGATATTACGTATTTAGAAGAAAATAAAGATCGTGTAAAAGGGATTTTCTTAACACATGGTCATGAAGATGCAATTGGCTCGATTGCCTATGTATTACAAAAAGTGAAAGCGCCAGTGTACGGATCAAAATTAACAATTGCACTTGCAAAGGAACATTTAAAAGAATTGCCTGCACCACATCAGGTGAAATTCTTTGAGGTTACGAACCGTAGTCGTATGAATTTTAACTCGACGTATGTGACATTCTTCCATACAACACATAGTATTCCCGATTCGTTAGGGGTAGTGTTCCATACATCTGAAGGAGCAATTGTTCATACAGGGGAGTTTAAATTCGATCAATCAGCGACAGGTAAATTTAAACCTGATTTAGCAAAAATGGCTCAGTTAGGTGAAGAAGGCGTATTTATTCTGTTATCTGAGTCGAGTGAAGCTGAGCGACCAGGTTATACGACATCTGAGATTGTGATTGAAGAGCAATTATCAAAAACATTCCATTCAGCACCAGGTCGTATTTTAGTTGCTGTTTATGCATCGAATTTTATTCGTATCCAACAAGTATTAACACAAGCTCAAAAGTCGTTCCGTAAAGTAGTCATCGTAGGTAAACCTTTAGAAAAAGCTGTGGATTTAGGTGTACAGCTAGGTTACTTAACAGCTGAGGAAGATACAATCATCCCTATTTCAGAAATGCAAAAGTATCAAGATGATGAGATTATTATTATTGCTACAGGTAATAAAGGGGAACCACTTGATGCATTAGAGAAAATCGTTCGCAAACATCACCGAGACATTAAAATAAAGCAAGATGATACAGTATTAATTACTTTTACACCATCTCCTAGTATGGAAGTACAAATGGCTAATACGATGAACTCTATCGCAAAAGCAGGCGCTGAAATTCTAACATCTAGCAAAAATGTACATGTGTCGGGTCACGGTAGCCAAGAGGATTTAAAATTAATGCTAAACTTAATGCAACCGAAGTACTTTATCCCTGTGCAAGGTGAGTACCGTATGCTTATTGCTCACTCTAAGCTTGCTCAACAACTAGGTATGCAAAAATCACAAATTTTTATCGCCGATAAAGGGGATATTGTGGAATATAAAAATGGTAAAATGCGGATGAGTGGCCGTGTACAAGCTGGTAATGTATTAATAGACGGTATTGGTGTTGGCGATGTAGGCAACATCGTACTTCGCGATCGTAAATTATTATCGCAGGATGGTATTTTCATTGTTGTAGTAACGTTAAACCGTGCTCAAAAGAAAATTGCATCTGGTCCAGAAATTTTATCGCGTGGTTTCGTATATGTACGTGAATCAGAAGAATTAATGGTAGAAGCTTCTGAGATTGCGAAAACTGTAATTGAAAAATACGTTGGTAAAGATACATTTGAATGGACAAACATTAAACAAGAAATTCGAGATACACTGAATACGTATTTATTCCAAAAAACGAAGCGCCGCCCAATGATTATCCCAATCATTATGGAATATTAAAAATGAAAGATCATCGTTGAATGAAAAAGGATTTTCTAGCCGAATGTAAACGGTGGAAAATCCTTTTTTTGACTCAATCCTAAAAGTTAGGAATGGCATTTATTGGAACATATACTATTTATATAAGTTGATTGGAGTGGAGGCTGGGTGACTCCTTGGGGATTAGCGGCTCATCGGACGCCCCAGGAAGCTCTGCTCTGTGCGAAAGCAACAAAGCGCCCAGCCGGAACGGAAATCAACCACACGGTATGGTGATAAGTCTATTTTTTGAAATAATCAAGTTCTACATGTTATTATTCGCTACATATAAAGAATGGATTACAAAAGAAGGTGAAATAGATGGCGACTAGTAAAAAAAGAAAAGTCACGAAAGGTAAAACGACTTCAGAAAAAAAAGAAATGCATCCGCTTATGTATGAAGTTTTAGGGCTTATCTTAATTGCATTAGCGGTTATTATGATTTTTGAATATGGCATGATTGGACGTGTTCTCCAAACTATAGCAATGTTTCTTTTAGGAAATTTACATTTTGCTGTGCCATTTATGCTTATATTTGTTGCGTTATTACTGATGATTGGGCGGAAAAAAATAAGCATTTATGATCGTCTCATATTAGGAATGCTCCTCATTGTTATGAGTTTAACAATTTTTAGTCACGGCATTCTTTTTGAACAATTATCAAAATCTGGAGGTTTATTATCAGACTCTGTGTTGCGAGAATCTTGGCGAATTTTAATTAATTCAGAGGGTATAATCCATCGAAGTAATGCACTTGGCGGAGGTATGATTGGTGCACTGTTATTCAGTGCTCTACATGTATTATTTGAGGCAAAAGGTGCGAAGGTCGTTGCATGGGTTATTTTCTTTATTGGCTTAATTTTAGTAACAGGAAAGGCGCTTGTTCCATATTTAGCGGAAAAAATGCCTGACCTTTTTGGCAAATGGCAAAAGAAACATCGTGAAAAGAAAAAAAATGTGCCAAAGAAACCTAAAAATCGCCGTTCAAAAGTAGAAAGCAAGGATGAAATCGCAGCTGTCGAACAGGAGCCTAAGGTACAAGAGGAAGAAGAAGTTTCTCATGAACCAATCATCTCTGCCTTTACTCAAAATGTGTCTCATGAACGAGAAGAATTTGCAATAGCTGAAAATGAAGATATAGAACATGGAGAAATGGTTGATGATGTCCATATCGAAGGGGCAGATGCTGTAGAAAATGCAGATTATCAACTGCCGTCTTATAATCTATTACAATTACCGCCACAACATGACCAAAGTGGCGAATATTCTGTCATTCAGGCAAATGCGAAAAAGCTTGAGCAAACTTTGCAAAGCTTTGGCGTAAAGGCAAAAGTAACGCAGGTTCATTTAGGCCCAGCAGTAACGAAATACGAAATATTACCGGATATAGGCGTGAAGGTGAGTAAAATTGTAAACTTACAGGATGATCTTGCCTTAGCACTTGCTGCAAAGGATATTCGTATGGAAGCACCTATTCCTGGGAAGTCTGCGATTGGCATTGAAGTACCAAATAGTGAGGTAGCCATCGTTACACTTCGGGAAGTGTTAGAGTCTAAAGATGGTGCAAAGCCAGAAGCTTTATTACAAGTCGCATTAGGTCGTGATATTACTGGACAAGCAGTACTCGCCGAGCTCAATAAAATGCCACATTTACTTGTTGCAGGTTCAACGGGTAGTGGGAAAAGTGTGTGTATAAATGGTATTGTCGTATCAATCCTAATGCGTACAAAACCACATGAGGTAAAGTTAATGATGATTGACCCGAAAATGGTGGAGTTAAATGTTTATAATGGAATTCCTCATCTACTGGCACCAGTTGTTACGGATGCTCGTAAAGCGTCTCAGGCGCTGAAGAAAGTTGTGGCTGAAATGGAGCGCCGCTATGATTTATTTTCTCATACAGGTACTCGGAATATCGAAGGCTACAATGGTCATGTACAAAAAGTCAATGAGCAAACGGATGAAAAACATCCGAAATTACCTTATATTGTCGTAATTGTAGACGAGTTAGCGGACTTAATGATGGTTGCCTCAAGTGATGTAGAGGATTCTATTACACGTTTAGCACAAATGGCACGTGCAGCAGGGATTCATTTAATTATTGCAACCCAACGACCAAGTGTTGATGTATTGACAGGAGTTATTAAAGCAAATATTCCTTCGCGTATTGCCTTTGCCGTTTCATCAGCTATCGATTCTAGAACAATATTAGATATGGGTGGAGCAGAACGTTTACTCGGTCGAGGAGATATGCTGTTTTTACCTGCTGGTGCATCTAAACCAAAACGTGTGCAAGGGGCATTTTTATCAGATCAAGAAGTTGAGTCAGTTGTTACCTTTGTTATAGAACAGCAAAAAGCACAGTATCAGGAGGAAATGATTCCGACCGAAGAAGAGACAATTTTAGAGGAAACGGACGAATTATTTGATGAGGCTGTGCAGTTAGTTGTAAGTATGCAGACGGCCTCTGTTTCGATGTTGCAACGCCGCTTCCGTATCGGCTATTCGAGAGCTGCTCGTATTGTCGATCAAATGGAACAACGCGGTATTGTCGGGCCTCCAGAGGGTAGTAAACCTCGACAAGTGCTCATTAATCAATACGATAATTAGTGCCAAAACAACGACAAAAAATTGAATAATGTTGTGGACATCGAGAAGGCCCAATTTCATTTTAAAATTTGAACGTAATTAGGCTAAGGTGCAATTGATTTCAATCTATAAAAATGTTATATTTATGAACGATTAGTAGGAATGTTGTACATCAGATGTCTGATCTCTGATATTGGTGGTGATATATGTGACTATTAAAGCAGATCATCGTCATCTCTATCTTCAAGTAATTGATCGTTTAAAGTCTGACATTGAAACAGGCATTTTTAAAGAAAATGAAAAACTGCCTTCAGAGTTTGAATTATCAAAATCACTAGGAGTCAGTCGAGCAACTCTTAGAGAAGCGCTACGACTGTTGGAAGAGGAAAATGTTATTGTACGTCGACATGGGGTGGGGACTTTTGTAAACCCTAAACCGTTGTTTACTTCAGGAATCGAGCATTTATCGAGCATTTCTTCTATGATAGAGGCAGCTGGTATGGAACCCGGTTCCCGCTTTTTAAAGGCGACGGAAAGCATACCTTCTGAGGAAGATTTAAAACGCTTCCAATGTGATGGCGAAGATAAAATACTCACAATTGAACGTGTCAGAACAGCGGATGGCGAGCCAGTAGTATACTGCATAGACAGATTACCAGCAAGCTTCCTGCCAACTGACTTTGTTGAAAAAAAAGAAGTTTCACTTTTCTCTGCACTTGAACAATCCGGTAAAATTCATGTTGCCTATGCCGTTACATATATTGATCCAATCGGGTATCATGAGCAAGCTTCACCGATTTTAAATTGCGGGCGTGAAACAGCTCTTTTAGTATTAAAGCAATTGCATTACGATGATCATGATCAAGTAGTGCTGTATTCAAAAAATTATTTCCGAGCTGATAAATTCAGCTTCCATGTAGTTCGTAAACGGGTGTAGAACATTTCTAAATATTTTTCCTGCTAATTACAATACCTTTGGGGGGTTAACAAAATGAAAAAACGTAAATTTGGCTTAGTATTATCATCAGTTTTAGCTGCAAGTGCAATCTTAGGTGCATGTGGTACGAAAGACGAAGAAAAACCTGCAAAAGAAAATGGAAATGCATCATCAGGCGAAAGCAACAAAGAAGAAGCATTCTCAGTAGCAATGGTTACTGACGTAGGTGGCGTTGATGATAAATCATTCAACCAATCCGCTTGGGAAGGTGTGCAAGCTTACGGTAAAGAAAATAACCTAAAAGAAGGTAATGGCGGCTTCGCTTACTTACAATCAAAATCAGACGCTGACTATGAATCAAATTTAAACGCATTATTACGTCGTGACTTTAATTTAGTTTTTGGTATTGGTTATTTGATGGAAGATGCTATGACTGCAATAGCTGAAGAAAATCCAGATAAAAAATTCGCAATCGTTGACGCTTCAGTTAAAGCAGACAACGTAGCATCTATTATGTTCAAAGAGCAAGAAGGTGCCTTCTTAGCTGGTGTAGCTGCTGCAAAAATGACTAAAACAGGAAAAATCGGCTTCGTTGGTGGAGGAGATATTCCCGTTATTAATCGCTTTGAAGCTGGCTTCGTTGAAGGAGCTAAAACAGTAAATCCGGCTATTGATATTCAAAAGAAATATACTGGCGCATTTGATAAAGCTGATCTTGGTAAAATGACAGCTAACAGCATGTATTCTTCAGGTGTAGATATTATTTTCCACGCTGCTGGTGCAACTGGTAACGGTGTATTCTCTGAGGCAAAGGAACGTAAGAAAAAAGATCCTAATGCAAATGTATGGGTAATTGGTGTAGATGCTGACCAATACGAAGAAGGTAAAGTAGATGATAAAACAAACGTTACTTTAACTTCTATGTTAAAAGGTGTTAACGCAGCAGTTATAGATATTTCAAATAAAGCTAAAAACGGTGAATTCCCTGGTGGCAAAACGCTTACTTATGGTTTAGCTGAAGACGGCGTGAAACTTGCAGATTCTCGTGGTGCAATCCCAGCAGATGTTCAAACTGTTATTGATGAATATAAAGAAAAAATTGCTAAAGGTGAAATTAAAGTTCCAGAAAAAGTGAAAAAATAATTCATCTTTTGATCATCATAAGGACTTTTAAAAGGCCCTTATGATGATTTTTCAATCTATCGTTATATTTCGACTATTCGCAATACTCTATTTGATTCTTTTTGTTTACCATAGAGGTAGTAATTTTTCTATGAGTTTATCGTAAGAATAGTAATGATGGTAACAAGTTAATAGAAGAAAGGTTTCTAACGATGACCTTTCCTGTATTAATTTATCTTCATTCAGAAGAATATCTACCTCTATTAGTGAGACAAGACATGCATGAATTTTTTGTTAATAGGGTACATAATGCCAACTGAACGAAGATGGAACCTCTGGCTGAGGTCATTGCTGTCGATGTAAAAAACGTTGAACTAACAGTGACTATGGCTAGTATTATTAAGTTTGTCTCAAACAAATATAGAAAACGGTTTCAAAAACTGGACGTATTGTTTATCTGTGCGAAATGGAGTGTTAACGAGGCGTCAGTAACACATGTTTTCTGTAGCGAAAGCAAAGCGACAGCTACACATGTTTTCTGTAGTGAAAGCGAAGCCGTAGCTACAAAATGTTTTACGTAGCGAAAACAAAGCAATAGCTACACATGTTTTCTGTAGCGAAAGCAGAGCGACAGCTACAAAATGTTTTCTTTGGCGAAAGCAAGGCGACAGCCACAATTACGCCAAGGCGAAATTGATAAAAGTGCCTATTAAGGGAGTGACGAAATTGGAATACGTGATTGAGATGCTAGGAATCCGAAAAGAATTCGGTGATTTCGTGGCGAATAATAACATCACCCTCCAACTGAAAAAAGGCGAAATCCATGCATTACTAGGTGAAAATGGTGCAGGTAAATCGACTTTAATGAACGTCCTTTTTGGTTTGTATCAACCAGAGGGCGGCGAAATTCGAGTTCGTGGGAAGGCTGTTAAAATTACAAATCCGAATGTGGCCAATGATCTAGGAATTGGTATGGTGCATCAACACTTTATGTTGGTGGAAAATTTTACAGTAACAGAGAATATTATTTTAGGTTCTGAGCCTACAAAAATGGGTGTTATTAATATTAAAGATGCGGCAAAGAAAGTACAGGCACTTTCGGAAAAGTATGGTTTAGATGTTGATCCATATGCCAAAATCGAGAATATTACAGTAGGGATGCAACAGCGTGTTGAAATTTTAAAGACATTATACCGCGGTGCAGAAATTTTAATCTTTGACGAACCTACTGCATCTTTAACACCACAGGAGATTACGGAGCTTATTCAAATAATGCGCCGCTTAATTGCAGAGGGCAAATCCATTATTTTGATTACCCATAAGCTAAAAGAAATTATGGAAGTCTCAGACCGTGTGACGATTATCAGAAAAGGGGAAGGGATTGGAACAGTTACAACTGCTGAAACAAATCCTGACCAATTAGCTGAAATGATGGTTGGTCGCCAAGTCGAATTTAAAACAGAAAAAACAGAAGCAAATCCAACTGATGAAGTACTTGCGATTGAAAACTTGATTGTTACAGACTATCGTAATATCGATAAAGTAAAAGGGTTGAACTTAAAAGTACGCAAAGGTGAAATTGTTGGTATTGCGGGTATCGATGGAAACGGACAATCTGAGTTAATCGAGGCCATAACGGGTCTACGTAAAATTAAAAGTGGTAACGTTAAATTAAATGGCAAAGAAATAACAAATATGAAGCCTCGAAAAATTACGGAGGAAGGCGTTGGGCATATCCCACAAGACCGTCATAAACACGGTTTAGTGTTAGATTTCCCAATAGGTCATAATATCGCACTGCAAACATATTATCAGTCTCCAATCGCTAAGGGCTTTGTCATGGACTACAAGAAAGTGTCTGAAAAAGCACGCCAAATCATTGAGGAATATGATGTGCGTACTGGTAATGGTGAAATGACACCGGCTCGTGCCCTTTCAGGTGGTAACCAACAAAAAGCGATTATCGGTCGTGAAATTGATCGTAATCCTGATTTATTGATCGCAGCATTACCAACACGTGGTCTTGACGTAGGGGCAATTGAATTTATTCACTCTCGCCTTATTGAGCAGCGTGATAAAGGAAAAGCAGTACTGTTAATTTCATTTGAATTAGATGAAGTCATGAATGTTTCGGATCGTATCGCTGTTATTTATGACGGTCAAATTGTGGATGAGTTAAATCCAAAAGAAACGACAGAACAAGAGCTGGGCCTATTAATGGCAGGGCAAAGTAGTAAAAATAACATGAATGGTGCGAAGGAGGGGAACGACTAATGTCAAATCGTGTCATTAATATACTCGTTCCTATCATCTCTATCATTATCGGTTTAATCGTTGGTGCTATCGTGATGGTAGTCAGCGGCTATGACCCAGTACAAGGTTATAGTGCCCTTTGGACAGGTATTTTTGGAGATTCATATTCAATTGGGAACACAATCCGTCAAATAACACCGTACATATTGGCGGGTCTTGCGGTAGCATTTGCCTTCCGCACAGGTTTATTCAACATCGGTGTTGAAGGTCAGCTAATTTTAGGTTGGCTAGCAGCAGCTTGGGTAGGATATGCATTTGATTTACCTAAAATCATTCACTTACCATTAGCATTACTTGCGGCAGCAGCTGCAGGTGCATTTTGGGCCTTTATTGCAGGTTTCTTAAAAGCGAAATTTAAAGTTCACGAAGTTATTGCGACAATTATGTTAAACTACACTGCGCTTTATATTGCGAATGCAGTCATTAAAAACTTGTCAGACGGTGGCTTTAAAACAGAACGAGTTCATGTATCAGCTTCATTACGTTCTCCGTTTTTAAGAGAGCTAACAGACAATTCAAGTCTTCACTATGGCATCATTGTTGCTCTGTTAATGGTAATAGTTATGTGGTTCATTTTAGAAAAAACAACACGCGGATATGAGCTAAAAGCGGTAGGCTTTAACAAGCATGCTGCAGACTATGCTGGTATGAGCGTTAACAAAAACATTATTTTAGCTATGACGATTTCAGGTATGTTCGCAGGTCTTGGTGGTGCTATGGAGGCACTAGGTACTTTCGGAAACGCTTCTATTAAACCAGGCTTTACAGGTATTGGTTTCGATGGGATTGCTGTTGCCTTACTTGGTGCCAATACGCCACTAGGGGTAGTATTCGGGGCTTCATTATTCGGCTCACTTAAATACGGAGCACTAAATATGCCAAATGCTGCAGGTATTCCAGAGGAAATCGTGTCTATTATTATCGCGTTAATTATTTTCTTCGTGGCATCAGGCTATATTATTCGAGTAGCAGTACAAAAGTTGAGCAAGAAAAAGGAGGGACAATAACATGGGCTTTTTAGAAATGTTATATTTCATCATCCCTTCGGCGATTCTTTATGCAACACCTTTAATTTTTACGGCAATCGGTGGTGTATTCTCTGAACGTTCTGGTGTAGTAAACATCGGATTAGAAGGTTTAATGATTGTTGGTGCATTTGTTGGTATTTATGTCAATTTAGAATATGCTTCAACTTTCGGTTCAGCAACAATTTGGATGGCAATGCTGGCAGCTTTCATTATTGGGGGAATCTTTTCACTTCTTCATGCAGTTGCGTCTATTTCCTTCCGTGCCGATCAAACAGTATCGGGGGTAGCTATTAACTTATTAGGTTTAGCGGTATCCGTATTCTTGGTAAAAATGATTTATGATAAAGGTCAAACAGATATGATTGACCAAACCTATGCAATAAATCGTTTCGCTATCCCTTATTTAGAGGACATACCGTTCTTTGGTCCATTATTATTCCAAAATGTCTACAGTACATCGATATTAGCTTTTGCAGTAGCTATTGGGGCATGGTTTATCATTTATAAAACACCATTTGGATTACGTTTACGCGCTGTCGGTGAACATCCAATGGCTGCAGATACGATGGGTGTAAACGTTAATAGAATGCGCTATATTGCTGTTGTTATTTCTGGGGCATTAGGTGGTCTTGGTGGTGCAGTGTATGCGCAATCAATTGCAGGCAATTTCTCACATGCAACAATTGCCGGCCAAGGCTTTATGGCCATTGCTGCAATGATATTCGGTAAATGGCATCCGATCGGTGCATTAGGTGCAGCTTTATTCTTTGGGGTAGCACAAACGTTAAGTGTTGCAGGAAGCGGAATTCCTTACATTCAAGATATTCCAGCTGTATACTTACAAATTTTACCGTACGTCTTAACGATCTTTGCATTAGCAGGATTTATCGGTAAAGCAAATGCACCAAAAGCTAGTGGCCAACCTTATATTAAAGGGAAACGCTAATAACAAACAGATAATTATTGATACTAAAGACTGGGCGAAAATGCTCAGTCTTTTTCCTTGTACATATCTCAAGTGTTTGGGAAAATAATGGTTGGATGTTGATCTTTATTTGCTAGTATAAACAGGTTCATCAATTATCCAAATGTAATTTCACACATTTCATATACATACTTTGGATTCTTTTTGCAATTATAGACAATAGACATGTATAGTATGTGTAGTACTTTGTTATATTAAGATAGATAAGGAGGGTTCTATATATGTTTAAAACAATACCTTTTGCAAAAGGTGTCAATTTGCATATCCGACAAACGACCCAATTTAAAACCGTAAATTTTTCAATTAAATGGAGAAGAGCTTTAACGGCGACAAATGCGTCTGAACGTACAGTGTTAACAAATGTATTGCAACACAGTAATGATAAATATAAGACAACAGCTGCATTCCGAAGTTTCTTGGATGACTTGTATGGCACAGTGTTATATTTTGACACATCTAAACGTGGTAATGAACATACAGTACTGATGAATGTAGAAGCCGTTAATGATCATTATTTGGCAAATACAAGTGTTTTAAACGAGGTACTTGATTTATTGCACACAGCAATATTTGAACCGAATTTAGAAAATAGTGTATTTAAGGAATCAATTGTGGAACGTGAAAAGAAAACAGTCATTCAGCGTATTGAGTCCATTTTTGACGATAAATCTCGTTTTGCGCAACAACGCATTCAACAAATTTTACGTCCAAATGAACCGGCCTCTATTTCTGCTAACGGAACTGTCGAGGACATTCAAAAAATTACCCCGACGTCATTGTTTGAAGCATATCAATCCATGCTTGCTAACGATAAAATAGACATTTATGTCGCGGGTGATATCAATGAAGACGAAATCGTAGCGAAACTAAAAGAAGCGCTACCATTTAATGATCGTACACCTGAAGAAATTCCTGCTGTACTTCCACAACAGCATCCACAAAATGATTATGTACGTGAACAACAAGAAATGAAGCAAGGTAAGCTGCATATCGGCTTTAGTACACCAGTACGATTTGGTGACGCTGATTTCGCCAAAATGCAAATCTTTAACGGCGTGTTCGGTGGCTATCCTCATGCCAAATTATTTATGAATGTTCGTGAAAAGGAAAGTTTAGCCTACTATGCGTCTAGCTCATATGCATCACATTATGGCTTAGTCTTTGTTGTATCTGGGATTGAACCAAAGAATGAGGAAAAAGCGCTATCACTTATTAAGGAACAACTTGCTGTTATGCAAGCGGGCGATATTACAGATTTGGAAATAGAGCAAACAAAGGCAATGCTGACGAATCAGCTAAAAGAAGCGTTGGATTCTGCTCGAGGACAAATAGAAATTTTTGACCAATATAAAGATTTACCCGAGGAGTTCTCTGTTGAAGCTTGGGCAAATAAATGGAAAGCTGTGACAAAGCAAGATATTGTTGAAATGGCGAAGCAAGTACAGCTAGAAGCGGTCTATTTCTTATGTGGAAAGGAGCAAGCCGCACAATGAAAACAATTGAATTCAAACAATTAGATGAAACATTGTATTATGAAAAATTAGAAAATGGCTTAGATGTCTATATTTTACCAAAAAAAGGCTTTTCCAAAACATTTGTAACGTTCACCACAAAATACGGTTCTGTTGACCGTACATTTGTGCCAATGGGTGGAACTGAAAGCATTACAGTACCAGATGGCATTGCCCACTTTTTAGAGCATAAAATGTTTGAAAAAGAAGATGGAGATGTCTTCCAAAAGTTTAGTGAATTCGGCGCTTCAGCCAATGCCTTTACATCATTTACACGTACAGCGTATTTATTTTCTTCGACGAACAATATTTATAACAGCACAGAAACACTATTAAATTTTGTGCAAGAGCCTTACTTTACAGAAGCAACTGTTAATAAGGAAAAGGGCATTATTGGTCAGGAAATTACGATGTACGATGATCAGCCAGATTGGCGTCTATATTTTGGTACAATCGAAAATATGTATCATAATCACCCAGTAAAAATTGATATCGCTGGTACAATTGAGTCGATTGATGGCATTACAGCGGACCATTTATATACGTGCTACAATACATTTTATCATCCGTCCAATATGTTATTGTTTGTCATTGGTGCAGTAGATCCTAATGAAATGATGACGTTTATTCGTGACAATCAAGACAAAAAAGAATTCCCTGAACCAACACCAATTCAACGCTTTTTCGATCAAGAGCCGACAGAAGTTGCTATCAAAGAACGTGAGTTGCATATGGATGTACAAAAACCTAAGGTCTATATCGGCTTAAAAGCAAAAGAAACAAATCTTTCTGGGCATGATATGTTAAAACATGAGCTGTCTGTTCAAATTGCACTTGAACTTATTTTTGGACGTACATCTAAATTTTATGAGAATGTCTATGATGAAGGATTAATCGATGAAACGTATGCATTTGATTTCACGTTAGAAAATGGCTTTGGATTTGCTATGATTGGCTCAGATTCTACAGAACCGGCCGCATTAGAGAAAGCTATTAAGGAAGAATTAGCAAAGTATGATGGAGATGCACATTTTGAAAGTGCCGATTTAGAACGAGTAAAACGTAAAAAAATAGGTTTCTTCCTACGTGCACTGAACTCGATTGAATTTATCGCCAACCAATTTACACGTTATTCGTTTAATGATATGAATTTGTTCGATGTTGTGCCTGTACTAGAAGAATTAACGATTGAAGATTTGAAAAAAGCATTTTCTTCAGTTCAAGGTGAATCTCAACAAACTGTCTTTAAAATTTTACCTACAGAGAAGGGCGTACAGTGAAAAAGTTTGCCCTCGTTTTAGGTGCATCGGGTGAGATTGGCCGTGCTATTTGTCGAAGTCTGGCAGAAGACGGTTGGTCCATCTACATACACTATTCAAACAATGAAAAAGCAGCACAAGCTTTATACTGCTCCCTTTCAGAAAGTTTCCCTGCACAGGAGTTTATGCCTGTACAGGGAGATTTTTCGAAAGCGTCCGGGGCACAATTGCTAGCATCTCAAATTTTTAATGTGCAAGCGATTGTCTTTGCAAATGGTCAAGCACATTATTCTCTGCTTGAAGATACTACGGTGGAGGATATGGACGCATTATGGCGTGTCCATGTACAAAATCCAATGCGTCTAACGGCATTGTTGTCATCAAAGCTGCGCGCTCACGACGTCAGCTATGTGCTTTTTATTGGTTCAATTTGGGGAGAGGCTGGATCGGCTGGTGAAGCACTTTACGCCGCTGTGAAGGGCGCCCAACATGCTTTTGTGAAGTCATATGCAAAAGAAGCAGCACTGTCACGTATTCGTGTTAATGCCATTGCACCTGGTTTTATTAATACCTCGATGAACAGTCATTTAAGCGTAGAGGAGCTTGAATATATTTTAGAGGACATTCCACTAGGTATAACTGGACAAACAACGGATGTTGCTGAAATGGTACGTTTTTATCTTTCTGGAAAAGCAGATTATGTAACGGGACAAATTATTAGGGTAAACGGTGGCTGGTACATATAATGTTCTTTTCTGCACATACTACATGTGTAAAGGAGGAGGAACATATGACTATTTTAGAAAACTGGCAAAAATGGACATCGTTTTTAGGTCAAAATGTTATGCGAGCAGAATCAAGTGGGATGCCAACGAAAATGATTCAACAAGCTGCTGTACAAATTGGAGAATATTTGGCGACAAATGTCGATCCTAAAAATGAACAAGAGCGAGTGTTGTCGGATTTATGGGGCGTTGCCTCTGAAGATGAAAAACAAGCATTGGCGAATTGTGTCATTAAACTTGTAGAAAATAAGCCTGTGCAGTAAAACGAAGAGGAGAACTATCTCCTCTTTTTTTTCTGTATAAAAGAGTGATTTTCGCATTGAAAAGGGAACGTATGTAAGCCTATTCTTTATGTTCAAAAAAAAATTAGTAAGTTTTTAAAAATAACGCCATAATTCCATGTATTCTAACTTTCCATTACATAAAAAATCAGCTATGATGGAACTTATAAAGGATTTTTTACGTTAACTAATAGGAAGGGAACGAGTGTGTTTGAGCGATTGGTACTTTGAATATGAAATTCAGGTGAATCGCCCTGGATTATTAGGAGATATTGCTTCACTTTTAGGGATGCTTCGTGTCAATATTATTTCAATAAATGGTGTCGATGAGGATCGACGTGGTATGTTAGTGCATACAGACAACGATGAGACAATTGAGCGTTTTCGTACAATTGTTTCGACAATGGAACATATTAACGTTACCAAATTTCGACAACCTAAGCTCCGTGATCGTTTAGCCATTAGGCACGGTCATTATATTCCTCGAGATGCAGATGAAAAAAATACCTTCCGCTTCGTACGAGATGAACTTGGTATTTTAGTTGACTTTATGGCTGAGCTCTTTAAAAAAGACGGGCATAAGCTTATTGGGATACGTGGAATGCCTCGTGTTGGAAAAACTGAATCAATTGTAGCGGCAAGTGTATGTGCCAATAAAAAATGGATTTTTTTATCGTCTACAATGATTAAGCAGACTGTTCGCAATAAACTTGCTGGTGATGAATTCAGTGACAATAATATTTTTATATTAGATGGCATTGTGACACGTCGTTCATCTGATGAGCGACATTTGCAACTAGTGCGTGAAATGATGAGTATGCCTTCCATTAAGGTCATCGAGCATCCAGACATGTTTGTTCAGCATTCAGAATATAAGATAGAGGATTTTGATTATATCATTGAATTGCGTCATCACCCAGATGAAGAAATTACGTATGAAATAATGGAAAAAAGCCAAATGATGTCCGAATCTAATTCATTTGGTGGATTTAATTTTTAATTTGATATTAAAGTAGGTGTTATGAGTGGCAGAATTGGGAACTCGACTGAAAGAGGCGAGACTGTCTAAAGGCTACAGCTTAGACGATTTACAAGAAATTACGAAAATTCAAAAGCGTTATTTAATAGGTATTGAAGAAGGCAATTATTCGATTATGCCTGGTTCGTTTTATGTACGAGCTTTTATTAAACAATATGCTGACGCTGTTGGTTTGGACGCAGAGGAGCTTTTAGAAACTTTTAAAAGCGAGCTACCAGGTACTCCAAACAATCAAGTAAGTCAATCGATGACGAGTAGTCCAAGTAGAAGAAAAGTTTCAAAAGGCCCTTCTACTAAAATGATGGAGGCAATGCCGAAAATAATCGTTGGTTTATTTATCATTGTCATTATTGTGGTGATTTGGGTGCTTATGCAGTCAAAAAATAAAGCGGTGCCCGATGCTATGGACGATACTCCATCAGAAATAGAATATGATACAAAAGCAAAACCAATAGATACAGAAAAAGATAAAGAGCTTAAAAAAGCTCAAACAAATAACAAACAAGACTCAGCAGATTCAAAAGATTCAACACAGGAAACACCTGATGAAAAGCAAACTGAAGAGGTTAAGCAATCGATTTCAGCTGGGGCTATTGAAGCGGATGGTGCTACAACTTCATATACGTTAACAGGTACAGATGCATTTAAAATACGTATAGAAGTATCAGGTCCTACATTTATCGGTATTCGAAACCAACAGCAACAAGAATTACTATCAGATACTCGTGTATATAATGCAGGAGAAGTAGTAGAATTCGACGCAACATCTCAAAGTTACGCCCGTATCCGTTTAGGTAATTCAGCGCAAGCTAAAGTATATATTAATGACGAGCCTTTAACGTATGCACAGCAAATTGTAACGCAAAACATCGTCATCAATTTCAATAAAGAATAGTAGTCATCTAGTGATGACTACTTTCTTTCATCATGAAAGGTGTTAGAAAAATGAACATTCCAAATAAAATTACCATCTCTCGAATCTTACTTATTCCGTTCTTTGTCATTGTTATGATGTTTGATTTTGGCTGGGGAACAATGTCACTATTCGGTGCGACGATGCCTGTTCATCATTTTGTAGGTGCACTCATTTTTATTATTGCTTCAACGACTGATTGGGTGGATGGTTATTATGCACGTAAGTACAATCTTGTGACAACATTTGGGAAATTTTTAGACCCACTTGCTGACAAGTTGCTAGTTTCAGCGGCTTTTATTTTAATGGTAGAGCTTAAAATGGCGCCTGCATGGATCATTATTATTATTATTAGCCGTGAGTTTGCAGTAACTGGCTTGCGTTTAATATTGGCAGGTGAAGGAGAAGTTGTTGCGGCGAACCAGCTTGGTAAAATTAAAACATGGGCGCAAATTGTAGCCATCGGAGCAGCACTTTTACACAATACAATCTTTACACTTATCGGTCTTCCATTCGATACAATTATGCTATATATTGCATTGTTCTTTACGCTATGGTCTGGGTGGGATTATTTCTATCTAAATCGACGTGTCTTACTTGAGTCTAAATAAGAGAGGTCTTGAGGATCATGAATGCTGAAATTCTTGCAGTTGGCTCAGAGTTATTGCTTGGTCAGATTTCGAACACAAATGCAAGATTTATCTCTAGTCAGTTGTCCGAGTTAGGAATAAATGTGTATTATCACACGGTTGTTGGAGATAATGCACAACGTTTAGAAGAGGCTATTTCCATTGCAGAGACTCGTGCTGATTTAATCATTTTCTCTGGTGGGCTTGGTCCTACAAAGGATGATTTAACAAAGGAAACGATTGCACGTCATCTTGATGTTTCTCTCGAATTTGATGATATCGCACTGGCTAATATTGAGCAGTTTTTTGCAAAACGAGGACGTCCAATGACGGATAATAATCGTAAGCAGGCTTTAATACTAACGGGTAGTGAGGTGCTTTCAAACTATCATGGTATGGCACCTGGCATGATATTAACAAAGGATGAACGTACGTATATTTTACTTCCAGGGCCACCTAAAGAGCTTGAACCAATGTTCCAGTTTGAAGCAAAGCCAAAGCTTGGTGCGATGTTAAATGCTGGAGGGGTAATTACATCGCATGTCATGCGTTTTTATGGAATTGGAGAGGCGGAGCTTGAGGTTCGTGTCCAACATATTTTAGATGCGCAAACAAATCCAACTGTTGCTCCACTTGCTTCTGACGGCGAGGTTACATTGCGTGTAACTGCTAAAGCAGAAACGGAGCAAGAAGCGCAGCATCTTATTGCCGCAAAGGTAGCAGAGATTCAAGCGCTTGTTGGGAACTATCAATACGGTATAGATGATGATTCTCTTGCCTCTAAAACAGTAGAAATGTTACTAGACAATAAGTTAACGATTTCTGCAGCAGAAAGTTTAACAGCGGGATTATTTCAATCAGAACTAGCTGAAATACCAGGTGTAGGAGATGCCCTTGTTGGTGGCGTTGTTACGTATACAGAAGAGGCTAAGATTAAGCAACTCGGTATTTCAAAAGATTTTTTAACTACACATGGGATTGTAAGCAGTGAATGTGCAGCGGCGATGGCTAGTGCTGTACGTAAAAAGTTTGATACGGATATTGGTATTGGATTAACAGGTGCGGCAGGTCCTACAGCCCATGACCATCAACCAGCGGGGACGGTTTGGATTGGTATTGCCATTGGCGATGAGAAACCAATAACGTATTTACTTCATTTATCGGGTATGCGTAATACAAATCGACTGCGCGCGGCGAAATTTACTTGTCATTATTTAATGCAGCTTTTAGAAGAAAGAGGTTTTAAAAAACGTTAATCAATTCTGCCCGGCATAAATATAGGTTCATCATCAAAAGTTGTAGATGAGATTTTATTAAAATGTTTACTTTGTAAATAAGTTGATTGGAGTGGAGGCTAGGCGACTCCTCGGGGATTAGCGATTAGAGGAACGAAGGCTAAAACCATCACGTCCTGTGATAACGCCTTCGTGACCAACATCCTGTTGGGCCGAGACCCTGCAGCGAAGCGGCTCATCGGACGCCCCCTGGAAAGCGCCCGGCCGGAACGGAAATCAACCACACATTTTGATGATGATCCATAATATAGTCAAAATAGAAATTTGGGTAATGGAAAGTTACCCAAATTTTTATTTTGAAGAAAAACGAATAAACGTTCGCTTTTTTCTTGCGTCTTCTCTCAAAAACAAGTATAGTAGAGATAGAGAAAAACAGTGAACAGTTTTCGAAGGAGGAAAATGAATGAGTGATCGTAAAGCTGCCTTAGAACAGGCGTTAAAACAAATTGAAAAGAATTTTGGTAAAGGTTCCATCATGAAACTTGGCGAAAAGACTGATTTAGAAATCGCTACATCTTCAAGTGGTTCGCTAGCACTTGATGCTGCATTAGGTGTTGGTGGTTATCCACGTGGACGTATTATTGAAGTATACGGCCCAGAATCATCAGGTAAAACAACGGTTGCTCTTCATGCCATCGCAGAAGTGCAGGCAAATGGTGGACAAGCAGCGTTTATCGATGCTGAGCATGCACTAGATCCAATTTACGCACAAAAATTGGGCGTCAATATTGATGAACTTCTATTATCTCAACCAGATACAGGAGAACAGGCGCTTGAAATCGCAGAAGCATTAGTACGTAGTGGTGCTATCGATATCATCGTTATTGACTCCGTAGCAGCATTAGTTCCGAAAGCGGAAATCGAAGGAGATATGGGGGATTCGCATGTTGGTTTACAAGCCCGTTTAATGTCTCAGGCCTTACGTAAGCTTTCAGGTGCTATCAATAAATCAAAAACGATTGCCATTTTCATAAACCAAATTCGTGAAAAAATTGGTGTTATGTTCGGAAACCCAGAAACAACACCTGGTGGACGTGCGCTTAAATTCTACAGCTCAGTACGTTTAGAGGTTCGTCGTGCGGAAGCTATTAAACAAGGCAATGACATTATGGGTAACCGTACAAAAATTAAAATTGTGAAAAATAAAGTAGCGCCACCATTCCGTACAGCTGAAGTTGATATTATGTACGGTGAAGGAATTTCAAAAGAGGGCGAAACAGTCGATTTAGGTGTTGAACTAGACATCGTTCAAAAAAGCGGTTCTTGGTATGCTTACGGTGATGAGCGCCTAGGTCAAGGTCGTGAAAATGCTAAACAATATTTAAAAGAAAATCCAACAGTACTAGACGACATCGCAAATAAAATCCGTGCTTCTTATGGTATTGCATCTTCATCTTACACAATCGCTGCGCATGATGAAGAGGAAGATATGGATGAGGAATTAAAGCTTCTTCTTGAAGATGAATAATATACATGCATTGTTCCCACTCTTTATAGTGAGAGCAATGCATTTTTTTATTTACACATACTGGGGAATGTGGTTTTATAATATTTGTTAGGTTATCCATATATTTGGCGCATCTTCAAAAGTCGTGGATGACAGTTCTGTGAAAATAATTCCTAAGTACTGTTTCTACGCATTAATGTTAAAAGTAAAAATAAGTGTTGTGTAAAAAGCATTAGGTAATTAATCCTCTTAATGGATATGACTTACTTTTTTTCTTGAGAGGGCGAACAGATGCCCGACTATCCTTGACAGAGCTTAAGGCTAGCTATACAATTAAAAATGTATAATTTCTGAATTATGACTTTAAATAGGCAGTACATTCTGACTTCATTTTAAATGAAGACTCTGGCAGATGTCATGGATTTTGAAAGAAATGAATAATAAGAAGATAGCCTTAGATCTTCGCATCCTGCGAAAATGGCTAACGTATCTGCATCGGTAAAACGCCACTTCCTGTGACTATACCGAATGCCCGACATCGTGTCGGCTTCTCGTGCAGACCTAAACATTTATTCAAAATCCGAGACACAATTATTATGCCAAGGCGAAATTGATGTATGCGCCGACTGAAACTGTAATACCCAAATAGCAAGAGGAGGTGTTCATATGGATGGAATTACTATCATCTCCGCTTTGCTTGGACTCATCGTTGGTGCCGCTGTTAGCTATATCTACATGAAAAAAGTGAATGACTCAAAAATCACTGGTGCTAAACATGTCGCTGAAACAATCGTTGAAGAAGGAAAACGAGAAGCGGAGGCATTGAAGAAAGAAGCACTACTTGAGGCCAAAGATGAAACTCACAAATTTCGTACTGAAGCAGAAAATGACATTCGTGAACGTCGTTCAGAACTTCAGAAACAAGAGAACCGTTTATTGCAAAGAGAAGAGAATCTTGATCGCAAAGATGATGCTCTAAATAAGAGAGAAGCAGGCTTAGAGCGTAAAGAACAAGCTCTAAGTGAAAGACAACAGCATATTGAACAGATGGAAAGCAAAGTGGACGAGCTCGTTGCCTTGCAAAAATCAGAGCTAGAGCGAATTTCTGCTTTAACTAGAGATGAAGCAAAAGCTATTATCTTAGGAGAAGTAGAAAAAGAGCTAACAACTGATATTGCTGTGATGACGAAGGAAGCTGAGACACGTGCGAAGGAAGAATCAGATAAAAAAGCACGTGAAATTTTATCACTGGCACTGCAACGTTTTGCTGCAGATCACGTTGCTGAAACAACGGTATCTGTCGTGAACTTGCCAAATGATGAAATGAAAGGTCGTATTATTGGTCGTGAAGGTCGTAACATCCGAACTTTGGAAACGCTAACAGGTATAGATTTAATTATTGATGATACTCCAGAGGCGGTTATTTTATCAGGCTTTGATCCAATTCGTCGTGAAACGGCTCGACTTGCACTTGAAAAACTTGTACAGGATGGTCGCATTCACCCTGCTCGAATTGAGGAAATGGTGGAAAAATCTCGTCGTGAAGTGGATGAACAAATCCGCGAAACAGGTGAGCAGACAACATTTGAAATTGGCATTCATAATTTACATCCAGATTTAATGAAGATTTTAGGCCGCATGAAATATCGTACAAGTTATGGACAAAACGTCCTAAAACATTCAATTGAGGTCGCATATTTAGCAGGCTTGCTCGCTGCTGAACTTGGTGAAGATGTAGCATTAGCTCGCCGTGCAGGCTTATTACATGATATTGGTAAGGCGATTGACCATGAAGTTGAAGGTAGCCATGTCGAAATCGGTGTGGAATTGGCAACAAAATACAAGGAACATCCGGTCGTTATTAACAGTATTGCTTCTCACCATGGTGATACAGAAGCAACATCTGTCATCGCGGTATTAGTGGCTGCAGCTGATGCGTTATCAGCAGCTCGTCCAGGTGCTCGAAGTGAGACGCTTGAAAACTATATCCGCAGACTTGAAAAGTTAGAGGAAATTTCTGAAAGCTATGATGGCGTAGAAAAATCCTTTGCGATTCAGGCTGGTCGTGAAATCCGTATAATTGTACAACCTGAAAAAATTGATGACTTAGCTTCACATCGCTTAGCGAGAGATATCCGTAAGCGAATTGAAGAAGAACTTGATTATCCAGGTCATATTAAAGTAACGGTTATTCGTGAAACACGTGCCGTGGAATATGCGAAATAAAATCATTAATAGATTTTATTTCAAAAGAAAGAATAGAATTTTCGAGTCGATATGCTAGGTGGGTATTTGCACCAGATCATCACAGGAAAATCTTGTCGCGGATTGCGGGCTCGAAATGTTTTTTATTCATGAGGACACTGAAAACTTTAGCAATAATAAGTTAATTTTGCGAAAAAATAGGCAACTTCTTGTTCGGTTTCGAACAAAGAGTTGCCTATTTTTATTTGCTCTTTAGTTTTAAACAATAACCACTTCCTTAAGAGTACTCATAATATTTATAGATTGAGCATAATAAAAGTATTGGACCTTTTCTAATTAGAGAGGAGGATATTGATGGTTGATATGCATAGTCATGTCTTATGGAATGTAGATGATGGACCAAAAACGATGGCAGATACTATGCGGTTGTTTGAACAAGCGGTTAAAGAAGGAATTAAAGAAATAATAGCCACACCCCATTGCCATCACCCACAATATCATGCGGATTATAGCGCAGTGAAAAATCAAATTCATTTATTACAATCTGAACTCATAAAAAAAAGTATTCCCCTAACACTTTTTACCGGGCATGAAGTACGATTATCAGAAAAAATCATTCCACTCTATAAAACAAATCAAATCCACACATTAGCGTGCTCTAATTATATGTTGTTAGAATTACCATCCTATACTGTACCGGCTTATACAATAAGAATTATTCGTGCATTACTGTCTGAAGGAATTATCCCAATTATTGCGCATCCAGAACGAAATAAAGCCATTGTTGAACGGCCTGTTTACTTAGAACGATTAATTTGCGAAGGAGCAAAAGCGCAAATAACTGCTGGAAGCTTAGCTGGTTATTTTGGTCGCACAATACAAAAGCGCTCACTTGAGCTAGTAAGAGCTAATTTAGTTCATACGTATGGATCGGATGTACACAATCTATCATCTCGACCATTTTTTTTTGATGCAGGGCTTTGTTATTTAGAAAAGAAAAAAGAGTTAGATGCCATCGATATATTACTCGAAAATAATGCAAGAATAATTGAAAACCAGCCATTTCTTATACAAGAACCTTGTAAAATCGAAGTGAGAAAATGGTGGAAGATTTTTTAGGATTAAGAGAAGAACTGTACTTAACTTGAGAAATATGTAAGTGAGAAATATGTAAGTGAAAAATACGGAAAGTTTTAATGTCATTATTGAAATCGTTGGTAAATAATGATTACTGTGGCCAGATGGGTCTTGTCGACACCATTTGGACTTTGAAACGTTACTTCATTTTCATGATATTACGAACGATTGTCGTGTCTCATATGAAGAAAAAAATGCTTGAATTATTGAATGAACAGAAGGTGTCATATTGAGTATAGTAGAAGATCATTACAGGCAATGGATAAAGGAAACTGTTCCTTCTTATTTAAAAGAAGAATTACTAGCCATTGTAAATGATGCAACACAAATTGAAGATCGATTTTATCAATACCTACAATTTGGTACAGCAGGTATGCGTGGTGTGTTAGGTGCAGGTACAAATCGGATGAATATCTACACAATTCGCAGAGCTGCATACGGGCTAGCGCAGTATATCACAGAAAACGGAGAAATAGCCAAACAGCGGGGTGTTGTCATTGCCTATGATACACGGCATTTCTCAAAGGATTTTGCTATTGAAACAGCTCAAGTGCTGGGGGCATTAGGGGTGAAAGTATTCGTATTTCGCGATGCACGCCCAACACCTGAATTATCTTTTGCAGTAAGGTATTTAAATGCTTTTGCAGGTGTGGTCATTACCGCTAGTCACAATCCAAAACAATATAATGGTTTTAAAGTTTATGGGGAGGACGGGGCACAACTGACGCCATCCGCTATTCAAACTATCGTTGAAAAATTCGATGATATCCAAAATATTTTTGACATTCCAACAACATTATGGCACATATTAGAGCAGCATCGAACAGTAAAATGGGTTTTATCGAATATTGACCAAGCCTATAAAGAAAAATTACTCAGTTTAAAACAACGTACAAATATCGATTTCACTATACCAATTGTTTACTCACCTCTTCATGGTGCAGGGCTAATATTGGTACAACAAGGTTTACAAGCATTTGGTTTTACAAATGTCCATATTGTCGATCAGCAAGCCGTACAAGATGGAGATTTTCCAACGGTTCCTTATCCAAACCCAGAGGAAGCGGCAGCCTTTAAGTATGCAATTCAAAAAGGTAACGAAACAGGTGCACAAATACTATTAGCAACCGACCCAGATGCTGATCGATTAGGTGTGGCAGTAATAACAGAGCGTGGTTATCAATTATTAACAGGTAATCAGCTAGGTGCACTTATCTTACAGTATTTGCTTGAGGCGAAAAAAGAAAAAAATGAGCTACCTGGAAACGGCGTATTACTCAAAACAATTGTTACCTCTGAACTTGGTGCAGTAATTGCTCAACAATACGGAGTTGAAACCGTGAACACACTGACAGGTTTTAAATACATTGCAGAAAAGATTGCTGAGTATGACGAATCGAAGGAAAAAACGTTCCTATTCGGCTATGAAGAAAGTTATGGCTATTTGGTCCAAAGCTTTGTGCGTGATAAAGATGCTGTTCAAGTCGCGTTGGTAGTAACAGAGATGGCAGCCTATTATGCAACAAAACAACATACGTTACTAGATGCTCTGGACAGTTTATTTAATAAATATGGCTATTATCAAGAAGCATTACAGTCACAAATATTTGAAGGCATTGCTGGTCAAAAGGAAATGCAAGCTTTACTACAAAACCTTAGGGAAAATAGAATTTTTGACATGGCAGGTCAAAAAGTAATGGTAATAGAAGATTACTTAACGCAACAAGCCATTCATCAAGATGGCTCGATTTCTTCAATTAAATTACCTAAAGAAAATGTCTTAAAGTTTATTTTAGAAGATCAATCATGGATAGCGATTCGCCCTTCCGGAACAGAGCCAAAATGTAAGTTTTACTTTGGTACAGTAGCTAATACGAAAGAACAAGCACAACATAAGCTACAACGATTACAGGCAGCGTTTATGATAGAACAATGAAGAAAGTCTAGGCTCTATTGAAGTATTAAAGTTACCAAAAGAAATTGTGCTGAAGTATGTATTAGCAGACGGTTCCTGGGTAGCAATTCGTCCCGCGGTACAGAACCGAAATGCAATATTTACCTTAAGGTAGTAGGGGAATCGTGAATAGCAGCGACAAACGACTACAACATCAACAGGCAATTAGTCATTAAATAGAGGTGTTTTTGTAGAAATTATTTGATGAAAGTGGTTCTTCCATATAAATCGGAAGGATCGTTTTTTTTTTGAAAATAATCCTAAATATATTGCAAGTCATTTTTATTATAAGTTGGTTGAAGTAAATTCACTAATGAAAAAATGATAGGCTCAAAATTATGAGAAAAAGGTCTTAGAATATATAGAGGAGCGCAATAATATAATCATAAGTGAAGAGAAGGAAACAATCTCTGGGTACGATTCTATATAACATTATTTAATGTTAGCTTTTATAAATGGAAATGTTACAGTAGTGACATATTTTTTTGAAAATATACTAGCAGGTATTTGGATAAGGGGTGATGGCCATTGGAGACAACATTTACATTACAAGATTTATTGACAACAATTCGAAAACGTTGGTTCCTTGTTCTAAGCTGTATAGTTATTGCAAGCACTGTAGCTGCAATCATTAGCTTCTATTTATTAACACCAATCTATCAAGCAGAAACGCAAATATTAGTAAATCAAAAAAGTTCTAATATCGAACAATATCAATGGGCACAAAATAACGAAACAGATTTACGATTAATAAATACGTATAATGTCATCATTAAAAGCCCTGTAATATTATCGAAAGTCATAGAAAAACTTGAGTTAGATACAACATCAGATAGTTTAGCGGAACAAATTACAGTATCTAGTGCAAATAACTCACAAGTTGTAAATATTATAGTTATGGACGAACAAGCATCCATGGCCGTGGAAATTTCGAATACGTTAGTAGATGTCTTTAAAAAGGAAATTCCTATATTAATGAATGTTGATAATATAGAAATTTTATCAGTAGCTAATCTAATAGATAATCCTAAACCGGTAAAACCAAATAAGCTACTAAATATTATCAGCGCAACTGTTGGTGGTTTAATGGTGGGAATCATGTTAGCTTTTTTACGAGAGTTTTTGGATACAAGGTTTAAATCAGAGCAAGAAATAGAAGAAATATTAAATCTGCCAATTATCGGTTTAGTTGGAGCAATCGCTCTGGAAAAAGAAACGAATAAATCGATGAAATCACGAAGCGTGAGGAGGAACTAACCATATTTGGTTTGAAAAAAAGTAAAAAAATAAAAACTTCTATAATGGGACGTAAACTAGTGACAGATTCAAAATCAATCATATCTGAACAATTCCGAACGATGCGTACAAATATTCGATTTTCGTTGCCAGATCAAGAAATAAAATCACTACTCGTTACTTCATCTATACCGGGGGAAGGTAAATCCACAAATGCTGCAAATCTCGGTGTTGTTTTTGCTCAAGAAGGTAAAAGAGTTATTATCATAGATGCCGATATGCGTAAACCAACTTTACACCATACGTTTAGTACTTTTAATACCGATGGATTGTCAGATGTGTTAACAAGGCAGAAGGTTTACTTTAATGTTATTCAAAAAACATCAGTGGAAGAGTTAAGTATTATCCCAAGCGGACCACTTCCGCCAAATCCGGTTGACCTACTATCATCGAATACTATGGAAATACTTATGCAGGATTTAAGGAAGGATTATGACATCATTATTTTAGATGCACCTCCATTATTATCGGTATCAGATGCGCAAATTTTGTCTAATAAATGTGATGGCACTATATTAGTTGTGAATATGGATTTAGTACAAAAAGTAGATGTTTTAAAAGCAAAGGCTGCACTTGTTTCTTCAAAAGCACAAATTTTGGGCGTTGTACTAAATAATATTAAAACACCTAAGAACCATTATTATTATTGATCATATCGTTCATAGAAAGAAGGCGTTGATGCTGAAATAGAGGACTTTTATGCATTAACAACTTATTCAATCATATGAAATGAGGTCATACTGTGAGTAAGCAATTTTTGCATACAAATATTCTGAATTATGACTCTAATACCATTAATTGGTCATATTATGCAAAAAATGTAGAAAAAATCCACCGATATTTAGAGCTAGCAGAGGATGTTCCGACTGGTTGGCTTCATGCACCGCTGGAAGCTTATGATGCATTATTTGTTCATATTGAAAAGACAGCACATGAAATTCGTAGTTTTGCAGATGTACTTATTGTCATTGGAGTGGGTGGTTCTTTTCTAGGTGCCCGTGCTGTCCAAGATGCCCTGACACCTTATTTTGGTGCACATCATGATGGAATTGAAGTAATATATGTAGGGCAAAATATGAGTGGAGCTTATATGAAGCAATTACTGGAGAATATTGAGAATAAGAGTGTATACGTGAATGTTGTGTCAAAATCTGGAGGGACTATGGAACCAGCACTGGCGTTTCGAGTTTTACGTCAGTATATGGAATTACATTATGGAGAAAAAGCAGCTGAACGTATTATTGTCACGACAGACGCCAAAAGAGGGTTATTAAAGAAAATAGCCGATGCTTCGGGCTATCGACAATTTGTTATACCTTCAAACATAGGTGGTCGTTTTTCGGTATTAACCGCTGCTGGTCTTTTGCCTATGGCAGTTGCAGGGGTTGATATTTATAACTTAATGTCTGGAGCGAAGGTAGCGGCATTAGAGTTTAAAGAATCAAGACTTGAGTATAATGAGGCGTACCGATATGCGGTGTTACGTCATGCATTATATGAACAGGGATACAAAATTGAATTGCTTGCTTCATTTGAACCGGCCTTAAATAAGTTTCATGAATGGTGGAAGCAACTGTTTGGTGAGAGTGAAGGTAAAGACAGAAAAGGTCTTTATCCCTCTACAGTAAATTTTCCAACAGATTTGCATGCAATCGGGCAATTTATACAGGAGGGTAGCCCGATTTTGTTTGAAACATTACTTCACTTCCATGAAATTGGGGATGATTTGGCAGTACCGTATGATGCACGCAATGAGGATGGACTAAATTATTTAACGAATCGAACATTTAATGAAATAAACGCCATTTCTAAAGAAGGCACAGCACGTGCGCATTCGGAAGGCAATGTCCCAGTTATACAGCTGGAATTACCAAAGCTAGATGCTTATCATATTGGCTTTCTAATTTATTTTTTTATGAAGGCATGTACAATGAGCGCATATTTACTAGGTGTCAACCCATTTGATCAGCCAGGTGTAGAAACATATAAGCTTAAAATGATGGAACTTTTACAAGAGCAGAAAGCACCGAAATATAGTGAGTATTAGATTTATATTAAAACATACAAAATTTCTTATTGTGAAGATGCCCTAAAAGTATTTAATGACTTTTAGGGCATTTTTTAAAGTAAGAGTAATTTTTTTCTGGTACCTAACTTTATTTAGAAGATACTTATTATGAACTTCAGTTGCAATTAATTTTAAAAAATAATTCTGTGTAGGTGAATGTGATTGGAAATTAATACTCCTTTTAATTAGAGTCTTAATTTGTTATTTTTTTCTATATTTCCGATACAAAGGAATATAGATATTGTACGAGCATATATATTCAATTATAACAATGTGCGTTATCGAATAAAATGAAATGACCAATGTTATAAATATAAGTAGCTATAAGATTCATTCTAATCTATATAACAAATATTTTATTAAACATTAAAAGTCGGGAATTTCAATTTAATAAATAAAGTGCTAGTTAAATAGAGTGAGGTTGGGCGAGTGAAGCTGATCGAATTCGCTTTTCGCTACAGATCAACATGGCAATAAAACTTAACTTATTTAGACATATGGATCAGTGAGTCATGTGAGCTAAAAGTAGGGGTGATTTTTTTGGAGAATAAGAAAAAAATATTGTTTTTGTGCCAGTATTTTTATCCTGAATATATTTCGTCGGCTACACTCCCTTTTAACACTGCAGTGGCTCTTAGTAAGGCCGGTTTTACCGTCAGCGCATTGTCTGGGTATCCGAAAGAGTACAACTTAACAAATAATGTCCCGTTGCAAGAAATCTATGAAAATATTGAGATAAGTAGACTAAAATATATCCAACTTAAACGTAGTAATTTTATCGGACGATTAATTAATTATTTTTCTTTCACATTTTCTGTAGCCTTACGTTTTAGACAATTGAGAAAGTATGAGGCAATAATCGTTTACTCAAATCCACCAATATTACCGTTAATAGCAGCTCTAGCGAATAAGTTTTTTAATACAAAAGTAGTGTTTGTAAGCTACGATGTATACCCAGAAATAGCTTATTTTACAAACACTATTTCTGAAAATAGTGTCATTAGCAAAATGATGAAAAGAGTTAATAAATGTATTTTTAAACATGTAAATACAGTTGTTGCTTTATCGAATGAAATGAAAGACTATCTACTAAAACATAGAATAGCATTAAAAAAACACCAAATTGAAGTAATCCCTAATTGGTGCGAGGATAAAGCATTCTCTAATGGCAATAAAGCATATGAAAATAAACTATTAGAATCCATAAAAACAGATGAAAATCTTATCGTATCTTATTTTGGCAATATGGGAATATGTCAAGATTTGGATCCGATTTTGGAGGCAATCCGCCAATTAAAAGATGATAAGAACGTTCAATTTCTTTTTGCAGGACATGGAAATAAAATGGATACATTAAAAGAGATTATAGAAACAGAGAATTTGAATCACGCACGTGTATTTGATTTTTTACATGGACATGATTTTCAAAAGGCTCTTAGTATCAGCGATTGTTTCATTGTAAGTTTATCGGATGGCTTGACTGGCCTAGCTGTACCAAGTAAAACCTACAGTTATATGATGGCTGGTAAACCAGTAATCGCGATTATAGGAGCGGATTCTGATATAGCTAGAGATTTAATAGATCATAATGCAGGATACGCTATGCAAGCCAAGGATAGCTCCAAACTAGTAGTTGTTATTAAAGATCTCCTTGATGATAGGGAGAAGCGTGAATATATGGGAGAGAATTGTAGGAAGTTATTTCTTGAGAAATACACGATGGAGAAATGTACTCGAAAATATGTGAATCTTATGCATAAATTACTGGAGGATCAATAATATGTTTAAAGACAAAATATTATTAATAACTGGCGGTACGGGTTCGTTTGGAAATGCAGTTATGAAGAGATTTTTAAATACCGATATTAAAGAAATTCGCATTTTTTCAAGAGATGAGAAAAAACAAGATGATATGAGAAAAGTTTATAAAAATGAAAAATTAAAATTTTATATAGGCGATGTAAGGGATATATCGAGTTTGAAAAATGCTATGCACGGTGTAGATTACATTTTCCATGCTGCTGCGCTAAAACAAGTTCCATCCTGTGAGTTCTTTCCATTAGAAGCAGTGAAGACTAATGTAATGGGAACAGATAATGTACTGACTGTGGCAATTGAAAGTAGTGTAAAAAAGGTAATTTGTTTGTCGACAGATAAAGCCGCTTATCCAATTAATGCAATGGGCATTTCAAAAGCAATGATGGAAAAGGTGATTGTTGCAAAAGCAAAAACAGTTGATCCAAAACGCACATTAATATGTGGTACTCGCTATGGAAATGTGATGGCTTCACGCGGTTCTGTTATCCCGTTATTTATTGACCAAATTAAAAATGGCCAAGCACTAACAATTACAGATCCAAAAATGACTAGATTTCTAATGAGTCTTGAAGAAGCAGTTGAATTAGTATTATTTGCATTTGAACATGCGGAGGCAGGAGATATTATGGTGCAGAAATCGCCTGCATCAACTGTTTGGGATTTAGCGCATGCCATCAGGGAGTTGTTCAATGCGGAAAATAACATAGATATTATTGGTACTCGTCATGGTGAAAAACTATATGAAACTTTGCTTACTCGAGAGGAAAATGTGGTTGCACAAGATTTAGGAGAGTTTTACCGTGTGCCTGCTGATAAAAGGGACTTAAATTACGAAAAATACTTCGTAGAGGGTGATCAAAAATTATCCATACAAGAGGAGTACAATTCTCACAACACAGAAATGCTAAATATTCAGCAAATAAAAGAAAGGTTATTAAAGCTTGATTATGTACAAGAAGAATTGAAAGGTTGGGTCTACGATGAAAATACTAGTGACCGGTTCAAAGGGGTTTATCGGTAAGAATCTCATAGCAAAGCTTAAAAACCAAAATTATACTGAAATTCTGGAATATAATAGAGAATCAAACATAGACTTGTTAGATGAATATTGTAAAGAGGCGGATTTTATTTTCCATCTTGCAGGAGTAAATCGGCCGAAAGATCAGTCTGATTTCATGGATGTGAACTATGGCTTTACCTCTATTCTTCTTGATTCATTAAAGAAATACCAAAATACTTGCCCTGTTATGCTAGCATCATCTACTCAAGCAGAACAAAATAATCCTTATGGCATTAGTAAAAAAGCTGGTGAGGACTTGCTTTTTGAATATAGTAGAAAAACAGGTGCGAAAGTTTTAGTTTATCGTTTGCCCAACGTATTTGGTAAATGGAGTAGGCCAAATTACAACAGTGCTATAGCAACATTTTGTCATAATATTGCACATGATTTACCTATAAAAGTAAGTGATCCTAGTCTTGATATGGAGCTAGTTTACATTGATGATGTTGTGGAAGAATTGCTTGAAGCCTTGAATGGGAATGAGAACGCAATCCAAGGCGGCTATTGCCAAATTCCTGTTGTCCATAAGACGACACTAGGAGAAATTGTAGAATTGATTTATTCATTCAAAAAAAGTAGAGAAGAACGCTCTATTCCTAATATGTCCCACACGTTTACCAAAAAATTATACAGTACATTTTTAAGTTTCCTAAGTGAAAATCAATTTAGCTATGATCTTAAGATGAATGTAGATTTAAGAGGGTCATTTACAGAGTTTATTAAGACGCCTGATCGAGGCCAAATATCTGTAAATATTTCAAAACCAGGTATAACAAAAGGTAACCACTGGCATCATTCAAAAAATGAGAAATTTTTAGTTGTAAGTGGTCAAGGTGTGATTCGATTTAGAAATATTAATTCGAATGAAGTAGCGGAGTACTTTGTTAGTGGCGATAAATTGGAAGTGGTTGATGTTCCAGTGGGATATACACACAGCATTGAAAATTTAGGCGACACAGATATGGTAACAATCATGTGGGTGAATGAAGTATTTGATCCTGAAAAACCAGATACAATCTATTTGGAGGTATAAGGTGAAGAAGCTAAAAGTAATGACTGTTGTAGGTACTCGTCCAGAAATTATTAGACTATCTGCTGTCATAAATAAATTAGAAAAATCAAATGTTATCGAACATGTATTAGTCCATACTGGTCAAAATTATGATTATGAGTTAAATGAAGTGTTTTTTAGAGAGTTCTATTTAAAGACACCGGATTATTTTTTAAATGCAGCAACTGGAACTGCTATTGAAACAATAGGAAATATTCTTATCAAGATTGATCCGGTATTAGAGGAAGTTCAACCAGATGCACTTTTAGTATTAGGTGATACAAACAGTTGTTTATGTGCAATTGCAGCAAGGAAAAGACATATTCCTATATTTCATATGGAAGCGGGAAATAGATGTTTTGACCAAAGAGTACCGGAAGAAACAAATAGAAAAATTGTCGATCATATTTCAGACATAAACTTAACTTATAGTGACATAGCAAGAGAATATTTATTAAAGGAAGGACTACCTGCAGATCGAATTATTAAGACGGGGAGTCCGATGTTAGAAGTACTCAATTCAAGAAGAGCGGATATAGAAAAATCAGATATAGTAGCAAGATTAAATCTTAAAGAAGTAGATTTTTTTGTAGTATCAGCACACCGAGAGGAAAATATTAATTCAGAAACAAATTTTTTAGATTTAGTAGATAGCTTAAATGCGATTGCAGAAATGTATGAGTTGCCTGTCATAGTTAGTACACATCCTAGAACTTTACAAATGATTCATGCGAAGGGGATAGAGTTTAATCCTTTAGTAAATATAGTAAAGCCTTTGGGATTTAATGACTATGTCAAACTTCAAATAGAAGCAAAGGCCGTATTAAGTGATAGTGGAACGATAAGTGAGGAATCTTCTATTCTTGGATTTAGAGCACTTAATATTAGACAGGCGCATGAAAGACCCGAAGCAATGGAAGAGGCTACAGTTATGATGGTAGGGCTGAAGAAAGAGAGAGTTTTACAAGGATTAGAGATTTTAAAGACACAAGAGAATTACAGCTTAAAAAGAGTTGAAGATTATAGCATGCCAAATGTGTCAGATAAAGTGCTTAGAATTATTTTGTCGTATACGGATTATGTAAATCGTGTAGTTTGGGGAAAAAATTAATGAAAGTACTACAAATTAATTCAGTTTGTGGAGTAGGGAGCACGGGAAGGATAGCAACTGATATCCATCAAATATTAATGGAACAGGGGCATGAAAGTTATATTGCATACGGTAGAGATCTTCCAAAGAACTGTGATACAGCAATTAGAATAGGTACTAAAACGGATAACTATGCACATGTTGTATTAACAAGAATTTATGATAAACATGGTTTCGGATCAAAAAAGGCTACAGAAGAATTTATTACCAATATTAAAAGTATAAATCCAGATGTGATTCATCTGCATAACATTCATGGGTATTATATCAACATTGAATTGTTATTTGATTATATAAAAATGGCGAACAAACGTGTTATTTGGACCTTACATGATTGTTGGGCTTTTACAGGACATTGTTCGCATTTTGATTTTATTGATTGTGGAAAATGGAGAATCGGCTGTGATAAATGCCCGCAAAAAAGTGTATATCCTACAAGTTTGATTTTTGATAATTCTAAAGAAAACTATATGAATAAAAAAGATATTTTCACAGGTGTGAAGGATTTAACAATAGTAACGCCATCAAAATGGTTATCTGCCTTAGTAAAAGAGTCTTATTTAGGAGAATATCCTGTCGAAGTAATTAATAATGGCATAAATTTAGATATTTTTAAACCTACAGAAAGCATTTTTAGAGAAAAGTATAATCTTATGAGCAAATTTATAATATTAGGAGTAGCAAATAATTGGAATAGAAAAAAAGGTTTCGATTACTTTAAGGAGTTATCGAAGCTATTAGAAAAAAATGAAATAATAGTTTTGGTGGGCTTATCGGAGAAGCAAAAAAAGGAATTACCTAAAAAAATAATTGGCATAACAAGAACTAATAATACTCAAGAACTGGCAGAAATATATTCTGCTGCCGATGTTTTTATTAATCCAACATTAGAAGATAATTTTCCAACTACAAATTTAGAAGCTTTAGCTTGTGGAACACCTGTAATTACATTTGATACAGGGGGGAGTCCGGAAAATATTAGTGATAAATGTGGCATTGTAGTCGAAAAGGAAAGTATTAGTGCTTTAAATAAGGCTGTTGAAGAAGTTTATGAAAATGGTAAAGCATCCTACACAAATTTTTGTATACAAAGGGCAAATCGATTATATAGTAAAATAGATCGGTTCAATGATTATGTAGATATTTACAAAAGAATAGTATAAATTTCGTAATCTTTTTTCTTTATAAGAAGGTGAACCTAGATGTATTATGGAGTTTATTTATTGGGAATTATTTTTTCACTATTAAATGGCAAGAGCAAAATCCTTTATATGATCTTTGCAACTATTTTAGCAGGGTTGGCCGTTTTTAGATATGGTGTTGGTCCAGATTACTTTGCATATGAATATTTATATAATAGATTGAATGAATCACCCGCTCAAGAATTTTTGTATGGTGTTGATAATCAAGAAATTTTATTTAGATTTTTTGGATCATTATTAAAGAGTGTTGGCATCTCATATCAACAATATATAACCGTAATAGCTATCATTAATCTGTACTATATGGGTAAAATATGTAGAAAATATAGTGAGAATCCAACTCTTTCACTTCTAATATATTTTTGTTTTTATTATCTTGTTTGGACGTTTAGTGGATTAAGACAGGGTCTAACACTGGCAATAGGAGTATATTATTTACTTGAATGCTTAGAAAATAATAAGACTATTAAATTGTTTATAACTACTATTATATTATCCTTCATTCATACTTCAGCAATTGTATTAGTTCCATTGTATTTTATTGCTAGAATTGATTTTAAAAAAAGAACCCTCATTTTTTTAGTACTAGCAAGTATTTTTATTTCAATTTTACCAATGGGACTATTAATTAACCATCTACAATGGATGCCTATCCTCGACAAAATAATACCATATTCGACTTTTACTAACAGTATAAATAATATATTTGATTTTCAAAGTATAATAAGGATTATTTTTTTAGTAATTGCTTTTTTTTATTATGATGCATTTTCACAGAAAAGTGAATTCTCAAAAAGGGTTATTAATATTTATATTATTAGTTATTGTTTATATTTTTTTCTTAAATTTTCCGAACTTACTGCAGCAAGGATATCTCTTTATGGGGTCTTATTAAATATCATATTATTAACCAATTTTTATTATTTGTATAAAGATAAAATCAATAAATTAATCTATATTGGATGTTTGTTATTCTTGAGTTTCATTTATTTATTAAAGGAGTTAGAGACTTTAGGTCAACTATCGGGATTAGATCATGCAGATTCTTTCCAAATACCATACACGAATATATTTAATAAAAATGAGCATATCTTTAAAAATAGATATAAAAATTTTTTGGAGCATCAATAGTGTTGTGTGAAGAATCTGAATTTTCGGTTTTTTTGTTTTAGCATAAAAAGACACTCTTTAAACATCGTATAGGTGTTTAACACGGCAATCTGTATCTCAAAAAATTTTCTCAATTAAGCAATATTCGTTATCGTACTGGTAAACGTGCTAAAGTTCTTTGACATTATTGCCGTAGTTTATTATGCCAATAAACAATCTGTTGATTAAATCATGACCATGTAAAAACTACAATAGCAGCCTAAATACAAAAAAGTTGAACTCCGAAAAATTTTGTTCTTATGGATTTTTTAAAAATATTTAAATCAATTAAATGGGGGATTTAAATGACCGGTGAAATTTTGGTTAGTATAAATTGCCTAACATATAATCATGAAGATTATATTGCAGATGCAATTGAAAGTTTCTTAAAGCAGAAGACTAATTTTAAATACGAAATTTTGATTCATGATGATGCGTCGACTGATAGAACGCCGGAGATTATTAGAAAATATGAAATGGAATTTCCAGATATTATTAAACCGATATATCAAATTGAAAATCAATATTCAAAAGGTGTTAATGTAAGTGAAATTATCAGAAAAAAAGCAAGAGGCAAATATATAGCTTTATGTGAAGGCGATGATTATTGGACAAATGAAAATAAGCTTCAAAAACAAGTTGATTATATGGAGCAAAATCCAGAATGTACTATTTGTTTTCATAACGGTCATGTAGAAGACCAAAGAGGTAAAGGTAAAAATCGATTAATCATACCATGGTTACCTGAAAATAAAAATTACTTCAAGAATGAAAATCGAAAGTATTTAGCTGGAGAATTACAACTACTTGGATATATTCCAACAATGTCTATTCTCTATTCCAAAAGAATTTTAAATAACCCACCAGATTGGTATTTTGATGCTCCAGTGGGAGATAACGCGTTGAAGTTACTTGCGGCTAGTTATGGATATGCATACTACATGAACGAGGCTATGGGTATTTATAGGTTTAATGTACCTCGATCTGCAACGACAAAATGGAAAGAAGAAAGTAAAGAACAAGCAGTGAAACGATGTAATAGATTCATTACAATGCTAAAAGATTTTAATGATTATACAAATAAAAGGCATGAAAGAGAAATCGAACTTTCAAAACTAACTTGGGAAATTCAGCGGCTACGCTTAATGGGGGATTATAAAGGACTCAAAGATAAAAAATTTAATAGGTATCTAAATCTTCTGAATGGTCCTGATAAAATTAAAGGTTATATTTCAATTTATTTCCCTTCTTTTTTTAACTACGGAAAAAAAATAAAATTTATCTTTCGGTAACTTGTTTACAAAATAGTAGGTTTAGTCTTTGGAAGGGGAGATGGTTGGTTGCGCAATGAAATAACAAAAGCTGAAATTATCTCATCTCTGTTGTGGAAAGTGATGGAAATCATGGGGGCTAAAGGGATTCAATTTGTTGTTTTGATTGTACTAGCTCGCATGCTACTACCCAAAGATTTCGGTTTAATTGTACTAGTAACTATTTTTATTATGATAGCTAGCGTAATAGTTCAATGTGGATTTAATACTGCGTTAATACAAAAGAAAAATGTTGACGAAGTTGATTTTTCCTCTGTTTTTTACTTAAACCTATTTGTTGCTAGTATTTTATATGTAATGCTTTTCTTTTCTGCGCCTGCTATAGCTATATTCTTTGAAGAAACACAGCTAGTAACTATTTTAAGAATTCTTGCGTTAACTTTGTTTTTGGGTGCCATTAATTCAATACAGAATGCTGTTATTGCTCGAAATATGCAATTTAAAAAACAATTCTTTAGTAGTGTAGGAGCAGTCTTAGTATCAGGAATTGTTGGTATAACATTGGCGTATCATAATTTCGGTGTATGGGCATTGATCGTACAGCAATTAACGAACCAGTTTTTAATTACGTTAATTTTATGGTTCACCGTAAAATGGAAACCAAGAATGCTCTTTTCATTTAAAAGATTAAGAGACTTATTTTCATTCGGGTGGAAGATATTGTTATCATCTTTGATTGATGTTATATATACAAATATTAGCGGAATCATAATTGGTAAAATATATAGTCCAAGATTATTGGGTTTTTATAGTAGAGGGGAGCAGTTTCCCAGTTTCATTGTAAGTAATATAAATGGATCTATACAATCAGTCATGCTTCCTGCTTTGTCATCTCATCAAGAAGATAGACAAAAAGTAAAGGAAATGGTTCGTAGGTCAATTGTCACGAGTACATTTATTGTATTTCCGATGATGATAGGGCTAGCTGTTATCGCTGAACCGTTAGTAAAGATTTTGTTAACAGAAAAATGGTTATCTACTGTTCCATTTATACAAATTTTTTGTGCTGTGTATGCATTATGGCCTATACATACAGCAAATTTGCAAGCCATTAATGCTCTAGGTCGTAGTGATATTTTTTTGAAGTTAGAAATTGTGAAAAAGCTTATTGGACTTACCATTTTGGGAATTAGTTTACCGTTTGGTATATATATGATAACATTCGGGTTATTTGTAAGTGGGGTATTTTCTACATTTGTTAATGCATACCCAAATTTGAAATTACTAAACTATAGCTTTCAAGAGCAGTGGAAGGATATAATGCCATCTTTACTTTTATCGTTAGTAATGGGCTTTGTAGTATATAACATAAAATGGATAGGGATAACGGATACGGTAACAATTAGTGTGCAAATAGTTGTAGGAATAGTTGTATATGTTGGGTTAGCAAAGATATTTAAACTAGAATGTTTTACTTACCTGTTATTAACTATGAATGAGATGTGGAGAAATAGAAAAGGAAAAGATTTTACTTTAAAGGAGTCAATAGATTGAGTGGTTCTTACGTACACCAAAGTAGAGAATGCCCTAAAATTTTCTCAATGGCAAACGTTTTATTATAGAAGTATATTGAAAATTATGGTTATCAAGTAGAGGGAGAGGCTTTTCTGTTGATGATCAGCTTGTATTTTGGCCATGGGGACAAGAAACGGTAGTCATTTGATTCCACATGTATTGATATGATGGAAACTGTCATTAAACCAGCATTAGGTGAAGATTATCGTGTTCTAAAAATAGTTGAACCACATGGCTAATAGTCATCCTATTTGATAAATAGTTAGAATAGAGGAACATTTAAAGAGCTTGAAATTGAATTTAAGAAAAATAATATAGTTGAATATGATTTATACTGGGTCCAACGCTAAGCTGGGAACTATGGTACTGAAATTTTCTTCAATGGATGAAATGTTAGAGAAGATGGACAATATGGAAAATTGGATGAAGATCATTGTAAAAGATTCAGTAGTGAAAAATTAGTGAAGTAAAATGGGGGAAACGATGAAACCTATTCAAGTAACACAATCTTCAATGCCTGACTTTGAGGAGTTTTCTGAAGAAATTAGAGGTATATGGGATAGTCGATACCTGACTAACATGGGTGTAAAACATCAACAACTAGAAGCGGGATTGGAACAGTATTTAAAAACGCCTAATGTTTCGCTATTTTCGAATGGGCATCTTGCGTTAGAATATGCCATCTCAGCTTTCAATTTAACCGGTGAAGTGATTACAACACCTTTTACCTTTGCATCCACAACGCATGCGATTGTTAGAAATGGATTAACACCTGTCTTCTGTGATATTGATCCGGATAACTATACGATCCAAACTGACAACCTCGAGCGTTTGATAACAGAAAAAACGTCGGCGATAATTCCTGTCCATGTTTATGGTAATATTTGTGATGTTACTGAAATTAATAGAATAGCAAAAAAGTATAATCTTAAAGTAATTTATGATGCCGCACATGCTTTTGGTATTACAGTCAATGATGAAGGAATCGCAAACTATGGTGATGTATCCATGTTCAGTTTCCATGCTACAAAAGTCTTTAATACGATTGAGGGTGGAGCATTAACTTTTAAGGACCCTAGTTTCAAAGATGTAATAAATGCACATAAAAACTTTGGTATTACTGGGCCAGAAACTATAGAGTATATTGGTGGTAATGCAAAAATGAATGAATTTCAGGCAGCTATGGGCCTTTGCAATCTTCGAAGTGTAGATCAAGAAATTAAAAAGAGAAAAAAAGTCTATAATAGATATGTCGAACAACTTAGTGGAGTTAAAGGAATCCAACTGTCGCTTCATCCAGAGTGTGTGAAAAGTAATTATGCATACTTTCCTGTATTATTTGATGGGTTCACACTTTCACGTGATGAAGTTCATGAAAAATTAAAAAAAAATAATATTTTAACTAGAAAGTATTTTTACCCCTTAACAAATAGTTTTGAATGCTATAAAAATAGATTTAAAACCGGAGAAACGCCGGTTGCAAAATTTATAGCAGAAAGAGTCCTAACTTTACCACTGTACGCTGATTTATATCTAGATGATATTGATAAAATTGTAACTATTATTAAATCATAGGGGGGATTTGAGTGAGAGTAGCTTTAATGCAGCCCTATTTTTTTCCGTATTTAGGATATTTTCAATTGATAAATGCTGTAGATGAATTCGTTATTTTTGATAATGCACAATATGTTAGAAGAAGCTGGATATCTAGAAATAGAATTTTGAACGAGCATAAAGAAAGTGTTTTTATCAATGTTCCTATAAGTAAATCTCCAAGAGAAACGAAAATTAAAGATATTTTAATAAACAATAATATTAATTGGCAAGGAAAGCTTTTTAACCAATTAATATATTATAAACAAGCTCCTTATTTTAACTATGTTGTAGATTTCTTAAATGACTGTTTATCTAATAGTAGTCATAATAATTTAAGTGAATTTAATACAATACTCCTTCGCAAAATTTGCTCCCTATTATGCATAAAAACAGATATAACAATATTGTCAAAAAAATTTCCTGCTATTGAATCGGCCAATTCGGCAGACGAATGGGGCATTAAAGTGTCTAAAGCATTAAATGCTACCACCTATATTAATGCTATTGGTGGTAAAGATTTTTATAATCAAGAAAAATACAGAGACAATGGTATAAGTATACATTTTATTAAGCCCAGCCTATCCCCATACAAACAATTTGATAAACATTTTATTCCGGGTCTCTCAATTATTGATGTCATGATGTTTAATGATATAAATAAAATTAAGGATATGTTAGAAATGCAAGTTTATTTTGATAGTTTAGATGTATATATGTAAACTAGCTTAATAATGGAGTTGAACTTAAATGTCTATTACAAGTATGAAAGTCATTTTTATTACTATGGGCGTTAGTAACGTAATTAATACGTTATATGACTCTGCGATTAATATTATCGGAGTAGTTGAATCAAAACAAAGAGACGTGAATAAGCAAAACGAGGAATTACAAAATTTTTGTTTAGAAAAAGGGTTACCTTATTATTTTATGAACAAAGGCTGTAATGATTGTTTCGAAAATTGGGTTAAGGAACTTGAGCCCGATTTGATAGTTATCTACGGAATGTCTGAATTGTTAAAAGGGAATATCTTGAGTATTCCAAAAAAAGGATGTATTAATTTACACTTATCATTACTGCCTAAATACAGAGGGTCTCATCCGATTTTTTGGACTTTTTATAACTATGATTTAAATCCCGGTGCAACCGTTCATTATATTGACGAAGGCGAGGATACAGGGAATATTATCTATCAAGAAAGTTTTGAATTGCCAATTGGATCTACAGAGGAAGAATTGGTATTTTTGAGCTCCAACATCGGGGCGAAATTACTAATAAAGGCAATTATCAACATTGAGAATGATTGTGCACCGAATATTAAGCAACCTTTCGAAAGTCCGACTGTTCGAGCTAGGCGAATTCAGCCTGATGAATATAAAGAAATCATAAATTGGAAGGAATGGGAAATAGAGAGAATTTGGCACTTGTTAAGAGGGACGCAAAATTGGTGCAATGTTTTTGATTTTTCTGAGATTCAAGGGAAAGTTTCTAAATGGCGTATATTGAATTATGTAAAACAGGATGTTAAATACTGGTATGAATTAGGCAAAGTATATAAAAGAGGCAATCTTTTTTTTGTATTATGTGGACTCGGTTATATTTACATGGAAATAAGTACGGAAGTAGAAGCATTATTATTAAGTTTAGATTTGTTGAAAAATATTTTTGTCTATTAGAAGGTGAAAAAGAAATTTAAATCAACGTAACAAATGGGGTAGGTAAAATAATGAGAGTAGCTATTATGCAACCATATTTTTTCCCTTATATCGGTTATTTTTCTTTGTTACAGGCTGCAGATATGTTTGTTATTCTTGATACCGTGCAATTTCAAAGGAAGAGCTGGATGAAGAGAAATAAAATTATTACTTTTAAAGGTGGCAGCACCTATATAAAATTACCAGTGAAAAAGGCTCCTTTAAATACTTTAATCAATCAAATTGTAATTAACAATGAAGAAGACTGGAAAACAGCATTGTTTAATCAATTATTGGTCTATAAAAAAGCTCCCTTTTACAATGAAACAATTAGCTTAGTGAAAAGTATTTTATATGAAGATACTAAAAAGTTAGTGGATGTCAATAAAAATATTTTGCTTGAAATAAGTAATTATCTTGGGTTAAATTGTGAAATTGTAGTATTTTCTGAGATGAATATTAAAGTTGAAGATGTAAATAGTGCTGACGAATGGGCATTAAATATTTCAAAAGCTTTAAACGCTACGGAATACATTAATCCCCCAGGGGGAGTATCTTTTTTTAATAAACAAAAATATAAAGATAGTAATATTGAATTGAAATTTATTAATAACAAATTGCAGCAATATAAACAATTTCATTTTAATTTTATACCAGGATTATCCATAATAGATGTTATGATGTTCAACAGTATAGAAGAGATTCACAAGATGTTAGCTGATTATGATGAGATTTGAAAAAAGTAATCTAGGATATTTCATTTGAGTGTATTTAAACAGTGACAAGAGGTGAATATCAGATGAAAGGAATTATTTTAGCTGGAGGTTCAGGTACTCGACTTTATCCCCTGACGAAATCTGTTTCTAAACAAATGCTACCTATTTACGATAAACCGATGATTTATTATCCGCTATCCGTCTTAATGCTTGCGGGCATAAAAGAAATACTAATAATTTCTACTTCTAGAGATATCGGAGGATTCAAAGAACTTTTAGGAAATGGCTGTAACTTAGGGATGAACTTTGAATACGCTGTACAAGAAAATCCTAATGGCCTTGCAGAAGCCTTTATAATTGGAGAGGCGTTTATCGGTAAATCACCAGTCGCATTAGTATTAGGTGATAATATTTTCTATGGTTCTAATTTGAGCAATCGTTTACAAGCTGCAGCGTCTTTATCGACCGGGGGCATTATTTTTGGCTGTTATGTAAATGATCCAAGGGCCTATGGTGTAGTAGAGGTAGATGAGCAGATGAATGCTATCTCTATAGAAGAGAAGCCGGAATACCCTAAATCTTCATACGCAGTTCCAGGTTTGTACTTTTTTGATAATAAAGTAGTAGATATCGCAAAAAACGTAAAACCTTCAGCACGAGGCGAAGTGGAGATTACTTCTATTATAGATGAGTATTTGCAAAGAGGCGAACTAAAAGTAGAGCTTACAGGTAGAGGCTTGGCGTGGTTAGATACAGGAACTCATGAGTCATTGCTTGAGGCGTCAAACTTTGTAGAGGCTATCCAAAAAAGGCAAGGGCTATATATTGCTTGCATTGAAGAAATAGCATTCAGAAGAGGATATATAACAAAGAAGCAGTTATTAGATCTTGCCGAGCCTCTAATGAAGACAGAATACGGTAAATACTTAGTTGAAGTTTCTCATTCATTAAACAACTCTCATGTGACAATGTAGAGTTTTTTTATTTCAGTCGAACAAGTTTAATAGGGGTGAGACAAATGACAAAGAAAAAAATTCTGATTACTGGTGGAGCTGGGTTTATTGGTGGAAACTTTGTTCAATACATGGTTAAAAAGTACCCTGAGTATGCAATTTATAATGTAGACGTATTAACATATGCAGGTGATTTAACTAAACACCGTGATATAGAAAAAATGGGGAATTATCATTTTGTGAAAGCAGATATTGTAGACTATGATGTGATTTTTTCTTTATTTGAGAAAGAAAAGTTTGATTATGTTGTGCATTTTGCTGCAGAAAGTCATGTGGATCGATCCATCACAGATCCAGCGGTTTTTGTTTCTACAAATGTGCTAGGAACACAGGTGTTATTAGATGCTGCAAGGCAAGTAGGAATTACCAAATTTGTTCATGTCTCTACAGATGAAGTATACGGTGAATTGGATTTTGATCCAACAACTTTTTTCACTGAAGAAACACCGTTACAACCAAATAGTCCATATAGTGCAAGTAAAGCTTCTTCTGATTTCTTAGTCCAAGCGTATCACCATACTTATGGAGTGCCTATTAATATTACACGATGTTCTAACAATTATGGGCCTTATCACTTCCCGGAAAAATTAATTCCTTTAACGATTTCGCGTGTATTAAATGAAGAAAAGATACCTATATATGGTGATGGTCAAAACATTCGTGATTGGTTACACGTATTTGATCATTGTGCTGCCATTGATTTAGTTTTACATGAAGGTGTAAATGGAGAAGTATATAATGTTGGTGGACATAATGAACGTACGAATTTAGAAGTAGTTAAAACCATAATTCGTACATTAGGGAAATCAGAAGCATTAATAGAGTTTGTAGCAGACCGTTTAGGCCATGATAAGCGATATGCAATTGATGCAACAAAATTAGAACAATTAGGTTGGCATCCGATATATACTTTTGAAACTGGAATTGCTCAAACGATTCAATGGTACATGGAAAACAAAGAATGGTGGGAGCAAATTATTAATGGGGAATATCAAAATATGTTGAAATGACTTTAACCTATTCATCTGAAATCACCCCAAATTAGTAGATGAAAAGATGTTGTAATCGGTTTGAAGGCGATTAATAAAATAAAAAAACGGCTTTTTATGAAATGACTAAAATTTCACTTACTTGCTCTCAATTTTGAGTATGTTCGTAAATTATTAAAATATCATGCCCTTGTATCGTTACAGTCATAATGAATTCAACCTGTACAAAACGCAAAATCAAAGAGGTTTGCGTTTTATTTTGCGATTTACTAGGAGTAGATGGTAAACTAAAAGGTGCTAATTAAAGAAAGAGTGGTCTTGTCAAATGAAAGTACTATTTATTGGAGATATCGTCGGTTCGATTGGCCGCGATGCAGTGGAAAAATATTTACCACGCTTAAAGCGAAAATATAACACAGACGTTGTTATTGCCAATGGTGAAAACGCAGCGGCAGGTCGCGGCATTACACGAAATATTTATAATGATCTATTGCAAATGGGTGTAGATATTATCACAATGGGCAATCATACTTGGGATAATAAAGATATTTTTGATTTTATTGATGATGCAGAGTATTTAATACGCCCGGCGAACTTTTCAAATGAGGCACCAGGTAAAGGAATGGTGCAAATTTCAAAAAACGGTGTAACACTATCTGTTATTAATTTACATGGACGAGTATTTTTACCTCCTCATGAGGATCCATTTGCAATGGCTGAGAAATTAATCGAAGAAGCACATAAAACGTCACCGCTTGTATTCGTGGATTTTCATGCAGAAGCGACAAGTGAAAAAATTGCCCTTGGATGGCACTTAGATGGAAAGGCCTCGGCAGTCGTTGGTACACATACACATGTGCAAACAGCCGATGCACGTATTTATCCAAATGGAACAGCCTATATTACGGACGTTGGGATGACAGGTCCATACGATGAAATTTTAGGGATGACGAAGGAAAGTGTCATTTATAAATTCCAAACAAACATGCCATCTCGTTTTGAAGTGCCTAAAAAAGGACGCGATGTGTTAAGTGGTTTCTTTGTAGAGATTGATGATAAAACAGGAAAAGCCCTACATTGTGAGCGAGTTTATATAAACGAAGATTATCCGTTCCAAGCATAAGAAGAGAAACTATTGTGTATGTAAAAAATGCACAATAGTTTTTTGTTTTGAAAATTTGTTAATTCAATAAAATTAAAGCCTCATAATAAAATATGACTCTTCGGCAAAACGAGGGGTTGATTTCCGCTCCTACTGGGCGCTTTGTAGCTGTCGCTTTGCTTTCGCTACAGAAAACATTTGTAGCTGTCGCTTCGCTTTCGCGCAGAGCAGAGCTTCCTGGGGGCGTCCGATGAGCCGCTTGGGGCAACAGGATGTTGGTCACGAAGGCGTTATCACAGGACGTGATGACTTTAGCCTTCGTTCCCCTATGCGCTCGCTCCAGGGTCTCGGGCCAACAGATGTTTTTTGCGCGAAAGCGTAGTGTTAACGTAGCGGCAGCAGCACCGATGTTGGTCACGAAGGCGTTATCACAGGACGTGATGGTTTTAGCCTTTGTTCCCCTATCGCTAATCCCCAAGGAGTCGCCCAGTCTCCGCTACAATCACCCTCTTCATTTAGCATGTATTTTCTGGCATGTTAATCTAATTTATAGGGATAAAATCAAGCGTCAACAAGATGCGTTATTTGTGTGAAAGCGAAGCGACAGCAACGACATATATACAATCACCTTAACCGTTTTAAGTTTCTATTCTGAAGAGAGTAACCATTAAGGTTCACTTTTAAAATACTCAAATTTTATAAAAGTTCTACACTATTGTTGATTGCAGTGGAAGGCTACTCGACGCTCGCCACAGGAAAGCGAGTAGCCTGGAACGGAAATCATTTTACGTTTTGCTAAGGAGCCCTAAGTTATTTATTATGGCGCCTTTATTTCAATGACAAAGTAATTTTCTCTCGGTAATTATCAGTCTTTTTAGATTGTTTTGATATATAAGAAATGAATATAGTCTATTTTCTTCTTACCGAGCATAAAATGACCTATCGACAATAACTTGAGGTCCAAAAAAAGGGGGACATGAGTTGTTGAGCGTAAACACTATTCGCGAAACGGGGAGGAATAATTGTGGATTCATTAAAAGTATCATCACGCTCTAATCCAAATTCAGTTGCAGGTGCATTAGTCGCGGTAATCAGAGAAAAAGGGCAAGCAGAAATGCAGGCAGTTGGGGCTGGTGCACTTAACCAAGCCGTGAAAGCAGTGGCCATTGCACGCGGATTTGTAGCGCCAAGTGGCACGGATTTAATTTGCGCACCGGCGTTTGCCGATATTTTAATTGCTGGTGAGGAACGTACAGCCTTAAAGCTTCTTGTGGAAAAACGTATTCGATAAAAAAGTAATGAAGTAAAATGCCTTGCACATAATAAGCTGCAAGGCATTTTTTTCGTTTATATAGACAATCAGGATTTGAGGAAGAGGATCCTTCATGCTCTACATACTAATATGTTAAATGTCACTTGAAATCCGCAAATTAATTTTTTAAAATTAGTTGATTTGAAATTTACAACTTTATGAACGCCATTTTCAGTCAAAGGTCTGAATTTCTTTTAAATCGAGGAATAACAATAGTGCAGACCGTTTCTTCGTGTTAAACTTATGAAGGAAAAATAATAGTATATACATTGGATCTAAGGAGTTGTTGACATGTTACATCAGCTTTCATGGAAAGTCGGTGGGCAACAGGGTGAAGGGATTGAAAGTACAGGCGAAATTTTCTCAACGGCAATGAATCGTTTAGGTTACTTCCTATACGGTTATCGTCATTTCTCTTCTCGAATTAAAGGTGGCCATACGAATAATAAAATTACAGTTCGTCCAACAGAAGTACGTTCAATTGCGGATGATTTAGATATTTTAGTAGCGTTCGACCAAGAAACAATCGACGTCAATTATAAAGAATTAACAGAAACAGGCATTATTTTAGCGGATTCAAAATTTACTCCAGTGAAGCCAGAAGATTCAAAAGCGCCATTATTTGTAGTACCTTTTACAGAGGTAGCGGCAGAGCTTGGTACTTCGTTGATGAAAAATATGGTGGCGATCGGAGCAACAGCTTCTTTGCTAAATCTAGAGGACGAAGTGTTCCAAAATGTTGTAGATGATATTTTTGGCAAAAAAGGTGAAGAAGTTGTTCAGAAAAATATGGAGGCCATTGCACGCGGTCATGAATTAATGAATGAGCTGTTAGGCGATCGTGTAGGTAACTGGGCTTTAGCACCAGCAGACGGTAAACGCCGTATGTTCATGATCGGAAACGATGCAGTAGCACTTGGTGCACTTGCAGCTGGGACACGCTTTATGGCAGCCTACCCAATTACACCAGCTTCTGAGATTATGGAATACCTTATTAAAAAATTACCGAAATTCGGTGGTGCGGTTATTCAAACAGAAGACGAAATTGCTGCAGCGACAATGGCAATTGGGGCAAACTTTGGTGGTGTTCGTGCCTTTACAGCTTCTGCTGGCCCTGGTCTTTCATTAATGATGGAAGCACTTGGTCTTTCAGGTATGACAGAGCAGCCACTAGTTGTTGTTGATACACAACGTGGTGGTCCATCAACAGGATTACCAACAAAACAAGAGCAATCAGATTTAATGGCGATGTTATATGGTACGCATGGTGAAATTCCAAAAGTAGTAATTGCACCATCTACAATGGAAGAAGCATTCTTTGACACAATCCAAGCATTTAACATTGCAGAGGAATTACAATTACCAGTTATTTTAATGACTGATTTGCAATTATCTCTAGGTAAACAATCTGTAGAGCCATTCGATTACAATAAAATTGAAATTCGTCGCGGTAAAATTGTTACAGGCGACATTGAAGAAGCAGCCGATAAAGCATACTTCAAACGTTATGAAGATACGGAAGATGGTATTTCACCGCGTGTGCTACCTGGTACGATGAATGGTATTCACCATGTAACAGGGGTTGAGCATGATGAAACAGGTAAACCATCTGAAGCATCTGGTAACCGTCAAGTACAAATGGATAAACGTTTCCGTAAGCTAGCGGCATTGAAATTTGATAATCCAGTATATGCAAATGCGCCACACGAAGAAGCCGATATTTTATTAGTGGGCTTTAACTCAACACGTGGAGCTATTGAAGAAGTACAAGAACGCTTAAATGCTCAAGGTATGAAGGTGAACCATGCACATATTCGTTTAATTCACCCATTCCCATCTGCTGAGGTGGCACCACTTGTAGCAAAAGCGAAAAAAGTAATCGTTGTAGAAAATAACTACACAGGTCAATTAGCAAATATTATGAAGATGAATGTTGGTGGTCACGATAAAATCGAGACTATTACAAAATATGATGGTACACCATTCTTGCCAGGTGAATTAAAAAATCGTGTGAAGGAGTTGACTCGCTAATGGCAACATTTAAGGATTTTCGTAATACAGTGAAACCAAACTGGTGCCCAGGCTGTGGTGACTTCTCTGTTCAAGCAGCGATTCAGCGCGCCGCGGCAAACGTTGGTATTGAACCAAACGAATTAGCGGTTATCTCTGGGATTGGCTGTTCTGGTCGTATTTCAGGCTACATTAATTCTTACGGCTTCCACGGTATTCATGGTCGTGCATTACCAATTGCACAAGGCTTAAAAATGGCTAACCGTGATTTAAACGTTATTGCTTCTGGTGGTGACGGGGATGGCTTTGCGATTGGTATGGGTCATACCATTCATGCTATCCGTCGTAATATTGACATCACATACGTTGTTATGGATAACCAAATTTATGGTTTAACAAAGGGGCAAACATCTCCACGTTCCGCTGCAGGATTTATTACAAAATCTACGCCAGGTGGTGCGATTGAGCCTTCATTAAAACCGTTAGAAGTAGCTTTAACAAGCGGAGCTACATTTGTCGCACAAGGTTTCTCAACGGATATTAAAGAGTTAACAGCTTTAATTGAAGCAGGCATTAATCATAAAGGCTTCTCATTCATCAACGTATTCTCACCTTGTGTTACGTATAACAAAGTGAACACGTACGATTGGTTTAAAGAAAACTTAACGAAGCTTGCTGATATTGAGGGCTATGACAATTCTGACCGTGGTATGGCAATGCGTACAGTGATGGAGCATGAAGGTTTAGTAACAGGTATTATTTATCAAGATACTGAAACAGCCTCATATCAAGAAAAAGTACCAGGCTATTCAGAGCTACCATTAACAGATATTGATATTAAAATGAGCGAAAATGATTTTAATGAATTAGTGAAAGAATTTATGTAAAAATGATAAAATCAAAGCATTTGGAACGATGACATTCCAAATGCTTTTTTTGTGTATCGCGGGGAACGACGTAGCGGGTATTCGCTGTTGAACCATGAGTATGGCATAGCATGTAACGCTGATAGTGAACATGAAAATGACTTTGTAACGGTGCAAAATAATGAAATATCAAGGTAATTTACTTGTTTCTATAGCTTCCTGAATTAAATGAATCCCTTCGCCAATTTTATTTTCTGGGATACTAGTTGTGTTCAGCTTAAGAAATTTATGATTATGTTTATATCCAGCTATATAATTTTTTTTGTAATCATCTACTAATACTTGTCGTTTGGCTAATTCTTCGTGAAGTTTATTCATATTTATTTGTTTCGGTAGCTTGATTACCGTATGCATTTGATGATTATCATTAAATTGATAATCAGAAAAGTAAGTTCTTAGTACCTCACGCAGAGTGTTTGCTTTCTGTTGATGTCTGAACACGATTTTATTCTTATGGTGTGCATATAACCCACTTTCCATAAACGTCTGCATAATAACTTGACTTAAAGAATTCGTATGGATATCAATAACCTCTTTAAAGCTTTGAAAGGTCTCAATCATGTCCTCGGGCAGAACAGTGATACCTAACCTCTGACCAGGAAACATAATTTTAGAAAAGCTCTTTAAATAAATTACGCACTGATTCGTATCCATTTCATAAAGTGTTTTGTAGCTATTGCTTCCTTCAAAATCACCCAAATAATCATCTTCTATTATATAAAAATGGTACTTTTTCGCATAATCTAAAAGCATCCATTTTTCCTGTTCATCCATGGTAGTACCAAGTGGATTATGAAGCCGTGGCATTAAATAGACATAGTTGGGACGCTTGATTTTAATCATTTCTTCTAATTGTTTTAAATCTATCTTGTCAAAATCTCGGTAGCAGGTGAAATAATCCAAATGAAGACGTTCAATCAGATTTATGATTTGATGATAGGTTGGCTGCTCTATTAGAATGGATTCTTTCTTGGTCATCATCATTAAAGCCAGAATATGCAAAGCTTGCTGTGTACCGCTTGTTATCATGATTTGTTCTTTTTTAGAGAAAATCTGATCTTCTGCTAATAATTTTTGAAATAAGCTTTTCAGTTCCTCATTACCGGTTGTTGCTCCATAGGTGAATAATTCTGATTTTCCATTTTGAATAGCTGTTTCCAAACATTGCGAATAACTGTCCAATGGAAAGTCCGTCCAGGAAGTAGAGGCAGTGGAAAAGTCGTATATTCCATTAAAAGAAGCAGCTTTTCCTTTTTTTGAAATAATAAAATAGCCTACATTTGGCTTAGCATATATTCTATTCATTCCAACCAAATGTTGCAGTGCCTTTGTAATCGTGACTTGACTCACGCCAAAAGTATCCATCATTTCCCTTACAGATGGGAGACGCTCATTATATTTTCCCTGCTCAATATCTTGCAGTATGCTATTTGCAATCAGTTGATGTTTCCGCATGCTATCCCTCCCATAACAATAGATTACCATGAATTTATTCTAGCTATGCTTCAATATGCCTTGTCTGTATCGATACAGAGATAAAAAGAAATTCAATGTATACAGCATTCTTCCTTTATTCTAAAAAAGAAGGAGGGAGGAAATCATGAGAAAAAATAGTGCATTAGTGGCAGCCGTTGTTTTTTCCATTATTATTGGATTTTCCTTTATGTTTATCAAAATTGCCTTAACATATGAAGGACAATTACTAATATTAGCGCAACGATTTACATTTGCCTTTTTAGGATTGCTTCTATTACTAGCCATAAGACCGATTAACTTAAGGTTAAATCGGAAGGAAGTTATGTTGGTGTTGGTTATTTCGCTGATTTATCCGATTCTGTTTTTTAGCAGCCAGATACTTGGACTTAATCAGACAACTGTTACAGAAGCAGGAATCATCCAAGCTATTGCTCCTGCCATAACGGTTCTATTGGCACGATTATTTTTGAAAGAACAGATTCAAAGAATACAAGGAATAGGAATCTCTTTGAGCATTGCAGGAGTCGTTTTTTTACAGCTGATGAATAACTCGGGAGGATATGAATTTCATCTAATCGGTAATCTGTTGATTATATTATCTATTTTGGCAATGGCCATTTGGCAAGTGATGTCTAGAAGCGCAACAAAAACAGTGGCTCCAATCCAAATTACGATATATATCATGTTCAGTGGCTTTCTATTCTTTAATGCCATGTACTTTATAAACGGTGGATCTGTCAATGAATATGTGGATTCCGTAAAGGAGATTCCTTATTTGTTATCAATTTTATTTTTAGGAGTTCTATCTACACTCGGTACGTCATTATTGTCTATTTACGCCGTATCCCAATTACCGGTTATTCAAGTGAGTGTGTTTAACAATGTTACTACTTTGATTACAATACTTTCTGGCGTATTGTTTTTAAGCGAGTCGTTCCATTATTACCATGTTATCGGTGCGGTGGTAATTATTTTAGGCGTTATTTTGGTGAACGCTAAGAAGAAACCGGATTGCTCTAATGCAACATAAAAATGCCATTCAAGAATTTGATGAAAATAAGAAAAAACTCAATGTTTTGGAAGGAAGTATTTATGAGGATATTCAGCGCGGTGTATCATCGTATGGTTTTGAAAAATTTATTATGCGACTACGAGAGTCGCAGTAACTGTTATGCAAAAAAAGGTGGAGGGAAGTAGCTTAATCCCGCCTACGGAAAGCATTCGCCCATAGTGGAAATTAACAGCTTTACTTCATACAAAGACTATAGATAAACTCTCAAATTTTCTCGAGTTTATCTGCAGTCTGATGCATTCGTATCGATACAAATGCATTATTTTTTAGAACACAAAGTCAAAACTTCTATCATAATGAGGATTAACAGACTGATTAGGGGGGATAGATGCTTAATTGAAAAGGGCTTGAGCAGTACCAAGGATTGTATTTTGATAATAGTTTATTTACGGGAGGTATATAAATGGTTCATATTAATGGTATAAAATCAGAAGTAAAAACAATCACTGTACTTGGTACAGGAATTATAGGTGCTCCTGTGGCTGCAAATTTACAAAAACATAAGTTTGAAGTGCGTGCTTGGAATCGGACACGTTCGAAAGCAGAAAAGCTTCAATCTGTTGGAGTTACAGTATTTGATACACCGCTAGAAGCAGTACAAGGCACAGACGTCATTATAAGTCTTTTGAAAGATGGTCCCGTGGTATTAGAAGTAATGCAATCTGTAAAGGAAAGTTTATCAAAAGGGACAGTCTGGATTCAGATGAGTACGGTTGGAACGAACATTGATGAATTAGCGTCCTTTGCCAATCAACATGAGTTAATCTTTTATGATGCTCCTGTGCAAGGAACAAAACAGCCAGCAGAACAAGGACAGCTTATTATTTTGGCTTCTGGTCCAACTCAATATAGAAAGAGGATGGAACCAATCTTTGAAGCCATTGGAAAACGCACGGTATGGGTTTCTGAAAAACCTGGAACTAGCAGTCGTTTGAAATTAGCATTAAACAGCTGGGTTTTCGCTTTGACACATGGTGTTGCCGAGAGCTTAACTATCGCAAAAGAATTGGGTGTTGATCCGGCGTTGGTTGTAGATGTGGTAACAGGTGGACCGATGGATAATGCTTATTTTCAGCAAAAAGCAAATGCCATATTGACGGATGATTATACAACCAGTTTTTCAGTTACAAATGCAGTAAAAGATGCTCAATTAGTGGTAACGGCTATGGAAAAAGAAGCATTACAAGTAGATATTACACGTGCCGGATTACAAAGGTTTCAACGTGCGGTTGATAAAGGACATGGTGACAAAGATATAGCAGCTTCCGGATTAGCGGGGAAAAAAGGTGAATAAATCGATTAGACTAGACAATCAAGATGCATTACACACCGAAAAACTCCCAATATGGAATCTCATCGCACTATCAGTTGCCAGTTTTCTTGCCATTATGACAGAAACGATACCTGCCGGCTTACTTCCGCAAATCAGTCAAGGGCTTGATATTTCAGAGGCATTGGCAGGTCAGTTTGTTACACTTTTTGCAATTGGATCGGTTGTAGCAGCTATCCCACTTGTTGCATTAACACAAAGATGGTACCGGAAAAAAGTGTTGTTAATGGCACTATGTATTTTGTTTTTTGCCAATACATTAACAGCACTTTCACCGTATTATGTGCTTACCTTGATATTACGTTTTATTGCAGGAATGGCTACTGGACTGCTCTGGGGGCTGGTAGCAGGATATGCGCGTCGTATGGTAGCACCGCCTTTACAAGGTCGTGCACTAGCCATCGCAGGAACAGGACAGCCGATTGCATTGTCACTGGGTGTACCAATTGGAACTTGGTTGGGGATGTATCTGGAATGGCAAGCCATCTTTTTAATTATCAGCGGGGGGACACTTCTGTTAATGATATGGATATACAAGAAAGTACCAGATTATCCTGGACAAACTACCGGACAGCGTCAATCTATTTATGAGATCCTCAGATTGCCTGGTGTACGTCCAATACTGTGTGTTGTATTGGTATGGATCTTGGGTCATAATATTCTCTACACCTATATTGCTCCATACATGACTCATGTCGGACTTGCCAATCATGTAGGTTTTGCTTTATTTACTTTTGGAATTACGTCGATAGTAGGCATTTGGATCATTGGTATATATATTGATCATCATTTACGCTTGATGACAATAATTAGTCTGGGAGCTTTTGCAATTAGTTCCTTGGTGTTAGGAATCGCAAATGAGATGACACTGCTCATTTTTCTTTCCATAGCTGCTTGGGGACTAACTTTTGGCGGAGCACCAACGTTATTGCAAACAGCCATGGCAGATGCTACCGGAGAAGGTGCAGATGTTGCACAATCTATTTTTGTAACGATATTCAATCTTTCCGTAGCTGGTGGTGGATTTGTAGGTGGATTAATGTTAAATCAAATGGGAGCAGGTTCTTTTCCTTGGATACTTTTATTATTAAGTTTAATTGGTTTATTGATAGTATACAGAAAAAAAGAACAAGCATTTAAGCCTTGTCGGCAGTAAATAGTAGTATATTAAAATTTTATTAGAGTCATTAAATGTTTATCTCAGTGAATATGTCGAAACTTTGATAAAAGAAACACCATTAACATTCCCACTTGTTCAAGGCAAATAAAACAAGCAGGAATGTTTTGTTTTTTTGTGAAATCCTACTTAATCCAAATATCATTCAGCTTCAGTTTGATAAATGCTAATCGTACTTCACTAAAATAAGTCACTCTTTTCCGGTAACTTTGTATACGGATGCTGCCGCTACCCTTTCGAGCATAAAAAATCTGTTGCTCCAACGCCCCCAGGAAGCTTTGCTCTGTGCGAAAGCGAAGCGTCAGCAACAACAAAGCGCTCAGTCGGAACAGAAATCAACCTCTCGTTTTGCCGAAAAGTCATACTTTATTAATGTTGTTCCGCAAAAAAATTTGACATCCTTATAAAATCCTTATAATCATTTTCTACACTATAATCATCGAAAGGAAGATGATTATGGAAGATATTATTTTACAAACAGAGAATCTTAGTAAAAGCTTTAAGGGGCAAAAAATTGTAGAGGATTTGTCGTTGACGATACCACGAAATACTGTTTACGGTTTACTCGGACCAAATGGTGCGGGGAAATCGACAACGTTAAAAATGATAACAGGTATGCTGCGTCCGAATGCGGGAAAGATACTTTTTAATGGCCGTGAATGGAATCGAAATGATTTAAAAGACATTGGTATATTAATTGAAACACCACCGCTTTATGGAAATTTAACGGCAAGAGAAAATCTTAAGGTTCGAACGATTGCCCTTGGATTGCCAGAATCGCGTATTGACGAGGTATTAAGAATCGTAGACTTGACCAATACAGGAAAAAAACGAGCTGGGCAGTTTTCTTTAGGGATGAAACAGCGACTAGGAATAGCTATTGCGCTATTAAACAATCCAAAGCTTTTAATTCTTGATGAGCCAACAAATGGTCTTGATCCAATTGGCATTCAAGAGCTTCGAAAACTGATTCGCTCTTTTCCTGAGCAAGGGATTACAGTCATTTTATCTAGCCACATCCTGTCAGAGGTAGAGCAAGTTGTTGATGAAATTGGCATCATTGCGGGAGGGAAATTAGGCTATCAGGGAGTTGCTCCTCAAGGTCAGGAATTAGAATCATTATTTATGCAAGTAGTGTCTGCCAATAGAAAGGCGGGCATGTAACATGATATCAATTATGAAGGCTGAAAGATTAAAGTGGAAAAAGACTTTTATTATTAAATTAGTTTGGCTAGCGCCTATTGTAGTGATATTACTAACTGCAATGTTAATGGGAGGAAAGTTTTTTCAAAGTGGCGCTTATAATTGGTGGTATACAATGCTCCTGCCGGGTGCACTGACGATATGTTGTGCATTGGTGATCGAAAAAGATGCTAAATTGAAATATCATAGTATTCTCGCAATGCCGTTCAATCTGAAGAAGATTTGGTTTGGCAAAATACTTGCATGTAGTGCCTGGTTGTTAGTAACTACATTTATTTTCTTTGCTGGTATTACTGCTGGTGGAATACTATTTGGTAATAGCTATTCTTTCATTAATAGTCTTACAGGTAGTTTGTTAATTTTCGTAACGTTTTTATGGCAAATTCCACTTTGTTTATTCCTTGCGGCAAAATTAGGAACTTATATGGCTATTTTTATAAATTTAGTTGCCAATATTGCTGGCATGATTGCATTTGCAAATGGGGATTTTTGGTATAGTGTTCCTTACGCCATTACAGCAAGACTAATATGTCCAACATTAAAGATTTTACCAAATGGTCTGCCTGTGCCTGAGGGCAGCCCGTTATTAAGCATGTCGGTTTTAGTTCCAGGTATATTAATAGCTTTAGTATGGTTTGCTTTAATCAGCTTCCTTACTGCACGTTGGTTTCAGAAAAGGGAGGCGAAATAGTGTATGGTAATGTTAAGATTACTTAGAGCAGAGTTTCTTAAAACAAAAAGAACGCCATTTTTGCTCACACATCTAATTGTACCGATTATTATTTCAGGGATGTTTTTAGCATACTATACTTATTCACCATGGGGTTTCAATGATAGGGTAACGGCTTATCTTCAAGCAGTAGCATGCGGGTTTCCAATTATTATTGGATTAGTGTGTGCAATGGCAGCGGAGCAAGAAGCAAATGCAGGACATTTTCAGGAGATGCTAACAGCTACTAAAACAAAAATAGTGGCCTATTTAAGTAAGTTGCTACTGTTATTGTTATTTAGTTTTGGAGCAATATTACTGTCCTTCGGTATTTTTAGTGTTGGTTTTATTGAACTTTTGCATGAAGATACTTTTGGTTATCAATTTTATTTCATAGCTGGATGTATTCTATTTGTAAGCTTTGCATTTTTATATATTTTACATTTTTTTGTTAGTCTTCATTTTGGGAAAGGTGCCTCAATCGGATTAGGTATTGTGGGATCACTAATAGTAGCCTTACTACTCACTGGACTAGGTGATGGTATTTGGTCATACATACCTTATGGTTGGGGAGGTCACTTTGTTTCATTATGGGCAATGAAGGCGTCAGGGGTTGACTTATCGACAGTGGAAATAGGACTACAGGAAGGTATTATTGCTTCAGTATGCGGGACATTGCTCGCATTAGTCCTTTCTTGTTTATGGTTTTGGAAATGGGAAGGAAGAAAAACAGAAGGTTAGGGAAAATGATGAGGGTAGAAATATGGCAAAAATATTAGCAGTAGATGATGAAAAAGGTATTTTAGTATTGATAAAAAATGCATTACTAAAAGACGAGCATTTAGTAACGGCAGTCTCTGATGCAACAGAAGTAAGTAAAATGGATCTTGGTGCCTTCGATTTAATTTTATTGGATGTGATGATGCCCGAAATTGATGGATTTACTTTATGTGGCCAAATACGTCATGCGGTAGATTGTCCTATTCTTTTTTTAACGGCTAAGTCATTGGAGGAGGATCTAATGTATGGTCTTGGTCTTGGCGCAGATGATTACATTATCAAGCCGTTTGGCATTGGGGAGCTTCGTGCAAGAGTGAATGCGCATTTGAGACGCGAAAAAAGAGAGAGACGTAGTATTCTTTTTGTAGATAATGTTCACTTCAATCTCTCGGGCAAAGAGCTGTTTGTAAATGAAGAGAAGGTAATGCTGACAAAAAGTGAATATGAAATATGCGAATTTCTAGCTCGAAATCGAGGACAGGTGTTTTCGAAAGAAAAGATTTATGAAACTATTTTTGGGTTTGATGGGAAGAGTGATAGTACGGCTATTACTGAGCATATTAAAAATATTCGTTCAAAGCTACATGCTTTTAATGTTGACGCCATTGACACTGTTTGGGGGATCGGATATAAATGGAGACAATGAAGCCCACTAAAGGCACAAGACTACATACTTTTTTTCTTCGATATCTCCTTTTTCTAAGTTTAGGAACCATTCTGTTAGTAGTATTACTGATCTGTTTAACGTTGTTTGCTCTTTCTACCAACATCGTATTACCAGCAAATTATGCAGAAACACAAATTTCATTATCAAAGGATCGTATCGCATCTAGTAGTTCGGTTACAGCTGATATTATTCCAGATCTTGTTGATTACGCCGTCTTTTCTAAAGAGGGTAAACTTATTGCAGGAAACCTTTCAGAGAAGGAAGCTTTCAAAGCTTGGGATGCAATGAAAAAAGACCAAGCTCAAGGTATCGCCCAATTTTACTCGGTTATAGAGCGAGAAAATGAGATTTGTATATTACGATATTATTTAGTACCTCAGTATCGTTCGGTTATTATGAGGAAGTATTTACCTAATCCGCAACTGTTAGATATTCTATTATTTATTATAGGGGTTATAACTATAGCAACTGTCCTTGCAATCCATTTTGGAAGAAAGCTTAAGAAGAAAATGTTTGGCTTGCAGGAGGCCATTGAAAAAATACAAAATCAAAATTTAGATTTTACGATAAACCCTTCAGGAATTCGTGAAATAGATGAAATATCTATTTCCCTAGAGCAGATGAGAGAGGCTTTAAACAACTCGTTAAAACAGCAATGGGAAACAGAGCAGACACGTAGAGAACAAATTTCTGCTCTTGCCCACGATCTGAAAACACCTCTTACAATTATTCGGGGGAATGCAGAACTTTTACAGGATACTGATCAAGATGATAGTCAAAGAGAATATAATGACTATATTTTAAAAAATACAATGGAAATAGAAAAATTCACGAAAGAGCTAATTGATTTATCAAACTTGGAGAAAAATATCGTTCGTGAAAAAACGAATGTTAAAACGGATGCATTTATGATAGAAGTAGAAGATCAAATGAGAGCTCTTTCGTTGGAAAAAAAGCTTCAAGTAGATGTCCAAAAGGAAATGATTCCTCCACTTATATTGATCGATGAAGAGCGGTTCTATCGAGCGATTTTAAATATTATTGCCAATGCTGTAGAACACACACCTGAAAACGGAAAGGTGACATTAACTGTTCAAAGCGCTGCTGACTTTATTCAGTTTACTGTTACCGATAGCGGCCGTGGATTTTCTCCGAGAGATTTAAATGAGGCTACCAAACAATTTTATCGCGGAGATCCAAGTAGAAATGCAGGGAATCACCATGGTATGGGACTTTATATTGCCCAATCCATTGTTCAGAGTCATGGTGGAACAATGCTAATTGGCAATGATTTATCAGATGGTGGGGGTAAAGTGACCATAACAATCCCAATCCCAAGCCCAAGCCCAATCAACGAAGCGCCCAGCCAGAACGGAAATCAACCCCACGCTATGGTGACGAGCCTTTAATTAATAGAAATGGTTGGTTAACACACTTATAAAGTATCTTGATAAAAGGATGGTATTGGCAAATTTGCTAATATCATTCTTTTTGTTTTTGGTGGAAAGGAAAAAATGGGGAGTGTGTTCGGGCAATCGTATTGTAAAAAATGCTACAATAAAAGAAAAAAAGAAGAGGCGATGCACGTGGATAACGTCATTGATTTTATTGCAAAGAAAAAAGAACGCGAAGAAAGGCAGCGTGCCCAGGATTTAGAAAGGTATGTTGCGACACAATGTAATTTTCATCAACCAGAAAATATTGATGCACTTGTTGATGGAAAAATGATTGAGGTCAAGGACCATACGTTGTTTTTAGGTTTTCTCTCGATATTAAAAGATGAAAAAATTGATCCACTTGATATTTTTCAGGATGTTTTTACATTAGAACCTGCCCACTTTGAGATGTCCTACAATATGAGATGGTGGTCAGTTGTACAGCTTGCCTTTACATTTTTAACAATTTTAAAGGAAAACGAGCCGCATACATATGCAGATTTTCTTGGTTTATAAAATGAATCTAGAGTATGTGCACGTCTTGGAAAGCTACATAAACGTGCGCATACAAAACTAGATTCCTTCTTATTTCCTCTAAAAAACTTTTACAATCCCCCCTCAATTAATAATAGTTCATAGATTTTCATAATTCCTTAATAATTTTTACTGAATATTTTAACGTCCTCCATACTTGCTTAATGTTTGTTTCCTAACATAAATGTTGTAAGGCAAATGAAAACAAACATAAACAAATGGAGGTTCCAACTCATGGCAATTCAAAAGTTGTGGAAGAAAGGTCTAATCGGAGCATTAGCAATTTCAATGTTGGCAGCTTGTTCTGACGGTTCATCTAGTTCGAATGAAGTGAAAAGTGATTTGTCACTTGAAGAGGTTACAAAAAAAGCAAAAGAAGAAGGCACTGTAAATTCTGTCGGTATGCCAGATACTTGGGCTAACTGGGTAGAGACTTGGGAAGAGCTTGGTACTGAATATAGCCTCAAGCATAAGGATACAGATATGTCGAGTGCTGAGGAGCTAGCAAAGTTTGAGGCAGAAAAGGATGATGCCACTGCGGATATTGGTGACGTCGGAATTGCCTTTGGACCGATTGCCAAGGACAAAGGGTTAACATTACCGTACAAAACATCATATTGGGATGAAATACCTGACTGGGCAAAGGATAATGATGGCCATTGGATCGTGGGCTACACTGGAACCATTTCATTTTTAACTGATAAAAACAACGTCAAAAATGCCCCGAAATCTTGGGAGGACATTAAAAACGGAGATTACACAGTCAGCATTGGTGATGCTTTAACAGCGAATCAAGCACAATTTGCTATTTTAGCAGCTGCAATGGCTTTTGGTGGCGATGAATCGAATATCCAACCAGGGATAGACTTTTTTGCTGACTTAGCAAAACAAGGGCGTTTAAAAGGAGATCCAACTGTAGCGAATTTAGAAAAAGGTGAAATTGACGTAGCTATCTTATGGGATTTTAATGCACTTGGCTATCGACACCAAATTGATGAGAAACGTTTTGATGTCGTCATTCCTTCAGAAGGATCTGTAACATCAGGCTATGCAACGATCATTAATAAATACGCTAAAAACCCTCATGCTGCAATGCTAGCTCGTGAATACATTTTATCCGATGCAGGACAAGAAAATTTAGCGAAAGGTTATGCTCGTCCAATTCGTGACAAGGTTCAATTGTCTCAAGATGTTCAAAAGCTATTACTACCTGCAGAAATGTACAAAAATGCACAGCCAGTAAAAGACCAAAAGAAATGGGAAGAAACAACAAAGCAAATTCCACAACTATATCAAGAGCAGGTATTAATTCATGGAAAATAATAAAGTTGTTTTAATTGTCGTAGATGCACTTCGCTTTGACACTGCCTGTACCCATATGGGATTTATGCACCATTTAGTTGAACGTAAAATTGCAGCACGCTACAAGGTTTGCTCAGAGGTGCCGTCACTATCAAGGCCATTATATGAAACAATTTTAACGGGAACACCACCCATTGTACATGGAGTAACGAGCAATATGACAGTACGTTTATCCACGCAAAATAGTTTATTTCATTTAGCGAAAGAAAACGGTCTGTCTACAGCAGCTGCTGCTTATTATTGGGTAAGTGAGCTATACAATCGTGCACCATTTGTGCATATGGAGGACAGGCTACAATTAGATACTCAATTGCCGATTGAGAATGGATTGTTCTACTTCGAGGATCGCTATCCAGACAGTCATTTATTTGCTGAAGCTGCTTGGCTAATGGATCAAAAGCAACCAAATTTCTTATATATTCATCCGATGAATGTAGATGATGACGGTCATAAATTTACGGCTGATTCGGCACAATATCGCAATCGTGTTTTAGCAGTTGATGCATTATTATCATTATTTATCCCAAAATGTCTTGCGCAGGGTTATGAAGTGATCGTAACAGCTGATCATGGGATGACGAGTGATGGTAATCATGGAGGCACAACAGTTGAGGATCGCCATGTACCGATGTTTGTTATTTCGAATCATGTTAGAGCAGGCATTAAGGATGAGGTTGTATCACAGTTACAAATTGCTCCGCTGTGTTGTCATTTATTAAATATCGAACCTTCTGATGAAATGGTTCCCTTGTTATTAGAGGGGATGCATTCATTAAAAAAGGCTTAATTTTAACAACATTATTCGGGCGTGTTAGGGAAGCTTCCAGCAGGGAAATTGAGTAGCCCTTATTAGAAATGAGTTCTCTTATTGGCTCATCACTAAAAAAGTTGGGATGCCATTTTTAAAACGTATGCCATGTATTAGTTGATTGGAGTGGAGGCTGGGCGACTCCTTGGGGATAAGCGTCACAGATGAGACCCTGAAGCGGCTCATCGGACGCCCCCAGGAAAGCGCCCAGCCGGAACGGAAATCAACCCCACGTTATGATGATGAGCCTAATTAATAATAATGATTAATCAAAATGGCCGCTATTAACTATAGAAAGAAGTGATGGTTTTGATTTCAAAACGGCAAACAGTTGCCTGGCTTTCTCCTTTTCTAGTACTTGTCTTGTTATTTTTCTTAGTACCGTTACTGTATATGCTCATCACAAGCTTTCAAAATAGTGATGGATTTACACTCGCACAATATCAATCTGTACTAACGAATGATTACATTTTACAAGGCTTTACAAATAGTATTACACTGTCCGTTATTTCGGCAGTCATTGCCTTAATTGTTACCCTATTTGCTGTTTATGCGATTATGAGATTTTCTGAGCCAGTGCGTGAGAAAATTTTAATCCTAACAAATTTAACATCAAATTTTTCAGGTATTCCGTTAGCTTTTGCCTTTATCGTATTACTTGGCAATAGTGGGCTCTTTACATTGCTATTCGATAAATGGGGCATTGGGACATTATCGTCCTTTTCTCTTTATAGCTGGGGTGGCTTGTTACTGATTTATATTTATTTTCAGCTACCATTAGCCTTAATGCTTTTATACCCAATTTATGATGGAATACAGCAACAATGGAAGGACGCAGCAGCATTACTAGGAGCTTCTACTTGGCAGTTTTGGATGAAGATTGGGATCCCTGTTATGCTTCCTGGGATTGTTGGAACATTTAGCGTATTGTTTGCTAATGCAATGGGAGCGTATGCCTCGGCCTACGCACTAACTAGCAGTAATTACAATTTAGTAGCCATTCGTATTGGTTCTCTTATTAAGGGAGATATTTTTGCACAACCAGAGCTGGCAAGTGCTATTGCAGTAATACTAGCAGTAACGATGGTGACGGCGATGCTATTAAGTGAATGGAGCATTTCAAAAACAAGGAGGAAGTTATAGTGAAAAAAAGAGGCTTTGCTGATTTATTTTTCCTCCTGTTAGTGGCGTATTTAGTGTTGCCAGTTGTTGCAACAATGCTTTATGCCTTTGCGACGAATTGGAATAAGACCATTTTGCCAGAAGGATTAACATTTAAATGGCTTGCTACATTATTTCAGGATGCAGAATTTATACAGGCGTTTGGACGTTCGGTTTTATTGTCTAGTGGGGCTGTAATAATTGCATTGCTCGTTATCGTACCGGCTATTTTTGTGATCGTGTTGTATTTTCCGAAATACGAAAAATGGATCCAAATGGCTGTTGTGATGGTGTATTCATTTCCTGGAATTATTTTAGCAGTTGGGCTCATCCGTGTTTACACCAAATTTGGTGTGCCGATGATTCTCGTAGTTTTAGGGGCCTATGTTATCGGTATCCTACCATACATTTATCAGGGAACACGCAATAGTTTACGGAATGTAGATGCACGGCAGCTTTTAGATGCAGCGCAAATACTGGGAGCATCGAAATTGCAGGCATTTACCAAAATATTATTACCTACTGTTTACCCAGGCTTATTTGCAGGTGCATTATTATCGTTTTCCGTACTTTTTGGAGAATTTGTCCTGATTAATCTTGTTGTCGGTTCTCGCTTTGAAACGGTGCAAATTTATTTAATGAAGAAGCTTAGTACAAGTGGACATATTGCTAGTGCAGTTGTCTTTATTTATATCGTTCTTATGGGCTTATTAACGTTCGCTATAGCAACATTAACGAAACGATCGAAAGGTGCTACAAATCTATGAGTTATATTGTGATTGAAGGACTTCATAAAAAATATGGATCAACGACGGTTTTATCAAATATAAATATGAAGATTGAAAAAGGTGAATTTATAACTCTTTTAGGTCCGAGTGGCTGTGGTAAGAGTACAATTCTACGTATTTTAGCAGGCTTAACAGATGCATCTGCGGGGAAAATTATCATAGAAGGCAAGGATATGAATGGTGTTCAACCAAAGGATCGCCAAGTTGGTATGGTGTTTCAATCATATGCACTATTTCCAAATATGACGGTGAAAGAAAATGTAGCCTTCGGTTTACGCATGCAAAAAGTAAATACTGCTGAAGTGGAGCAACGTGTTCAAGAAATACTTGAAATCGTACATTTAAGTGAAAAAGCAAAGGCATATCCGAAAGAATTATCAGGAGGTCAGCAGCAGCGTGTTGCCCTTGCTCGAGCATTAATTGTACGTCCAAAAGTATTGCTGTTAGATGAGCCGCTCAGTGCGTTAGATGCCCAAATTCGTAAGAAACTTCAAGCAGATTTACGAGCTATTCAACAAAAGCTAGGTATAACGATGATTTTAGTTACGCATGACCAAGAGGAAGCAATGGCTGTTTCTGACAGAATATTTGTGATGAATAATGGGATGATTGCACAGAGTGGAACTCCTACTGCGATTTATACAAGCCCTGAAAGTGAATTTATCGCTAATTTTATCGGGCATTACAATGTTTTTACGCGTCAAGCCCTTGAGAAAATGATTGGCGAGGCATTGCCAAAAGAATACTCAAAATTTGCGATTCGACCAGAAGCCATACATCTCGATCAGAGACAGGGGGATGTTTGTATGAATGGAGAGGCGAAGCAGTCAATAATGAGTGGCAATGTTATTCGGACAACGTTAGAGGGTGAATGTCTCTTTACGATGGAGCAGTTGCACCAACGAGGGCACTCGTTTGAACTGGGTAAGAACTATGTGTGCTATGTGGCGAAAGAAGATGTGATTGCATTATCATGACATATGCAAAAATTGAACGTTTTGAATTTATTTTAAAACAATTAGAGGCTGATGAAAAAATTATTGTTGCCACTATTGCAGAAGAATTACAAGTGGCACCGGAAACGATTCGTAGGGATTTTGATGAACTAGAGCAACAGCATTTATTAACGAGAGTACACGGCGGAGCTGTAAAGTATACGAACGTTAGAAATGAACCAGCATTTTTGCGTAAGCTTCAAATGCAAAAAGAAGCAAAGCGCGATATAGCTCGTTTAGCAGCTAGTCGTATATGTGACGGGGATACAATTGCGGTTGATACAGGGACAACGACGGTGCATATTGCAGATTTTTTATTGGCAGTCGACGATATAACTGTCGTAACCAATTCGATCGCTGCAGCTGTACAATTTAATTTGGCTATAGAAGAGCGGCGGATGACAGGCAAAGTCATATTACTTGGAGGAACGACCAACCCAAGGCAATCCTCTGTCGCAGGAGCTATGACATTGGAATTATTAGGGAATATGAATTTTGATAAAACATTTATATCGTGTGGTGGTATAAGTGAAGGTATCGTGTACGATTATGATTTAGATGAATCGTTAATTTCTAAAAAAATGCTTGACCGTAGCAAGATGAACTTTTTATTAGCGGATGCATCTAAAATAAATGGAAAGTCCTTTTACCAAATATGTCACATAGAAGAGTGCTCAGAAATTCTTTGTGATATAGCTTGCCCATTGGAATGGCAAATGTATGAGGAAAAGTGGACGGTATGCAATGGAGGGAAATCGGATGATTGATTATCATGTACATTTAGAGGAGGGCCCATACTCATTTCGTTGGCTAGAACGCACTTCTCAGGCAATTAACTTTTTTAATGAAGAAGAAGGAGCAGCGAAAGGGTCTAAAGCATTTATAGAGCTACAAATGCAGCAGTTATCAAAGCATTTACAGAATGGTTGCTATAGTGAGGAATGGTTAGATTTATATTTACAACAAGCAAAGCAGCTTGGTTTGCGCGAGGTTGGGATTGTCGACCATCTATATCGTTTCAAGGAGACGCGAGCATACTTTGAGCGATATATGCAATTAGATGACAATGAAGTTGGTAGAGCTCAGCGTTACTGGCTTGATTGTGTGATGACGGAAAACATGGATGATTTTGTTTCAATTATTAATCAAGCAAAGGAAAAGTGGAGTCGTCATGGAATTTCCTTAAAGCTTGGCATCGAGGCAGATTATTTTGTCGGTGGTGAGGAAGAATTAGCATCATTATTAGAAGGTTATCCGTGGGATTATGTTATCGGATCTGTCCATTTTGTGGATGGTTGGGGCTTTGATAATCCTCAAACACAATACATATTTGAGGACATGGATGCAGCAGCCTTACAGGAAAACTTTGCACGATTTTTTGCTACAGTAGAAAAAATGATCCTCTCGAATATGTTTGATTTTGTGGCGCATTTAGACAACTTTAAAGTGTTCGACTATCAAGTGAAGGACACGGCTTTTCTGGACTCTTGGTATGAAAGAATTGCAAAGGCACTTGTGACCACACAAACTGCCACTGAAATAAATGCCGGCTTATATTATCGCTATCCAGTAAAGGAAATGTGCCCAGGCCCACGTTTCTTGCAAATTTTAATTGAACACGGTGTAACCTTTACAGTTTCCTCAGATGCGCATTTCCCAGACGATTTAGGCAAATACACATTTGCGAATACAGATTTACTAAAAAGCTATGGCGTTCAATCGATTGTTGGCTTTGATCAACGCCAAAAACAATATATAGAACTATAATATATGTCGCCGTTGATGGATATCTTCGGTGATTTTTTATTAATAGGAAAAGTGGTGGATGGGCTTCGGAGAGGTGATGGGTTGGTTGAGCAAAGCGATGGAAAGAACCGCCGGAGAGATGGAAGGAGTCGTCCAAGCGACGGAAAGAACCGGCGGAGCGACGGAAAGAACTGACGAAGCGACGGATAGAAGTCCAAGCGACGGAAAGAACTGACGAAGTGACGGAAAGAGTCGTCCAAGCGACGGAAAGAACCGACGAATCGACGGAAGGAGTCGTCCAAACGACGGAAAGAACCGACGAATCGACGGATAGAAGTCCAAGCGACGGAAAGAACTGACGAAGCGACGGAAGGAATCGTCCAAGCGACGGAAAGAACCGACGAAGCGACGAAAGGAATCGCCAAAGCGACGAAAAGAACTGACGAAGTGACGGATAGAAGTCAAAGTGACGGAAAGAGTCGTCCAAGCGATGGAAAGAACCGGCGGAGCGACGGAAGGAGTCGTCCAAACGACGGAAAGAACGGACGAAGCGACGGATAGAAGTCAAAGCGACGGAAAGAACCGACGAAGCGACGGAAGGAATCGCCAAAGCGACGGAAAGAATTGACGAAGTGACGGAAGGAGTCGTCCAAGCGACGGATAGAACCGGCGAAGTGACGGATAGAAGTCTAAGCGACGGAAAGAACCGGCGGAGAGACGGAAGGAATCGCCAAAGCGACGGAAAGAACTGACGAAGTGACGGAAGGAGTCGTCCAAGCGACGGATAGAACCGCCAAAGTCGTGGATAGAACACTCAAACCGACGGATAGCTCCCCTCCCCCGCAAAACTAACGCCCCCCTCAACCCAACGAAAATATTCATCTAGCTAAGAGTAATTAAGTCTAAACCGCGACATTTAGTACGCAAACCTTGTAGGATGTAGCAATTATTCAGTATAATAGTAAAATGGGAATTCAAATGTATGGAATTCGTTTGAAAGGAGTTACCTGATTGCAATGAATGAAGAACAACGCTTAGCAAATCAACAAGTCAATCAACCAAAAAAAGAAGACAAGCCTGAAAAGGATTATAGTAAATATTTTGAAACGGTCTTTACGGCACCTTCATTAAAAGATGCTAAAAAACGTGGGAAAGAAGAAGTTAAGTACCATAAGGACTTTAACATTGCAGAAGAGTTTGCAGGTATGGGTACGGGGCGTACTTTTTATATTCGTACGTATGGCTGCCAGATGAACGAGCATGATACGGAAGTGATGGCTGGGATTTTTATGCAGCTAGGTTATACGCCTACAGATGTAATTGATGAGGCTGATATCGTGTTACTGAATACGTGTGCCATCCGCGAAAATGCAGAAAACAAAGTATTTGGAGAACTGGGATTCCTACTAAAATATAAACGTAAAAATCCAGAAATGCTTATTGGGGTTTGTGGCTGTATGTCACAGGAAGAATCAGTTGTAAATAAAATTTTAAGAAGTTATCCACATGTCGATATGGTGTTTGGTACACATAATATTCACCGTTTACCGAACATTTTAAAAGAAGCATATATGTCTAAGGAAATGGTCATTGAGGTTTGGTCTAAAGAAGGCGATGTTATTGAGAATCTGCCGAAAAAACGTCTTGGCTCCATTAAAGCTTGGGTAAATATTATGTACGGCTGTGATAAATTCTGTACGTATTGTATTGTACCTTATACGCGTGGTAAGGAGCGTAGTCGCCGTCCAGACGAAATCATTGCTGAAGTTCGTGAACTAGCGGCTGCTGGCTATAAAGAAATTATGCTGCTGGGGCAAAATGTCAACGCTTACGGTAAGGATTTTGAGGATATTGAATATCGACTTGGTGATTTAATGGATGAATTACGAAAAATTGATATTCCACGCATTCGTTTTACAACGAGTCATCCACGTGACTTTGATGATCATTTAATCGAAGTTCTTGCAAAACGTGGTAACTTAGTTGAACATATTCATTTACCAGTACAATCTGGTTCAAATGATGTGCTGAAAATTATGGCGCGTAAGTATACACGTGAGCATTTCCTTGGTTTAGTAGCAAAAATTAAGGCGGCTATTCCGGAAGTAACACTAACGACTGATATTATCGTAGGCTATCCTAATGAAACAGAGGAGCAATTTGAGGAGACATTATCCTTGTACCGTGAAGTAGGCTTTGAAATGGCCTTTACTTATATTTATTCTCCTCGTGAGGGTACACCTGCTGCCAAAATGGTGGATAATGTACCTGAAGAAGTGAAAAAAGAACGTCTTCTACGATTAAATGAAGTTGTAGGGGAGTACTCTCGCAAAGCATTAGAGGGCTTGAAGGGTGAAATAGTAGAAGTCTTAGTCGAAGGTACAAGTAAAAAACGCGAGGATGTGTTAGCTGGCTATACGCGTAAAAATCGTCTTGTAAACTTTAAAGCGCCAGCAGATTTAATTGGTCAATTAGTGAAGGTAAAAATAGTCGAGGCTACTTCTTATTCACTAAGTGGTGAGTTCGTAGAAATAGTAAAAAATGAAAAGGTGGAAGCGTAAATGTCACAAGTATTATATACAAAAGATGATTTAATCAAGAAGTCACACGAAATTGCGCATATGATTGCCAATACGCCAGAAGTTGAATTTTTCAAAAAGGCCGAAGCACAAATTAATGAAAATCAATCAGTGCGTGAGCGTATTGCAAGCCTAAAAAGCCTACAGAAACAAGCTGTTAACTTCCAACACTTGGGGAAAGAAAAAGCGCTTAAATTAATTGAAGATAAAATCGCAAAAATTGAAGAAGAAATCAACTCAATCCCAGTGGTTCAACAATTTAAAGAATCTCAAGTTGATGTAAATGATTTATTGCAATTGGTTTCGAACACAATTGCTAACAATGTTACAAATGAGATTGTTCGCTCAACTGGTGGAGATTTACTTCGTGGAGAAACTGGCTCATACGTAGCCAATACAACACCAGGCAGCTGCTCATAAAAATAATAAAAGTAATAGCTCGAATGCTAGCATTCGGGCTATTTTTATGTGTTTAATTTCTTTCGGTGGGTGTCTAAACATCCGTACCTGTCGCTACGAATTCGGCACAAAAGACATCCGCTGAATTAGAGGAACTCAGTTTAAGAACGCCGCGTCCTGGGGCATTACCGAAATGACCGACATCGTATCGACCTTCATGCAGGCCAAAGCACAAAGCCGGTTCGGACGCATTGTTTATCTGCACGACAATGGCAAATGAGTTCTCTGTAGCGAAAACGGAGCGTCAGCTACAAATGTTTTCTGTAGCGAAAGCAAAGCGCCAGCTACAATTATGCCTCGTCATAATTGATTAATACTCGTGGAAATTAGTGCAATTCAGACGACTTAGGATGAAAAAAGTCAGTAATCACATTCTATAAAAATATATGTTCACCCAATGGGCGCTACCTGCATATGATGGAGTGAAAAGAGTCAAAGGAGGAATTGCGCTGAAACGTTTACGACAAATCGTGACGAGAGCAGTAGTTGCCAAAGGGAAGAAGAGAACGGAAGAACGTGTAACATTAAGTCCATCGAATAAACCGACGAGTATACTCGGGTGCTGGGTTATCAATCATACTTGCTCCGCGAAAAAAGTCGGTAAGTTTGTAGAAGTATCGGGGAAATTTGATGTCAATGTATGGTATGCCTATAGTAGTCATTCGAAAACAGCGGTGTTTTCTGAAACGGTGCACTATAAAGACAAAGTGAAGCTTTCATTTAGAGAAGGCGAAGTGAGTGCTGGTGATGATGTTCGTGTACGTGTTATTCAAGAGCCAAACTGCATAGAGGCAATCATTTCTCCGTGTGGTACGAAGTTTGAAATCGTAGTAGAACGTGAAGTTGTAGTAGAAGTAATGGGAGAAACGACGATTTGCATTAGTGTACATCCACTAGATTTCGAAGAGGAATGGAACTTTGATGAGAGCTCATCTTCGTCTTCATCTAGCTCTAGTTCCAGCTCCTCGTCTAGCTCCAGTGAAGAAGGTAGGTATGTTTTAGAGTCCTCATCGTTTCCTGATGAACGATCAAGATAATACTGAAGATTTTATACATGCGAAGCGCTAGCATCTTAAAAAAGGTGAATTAAGCGTTTCGCATGTATCTTTTGTTATAATAAAAATATCTATATGGTTAGAGTGAGGTAAATTTTAAAATGACAACATATACACCAATGATGCAACAGTATTTGCAGGTAAAGGAAGATTACAAGGATGCCTTTTTATTTTTTAGATTAGGCGACTTTTACGAGATGTTTTTTGAGGACGCTATTAATGCCTCTCAACTTTTAGAAATTACATTAACGAGTCGAGATGCGGGTGCAAAAGAGCGTATTCCAATGTGTGGCGTTCCGCATCATTCGGCAAAAAATTATATTGAAACGCTTGTGCAAAAGGGTTATAAGGTTGCAGTTTGTGAGCAAACAGAAGATCCAAAGCAAGCAAAGGGTGTAGTGAAGCGTGAAGTTGTACAGCTTATTACACCAGGTACAATCATGGAAGGTAAGTCGCTTGATGGTAAAACCAATCATTTTATTGGTGCTGCGGAGCAATTCGACGATATGACATTTGGCTACGCTTATTTAGACTTATCTACAGGTGAAGCGGTAGCCTCCTCGATTGAGGGCGACGGTAAGGCACTTTTATTGCAAATGCAGGCATACGGTATTCGTGAATTAATTGTAACGGAAAGTTTGCAGCTTCTATTAGCAGAGCATGCAGTAAACGCAGGTATCGTCCTTTCTATTGGAACAGATGAAATGACAATGGATAAAGCCGCACATTATTTAGATGCGGTGCCAAATGATTTACAAATTGCGTGCCTTCGTTTGCTTGCTTATATCGATAAAACACAAATGCGTTCTTTATCACATATTCAAGCATTTACTTACAATGAAATGAAAAATTATTTACGTATTGACTCTAGCTCTAAGCGTAATTTAGAGCTTATTCAATCTATTCGCGGTGGCGATCAAAAGGGCACACTTTTATGGTTGTTAGATGATACAGTGACAGCAATGGGGGGACGTAAGTTAAAGCAATGGTTACACCAACCTCTTGCTTCACGTGCTGCTATTGAAGAAAGATTAGCAAACGTCACTGATTTATTAGAGGAATACTTTGTAAGAACAGAGCTGCAAGCTTCTTTAAAACAAGTATATGATTTAGAGCGTTTAGCTGGACGTGTAGCTTTTGGTAATGTTGGTGGACGAGATTTAGCGCAGCTACGTGATTCATTGCGTCAAGTACCTGCCATTCAGCAGCAATTACTTGGTACCGATAAAGAAACATTGCAAAAGCTAGGCGTAGCGCTTGATACGTGTGCAGATGTAGAGGCACTATTAGCTCGTGCTATTACAGACAATCCACCAATTACAATTAAAGAGGGTGACGTCATTCGCGATGGCTATGATGCGCGCTTAGATGAACTACGCTATGCTTCTCGTAATGGGAAGGATTGGATTGCGCAGCTAGAGCAAGAGGAACGGACGAAAACTGGCATTAAAAACTTAAAAATTGGCTACAATCGAATTTTTGGCTACTATATTGAAATTACGAAATCTAATATCCATTTAGCAGATTTAACACGTTATGAACGTAAGCAAACTTTGGCCAATGCCGAGCGTTACATTACACAGGAGCTTAAGGAAAAAGAAGCATTAATTTTAAATGCTGAGGAAGAAAGTTTAACGTTAGAGTATAACTTGTTTGTGGCAATTCGTGATGAATTAAAGGCGTTTATTCCACGTGTCCAAGCATTAGCGGCAAGCATTAGTGAGCTTGATGTGCTATTAAGCTTTGCAAGTGTTTCAGAGAAATATCGTTTTACGAAGCCGGAGTTTCATGGCGGACGTTCGCTAGAAATTATTGAAGGGCGCCATCCGGTTGTTGAAAAAATGCTTAATAAGCAAATGTATGTACCAAATGATTGTGTACTTGAGGAAAATAATAATATGATGCTGATTACAGGTCCGAATATGTCCGGTAAAAGTACGTATATGCGTCAAGTTGCACTAATTGTTGTCATGGCGCAAATGGGCTGTTATGTGCCTGCTGAAAAAGCTAGATTACCAATTACAGATCAGATTTTTACACGCATCGGTGCAGCGGATGATTTAGCTGCGGGACAATCAACATTTATGGTGGAGATGTTAGAATCTCAGCACGCCATTACGCATGCTACAAAAAATAGTTTAATGCTGTTTGATGAAATTGGTCGTGGGACATCTACTTATGATGGTATGAGTCTTGCTCAATCCATGATGGAATACATCCATGACAAAATTGGAGCAAACACGCTGTTTTCAACTCACTATCATGAATTAACGGCACTTGAAAAGGAGCTTCCTCGACTGCAAAATGTACACGTTTCTGCAACTGAAAAAAATGGCACGGTTGTCTTTTTGCATAAGGTGAAAAAGGGCGCTGCCGATAAATCTTACGGCATTCATGTAGCACAGCTTGCACAGTTGCCAGAGGAAATTTTAACAAGAGCACAAGTGCTGCTTGAAAACTTCGAGGCTGGAAATGAAGCTGGAAAAGAAGTCAGAAGCGAAGTAGCCGTAGTACAAGAAGTTGTTGAAAAGCCAGTTCAAATGTCACTATTTTCGGAGGGAGAACCAATCTCTCCAACAGAGTCAGAGGTGCTTAAAAACCTAGAAAAAGTAAATATTCTAGGCACTTCACCAATGCAAGCGATGAATATTTTATACGAATTACAGCAGCAACTAGTAAACGCAAAAAAGTAAAGGAGTGATGCGCTATGGGAAAAATACAAATTATGGACGAGTGGCTGTCCAATAAAATCGCGGCAGGGGAAGTAGTGGAAAGACCAGCCTCTGTAGTAAAAGAGCTTGTTGAAAATGCCATTGATGCAGGAAGTACGTCCATTGATGTTTTTTTACTAGAAGCGGGCCTCACTTCAATTCAAATAATTGATAATGGTAGTGGTATGGATGAAGAGGATGCATTAATATCATTCTCTCGCCATGCGACAAGTAAAATTCATCAAGAACACGATTTATTTCGTATTCGTACCCTTGGCTTCCGTGGTGAGGCCTTAGCTTCCATTGCATCGGTGTCAAAAATGACACTTATTACATCTAATGGTGAATCAGGAACGTATTTAGAGCTTGAGGGTGGGCATATTGCTACACATAAACCTGGCCCTTTGCGCAAGGGAACAGATATTACAGTGGCACAGCTATTTTTCAATACACCCGCTCGATTAAAATATATGAAAACAATACAGACCGAGCTTGGACATACTATTGATCTAATGAACCGACTTGCACTCGGAAATCCACAAATTGCGTTTAGATTATTGCATAATGGCCAGCAATTGTTACAAACAAATGGGCGAGGAGACGTACAGCAAGTATTAGCTGCCATTTACGGGGTGCATAATGCGAAAAAAATGGTATCCTTCAATGGAGAGTCACATGATTATAAAATTTCTGGCTTCGTATCACTACCAGAGGTGACTCGTGCTTCGAAAAACTATATGTCATTGTTTGTGAATGGGCGCTGGGTGAAGCATTATTTGGTACAAAAAGCGATTGTAGACGCTTATCATACGTACTTGCCTATAGAACGTTTTCCAATTGTAGCGCTCTATATAGAGGGTGATCCTTATTTAACAGATGTCAATGTTCATCCTGCCAAACATCAAATACGTTTAAGTAAGGAGCCTGAGCTTCTTAAGTTAATTGAAGAAACCATACGAGAGAAAATCCGCAATGTTATACGAGTACCGCTAATGGAAAAGAAGGAGAAAGTGGTAAAGCCTGCGACGGAGCAGTTAAATATTTGGAAACCAGCACCAAAGATTAATGTGGAGAAAATGAATGCTATTGTAGAAAAACTTTATGATGTGCAAACAGTGCAGGAATCGAACACATTAGATCCTATAGTGCCACAACCTGAAGCCGTCCCTACTGCCATTGAAGATAACTGGCAACCGACACCAGTGATGGAAGTGAATTCTCCTGAAGTAGTGAATCCTCCTGAAGAAGTGAAGTTAGAGGAGCCAGTGGAAATTCTAGAAGATGAGCCAGCTAAAGAACCATTTCCTGCGCTTGAAGTGGTTGGGCAAATTCACGGCACGTATATTGTTGCACAAATGGAGGATGGCTTTTATTTAATTGATCAGCACGCTGCTCAGGAGCGTATTAAATATGAATTTTTCCGTGAAAAGGTCGGTCAGGTGAATCCGAATGAGCGTCAGGCTTTATTGCTTCCATTGACATTCCATTATGCTGCTGACGAGGCTCTTATATTAAGAGAAAATAGTCAGGAGTTAGAAGCTGTTGGCGTATTTTTAGAGGAATTTGGACAGGCTTCATTTGTAGTGAGAGAGCATCCTAGCTGGTTCCCTAAGGGAGAAGAACAAGAAATTATTGAGGACTTAATTGAACAAGTACTGACAACTAAAAAGGCGGACGTCAAAAAATTACGTGAGGCAGCAGCGATTATGATGAGCTGTAAAAAGTCGATAAAGGCCAATCATTATTTAACGAAAGAGCAAATGGATACGTTACTGCAAGATTTACGCAATGCCGACAATCCATTTACTTGCCCACACGGACGTCCAGTGCTGATACATTTTACAACGTATGAAGTGGAAAAAATGTTTAAACGGGTAATGTAGATGAAACGCCTGACAATTTATTAAAAGGGACTATTCAAGAGCAATATGAATAGTCCATGCTGCATAAAGGAATTTTATAGGTAGAGCATCATACAAGATTAAAGCTATTGCTAGTTATACAGTCTGGCATACGAGTAGAGGTTACACATAATTTCAATTTATAGCTAATGGGGGAAAAAGTTATGTTTTCATTTGAACATCGTCCTAAAATTATGCATTTTTTAGAGCAATATAGCTTTGACGTTTTAGTCATTGGTGGCGGCATTACTGGTGCTGGTATTGCGCTTGATGCAGCATCTAGAGGGCTATCAGTCGCTTTGATTGAGAAGCAGGATTTTTCTGCAGGCACATCAAGCCGTTCAACAAAGCTTATTCATGGTGGGCTTCGTTATTTAAAGCAACTTGAAGTAGGGGTAGTAGCTGAGGTTGGGCGTGAGCGTGAAATTGTTTATGATAATGCTGTTCACGTGACCACTCCTGAAAAAATGCTACTACCATTATATAAGAAGGGCTCACTTGGACCATTTACAACATCAATGGCACTGAAGGTATATGATCGATTAGCAGGTGTTAAAAAGCATGAACGTAGAACAATGTTAAACGTTCAGGAAACGGCAGCGCTAGAGCCTTTACTCAATCGAGATGAGCTTATTGGTGGTGGCTATTACGTTGAATATCGTACAGATGATGCCCGTCTGACAATTGAAGTGCTGAAAAAAGCTGTGGAATATGGAGCGCTTTGTTTAAATTATGCGGAGATGACAGAATTTTTATATGAGAAGAAAAAGCTTGTTGGGGCACAAGTGAAGGATCATGTTACAGGGAAAACGATCAAAGTACATGCTGCGCAAATCGTCAATGCAACTGGACCTTGGGTGGACGAGGTTCGCCAAAAGGATAAAGTAGCAGACAAAAAGCAATTGCGTCTCACAAAAGGAGTTCATATTGTCTTTGATCAAAAGGATTTTCCATTACAACAAGCAGTGTACTTCGATATAGTGGATGGGCGTATGGCCTTTGCTATTCCACGTGATGGTAAAGCCTATGTAGGGACAACAGATACAGTTTACGAGGGAGACCCTGTACATCCTGTCGCTACCCAAGAGGATGTTGACTATTTAATTGCTGCTACAAGAACTGTCTTTCCAACCGCAAATATTTCAAGAGATACGATTGAATCGTCGTGGGCAGGTGTGCGTCCACTTATTTTTGAAAAAGGGAAGGATCCATCCGAAATTTCACGCAAAGATGAGATATGGACGGCTCCGAGTGGACTAATGACGATTGCGGGTGGCAAACTAACGGGCTACCGTCAAATGGCAGAAACAATCGTTGATAAAATTGTGAAAACCCATAAATATAAGCACGCAAGTCCATGTGTAACACGTGAGTTATCACTTTCTGGAGCAAAAGGCATTAATGCCATCAATTTCACTGATTATAGTACTTATAAAGCTAAAGAGGGCGTTCAGTATGGTCTAAATTATGATGAAGCAAAACAGCTTGTACAAAAATATGGCACGAATGTCGATGCATTATATAACCAGGTGAAATATTTACATGAGCATGGAAGTACGATGCCATTAGCCCTACATGCAATGCTACTTTATGGTATCGAAGCGGAAATGGTGTACACACCAAGTGATTTCTTTATCCGTCGAACAGGCTTATTATACTTCGATATTGATGGAGTAAAACGTTATAAACAGCAGGTCATTCAAGTTATGCAACAACATTTTAACTATACAGAGTCACAAAGAAATACTTATGTCGCTCAACTAGAGCAAGCTATTTTTGATGCAACAAATTTCATGGAGGAAGGAGTGTAGGCAATGCGTTATATAGAAATGTCAGATGGTCATTTTCTGTTTACTCGTACATTAAAGCCATCGAAGCCATGTATTGGTCATATTCATATTTTACATGGTATGGCGGAACATAGTGGACGTTATATTACATTTGCCAATAGCCTAAATGAAGCTGGCTATGCAGTGACAATGCATGATCATCGAGGGCATGGAGAAACAGCAGCTTATAATGGAACACTAGGTTTTTTTGCTGAACAAAATGGATTTGATCGCGTCGTAGAGGATGCACATGAAGTAGTTACACTATTGCATGAACAATTTACAGATGTACCTTTGATTTTATTTGGTCATAGTATGGGATCGTTCATTACTAGAAGATATATTCAATTGTACAGCGATCAAGTGGATAATGTGATTCTTTGTGGAACAGGAAACGTTACAACATTGCATACGATGGGGAATTTAGTAGCAAAAGTATTGGCCAAACAGCTTGGAAAAGATACAGAGAGTAAGTTATTAAATAAGCTGAGCTTTGGTAGCTTTAATAAACAGTTCCCAAATTCGAAGACTGCGTATGACTGGTTATGTTCAGCGAAAGACGAAGTACAAAAATATATAGATGATCCGTATTGCGGCTTTATTCCAACAAATCAATTTTTTGTGGATTTAACAACAGGTTTTATGTCGTTAAATCGTAAAAAAGAGATAGCCAAAACAAAAAAAGACTTACCTATATTATTGATAAGTGGTAGTAAGGATCCAGTCGGAGAACAAGGCCGAGGTGTATACGCTGTAGCACAACAATTGGCAGAAGCGGGTATACAGGATGTAACGGTCTACTTATTTGAGGATAAGCGCCATGAAATCCTAAACGAAGACAATCAAGAGGCAGTCTATCAAGTTATATTACGGTGGTTAGAAAAATATGATACAAGATAAATTACAGCAGGCAGAGGTCGTAGCAATCGTAGGACCGACTGCTTCTGGGAAAACAGCATTAAGCATTGAGTTAGCAAAAAAATATAACGGCGAAATCATCAATGGCGACTCTATGCAAATCTATCGAGGCTTAGATATTGGTACTGCGAAAATTACTGAGGAAGAGATGGAGGGTGTACCTCATCATTTACTAAGCTTCAAAGAGCCAACAGAATCCTTTTCGGTAGCAGACTATCAAAAATTAGTGCGAGCTAAAATTGCAGAAATTCAAGCGAGTGGTAAGCTACCGATTATTGTAGGAGGCTCTGGTTTATATGTGCAGGCAGTACTCTATGATTTTCAATTTACAGAGGAGCAGGTAGATGAGGTGGCGCGGAAAGCTTATTATGCAGAACTGGAGAAATTAGGTCCAGAGGCAATGCATGCTAAGCTTAAAAAACTTGATCCACAAACAGCAGAGACAATTCATCCAAATAATACTCGTCGTGTTATACGTGCGTTAGAGATGATTGAACTTAGTGGCGTTTCAAAGGCATCCGAAGCCCAAAATCGTGGAGAAGTTCCACTTTATAATCATGTGATTATAGGGCTTGGGCAAAATATGTCACGTGAAGTACTCTATGATCGTATTAACCTTCGTGTCGATATAATGATGGAAAAAGGGCTTTTAGAAGAAGTAAAAGGCTTATGGCAGCAAAATATACGAGGTGTGCAGTCAATCCAAGCAATCGGCTACAAGGAATTATATGATTACCTAGATGGCAAATGTTCTTTAGAAGAAGCCATTGACAGCTTAAAGCAAAATTCTCGCCGCTATGCGAAAAGACAACTAACATACTTCCGTAACAAAATGGATGTATATTTTGTTAATAATGACGAAAAACTTTAATTAATTCTTAAAAATCACTAATTGCTAAATTGGCAGAACATGCTACTATAGGAATGAAGAGGTAGAAAGAGAGCATAGGAGGCATATTGGATGAAATCAATTAACTTGCAAGATACATTCTTAAACCATCTACGTAAAAACAATGTTTTTGTAACTGTGTTTTTGTTAAACGGATTTCAGTTAAAAGGAACTGTGAAATCCTATGATAATTTTACAGTTTTATTACTAGATGCTGAAAGCAAGCAACATCTTATTTACAAACACGCTATTTCTACATTTGTTCCAGCAAAGCAAGTAGATTTTTTAGAGACAGAAGAATAGAACATTAGAGTAAAACAGTTAGTGTTCATGACACTAGCTGTTTTTTTGCCTTCAGGCTATAATGTAAGAGGAGATTGACATATTGGAGGACTACACAGATGAAAACTATGGATACAACAGAAATATTAGAACTATTAGATGCGAACGAAGATCTATACATTATTGATGTTCGTGAAGATGATGAGGTAGCACAAGGCATGATTCCTGGTGCTCAGCACATTGCTCTTGGGACAATCCCTGAGCGTTTAGATGAATTAGATGCTTCTAAGCCATACATTATCGTTTGCAAGGCAGGCGGTCGTTCAGCAAATGCTTGTGCATACCTAGAGGCTCAAGGCTTTGACGTAACAAACCTTGAAGGCGGCATGCTTGCTTATGATGGAGAGTTAGAATTTAAATAATTGTCGTTTAAAACCCTCGTTTAGGCGAGGGTTTTTCTTATACATTCGAGTTGATATAAGATTGAAGCAATTCGTTATAATTTGGTAAAATGTGTTATAATTGTAACGTGCAAGGAGGTATTAGTATGTATCGAACAATAGCACCCCCAACAATGTCTTTACAGTAGAATCTGCTGTTTAGGCATTCAATTAAAGCTTGCTAATTCTCAATAGATTCTACTGTATATCGAAGACTATATACATGTAGAAAGTAGGAATTAGAAATGAGCGGAAAACTATCTTTTATTTTATCGATGATTATTTTTGGAGCTGTCGGTGTTTTTGCAAAATATATTAAGTTGCCTTCAAGTGAAATTGCCTTTTGGATGAGTCTCGTTGGCTCTTGTTTTTTACTGTTGATTTTCCTATCTAAAAAAGAAAGATTTACGAAAACAACTATTTTGCAAAATAAATGGCCATTGGTACTTTCGAGCTTTGCCTTATGTGGAAATTGGATTTTCCTTTTCCGGGCATACAAGGAAACAACCATCGCAAATGCAGCTCTAAGCTATTATTTTGCACCAGTACTAGTGATTTGTTTGTCACCTATAGTTTTGAAAGAGAAAATAGTATTAAGAAAAATATTTTATGTTTGTGTTGCTCTAGTTGGCCTGTATTTTATTGTCCAAAGTCAAACTACCGAAACAAGCGAACATTTTATCGGTATTGTCTACGGCCTTATTGCAGCTTGCTTCTATACAATAGTAACATTCACCAGTAAGTATATTCATGGATTAAAAGAGCCCGATAATACGATTATTCAACTTGCTTTAGCAGCGTTATTCCTTGCTCTTTACCTTTTTGGGACTAATGGGTTCCAAGTAATGCAAATCGATATAAAATCAATTAGTTTACTTATAGCATTGGGCATTGTCCATGCCGGGATCGGTTTCTATTTGTTCTTTTTAGGAATGCGTCATCTAAAAGGGCAAAGTATAGCTATTTTAAGCTATATTGATCCACTAACATCATTAGTGATTTCGACGATGATTATAGGAGAGAAAATGGCGACCCTACAAATAATAGGCGCTATCCTTTTACTCGGCGCAACATTTCTGAGTGAAATAGATAAAACAAAGTTGATATCACAGCAATAAACGGACAGAAAGCTCCCAAAAGCCTTTTTGGCATTAGGGAGCTTTTTCTAGCATAGGGAATAGAATTATGAAGCATAAAGAAGTGAACTACTTGCCATTTAGCAGAGCTTAATGTTGTAGCTTCTCAGTTAGCAACCTTGATCTTTTTCTGTAATAGAAGCACTTTGAATATATTCTGCATAATTTATTAATTTTCTTTAATATTGTGCCAAGCACCATTCTTTAGTTTCTTGGTCGGCAAAGGATGCTTCTACACTATTTAAATAAATTTGCCGATAATCTTCTTCGCTTAGATTAAATTCGTTGTTAACTAAATGGATTTCTTTTGCCATTGTAGTATCTGATACTGTTCTGTTATCCGTATTAAATGTCACTTTTATTCCATCTTTATGAAACTTATAAATCGGATGTTCAGAATAATGATGAACAGCTTTCGTTTGGACATTACTTGTTGGACACATTTCAAGCACTACCTGTCTTTCTTTCACAATCTTATAAGCCTCGGCACAATCTTTAATAAATACTCCGTGCCCTATTCTTTCAGCACCTAGCAGTTCAACAGCATCTAAAACGTTTTTACCAATTCCCGTTTCACCGGCATGAATAGTAACTCTGTAGCCATATTTTTTAGCTAATGCGATTGGATCTACAAATTTTTCACAAAAGCCTTCTTCTTCGGATGCACATAGGTCAATTGCCACCACACCATTTCCAAGGAACTTTTTCCCCTTTTCAACCACTTCAAATGCACTTTCTACAGACATCGTCCTCATGCAAGACAGGATTATATTTCCCTTTATTTCGTAACAGTTTTCAGCGTCTCTCATTCCTTCTATAACAGATTGAATAACTTCTTCAACATCAAGACCTTGTAATATATGAAGTAACGGGGCAAATCTAACTTCTAAATATTTCACATTTTCTCTTGTTGCATCCTCAAATAGCTCAAAAGTAATTCTTCTAAGGTTCTCCTTAGACTGCATGACTAAATTAGGAAGAGAAAATCTTTTTAAATACTCATCAAGGGATTCACATTCTAACGGAGCAATCAGCTCCTTTTGCAGCTCATCCTTATCAAAAGAGGGTAACTGAATGCCTTCCTTCTGTGCAATATCGATAATAGTTTCAGCCCTTAGGCTTCCATCCAAATGACAGTGTAGTTCAATTTTTGGCAATGCTAAAAAGTTCATTTTTGACCTCCGGAAAAAATTTTTTAGATTAAAAAACAGAAAAAAATTCCTGACTACAAAGAAAATACAAATTTTGTACTTTCTTCGTAATCAGGAATTTCGGTTCCTGGTAGAGACCCCCAAACCATATTATTGGGGTTATACGAAATATTATTGAATTCATTTATGATTTTTAATATGATAATAAAAAATTTTCGGATTGTCAACATGGTCCCTACCTTTTTCAAAAAAACTGCTTCGTCCGTTTAAGTACATTTCTTCAAATAGTTATTTGTTGTTATTAAGAGGAAAAGGTTCTTTGATTTACATTTTGGAGTACTGAATGCCAACATTCATTATTATCTCTTACACCTAATGATCCATATATCGATAGACCACTCGCCCAAATCCCTTTAATACCGACTTCCTCTACAACTTTTACGGAAAGACCGTTATGGGCTTCCATTAAAAATCCAAGTTTATCTGAATATATTTTTTTAAAAAATTCATCCTTTTTTTCAATAGCTCCCATCTCCATACTCGACATATCTATATGTCTAAAAGTAAAGATTAGCGGGGCAAATATATTAGAAACTAATGATTTTGAAATTAATAAAATGGATAATTGGTGGAATTTACGGAAGGCTTGCAACTGAGGATCATGGGATTGTCAATTCAAATCGGGGTTCTCAAGCAATATCGATTGAAGAATTATTATCAGGTTATTTGATGATGGATAATACAAAGAAAGATCAAACAATAGACTCTCTAAAAGAAGATTCAATTTTAGCATCTGAAGTAATAGCATCTCACTTTCCTAGTAGAGAATATGGCATTGATTTTGGAATAAATCTTGAAGGAAAACCTATATTATTTGAAGTAAATACAACGCCAAGCATACGTAGTTTTGCCAAAGCTGATAGGGCGATCTGGAAGAATATTGTTGAGATTAGGAAAATGCAAAATGAAGGCTAAGTTTGAAATGTAGTTATTTTTCATTTTAGTAATCGGCATATTTCTATTCAATAGACATACATCAAAAAATTACTTTCCTTCTATAATTTTAGGAAAGAAGAAACTTAATTGGATCCGTTACTTGTGTAGATTAGGGATTTCCTGAAAAAATGGGTTATGGTTGGGTAGGCGTGATATGAATCAATTTTCTATTGAAGACGATTCAGCTTGGGCTCAAATTGCCAGCCCTCAGGAACCTGAATTCGCGTACATTAGTTTATTTGGTTATTCGAAGTGTTAAAAGATTCTTTTGATTCACTCTTACCGGCGAAGGAAAATCCCTGGAAAGAATGTCTGTTTACAACTTGAACAGACATTTTTTTACATTAATTATACTTTGTTAGAGATATGTAGAACTATAACTTCTAAATGATTGTAGGGAATAGTTTCATTTCATTTTGAAGCAACGTCCTAAAGACATTGGTTACTCCGAAAGATTTCAGTATGTAGTTTTTTAGTAACCATTTATAACTACTTAGGCTTGGAATAAAGTTTAATTAAAAGCACTTCTTTAGCCTACATTTTAAGATAAATAAAAAGAATCCATTTCGAATAAAAGGCTTCTTATTTTTGCTTACTGAAGTACTATAAAAAACAATTAAAGAGAAAAGGAACCAATAAAACTAAAATAGCACCTATACCAAAAACAGAAATCACTTTTATCATGTCTTTCTTCAACAAAACACCACCTAATATCCATTTTTTAAAATCCAAACTATTATGTAAGGATGAGTGCTTTTATACTGCGTTTATATTAGTGTTAACGTTATTACTAGTGAATTATTAGCAGTGTGAATTAGCCTTTCATAAGATCAAAAATTAATAAAAACACAAGTATGCTATTTAATACTTAGCAACCCTCGCTTAATAGCTGTTACGACAGCACCTACTCGAGATTCTACGTTTAATTTCCTAATGATTGATGAGATATGATATTCAACTGTTCTTATGCTTATCATCATTTCCTCACTAATTTCAGAATTGGTTTTATCCTCTGCTATCCGTGTTAATATCTCATACTCTTTTGGGGTAAGCATTTTATCTATCTTATTTTCTTTAATTTTAGGAAACAATTTGTATCCTAAATATACTTGTTTAATGGTAAAGACTAGTTCTTGAGTTGATTTTTCTTCTGTAATAAAAGCACTTGCTCCTGCATTATAAGTGGCTTGAACATATTCTACATAATCATACTTCGATAAAATGACGACTCGTAAGTGAGGCATATTTTTTAGTAGTTCTATCGTTAAATCAAGCCCACTAGAAAATTTCATTCGAATATTCATTAACACAATATCCGGAGAGTTAGTATTAATTTCATGTAGTAAAAACTCTGGATTAGAAATGGCCCCTACTACGCGAATAGTTGGTTCATTGTTTAATCTGTATGATAAGCATTCTAATAGTAATTGACGATCATCTACAAGTAGCACATTAATAATCAAACTGCTCACTCCTTAGCTATATCAATTTCTGCATAATCATGTCTGTTATTGTCTTTAGATGATGAGAGAAACTAAAAATGCAATTTTTCTATTATACCCGTTCAAATGATTTCAAAACTTTTATTCTGTTTTTCTAATTACTAGGTAAATTATTAAGTGAATTTTTACTTCTATACTTTTATATGGGATTATATATGATGTAATAATATTTGCGGGAAATACGGATGTTTTAATAGTTCTTTTTGTTATAATTGCATTACTCTAATAACTCTGAACATTTAATATAAATTTTACACAAATTAACTTTAATTACTTGTAATTACATATTTTGTACGATACTTTAAATATACCATAAAATTACCAAATAGGATTTTGTAATTGATTAAAAGAATCCAAAGAGTTTGTTGATTGAAGTCAAAACAGAATGACTCAAAGAGAATTAACGTCAACAGCACAAAATAACTTTGAAATTTAAACTGTAGGGTAATTTTATGAAAGTATATTTAGTTCCAAAAGAAGGCTTTTTTCTCCTACAGGATAAGCGAAAAGAGCTTGAATGAAAGCTATAACCGTACACATTTTGATACCATCCACGTTTCCTTAAATGAAACCAAATTAATAGCAAGGGACAAATCTTTACTCTTTAATATAATGCGCTGAATAATCTGAAATTTCTATTATTTTTAGCGTATTTACTATATAAAACTGGAAAAGTAAGGAGGTGGAATATATGCAAATCATTGAACTAAATGAAGGTATGCGCTTATTTGATGTTCCTTCAACTGCAGAAGCTGTGTGGTGTTGCTGCTGTTATTTCTGTACTTCTACAGGATGATTTGTAAAATATAAAGCACTTATTTACATACTTTGGGAGCGCAACAATTGTTCAGAGACCTTTCTTTGAAAGGAGGGAAATAAGTGCTTTGAGAACAATCATTACTAAAAATTCTTAAGTTATATTGCTACACAAAGAACTTAGCCTCTTCTGTTAATGTATGGTTAATATACATTTATTGGGGAGGTTTTTTTAGAATTATATTAAATTTTAACTTCGTTCAGCAAATGCTTTTGTAGCGAAAGCAAAGCGTCAGTTACAAATGTTTTTGTAACGTAGTGAAACGTCGTTATAGAAGTATCCCACCTCTATAGATGGTGAGATAAATGCGGTTTTAAGTTACTATTCAGCAGGTGTCCAAACATCCGTTGAAATAGAAGAACTCAGGCTATGAACTTCGCATTCTGAAAAAATGCCTGAGTGACCAACATCATGTTGCATGTTGCTGTCGCTCCGTAAGCACTTCGCTTTCACGCAAAAAACATCTGTTGGCTTAAAGCCTCCGGAGGATGTCACGGAATCGGAAAGGAGTTCTTTGTGCAAGTACAAAGCCGATTCAAGACGCAATTATGCCGAGGCATAATTGATGTATGTAAATTTTATGAAAGAAGGTGGAACAATTGGGACGTATCCAGAACAGAGAATTAAAGGTTAAATTAATATAATCACCGAGAATATTTGGGATGAGAATTTAAGCCATTCAATACTGGGAACTGAATTAACACTATCAAAAATGAAATTAAACCAAATCCTTGATGTAATAAAATACTTAAATAATAGTAAAAACTTCTCCATTTTATATAGTGGTAAAAAAAATATGGATGATTTTTCTGGAATTATTGACAAGCATTATGAGATATCTTCAGAAGGAGAGGAAATACGTATCAATTCAATGATAAGGGATACGATAGAGCCTTCTACTTTTATAGAAACAGATGTTATGATAAAAACGAAAGAAAATTCAGATAAATCATCCTCTTCTTTTGTATCTATATGTTATGAATTTAACAATGGATTATCAAAAGATGAAAAAATTTATTTATCTTTGTTTAGTATGATGATGACAATGAATGACACGGGATTGCTGTATGAAGAATTTCGGTTGAAAAAACAAAGTGTGTATTTTATCGTGTGCTTACCTTTTCATTTTAAATATGAAAGTATTTTGCAAGTCCAATTTATTACTGAACAAGAAGATTTAGAATCACTCATCTTACATATTAATGAAAAGATGAATATAGACAGTAAAGAAATTAACATTATGAATAAATATTTAGAGAAAAGCAAAAAGTTTTTACAGCATAAAATTTACAAGATATTAGAAAATGATAAGGATTTTTTATTATTTTTAGGTAATGAGCGGGTTATTGAAAGGCATCATTTATCATTAGATGAAATGCTTCAAGTTCTTGATAATATTGATATTAAAGACATGCAAGCATTTATAAATGAAAAGTTAAATCATGCAACAATGAAGCGAATCATTCTATCATAATTGAGGTGTTCTAATTGAATGAAGCAATATCAATAAAAGATTTGAGTTTTTCGTATACCTTAAATAAACAAATATTGAAAAATATTAATTTAACGATAAACCACAATGAAGTGTTTGGGTTACTAGGACCAAACGGAGCTGGAAAAACAACTTTATTAGAATGTATACAAGGAGTTAAAAATGGATTCACTGGCACCATAACTGTCAATGGTTTAGATGTTACAAAAGATGGAGATAAAATTAAACCACTTATAGGTGTACAATTTCAGTCAAACTCCTATTTTGATCATATTAAGGTGGATGAATTGTTCGAATTTTTCGCCACATTATACAATATGGAGATTACTGAAAAAGAAATTGAAGACTTATTAAAAAAAGTCAATATGCAAGAACATAAAAGAGCTTACGTTAATAAACTTTCTGGCGGGCAAAAACAAAGAATAAGTATAGCATTAAGTATTCTCAATAAACCACAGGTCTTGTTTTTGGATGAACCAACAACTGGTTTAGATCCAAACTCTAGAAAAGATTTGTGGCATATTATTAAGGATATTAGAAAAGAAGGGACAACAATAATCCTAACGACACATTATATGGAAGAAGTAGAAGCACTCTGTGATAATGTATGTTTTATAAACGATGGGAGTATTTATACAGTAGGAAAACCTGAAGAAATTATTAAAAATGCTAATTTAAACTCGGTTATTAAAATAGGTTTAATAGTAGATTCTTCTGTCCAGTATTTAGAAAGTTGTTCGACAGTAGATAAGATTAAAAAAGAAGATGACTATTTCTACTTATACACGAAGGATATTAGAAAAACGTTAGATTATATAAATAAATTAGAAGATGAAAAAAGAATAACAACAACGAGCATTAATATTCAAAAAGCAAATTTAGAAGATGTATTCTTAAATATGACTGGAAGTGTTTTGAAATTATGAATAGTTTTGTTAATTTATCTTCTATATTTTTCAAAATGGAAATAAGAAATAAACAAGCGGTTATTATGAGTACGGTGTTCCCTATTCTAATGATGGCTTTAATGGGTACAGCAGGGAAAGACGCTGCAAGAGAGGGTATGTCATATATGTCCTATATTTTCCCTGGTATTCTAGGGATGGCTTATGGAGCTATAGGTCTTATAGCTTTACCCGTTATGATTGCTTCGTATAGGGAAAGGGGTATTTTTAAAAAAATTAAAGTTACTCCAATCTCTACATCAAAAATAATGGTATCTATTTTCAGTACACAGCTTTTCATTATGGCTATACAAACAGTTATTATTTTGGGCATTAGTGTTTTCATTTTTAATGTTCAATTAAATTTTAATTCAATTTATACTCTTTTATTAATTCCATTGTTATTAATGGGTGGTCTTAGCTTATTAGCCATCGGTTTAATAATCGGAATTTACGCTAATAACGCAAAAAATGCCACAACTATGGGGAATCTTTCAAATCTAGTTTTCATTTTTTTAGGTGGTACTTTCTTCCCGAGCGATGTGTGGCCAAAATTTCTAATGCCATTTGTTTATATTAATCCACTTAATTATATTATTGAAGCTATTAGAAAAACACTGATCTTCGAGACACAAAATCTCAACACTTATCTGACTGAATTATCAGTATTAACTGCTATAGCAGTAATTACTTTAGTATTTTGTGTTAAAGTTTTTAAATATGAATAATTAAGCATATTTATTTACTTAAATAACAATGAAGCTTGAAAATTTAAAATGTTGACACAATGAGCGCTTTGCCGTAGATTTAAAGTAATTGCATAAAAGCGTTAGGTGCCCACTGCGGGAGAATAGGGAATAAAGTGAAAAGCTTTAGCGGTCCCACCACTGTAAAAAGGGAGTTTCATAGAGAATGCCACTAGCATCGTTCTGGGAAGGTTCTATGAAATGTTGAAATTGAGCCAGGAGACCTGCCTATCTGCTTCGTATTATATAGACGATGGAAAAGTCTGTAGTTTATTTGTTATGGATAAACTACAGGCTTTTTATTTTTTTCTCAAAATCATTCTTCGAGTAACGAGGGCAAAAAAGAAAGGGGAAATTTTCATGCAATTATTACAACAAACGATCCACAACATTCAAAGTGCCGACCACAAAATGATGGGGCAGGCAAGAGAACGCATAGATGCACTTTGCAAGCCACCTAGTAGTCTGGGAAAGCTGGAAACTCTAGCTGTGCAACTATCTGGTATTACAGGTGAACTATATCCTGCAATTGATAATAAAGCAATTATTGTCTGTGCCGCGGATCATGGTGTCTGTGATGAAGGAGTGACACCGAATCCACAAAATGTGACGGTCTTCCAAACATTAAATTTTCCTAGAGGCGGAACTGGTGTCTGTGCTATCGCAAAAATCACAGATGCTAAAATTGTCACAGTGGACGTTGGTGTAAAAGAGGATATTCCGAACGATGCTGGTGTCATCTTAAAAAAGATTAAATATGGCACGGACAATATGGCAAAAGGTCCTGCTATGTCAAGGGAAGAAGCCATTCAATCTATTGAAGTAGGAATTGAAGTAGCTACGGAAGAAATTAAAAAAGGGATAAATGTACTCGGGACAGGTGAAATGGGTATCGGTAATACAACACCGAGTGCTGCCATATTATCGGTTCTTCGCGAATGTCATCCGAAAGAAGTGACAGGCTTCGGTGCAGGTGTTGGACCAGGGGGAATAGCACATAAAGTAAAGGTCATTCACAACGCTATTGCATTAAACAAACCAAATCGTCATGATGCTATAGATATTCTCTCAAAAGTCGGTGGATTAGAAATAGGCGCTATGGCAGGAGTGATACTTGCTGCCGCCGCACATCGTAAACCAGTTGTTATTGATGGCTTTATTTCTACTATTGCTGCTCTTATTGCATACGAACTCGAACCAAACGTAAAAGACTATGTCATTCCTTCACATGCCTCTGAAGAACCAGGTGCAAAAATTGCAGCTGAAATGCTCGGAATTGAACCGATGCTGCAAATGAATATGCGATTAGGTGAGGGTTCTGGTGCAGCTTTAGCCTTTCCTATTTTGGACGCAGCTTGCTCTATGATGAAAAATATGACTACTTTAGAAGAAGCTATGTTGCTGTTGAAAAATTAACTTTAGTCGCTGCTGTGGATGCACGGAGTTTGTGATAAATAAGGAATTAAATTTAAAATTCAAAACAAGCCCAAATCTGATATTTGGGCTTGTTTTTATGCAACAGTATAACTATGCTCGATTCAACTTCCGTAACGGTAAACGCCATTTCCTCATATATGAAAGTATTCTTAGTACTGTGATCACACCAAATAATACATATAAAAAGATATCCCCTGTAAATAGTTGAAGTCCGATGATAAGCCCGGCTATTGCTGCCCAAACACCATAGATTTCATCACGGAGGACTAAAGGTTGTCGTCTAGCTAATAAATCGCGAATAATTCCACCACCTGATCCTGTTAAGACAGCAGCTACAATAACGGCACTAATAGGCATGTCGAGCTTCACAGCATAAAGGGCACCTTGAATCGCAAATGCCGATAATCCAATAGCATCAGTGAAATTGCCCCAGCGATGCCAGTGTTGAATGAGTCGATGTGGAAATAAGAAAAAAATTGTGATGGCTGCAATGGCAATTTGAAACATCATATCTTGACCCCACAATGTTGTTACAGGTAAACCAATGAGTAGATTTCGTATAGCTCCACCACCAAAAGCAGTTACGATACCGAGTATATATACACCGAATAAATCGTATTCTTCCTCCATTGCAATTATTGCCCCGGAAATAGCAAAGGCGATTGTTCCGACGATACTAAAAACCTCCCAAGCCAACCCTTTCACCCCTTATGTGAATAAATCATTTCATGTTGTTGTAGATTACAACCTAGAAAACATTAAAGTTACCTTTTTGTATCTAGAAGTTTTTGCGAAAAAAGCATCGACTTACGATTTGGAATTATCAAATATCTTATTATAGCAGAATTAAATAGATTAAGTTCGCCATTAAGTTTAGCGCCTAATGAAAATCAGAAATAAATGCAAATTTTGCAGGCAAGCTCACAAATTGATAAGATAAGATTTGAACAAATGTGAAATGGAGAAGAACATAATGACTTTTACAACCAATTTAACAGAAGAAACACTAGCGTTAGCTGCTAAAATAGAAGAAAAAGTACGCCCTTTTCATGCAAAGGTAGAAGACATGGCATTCTTCAATCAACAAAAAGTGCTTGCTGCGTTCCGAAAGCATCAAGTAAGTGATTATCATCTGCACCCATCTAATGGTTATGGCTATGATGATGAGGGGCGTGACAATCTAGAACGTGTTTATGCAGAGGTCTTTGGAGCGGAGGCTGCCATTGTACGTCCGCAAATTATTTCTGGTACACATGCAATCACACTTAGCTTATTCGGAGTGCTTCGTCCTGGTGATGAATTACTTTATATTTCGGGTCAGCCGTATGATACATTGCAATCAATAGTTGATGGTGGAGACAAGGATACTGGCTCGCTAAAAGATTATAAAATCGGTTATAGTCATGTGGATTTAATCGATAATCAAGAGATCAATTGGGAAGGTGTTGCAGCTGCAATTACACCAAACACGAAAATGATTGCTATCCAACGTTCGAAGGGCTATGCAACACGCCCATCCTTTACTATTTCGCAAATTACAGACATGTGTGCGAAAATCCGTGAGTTAGCACCAAATGCAGTTATTTTCATTGACAATTGCTACGGTGAATTTGTTGAGGCACAGGAACCGACAGAGGTTGGGGCTGATTTAATGGCAGGCTCACTCATTAAAAATCCTGGTGGAGGCTTAGCGAAAATTGGTGGTTATATTGCGGGTCGTGCAGATTTAGTAGAGAAATGTGCTTATCGCATGACATCACCAGGTATTGGTGCTGAAGCAGGGGCGACATTAAATACGCTTGGTGATTTCTATCAAGGATTTTTCCTTGCGCCACATGTTGTATCTCAAGCATTAAAAGGTGCCATTTTCACAGCTGCTATGCTAGGAGAAATTGGCATGAATACATCACCTAGCTATGATGCTAATCGTACAGATTTAATTCAATCGGTTTCTTTCCAAACTGCGGAACAAATGATTGCTTTTTGCCGTGAAATTCAAGCAAACTCACCAATTAATGCGCATTATGCACCAGAGCCGGCGTATATGCCTGGCTATGAGGATGATGTCATCATGGCAGCGGGAACGTTCATTCAAGGTTCCAGTATTGAGCTTACAGCAGATGGTCCTATTCGTCCGCCATTTACAGCATTTATTCAAGGTGGGTTAACATACGAGCACGTGAAATTTGCAATTTGTAGTGCTGTTCAAAAAATCCAAAAATAGATAGCGAAAAAACTATTCAAAATATCTCCATTTTGAATAGTTTTTTATTTATGGATGAAAAAGTTGAAGATATCATTTGCTAACACGTAGAAATGTAACATCGGACGCCCTCCAGGAAAGCGCCAAGTCGGAACAGAAATCAACCCCACGTTAGGATAATAATCTTTGTTTTTTACTATTTTTCATCAGTTCAAAAAAATTATTTAAATCCATGTTAGGAAACCTTACACGAACGGTTGACAGTGTGAATTTTTCGTTATATTATTAGCAGGTATTGGAGGGGACTTAAATGAGTCGTGAAATTAGACGAACTATGCCGTTGTTATCTATGAATATCGTAATGCAATTGACCGAGCTTTCGGCACGTCAGATTCGTTATTATGAAGAACACCATTTAATTGAGCCGCACCGAACAGAAGGTAACCGTCGAATGTTTTCATTAAATGACGTCGATGCATTGCTTGAAATTAAAGATTACTTGGAACAGGGCATGAACATGGCAAAAATTAAAAAGCTGTTCGCTAAAAAGACTGAACCTGTTTCAACAGATGAACCTAATTTAAGTGACTCAGAATTACGTCGCATCATGCGTGAGGAAATGCTTCAAGCGCAGCGCATGCAAAAATCATCCATCCGTCGTGGGGATTTATCTCGATTCTATTAATAAAAAGCAACATCATTAATTACTATATTAATAGGGTAGGGTAATGATAAAAAAGCTAGACATTTTATAGGAGTGTGGAAAACTGTGGGTAAATACACAAAAGAGGACATTAAACGTCTAATCGAGGAAAAAAACGTAAGCTTTATACGTCTACAATTTACGGATATTCTTGGCACAATCAAAAATGTTGAGATTCCTGTAAGCCAATTAGACAAAGCTCTAGAAAACAAAATGATGTTTGATGGCTCATCTATTGAGGGCTTCGTACGTATCGAAGAATCAGATATGTATTTATATCCTGACTTGGATACTTTCGTAGTGTTCCCTTGGACTTCTGAAAAAGGGAAAGTAGCACGTTTCATCTGTGATGTATTCACTGCTAAAGGCGAGCCATTTGCTGGTGACCCACGAAACAACTTAAAACGTATCCTTAAAAAAATGGAAGACATGGGCTTCTCGAGCTTCAATTTAGGGCCTGAGCCAGAATTCTTCTTATTCAAATTAGATGCAAAAGGTGAACCGACACTAGAAGTAAATGACCACGGTGGTTACTTCGACTTAGCACCAACTGATCTTGGCGAAAACTGCCGTCGTGATATCGTATTAGAGCTAGAAGAAATGGGCTTCGAAATTGAAGCATCTCACCATGAGGTAGCTCCAGGACAACACGAAATTGACTTTAAATATGCAGATGCAATTACAGCTTGTGACAATATCCAAACGTTTAAATTAGTTGTTAAAACAATTGCTCGTAAACACGGTTTACATGCTACATTTATGCCAAAACCATTATTCGGTGAAGCTGGCTCTGGTATGCACTTCAACGTTTCATTATTTAAAGGTAAAGAGAATTCATTCTATGATGAATCTACTGAACTAGGTCTTTCTGAAACAGCAATGCAATTCATGGCAGGTGTCCTTGCTCACGTTCAAGGCTTCACAGCTGTGACAAACCCAACAGTTAACTCTTATAAACGTCTTGTACCAGGTTATGAAGCACCATGTTATGTAGCATGGTCAGCTCAAAACCGTTCACCACTTATTCGTATCCCATCAGCACGTGGTCTTTCAACTCGTGTAGAAGTACGTTCAGTGGACCCATCTGCTAATCCATATTTAGCGATGGCTGTTATTTTAGAAGCTGGTCTTGAAGGTATTCGCAGCAGCTTAACACCACCAGCTGCTATTAACCGTAACATTTACGTGATGTCTGATGAAGAGCGTAAAGCGAATGGTATAGCAAACTTACCACCAGCACTTGACGATGCTTTAGCATTACTTGCTCAAGACGAAGTAGCGCAAGCAGCTTTAGGTGAGCATATCTATGCGAACTTTAAAGAGGCAAAAGAAATCGAGTTTGACATGTATCGTACAACAGTACACCAATGGGAACGCGATCAATATTTAAAAATGTACTAAAAATAGTAACCGAGTACCTAGTATAGGTGCTCGGTTTTTCTTATCAATAGTAAAGATAGAAATAGGTTTTTTCATAGGAGTGTGCTATTAAAAAATGAAGGGGCTGGGACATAACTAAATGGTTCCTTCATAAAGCCGAATAATCTATAAATTAACAAAACACGATAAATAGAAAAACCGAACTATTCCGAAACACTTCATGAGAGTTTCATTGGATAGTTCGGTATTTTTGTTGGCTGAAACACATTTGTCCCAGCCGCATTTTTTAATAGCCCATATGATGATGCCCCATATGATGGCCCATATGATCCATATGATGACCCATAGGATGGCACATATGATGACCCATATGATGATGGCCCATGTGATGGTGATGGTGTCCCATATGATGATGTGGCATATGGCAAGGCTCAGGTGGCATCTCGCAAAGTGTATGAGTTTCACAACATTCTTCCACTACACATTCAGTGCAAGGGAAATGATATTGATGATCAATTATATGTTTGTTAACTGTTGTAATATGTGCTGGTTGTACATGAGGTACGACTGTATGGATGTAATTAGTGCGAACAAATTCCTCTGGCGGTAAACAATGTGGTGGATCGAATTGAGTTGGGCAATGCTGTGGTGGACAACAATGTGGCCCAGCATGATGATGATGATGCATACGTCTATGCATGGTAAAACCTCCTGTTTTGATAAGTTGTGGTTCATAATTAACATATGAGATGAAAGACAGTAGGGTCTATTTGTATGCCTATTAAGGGCCGGTTAAATCTCTTAGGTAATCAAAATAGGTATGATTAATGGGGAGTCTCACCAAACTTTAACTTCTCTCAGCGGATGTTTGGACACCGGCTGATTAAAGCGTCCGGAGGCCAAATTGATCTTCTTTTAGACAATATAAAATTGAGCTTTGTTGAATGGTAATGATACAAAGAAGAAGTGCGGATAATTAGAAGAGAATTATAACAATAACAAATTTTTATGGATTGAATAAAAATGCATTTTGTTGTAGAATTAACCGATGTATTGTTGGTTTATGATATTTTATAGCTATGACTTTGAATAGAAATTTTGCATTGCGGATGTTAATTATAAAAAAGTAGTGTTTGGGCATTCCTTTATTACTTTTTAGAGGGATGTTTTTTTATTTTATCCGTATTCTATCTTTATCTCGCATTAGTGGAAACAGTAATTTATCTGTATCAAAGGCGAAGCGTCAGGTACAAAAATCCCACCTCGAAATTCAGCGTAAGTAAAGAATATAGGTGGGAGATTAACGGCTCCTAAATGCCTGATAGGTAAAGACTAATGATCAGTGAGGAAAAAAGAAATTCCCGCTGATTAAAGTACAGATATACATTTCTTGGCGGTTTAAAAGGACATAACTAACAAGCTTGATGTATAAAACTTCGAAAAAACCTAGAGAAATGAGGCTTTAAATGATGAAAAAATTTCCTTCTTCTACATACTTTTTCTTCATAATTCCGTCTCTTATTGGTGTCCTGTTATTTATGACACCAGTCTTAACGGAAGATGGATGGAAAGTTCCAATTGCTATTTTAGCAAATTTACTAGCCGGTTTCATTGCTCCGGTTATTAGCTATTTTACTATAATTATGTTTGCGATTTCGGCAATTGGTTCACTCATTGCCAAATTTATTCCGCGAAATAATTCAAAAGAGCCTAGTATTTTAGATACATTATTTTATGTAAATTGGTTTTGGACAATAATAAGAGTCATTGGTTTAGTATTTGCCTCTATGGTTGTCTTTGATTATGGATCATCGACGATTAATAATGAAAATACTGGTGGATTATTAATGAACCCAGACGGTGGATTAGTAACATTTTTATTCACGATTTTCTTATTTGCAGGCTTACTATTACCGTTTCTAACAAACTTCGGCTTGCTTGAATTTTTCGGAACGATGATGGTAAAAATCATGCGTCCTCTCTTTAAAAGCCCTGGTCGCTCATCGGTTGATGCACTTACATCGTGGGTTGGGGATGGAACAATAGGTGTTCTTATGACGAGTAAGCAATATGAAATGGGGAACTACACGAAAAAAGAGTCTGCCATTATTGCAACGAGCTTCTCGGTAGTATCCATCACATTCTGTATCGTAGTATTAGATACAGTGCATTTGTCACGCTATTTTATTCCATATTATTTAACAGTAGTTCTTTGTGGTCTTGTGTTAGCGGTAGTAATGCCACGAATTTTCCCACTTGCTAACAAAGAAGATACTTATATAGACGGTACACCAGTAGATTTATCACGTGAGAAATTACCAGAAGGTTATAATTCTGTGTCACATGGCTTAGAAAATGCTTTAACTGTTGCGCATGCAAATCGTGACCCACGTCAATTTTTGAAAGATGGAATTAGAAATGTTTTGGATTTATGGGTTGGTGTAGCACCGGTTGTTATGGCATTTGGTACGGTTGCTTTAATGCTTGCTGAATTCACGAATATTTTTGCATTTTTAGGAAAGCCGTTTGAACCTATTTTAACAGTGCTTGGTTTACCAGAAGCAGCTGAGGCAGCACAAACGATGGTTGTTGGCTTTGCTGACATGTTCCTACCTTCAATTTTAGGAGCAGGGATTGAAGCTGACACTACAAGATTTGTAATTGCTGTCGTTTCTGTGACACAGCTCATTTATATGTCTGAAGTCGGTGGACTAATTTTAGGTACAAAGATTCCACTTAAATTTTTAGATCTAGTTGTTATTTTCTTAATACGTACGCTTATTTCACTACCAATCGCAGCATTAGTTGCACATATACTCTTTTAGATGAAAAAGGCAATTGTTCGAATTACTAACGCGAACAATTGCTTTATTCTTTTTCTAAATTGCGTGTTAAAAAGAATAAAGAGAACAGAATACAACTTGACACATAATTTCATTGAGTTGGGAAAAACTACACTTAAAGTGATACTGAGGTGATAAAATGGACAGAATTTTTTCTCTCTGCTTAAGTTCCTGTTTTATATTATTTTCTCAACCAAGTGATGCCTATATCAATGATTCGCTCAGTCCTTATGAAGAAATTTATCCTGAAATAGGCTATAAAACGGTTGAAGCGGCTGCCTCCGATTTTGAACGGCACTATCATCAAGGGCTAAAGCTACCACTTCGAGTACCTTCTATTAGTTTTACACATCATTTTGGTCGGTTTAATGATCTTGATGGTGACATGAACGATTTTTTTGAAGCGACATTTATTAATCATCAACTTCCTGAGCATCATTATAAAATAACGGTTCGACCTATTCAGTTTAAGTATCCATCTAAAAAAGAAAATATAGTAAAAACATTCAAATTGAAAAACGGAACGACTTCAATTTATATGGAAATTTCAGGTTTCAATGTACTTGCTTTTGAAAGAGAAGATTGGCAATATATGCTATGGATTGACAAGAGGCTTTCGAATAAGGTGACACCTGAAGTTTTAGTTGACATTGCCAATTCCATTGACTACACAACGCAAGTGGATGAACATGGATAACAAAAAAATGCCAAGACCTTTAATGTGGTCTTGGCATCATTTTGTTTTTGAAAGTATTTCGAATAGCCATTATGCTGGGTTGACTGAAGCATTTCGAATCGCCATTGTTATGATTGAGTAAAGTAATACACTAAAAATTAATAAACTACTTAATAATGTAAAGGTAGATATATTTGATAATAGGTCAAACAAAGAAGAATACCACTTGAAGATAATTGTAACAATTGGAATTAAGACTAGTAACCCGATAAAACTGTAACCACCAACAGTTCCTAAACGATAAAAGACAACATTCAATAAAAGACCAGCTGTTAGGAAGAAGAGCAGTAAAACAGTATCCAATGCCATCGTTTGTAAAAATGATGGGGAATTATTAAAAAATAAAATAGGATGAATAATGAATATGTTAGAAACGAAAGTAATTATTTTTTGTGTACAACCAATTATGAAGGCACCTACTAAGCTCCAACAGATGAAAAAGAGCCCCACATTGAACATAAATTGCAAGCGACATAAACCAAGCCTTAAAAAATAAGACAAGGTTTTATTTAGTAACTTTCCTGCCATGACACTGGAAAAGATATAAACAGGTATAGAAATCATGATGGAAAAAGAATAAATATGCAGTTCAAAAAAAGTATCTATGAAAAGTGAAAATAGGACGATTGAAAATAAAATGCACCAAAAAGTTATAATTTGTTTTTTATAGCTTTGAAATAATACATACAAACTACCCTTTACTGTAGTCATTTAATAGCCCCCACTTTCTGCTGTTTACTTAAATACACCAACATATCCTGTAATGAAACACGTTCAAGCATAATATTCTGTCCTTCAATGGATTGACCACCAGCGAAGACAATTGCAGTTAGCTCCTGCATAAATGTATGTTTATAAATAACTTCTAGACCACGTATTGCTTGCTCAACATCAGAAGCACTACCTTTTACTGCAACAATATGCTCATGCCATTCTTCCGCTGTTTTCTGAAGCAGTATTTGTCCTTCGTGTAAAATAAGTATTTCTTCAAATAGCTTACTTGCCTCATCAATTAAATGTGTAGACAAAATAAAAAGTCTTGGATTTTCGGTTTGTTGTTCAATCAATAAATCATAAAAAGTATTTCGAGCAGCTACATCAAGCCCGATATAAGGCTCATCGAAGATTGTAATACCTGCATTACTCGCAAAACCTGTAATAATACCTAACGCAGACACCATTCCTTTTGATAAACTGCGAACCTTATCTTTTGGATTTAGAGCAAAAACTTCTAGTAGCTCTGTTGCAAGATTCTCATCCCATTTTGGATAAAAGAAGCTATTCGCCTTTAACGTTTGTGCAATAGTCATTTCCTCTTGAAAGTTTCCACTCTCAGCAACAAAACAAATATCCCGTTGAGTTAAAGGTACATTGAAAACATTTTCTCCGTTAACAGTGATGTTCCCATTAGTTGTAGCAATGAGTCCGGATAATAAATTTAAGAATGTTGTTTTACCAGCGCCATTATGGCCCAAAAACCCAATGATTTTAGGTCCTTCAATTGTAAAAGAGATATTTTTTAAAGCTTCCTTATGTCTATATGATTTACTAACATTTTTCACTTCAATTTTCATACGTTAACTCCTTTGTAACATATTTTGTAATTCTACATCTGAAATACCTAATCTTATTGCTTCTTTCTTCAATGGCTCTATATGTTGATTAAAAAAATTTTCTCTACGCTCCGCAATTAATATTTCGCGAGCGTTAGCGCTAACAAACATGCCGACGCCTCGTTTTTTATAAATTACGCCTTTGTCCACTAATTCGTTCACGCCCTTTCCAGCTGTTGCGGGATTAATTTGATATTCCTTTGCAAACTCATTTGTAGATGGAATGCGATCTTCTGGTTGTAAGTGTCCATCTAAAATCCCATCCTCTATTCGTTCGCGTATTTGCTGGAAAATGGGCTTTTCGCTATTTAAAGAATGAATTACAATCCACCTCCTTGTGTTAACTGGTTAATTACTTATGTAACTAACCATATAACGATAGGATATTTTTGTCAATGCTAAATTATGAAAAATTTAGTTGACGGAATGCATTCATTAAGTTAGTATTACTAGCGAATAAGAAAGAGGTTCATAGCGCATACCCTCTATAAAAAACTATGGATGACGTCATTTACGCCATATCCCAAAGATGCGGATATGGCGATTTTTTTTTATTAGATTAATGCGTAATGGACTTCTCACAACTTGAGGAGGCATTTTTATGGCAGGAAGAAATGAAGAACAAGGATTACAGGATTTAACCCTACTTGGTAACCAAAACACAAAGTATTTATTTGAATACTCTCCGGAGATACTTGAGGCAGTTGACAATTTACATACGAAAAATGATTTCTTTGTGAAATTTAATTGCCCAGAATTCACGAGTCTATGTCCAATGACAGGGCAGCCTGACTTTGCGACAATGTATCTATCTTTTATTCCAGATAAAAAGCTAGTAGAGAGTAAATCATTAAAGCTCTATTTATTTAGCTTCCGTAATCACGGGGACTTCCATGAGGATTGTGTTAACATCATCATGAATGATTTAATTAAGCTAATCGAGCCACGCTATATTGAAGTATGGGGCAAGTTTACGCCTCGTGGTGGCTTGTCCATTGATCCTTGGTGCAACTATGGTCGCCCAGGTACAAAATATGAAAAAATGGCGGAGCATCGTTTGATGAACCACGATCTGTATCCTGAAAAGGTAGATAATCGCTGATGCTTTACTATTTAAATGGATTGTTTGTAGGGTTTTTAATTTTAGCAAATGTTTTAGCTGTTAAAGTGTTTAGTATAGGCGAATGGATGATGCTTCCGGCAGCAGCGATTTTAATTATTTTCACGTATCCTCTTATTGATGTAATTTGTGAGGTATATGGCAAGGAAGCGGGCGGTCGCACGGTAAGAACAGGCCTTATGGCACAGGTGTTTGCAGCATGCTTTATTGCGATTGCCATTGCACTACCACCTGCAGAAGCCTTTGTTCATCAACAGGAGTTTGAGACAATTCTCGGCGGCAGTATGCGCGTCATTATTGCAAGTCTTGTAGCCTATACGGTCAGTGTTAATTTGGATGTAGTGATATTTAATAAATTTAAGGAAAAGCATGGAAATGATAAGCTTTGGCTTCGAAATAATGCTTCTACGATGTTAAGCCAACTCATCGATACGGCATTATTTATTTCGATAGCCTTTTATGGAATCATGCCAATGAAAGTGTTACTGACATTATTTATAACACAGTATTTGTTTAAATTTTTGGCCTCCATTGTAGCAACACCACTTGTTTATGGGTTAGTTTTCGTTGCGCGAAAATTTGATAAACGTAAAGGCTTTGAACCATCTCATTACTGAAATGATTTAAAGTGATGAAAAACAAAAATGGGATATAAGAAATGTTGTGTCGCTTACACTTCGTAACTCTCTGCTTTAGCAATAACAAGGCCCTCGGAACGGAAATTAACCCCTCTTTTTGCCGAAGAGCTATACTTAATTTCATTAACATAATAGATTTTCAACAACTCGAAGTCATCTCACCCCTGAGATGGCTTTTTAATGTGTCTTTGCGAAAATTAGCGTTGCAAATTTGTACTTAATAATATTTGTAGTATAAAAATCCCTCGTATTCTACGTTTATAGCTCCATTTTTGCATATGTGCAGTATTGCGGCGAAGCATATACTGTGTATGAGAAGGGGGGAGGTGAGTGTATATGAGAATTAACTGGATGATCCGTTTTCAGCATAAACCATTTTTATTTGCGCTATTTTCGTTGATTTTGTTACTCGCACAGCAAGTAGCAACTATTTTTGGCTATGACTTAACGAGTGCAATGAGTGAGCAGGCATCGCACATCTTAAATACCGTATTATCAATTTTCGTTTTAATAGGAGTTGTAGTAGATCCAACTACACGGGGAACCAGTGATAGTGAACGTGCTTTAATGTATCGAAGACCTAGATAAATAACTTGGTAAAAATAAATTAAAAGTGTAATTTTACAATAAGTATAAATATGTTATAATGTTAAAAATTGATAATGCAGGGAGGATGATTGAATGTCGCTTGAAATGGAGCGGAGGGTTGCCATGCTCGAGCAGGAAATGATGGATTTACGACAGGAGTTAGAGGGCTTAAAGCGTCAGCAATCTGTTGATAAAACAAGCACATTGAACGCCAGAAAATCCATTATTGAGCAATCTACGCCAAAACTAGCGCAAAACCCAAAGCCAAATTCAAACTTGGAACCAAAGCCAAAAACAATGCCAGCTCCAGAAAAAAAGATGGAGCCACAGCGAACGTTGGAAGAGCGTATTATGTGGGCACTTCCAAAAGTATTTATGGTAATTTTAGTGATGGGGGTGCTTTGGGGTCTTAAGCTTGTGAGTGATTATGGCTATTTATCGAATGAGGTTAAAATCATCCTCGCCTACGCATTATCGCTTGCCTTAGCCGCAACAGCTTATGTGTTGGAGCATAAAAAAATAGGATCCTCAGCCATCACAATTTCTTTATACGGCGGGGCGTTTATTGTTGGAATATTAACAACAGCGGCTAGTGCGATATTGTATGAAATCATCGGTTTAACGATGGCACTTGTTATTGCTGTCGTTTATATCGGCTACGGTATAGCTATTAGCTATTTAAAGAAAAACGAAGTACTAACAATATTCGTAGCGTTTACCTCGTTATTACTACCTTATTTACTAGAATATATGGATTTTAGTCCTATCATTATTTTAATCTATGTGGTTGTCCTATTTACGATGCTGCAATTTGTCATTCATCAACACAAGCAGAAATTGGCTCTCTATATAGCAACCTTTTTCTCAGTGCTAGCTGTCAGCATTATAGCGTTTATGAATCATGACAATCGAGCTATTTTTGCAATAGGTTTCCTTGTTGTTTTATCTATTTTTTACACAAGTTGGTGCCGTTTATATAATGCAGAATCTAAATTGAAATATATTCATGTTGGACTTCAATTTAGCCTAGGAGCCTTTAGTTTATTGCTCTTGAACTTTATCATTAGTCCTATTGAATATAGCGAAGCACTATTACTCATATTAGTTTGCTTGTTTGCAGCTTTAGCGGGTTATGGCTATAAGCAAAAATGGCAGGAGGCATTTGATAGTGCCGTAACACTCGCATTTATTACACTATGTAATACGCTACTAGTTATAAATTTCCCGGCGAAAGTGGATCATTTGCTCATTCCGTTCATTACCTTTGCGGGCGTAATGATGAGTTTACGTTTACGAGTTAGTATGATGAAGGTTGTCAGCTCATTTTTATTTATGATTACACTCGCTTTAAGCTTTATAATTCATGAGCCAACACCATTCTTCAGCGTAGACCATATTAGCTTGATCATGCCGGGAATATATCTCCTATTTATTTATGTATATGCAAGACGTCCAAAAGAGACACAGACTGCATTTGAAAAGGTAATGAAGGAACTATATGTGATTGATTTTTTAGCAGTAATAACGACTGGTTATTTCTTAGCTTATATCGGAAAGCTAGATGGAACGTACTTTGCAAGTGCTGGTAATATTCCGCATCTAATGTATATGATCCTCGCTTTACTTTTCGCGGGATCACTTTTAGTACCAACAAAATACAAAGGTCGCGCATTAACGCCAGTCCTTAGTGTATTTTTCATTCTCTTCACAATAATACTTGAAGTTATTCCGTACAATATGCAAGGTGTCGAGTGGTTAAATATAGTAACAAGAATCGTATATATTGCTGTTATCGTAGCAATTATGATCGATTTACTGATGAAAGGGCGCATTTATCAAAGCTATCAAGAGCAAATAGAGAAATTTCTTGATCCGATTGTAAGTGCTGGTGTGGTGCTTACGATGATATCTGTTTGGGGTCTCATATCCCAGCTTTCCTACAACAGTTTGCTTGATTGGAAGCTAAGCATTGCCTTCTCAACGATTACATTATTCCTGACAGCAAGTATCTCGCTTTGGCTTAGCAACGTGCGCAACTTACGAACATTACGCATAACAGGTTTTATCATCTTAGTTATTGCGTTTATTAAGCTTATATTCTTTGATTTGTCAGCACTAGACTTATTAATACGAGCTGTCCTGTTTATTACGATTGGTGGGATTGGGTTGCTGTTGTCGGGTAGGTTGTTGAAGAAATAAAAAAATATAGATCTAAAGTATGGTGTTTCAATAAAACATCATTAAAACCGTTTACCTTTATTTTATGGTAAACGGTTTTTTTATATCTAATCGCTTTTTATGGTCACTTAAACTCAGTGATATTTACATTTTTTAGTAATTTAAAAAATTAAAAATAAATACAAATTCATATGAAGAAGTGGTATTGTAAATGCTTTTTATATATGAAATAGTATTATTAGCACAGAAAATATTCCATGGTTAGGAAACTTTAGTTACTATAAGTACTATTGTTTTAGTGTTAAGACGAATATTTTAACTTACTTACAAAAAAGTATGATCGGCATAAGGAGGGAGAAAATGAAACGTAAAAACAGAAAATTATTTAACGATCAAAGGGGATTCACTTTAATTGAGGTTGTTGCTTCTTTAGTAATCATAACTATCATCTTATTATCCTTTTTCGGCTTGCTCATTCAATCGAATAAAACAGGAAAAAGCTCTGAACAAATTATTGATGCTACCTATTTAGCGCAAAAGGAAATGGAGAAAATGTATAACTACTTTAAATCCACCACAATCGAAACTTGGGAATCTAATTTTCCGTACGTAGCTGAAAAGGATGAAGTGAATTCAATCGGTAATATCACTCAGTATAAAGTGACGCCCTCTAATGCTAAAAATAAGGAGATCATAATAGTGAATGCTGAAGATATGTCGCATGATAAAACAGTTAGGATTACTATCGAAGTTTATGATTCCGGAGGGGAGATATTAAAAGCAAAAGTGCAAAATATCTTTAGCTTATAAGAAAAGAGGTGGTACATATGTCTAAAATCCATAACGAGAGAGGCGTGACCTTACTAGAAGTTTTGGCTGTTACTATAATAGCTACGCTCGTTTCTATTGTTGTTATGTCAATCTTAACGAACAGTAAGACTACAAGCGATAAACAAATGGAATCGACTAGTCAATTATCTGACACAACCTATATTTTGAAAGTTGTTACTAAAGATATACGTAAATCTACAAAAATTTATAAAAAAGTTCTAGATGAGTATACAGAATATACATTAATAAATAATCAAAATAATCAAAAATACATTTATATCTATCGCCAAAAAGATCAGACGATTACGAGAAATGATGAAATGATTGCAGAGAATGTGCTTGGTTTTAACATTGAAAATAAACAGAGTCATGTAATTATTGATATTTCAACGCCAAATAGTAAGCCTTTTTCATCAACTATATATTTTAGGGGAGGCAGCTAGATGTTTAAGAATCTAAAACAAGAAAATGGCTATTCGTTACTTTTAGTAATTTTGACAATCGCTTTTATATCAGTTCTTGGAATTACGCTTTTAACACTGACTGCTAATTCATTAAAGATGTCTGCTAATGAGCGAGATGACCAATCTGTATTTTACATTGCAGAAGGTGGCTTAAACAGTACAAAAAGTAAAGTAGAACAATTAGTTAAAATTACATACGATGAAAACAGAATAAAATTCAATAAGCTACCTCTTTATAAAAGAAAGCCTGAAAAATTCAAGTCGGATTTTATAGATTTATTTGAAAGTGGCTTAGAAAATATCTTTGAAAAGAATCAATCAACATATACTGATACAGTAACTTTTGATGAACAATTTAATGAGAAACCTATTGCGGATGTAGAAATTTTACAAGAAAATACAGAACCGTTGCAATATAAAATAATATCCGTTGGTACTATTGGAAAGAAAACGAGAACAGTAGCACAGACAATTACAATCGATTTAGGAAGCGGAACGGGTTCGGGTTTTTCAAATACCGCTGCTATCCACGCAATAAAAAACATTGACCTTGGAGGCGGTAAACTTAATGGGGATGTTGTTTCCGACAGTGGAAAAATTATTATTACACAAGAAAGTGCTAAAATTACTGGTAAGATTGGAACAACTCCAGATAAGTTTTCAAAGCCGAGCTGGTTGAATGTTACTAATGAGATTATAGGGAATGTTGCATTTCCGAAGGATGTATTACCACCTTTCCCGGATATTGAATTTACTAGTTTAAGCACAAGACCATATACAAATTCAATACAAGTTACCATCGATGGAAAGCAAACTCAACTCTCGCTAGAAAATCATTCAATTAAGATTGATGGTGGAGAAAATGGACACATAAATGGGTATCAAAACTTTAGTGGTACTCTCCCACTTACTCAAGATATGTACTTGAAAACGCTTACGGTTTCTTCGGACAGAAAGTTAACTATAGATGTAGGTAATTCAGACAAAAATTTATATATAGATAACTTTGACTTCTCTCAAGGGCATTTAAATATTACGGGAAGGGGTAGATTAACTTTGTATATTAAGGATACTTTTAATTTAAAGGGAGATTCTAGAATGAATAATACAGGAGACATAGGACAGTTAAGTGTATATTATGCAGGCACTTCGTTAATGGATTTTACTGGTGATACAAAAACAAAAGCCTCTATATATGCTAAGTCGGCCGATATAAACATAAATGGTTCTGGTAGCATACAAGGAAACCTATATGCAGGCGGATTGGATATCGCTGTTGAAGGAGGGTCTTATAACCACAACTTATATATTTATGCTCCAGACGCAAAAGTCACAATGGGAGGATCAGGAGAAGTTATAGGAGGAATAATGGCTTATACAGTAAATACCAGTGGAGGTTCAACTGTTTCTTACAAACAAAAAACGATTGAAGATACAATATCAAATGGTGGTTTACTATTTGAAGAAAATAATAATTTAACAATTTCTAATAGTATGCTTGAAGTAGAATAAATATCACGGAGCATGAAGAGGTATATTTATCTCATCTATTAAGGACGAATTTGAGCTAATGTAAGTACATGCGTTGTATAATGGCTGTTTAGAATCCGATTTCTAACTTTTATACAATAGTATACTAAGTTCGTCTTCTTAGTAATGACATTATTTCTACAACTAAATAGTTAGTTTAGAGAAGCTTATAGAGCAATGCTGCCTATGACGATTAGTGGAATGGGGTTCCTAACTGATGAGGCGGTATCGAGAAAGTAATAGAAAAGGGTTATTTAGAGAGTCTGTAATCAAATCAGATTTTCTGAATAACCCTTATTTTAATATTGGTTAAAACTTTTAAAAGTATAGTTTTGGCTATTACTGTGTACTGCAGTTAGAATCGTTTCGTTTGCAAAACTGCCGCCATAATTATGTTTTGTTTCGAATAGAAAAAGCTTTTAAGCATATTAAGTGTAGTACTATCTCTTGTTGAGAATAGAAAGAGGGTACTATTTGAATTTCAAATGCAACCTTTCTATTGAACCTAAAATTAATAGTCTTTTCTGTCTAGAATGGCTGATTAGATAAGTATACATCGAAAGTAGAATGGGGATATATACCTTGATTTTATAGTCCGTAAAACACATTAACATCATTTGAATAGTAATTACAATTTCATGCTTAAAAAATACAAGTTCACTAAATTTTAACTGTTTTTAGTATTAAAGACTCATTTTAAAATATAGTTTGTGTTGTATTGTAAAAACATGGATAAAAAGTAACTGTGTAGCGTGAGTAAATAGACATTTGTTTTTTGACTATATTTGTAAAGGTGATGAGGCTATGAAATTATATTTGAAGTTAGGCGCAATGGTAGCTGTTCTAATCATCTTATTAACAGTCTGGGTACCTAATATAATCGTTGATAGAGCACTAGCTAGAGGTGATGAATCTACAATCGGTGGAATCTCAGTTAAGGATTTAGAGGATGGTGATATTGAAAATGCTTTACAAGAGGCCATTAATACTTGGCGAGACGCTCCTGTAAGCGTAGAAGGGGCCAAAATTACGATTTCACTGGATCCAAAATTGTTTGTATTCGATGTAGAGAGTTCTATGGCTGAATATCATAGTTTAACAGACAAGTCTTGGTTTGCTTTTTGGAAGCAAGGACAAGAGGTACATATACCCTTACATGTGATAGTTGATGATCAAGTGAAGAAACAGCTTGAGGCTACTGGTGTATGGGAAGTTGAAAAGACTTTAAATACGATTATCACCGAAGCTTCCAATTTAAAAAGTCACGAAGTCGCTGCAACAGTTGCAGATACTAATTTAATAGAATCGGAGCGTTTAGCTCTATCAATTGAGGAAATCCCTACAAATGCAAGGGGTGTTGATAAACTGGTGAATACGCTAAATGATTCTATTGTTTTACCGAATGAACCGTTTTCTTTATTAAGAATGATAGAAGAAAAGTATGAAGAATCAGATAGTGAAGCGATTAATTTCGTCGCCTCTATGCTTTATCATGTTGCGCTTCAAACCGAATATGAGATTTCAGAGAGACATTCCCAAGGAGAGAAGCCAAATTATTTACAACAAGGTTTGGATGCGAGGGTAAATCGAGCGTTAGATAAGGATTTGCAATTTGTAAACCGTTCAGATCAACCTAATAAGTTAAAAATCACGGTAGAAGGCGATTCTTTAAAAGTGGAATTACTAGCTCAAAAGAAAGAAAAAGAAATCTCAGTTCGTGTTAGTAAAGATAAAATCATACAACCTCGAGTGATTATTCGTTATTCTGAAGATTTATCAATAGGTAGAGAAGAAGTTATTCAAAAAGGTCAAGAAGGCGTACGGGTCGAAGTGTATCGCTCGATTTCAGAAAATGGTAACACTACAGAGGAACTGGTGAGCCGTGACTATTATCCACCAGTTAATAAAATTATTGTGAAATCTTCAAGACAGCCTGTTGTTTCTGAAAATAGTAGTGGAACGGATAAGGTAAATTCTAATGATCCAGACTTACAAATGGATTTAGATGGAGATGGATTATCGGATACACAATCTGAAAATAAAAAATCCGGAAATGACACTACAAAAATGAATGAAGATACATCTGCAAATACGAACACCTCAAAAGACCCGAATGACCCTGAACTTGTATACGGTTACTACGATAAAGGTGGGAATTTTATACAAACAAGCCCGTAAAGAGAGGAGCAAACGCGAATGGTCGTAAAAACTGGACGAAAGCGCTTAGGTGATTTACTTGTCGAATCTGGTGTTATTACAAATGTGCAATTAGAATTTGCTCTTACAAATAAAACAAAAGAAGAGAAATTGGGAGATTTTCTTATAAAAGAAAATATTCTAACCGAGCAACAGTTAATCGAAGTACTAGAGTTTCAACTAGGAATCCCACATATTCATTTAAATCAATATTCAATCAGCCCGGATTTACTTCAACTTGTTCCGGCTGAACTCGCTAAACGAACAAATATTATTCCAATCCGTCGTGAAAAAAATAAACTGTTTATCGCGATGGCTGACCCGATGGATTACTTTGCAATTGAAGAAGTACGTATGGCGACGGGCTGCCAAATCGAAACAAGTATTGCGGCTAAGGATGATTTATATCGTACGCTAACGAAATACTATGATCTGCAAGAATCTATGGAAGCTGCATTGCTCGATATAGGTGCGACAATTGCTGAAACACAGGAGGAAATTGAACGAGAGGATTCTCCAATTGTTCGCCTAGTTAACCAGATCATTGCTAACGGAGTTGCCCAACGAGCGAGCGATATCCACTTTGACCCGCAGGAGACGGAGTTAAGGGTTCGTTATCGAGTGGATGGCGTTTTGAGAACAGAACGCTCGTTACCGAAACATATGCAAAATATAGTATTAGCACGTATTAAAATTATGGGGAATTTAAATATTACGGAAAATCGAATTCCTCAAGATGGACGTATTAAAACGAATGTTAATTTCAGGCCAGTAGATATTCGACTTTCGACACTTCCGACTGTTTATGGAGAAAAAGTTGTAATGCGTATTTTAGACTTAAGTAGTGTTGCCAATTCCATTGATAAGCTTGGTTTTACAGAGCAAAACGAGGCCCTTTTCCGAAACATGATTGCCAATCCGAATGGGATTCTGCTCATTACGGGACCTACAGGATCAGGGAAATCATCAACATTATATGCTGCCTTAACTAACTTGAATGAAGAGGGTGTCAACATTATTACAGTTGAGGATCCGGTTGAATATCAGCTCGATGGGATAAACCAAATCCAAGTGAAAGAAGAAGTAGGCTTAACTTTTGCCACTGGATTGCGTTCAATTTTGCGCCAAGACCCAGATATTGTAATGATAGGTGAAGTTAGGGATTTTGAAACAGCACAAATAGCAGTACGTGCCTCGTTAACAGGGCATTTAGTTTTAAGTACTTTACATACAAATAGCGCAGTTGAGTCGATTTCTCGACTTCAGGATATGGGGGTAGAGCCATTTTTATTATCCTCCTCACTAGTAGGAATTATGGCACAGCGCTTAGTACGACGAATTTGTCGAGACTGTGGAGAAGACTATACTTTTACCAACCATGAATTAGAAATAATGCGCAATAACGGCATTGAAGGTGTAACACGTGGTAGACGCGGAAGAGGCTGCCCTTCGTGTAATCAAACAGGGTATCGTGGACGGATGGCTATTCATGAAATTTTACCAATCGACCGCAATATTAAAGAAATGATTTTAAGTCGAAGTAGCGATAGTGTGATCCGCGATTATATGAAACAAGAAGGCTATTACACATTACTAGTAGATGGGTTGTTAAAAGTAGTAGAAGGACTAACAACTACTTCAGAAGTATTGCGTGTAGCAAATGTAGATTAGGATGTGAATCGTTCATGACAACATGTAGAAATATTGATGAGCTATTAACGCGTGCATTTGAAGAAAAAGCGTCTGACCTTCATTTAACTAAGGGGATCCCGCCTGTTTATCGTATCCATGGACGACTAGAACATTATGGGAGTGAATTACTAACTTCCGAAGAATTACAGACAATGGTTAAAACTATTTTACCTGAGCATAAATTACAAGAATTTCACGATAAAGGGGAAACTGATTTCAACTATTCATTGCCCGGGAAATGTCGTTTTCGTGTAAATGCATATCATCAACGCAATGAAGTGACAATAGCTGCCCGTTTAATTGAAGCAAAAATCCCTTCCATAGAATCGTTAAATATGCCACAGATACTGTATCAATTAGCAGAAAAACCACAGGGACTTATTTTAGTGACTGGTCCAACAGGTTCGGGAAAATCTACAACGCTTGCTGCAATGATTGATCATATTAATGAAACAAAATCAAAGCATATTATCACGCTTGAGGACCCGATTGAATATTTACATGCACATAAAAAATCAATTATCAATCAACGTGAAGTAGGGGTTGATACTCAGAGCTTTGCCAATGGTTTGCGTGCTGCGCTTCGTCAGGACCCTGACATTATTTTAGTAGGTGAGATGCGGGACTACGAAACGATTTCAACAGCCATTACAGCGGCAGAAACGGGCCATTTAGTGATGGCGACATTACATACAAGTAGTGCTCCGACTACGATTGATCGTATTATTGATGTTTTTCCACCACATCAGCAAGGACAAATTCGTGTACAACTAGCCAATGTTTTAGTGGGCATTATTTCACAGCGTTTATTTGTACGTAAAGATGCCAAGGGACGTATTGCTGCAACTGAAATATTAGTACAAGCACCATCTATTTCAAATTTAATTCGAAATGAAAAAGTTCACCAAATTCCCACTGTAATGCAGACGAGTAAAGCTTTAGGCATGCATACTTTGGAATCTTCAATGCAGCAGCTAATAGCAATGGGGAAAATCTCTTTGGAAGCAGCAAGGCCATATATGAATGCGGGGGATTATAATTGACCGTTTTTCGATATAGTGGACGCACAAAAACTGGTGCACACAAAAAAGGAATCATTGATGCGACCAACAAAAAAGTAGCACTTGAAAAATTACGAGCTCAAGGCATTAATGCTCGTGAGCTGGAAGAGTCTAAAAGCATTTTACATAAAGACTTAAATATTGGTGGTAAAGTAAAGCACCAGGATTTCGTTATTTACTGTCGTCAATATGCAACACTAATCCGTGCTGGCGTTTCAATTGTAGAGGCAACACATATTTTAAGTGGTCAAACGAAAAGTAAAGCATTGAAAAAAGCATTAGAACAAGTGGAAGAGGATATACGCGGGGGGACAGCGTTTTCAGACGCAGCGGCCAAACATCCAAAGGTTTTTCCTGTCATGTTTGTTAATATGATGCGCTCGGGTGAGGCAACAGGGAATATCGATGAGACTTTAGAGCGTTTAGCAGGGACACTGGAAAAACAATTCAAAATTAAAAAGAAAGTACAATCGGCATTGGCATATCCGGCTATTTTATCGGTACTGACAATCGCTGTAGGTATGTTTCTTATGATATTTATCGTTCCGACGTTTATGGCTACTTTTGAAGAAATGGACATGGAAATGCCAATCTTAACTGTCGTTGTTGTTAGTATTTCGGATTGGTTAATAGCATGCTGGTATTTTGCAATTGGGATTCTCTTATTATCCGTTCTTCTATTTAGATTTTTCTATAAAAATAATAAGCAATTTCATTACAATGTAAATTATGCATTATTAAGAATTCCTGTATTTGGTATTTTAATGCAAAAAAATGTAATTGCTCGTATGACTAGAACCTTATCTTCTTTGTTCAGTAGTTCAGTGCCAATTCTACAGGCACTTACAATTGTCGAAAAGGTTGTAGGAAATCCAGTGGTAGGAAAAGTTGTACTGGAGGCAAGAGATAACCTAGAAAAAGGCGGTACCTTATCTGAGCCATTAGAAAAAAGTTGGCTATTTCCTCCGTTAGTAACCCAAATGACATCAATCGGGGAAAAAACGGGTTCTCTTGATTATATGCTCGAAAAGATAGCAGATTTCTATGAGGATGAGGTAGATCGCTCAGTGGATACATTAAAATCGCTCGTTGAACCTTTAATGATATTAGTTCTAGCAGCGGTTGTTGGTGTAATTGTTGCAGCAATTTTCCTACCAATGTTCGCATTATACGAAAATATGTAAGTGTACTAACTTTAAAGGGGGTGGTATAGAAAAGAGAGTAGCAGTTGTTGTAGTAGTAGGTGTACATATTTTCGGACTAATCATAACAATTTATAAGGAGGAACACCGATGTTCAAAAAAATCTTAAACAAAAAACTATTAAAAAATCAAAAAGGCTTAACGCTAATCGAAGTACTAGCTGTAGTTGTTATCCTAGCCATTATAGCGGTAATCGCTATTCCTGCAATTGGCAACATTATTGATAATAGTAGAATTAAAGGCGCAAAGGCTGATGCGGTCAACTTAATTAATGCGGCGCATTTGTATTATACAGATGGTGCAACTGAAACATTTGATGAAAATAAAAAAGATTACTTTGACACTGCAGGTGGTGCACAGAAAGGCTGGACGGTTGCTAAACCAACTGGAGATGCAGGGGCATCTGCCTTAAGATTTAGTGGTACAGTGAAGAGAGGAAATATTACAATAACTTTTACTAATGCAAGTATAGATGATATTAAGCCTGAATCTAAGGAATCTTCAAAGGGTACAGTGGATATTTTGAAAAATTAATCCTCTAACTGGGTCTGATGCTGATAAGTAGCATCAGACTCAGAAAAGAACGATTAATTTAATTAAAGGAGGCATCTTTTCACATGTTTACAAAAAAGAAAAAATCGCATGTGTCGATTGAAATAAAAGATTATATATTGCGTGCGATTGTGGCGAAAGGTGCTGATCCGTCGCAATGGAAAGGCTATGAAATGCCATTAGCACAGGGAATTGTTGAAGGATCTGTTATTCATGATGAAATGGAATTGTTTGATGTAATGAAAAATGATGTGGCAAAATGGGCTGGTAAAAAGCAAAATGCACGTATTTTTGTACCGGATACTTCCGTCTTGTTGAAGAGCTTTGAGCATCCTGATGATATAGAGTGGAATGAATTAAAAGGTTATGTGGAAATGGAACTTGGTCAGTCTATTCATCTTCCATTTCAAGATCCTCTTATTGATGTGTATGACCCAAAGCCTAGTGATGGACAGGCCATGCTATTTGCAGTACCTTCAGAAGAAGTGTCTAAAATGATTGGACTTTTACTTGATGCTACATTAGATCCACAAGCAGCAGATATTCGAGCATTGTGTAATATTCGTTTGTTAGAGTATTTGCAGTTAATAAAGGACGATCGAACTTATTTAATAGCGGATTGGTCAATCAATGAATTGTCGATAAGTATTTTTTCATTTGGTCAACTGGAGTTTTTACGATACCAATCATTTGATACAGATTTATCGAAATGGAAGCCTGAAGAGATGGAAGAGTATCGTTTTTCTTATCATTTAGAAGTCGAAGATGATTATCGTATGATTCTTACTGATCAAATGCTTGAAATCGATCGTATTATGAATTTTTTTAAGTTTTCCTTACATAAAGGTGAGAAAAGTGTAGATGAGATTATCATTTTAGGAGATAATCCACTACTTCCTACCATTAAAGAGTTTTTAGTAAATAATTTTTCGACATCAATTATTATGTTAAATGATTCAATCATTCAAAAATCTTTCCCTCAATTTTCAGAGGAATTTGCAAGCTTAATTGGACTTGCATTAAAGGAGGTTAACTGATGGTACCAGAAATTAACCTCTTGCCGAATTTGGAAAAGAAGCATTCAACACCTACTTTAATGTATGTAGTATTTATTATTCTTATTGGTATGATAGTAGGATATATGATTTTCTTGTTTTTCCAAGCAAAAAGTGATCTTACAAAATTAAGTGCGCAGGAAGTGGAGCTTTCATCGCAACGCGAACAACTTCAAATCGAGTTAGATAGTAAGCAAAATGTGAACCAAGGCTCATTGGAGCAATCCGTACAATTTGTGGAAAATGTATCCTATCCTGTAACACCCTTAATGGATGAAACACAAGTATTATTACCAGAGCAAACGTATTTAAGGAACTATGTATTTGGTGAGAAAAATGTTGAAATTACAGCTGATTTTGAAACGATGTCAGCTATATCAGCTTATTTAGAAAAGCTAACTGCTAGCCCCTATTTCAATGATATACAGGTTGATACTATTTCTAATTTTGATGTTGCTATTGGAAACCAAGAGGAAAAAAGTGCTAAGAACAAGTTTAAGGAAGTACCACGTTATTCGGCAACTATTACATTAGGAATTGATTTTAAATTTCTTGCTGGAGGTAGAGAATCATGACAAGTAGTAAAAATTCAACGATTCTTATCTTAACAGCATTCATTGCAGCCATTCTATTTGCGCTTTATTACTATATATTAACACCTAAATTAGAAGTAGTGGATGCGAAAGAAAGCTCGAATAACGCCCTTCAACAAGAAATTCCTACTATTCAGGAGCAGATAGCTTTACTTGAAAAGAATGGCAAATCAAATAGTACAAGTAACTTAACATTGCGTAAAAAAGTACCTCAAACTCGAGCTATTGATGAAGTAATTCGAAATATTGAAGAGATTGAAGTGGTAACGGGAACACGGGTAGAAGCTATGAACTTTAATAATTATGATTCGCTCGTAGTTGATTCTACTATTACAGATCCCAACTCGACAAATTCTGATGAACAAGTCGATACACAGCAATCTGCAACGGAAGCGGATGAACAAGCTGTTGCTAAGAATGGTGAAACGCCTGAAGTGAAAGATAAAATCCCAACTGCTACTTTTACGAAAGATTCCTTACCAAAGGCATTAAAACTAGTTACATTTGATATTGATGTTGTCGCAATGGATAATAAAGCAATGGTTGAGTTTATAAAAGAGATTGAAAAAATTGATCGTGTGATGAAAATTGATGCTATCGATTTTACATTAACTGGTGAAGAAGCAAAATTCCAAAAGGACGCTGATACAACCTTAAAAGCAACCATACAAGTAACGACGTTCTATTATGAAGGACAACAATAATCTAGATGGCGCGCATACTTAAAGGTATGGGCGTCTATTAGTATAGGAGGACATAAAATGGAAATTGCTTATACAATTACAGTTTTATTATTTGGGCTCGTTCTTGGTTCATTTTTTAATGTAGTTGGCTTACGTGTACCTATGAAGGAGTCCATTGTGCGTCCACCCTCGCATTGCACTTCTTGTAAGAGACAGTTGACGGCGCTTGATTTGGTGCCTGTTTTGTCTTATTTATTTTTAGGTGGAAAATGCCGTAGCTGTGGGCAAAAAATTTCTTGGATTTATCCACTGATGGAACTTATAGCAGGCCTATTAGTTGCTTTTGCTTATTGGAAATTAGGCTTTAATGCAGAATTTTTTGTAGCGCTATTATTAATTTCATTATTAGTCATTATTGTTGTGTCGGATTTTGCGTATATGCTTATTCCCGATAAGGTGCTATTATTCTTTTTACCATTACTAGTTTTTGGACGCGTGCTAGCTCCTTTGTCTCCGTGGTGGGATAGTATAGTTGGTGCTGTCGTAGGTTTTGGCATATTATATTGTATAGCTGTTCTATCAAGAGGTGGAATGGGTGGTGGCGATATTAAATTATTCTTTTTACTTGGTCTCGTACTCGGGACAATACATACAATTCTGACGCTATTTGTAGCGGCAGTAATTGGTATGATTGTTGGCATAGTTATATTAAAGGTACGCGGACAGGGAAGGGAAACACCTATACCATTCGGACCTTCTATTGCTCTAGCAGCTATTATTGTCTATTTCTATGGGGATGCGTTGATGAATTGGTATCTTGGGTTTTGGTAATTAATCAGTGATGGATTCTTTCAATGATTAATAGTCTTCACCAATTAGGTTTTTACAGGCAGTTAATGCAAGATAAAGATCATGGAGGGGATAGGATGAAACCAATTATCGGTATAACGGCTTTTGCGGAGGATGATTTGTCCTCAAGATTAAATGCTGCTTATAGCAAAAGTATAATTGAAGCAGGGGGAGTTCCACTTATAATTCCAATTGGCGTTGAAGAGGATGTAGCACAAATTTTATCGTTGACGGACGGATTATTACAATCGGGTGGCTATGATGTACATCCATTCCTCTTTGACGCAGAACCTACACCAAAATTAGGGAAGGTTCATCCTGAACGAGATTCAGTGGAGCTTGCTTTAATTAATGCAGCCTATATTCGGAAAATGCCGATTCTCGGAATCTGTCGAGGGCTTCAAATACTAAATGTTGCGTTTGGAGGCACAGTCTATCAGGATATTGAAAGTGAGTATCATAGTAAAAAATTAATAAAGCATGTGCAACAAGCAGCACGAGGTGTTACAACACATTATGTTAATTTAACACCTGATACATTATTAAAAACGATTATTGAGGAAGAAAAAATTGCTGTGAATTCATTTCATCATCAGGCAATAAACGTAGTAGCAGAAAAGTTGAAAGTGGTAGCAAAATCAAGTGATGGTATCGTTGAAGCGGTAGTGCATGATGATTTACCATTTTGTCTAGCAGTACAATGGCACCCTGAAGAGCTAGCCATTGCAGGAGATGAAGTATCAAAGAATCTATTTGCAGCATTTGTAAAGGCAAGTTTGAAATTTAAAGTAGAGGCGTAAAACTTTATAAGCGTTAATTTTTTATCCAAGGCTAAGAAAACCTTGGTGAATTTGAATACATTGTTAGGTGTAAGGAATCCATTTTAAAGTGGGTTCTTTTTTAGTGTATAAAATAACACTCAAAACATAAGAAAAAGAGGTATATGCTCATATGTGAACATAATATCCTCTTTATATACTTTAATATTGAGATACTTTTAATGTACACGACGATAAAGACCTACAACTTGTCCCAAAATAGAAACTTGCTCTACAATAATTGGCTCCATTGTTGGGTTTTCAGGCTGTAAACGAAAATGATTTTTTTCCTTGAAGAAACGCTTTACAGTTGCTTCATCCTCTTCAGTCATTGCTACGACAATATCACCATTATCAGCAGTTGATCTTTGTTTAACAATCACTAAATCTCCGTCTAAAATGCCAGCTTCAATCATTGATTCACCCATAATTTCTAGCATAAATAATTGATCTTCACTCGTACCATAAATATCTGGTAGTGGGAAATACTCATCGATATTTTCAATAGCAGTTATTGGAGAACCCGCAGTAACCTTCCCAACTAGTGGGACATGTATAACTTGTTGCTTTTGAATAGAATCCTCTGGCTCTAGAATTTCAATAGCGCGTGGTTTAGTTGGATCGCGTCGAATTAAGCCCTTTTGCTCTAAACGAGCTAAATGCCCATGAACTGTTGAGCTTGAAGCAAGTCCAACTGCCTCACCAATCTCACGTACAGACGGTGGATACCCTTTTGTTCGTACTTCTTCTTTAATGAATTCTAATATGGCCTCTTGTCTTTTCGAAACTTTTTTCATAATTGCTCACCTCTTTTTTTAATCATTTTACTTATTAATAGTATAACAGAATGCGAACACTTAAGCAAACATAGGTTCGAAAAGTGTTTGACAAAAACGTTTGTTCGTATTAATATGAGAACATATATTCCGAACAAACATTCTAGAAAAGGGGTTTTAAACATGAACTGGTTAAAGAAAAATCCACATATTACAATTTTATTAGGAGCTTGTCTACTTTTTGCAGCATACCTTTTTATAACAGACCCAGGCGATGTAACGTACACAGAAATTGAAATCGCTCATGGTGATAGCTTATGGTCGTTAGCCGATCAATACCGTGGTAAAATGAAAACGGATGAATGGATTAAGCTTGTGAAAACAGAAAATGAATTATCGAACGTACAAATTATTGCAGGTAAATCCCTAGTGATTCCAGTAGTGGGTGACCAATCCTATCCTATAAATTCAATTGAAATTGCGAGAAACGAAAAATGAAAATGAATCAACAATCGGCTGTTGTCTATTGCCGTGTGAGTACAGAAAAAGAGACACAAAGTTCCTCGTTAGAGCGTCAGCAAGAGGAGTTGATGCGCTATGCTAAAGAGCAGGGCTATGAAGTCAAGCGTGTTTTTAAGGACAAGCATAGTGGCTATGATGTGGAACGTGAAGGTTTACTAGAAATGCTCGATTTCATTAAAGAAAAAGAAATAAATGCATTATTTGTGCAGGATGAAACACGCTTAGGGCGTGGAAATGCTCGAATGGCAGTATTGCATTTATTGCAGAAAACTGAAACTGATGTTTTTTCTATGCGAGACGAGGGACCTTTACAATTAAATGAAATGGATACGATGCTTCTAGAAATTTTAGCAATCGTTGAGGAGTACCAGCGCAGAATCCATAATGCTAAAATACGTCGTGGTATGCGTCGTGCCGTTGAAAATGGCTATCGCCCTGAAAACAATTTATCTAACCGTGGAAATCCAAATGGTCAAGAACGTAAGGATGTCCCTGTAGACGAAATTGTCAACCTACGTCATCGAGGCTTCACCTTTGAGGAAATCGCTATGACTCTTAGAGGTCTAGGCTTTGAAGTAAGCAAAGCTACAGTCCATAGGAGATATCGGGAACATCAAGAGGAAAGCGAGCAAAACAAAGTGACGTTTTAATCAGTGGGAGTTTTATCGTCCCGCTGATTTTTTACTTTTTAAAGGTTTTAAGCTCCTAATGTGACGAATAGAAACGGCGAAGTAATGGATAGGATCGTCAAAATGATGGATAGAACGTCGATAGCGGCGGATAGGATTCAATCGAAAATAAAAAATAAGAGAAGTAGTGATTTCTACCTCTCTTCCTCATAAATTCATAATGTTGAAAAAAACTTATATCATCTATTATTAATTAGCGCTATTTCATTATCCTCGGTACCAATTTTCATCAAAAGAGAGATGCAGGGCTTTACCCACAGTAATGCCAAATTGTATAAAACCTCTACCTCTTGCAGTTATGATGTTGCCATCTTGTACAACTAGGTCTTCAGAGAAATGACTAAGATCAAAGAAACCTAGCTTTTCCATACCCTCCGGAGATAATCCTACAGTATATTTGATGTTCTTTAATACTCCAGCTTTTGCTAAAAGAGTTGGACTGCTAGAGATACTGGCAATGAGAGCTTTTTTGGCATTCACATGACTAATAAAATTAATTAGTTCTTGCTCATGTATTAATAAAGTTATATCCATACACCCTGGTAATATTAAGCTATCAATTTCGTCAAGATTAACTTCACTTATTTGTGTATCGGCTATACAAGATAACCCAGATTCCCCTTTAATTTTTTCACTGTTTAATCCAACAGTTATAACGGGTTTATTTCCTTGCATTAATATTGATAATGCTACACTCAATTCATATTCACTAAACTGGGGATACAATAATACAGCAGTTTTTTTCATAAATTTCTCCCTCTATTTTAAAACGAATATTTAGAAATCGACATAATTGTATAGTAGTTTATATCCATTCCTCTTCTAAGACAGAATAATAGTATTCATCCCACCACTCATCTCCATTAGGTATGCATTTTTTAAAATAACCTTCGCGTCTCATGCCGATTTTCTCCATCACTCGATAGGATGGGATGTTTTCAGGTTGGCATGTTGCAATAATTCTATGAAGTTTCTTTTCTTTAAATCCGTAATCCAGTACAGCTTTTGCTGCTTCAGAGGCATATCCATTATTGTAATAGTTCGGATTTAATACCCAGCCAATTTCATACGTATGGCCACCAAAATATTGATGGAAAACAATATGACCAATTACAATATTTTCGCTTACTAAAATAATAGGGAAGTGTTTTGCTTTTTCACCGCTATTTTCTGAAACGAACTTTTTAGCTTCTTCCTCATTAAAAACGCCTTCGGGAATATATTTCATCACATTTGGATTCGAAGTATATTCATAGACAGCTTGCCAATCTTGAATCTCAAATTCTCTTATTAATAGTCTGTTTGTTTTGATAAACATTTCACTTTTCCCCCAATTCATGAAATTTCACATTTGTTTTATTTTCTATTTATTTAACAGCTCATCAATCTTTTTATTCATTTTTTTCACTTCGGATTTGTTATATAGATAAAATAACAGCCAAATTAGAGTAAATAGCAAAACACTAAAGAATAGCATTAACATAGTTATTCCTATAGAAGATGTGGGAAGCCAATTTAAAAATAGTGCAACAACAATAAAAGTACCTAAAGAAATTGCAAAATGGATAGCTGTTTGTAGTAAAAACGTTAAACGTTCTACTTGATAAATATAGGATGGTAATACACAAGCAAGTCCCACAATAATTGAACCTAGAGATTGTTGTATAAAGTCTGCCGTAATAGCTTCTAAAAAAATATCTCCAAAAATCCAAGAACCAAAAAGATTAATAAAAACAAAAACTGTACAGCCCATACTTACACCAAACGCTACATTTTTAAAAAAATGCACCTATCTTAAACCCCCAAACGCTTTTTAAATTGTTTTCGATAATTACGAGAAATTACTTCTTTAATGCCTAAAACTAGCTCAATTTCCATTGTTCCATTAAATGAAGCTTCAATATTTTTAACTTTTGCTAGATTTATAATTGCAGATTTAGAAATCCGTATAAAATCATTCCCTAATTGTCGCTCTAACTCATATAAAGGTTTATTCAAAATGAGACGATTATTATCTTCGTCATATAAAGCTAATTCTCTTCCTTCTGTTCGAATAACAATAATTAAGTTTGGATCAACGATATATGTTTTATTATTTGCTATCCCTGTTAAAATTTGTTCTTCTTGCTCTTGTTGTAATAAAGAAATAGCAGCTTGTATCGTAGGAGTAAGTTTTGCTGTACAAATTGTTACATGTGGCTTTTCATACTCTGAATCTATTTTTACCTCTATTTTCAGCTTTATCACCTCTCAAAAAATTATAGCATATACAGCGTTTTGGAAAATGTAGGTCATTCTTTGAAAAAGGCATCTTACACAATCATAACAACATGTTACTCCAAACGTATTGTTGGGGTACATTTCGTTCGTTATATTGAGTTCATGTAAAAGGAGGCCATGGCTATTATGAAGGAATTAACTACTTCAAGTGAAAGAAATAAAACTGGTTGGATATTAGTAAGTATTGCAACTATGCTAACAGCTAGTATAATCTTTTGGTTTTATAATAATCCTGAAGGTTTTATTGAAAATGGAATTGGCTTTAGGACAGATGTATTTTCGAATATATTTATTTGGATTTTTACGCTTTTTATCATAACGGGATACATTGCTTATACACTCTTTGCAATCCCTTTTGTAAAAGCACATTTATTTACTATCTCTTGGCTTAAAGTAATTGGAATATGGGCTGCCATTGTTACGGGGATAGTAGAAGAAGTTGTTTTTAGACATTTACTTATAGAATACTTATTAACTCTTGCATTTTCTGACGTGACACAAATACTAATTTCAGGGTTACTCTTTGGAATTGCTCACAGTGTGTGGGTACTTTTGAAAGGGGATTGGAAGTTTGCATTACCTGCTATTATAAGTACCACAATATTAGGAAGTCTTCTCGCAACGCTTTATATTATGGCAGGAAGAAGTGCCTTTGCACCGATCGTAGCCCATGTTTTAATTAATATGTTTATCGAGCCATGGCTAATGTTAGCTGCTGTTTCTGGAAAATGGGATGGTAAATAAAGAATAAATTGATTATGTATGTATGTAAAATTTATTTTAAAAAATGGTGTAGTCATGACAGCGTGTCTGGCTATCGCCGCTTGCATGTGTATGCCGAAGTACGTGTATTGTAGTTTTAGATAAACCATTACTTTCAATGTCTTGAGGATTACGCTCTTACTTAAGCTTCTTGCTTTTTACGAGAAGCTATTGATATTATAAGCTTCAGACATTTTACTACCGATTTTACCTGAAAAATATAATTACAATAAATAAGGGAGAAATATGTACACGATCAGCAGATTTTCACAGCTTTGCAAAATGAGTGCTCGCATGTTACGACACTACGATAAGGAAGAACTTTTGAAACCAGTACTTGTAGATACAACAAACGGTTACAGATATTATGACCAGAGTCAATTAGAAACGGCATTACGAATCAAGAAACTAAAAGAATATAGATTTTCTCTAACTGAAATTAGAATGATCCTCCAATCATCAGACAGTACAATGTTTATCGGCATGATACACACGAAAATAGATGAAATATCAAACGAAATGAGTCAAAATAGACAGATTATTGCGGAGATGCAAGGGTTGATTGAAAAGAAAGAGGATTTATTACAAGGAGTAAAAAGATCATATGATATATCGCTTGGAATAAGAAACGAGATCAGTGTCGTAAGTCAAAGATTACAGATAAATATTGATGACATGGACAGGTATATTGATTCCCTTTACGATAAGGCGAAAGAAAGTAATATTCAGTTACTTGGTGTTCCCTCAACCATTTTTTTTGATGAAGAGTTTACCCCTGAACAATGTGATATTGAATTAATAATTCCAATCATTCGTAGAAATGACGAAGAAATATCAATGTCAAGAAAATGGCAAATAAAAAAACTTCCCCAAAATATTGTTGCTACTACTTTGCATATTGGAAGTTATGACTATATCGGATATGCACACATGGCACTTGAAGAGTGGGCAGAAAGCAACGGCTACAGCATGGATGGTCCACCATATGAAACCTACTTGAAAGGTTCAGAATGTGACTGTCATGAAGAGGAGTATGTCACGCAAATTAGCTTTCCCGTCTTCAAAAAGCTAATGCAATAATTGCTTGACTTTCACACTATGTCAAACCTTATTCTACTTCCAAGAGAAAACTAAAAGCTTAAGGAGATCTTGGTTATGAAAAAATTTATTGTATTTTGCACAGGGGCTGTATTAACGGCTGGGTTCATTATGGGAGGGTGTAATCCAAGTAAAGTAGAGGGCAGCGAATACGTAAAAAAACAATACGTAGGTAAGTATACAATGCCAGATGAAAGCAACAAACATGAAGGTACGTGGTTACAATGGCCGCATTCCTTTACATATGGTAAAGGCTACGTAGAAAAGATTGAATCAATTTGGATTGAGATGACGGCTGCCCTTAGCGAAGGGGAAAATGTCCATATTATCGCATATGATGAATATGAAAAGAATTATATTTATGACCTTCTGTATGATGAGGGTCTAAATATGGACAAAATCGATTTTTATATTGTTCCTACTGACGATGTATGGGCAAGAGATACAGCACCAATTTTTGTATACGATAAAGATAACAATTTGAAACTCATGGACTGGGGATTTAATGGATGGGGTAAGAAAACACCCTATAAAAAAGATGCATGAATACCAAGTGTTCTTAGTAAGAAGTTAGGTATAGAACGAATAAATCTAAACAGTGTGGTACTCGAAGGAGGAGCATTTGAACTGGATGGTAATGGTACTTTTTTATCAACACGTAGCGCTGTTATTAATAAAAATCGAAACCCTAAACTATCAGAATCAGAAATTGAGGAGTATGTGAGAGAAAATCTTGGCGCTACTAACTTTATTTGGTTAGATGGTGTACCCAATCTAGATATTACAGATTTTCATATTGATGGTTTTGCAAAATTCCATGATAAATCTACAATCATTACAATGAAAAAAGATGATTTAGAAGAATGGGGTCTCTCCAATAAGGATATTAAAACATTAATGCATGCAAAGAATTCTTCCGATAACCCATATCAGTATGTGTATTTACCAATCAGTAAAAATAATATAATTTTAGATAATGGAAAGAATTTGTCGTATAAAGGTTCATATGTAAATTATTATATTGGAAATACAGTTGTGTTAGTTCCGAATTATAATGACCCTAATGACAAAATAGCAAACGATATAATCCAAAAACTATACCCTAATCGAAAAGTAATCGGTATTGATGTAAGAGAGCTTTATAAAGATGGTGGTATGATTCATTGCGTTACACAACAACAACCAGTCAATTTAAAGTGAAAGAGTTTATACACCTAATCTCAACATAATTGAAAACAATGCTACCATTATTGTTCCATTTTGTAATGTTGTTAGAAGGATTAATTTGATAAGAATTGTTTCTAATTTCCCCTATGATAAGCTTTGCAAGTATTACCCTTAACACCTATAAACAGAATTTCTTATCGAACTGGGTATTTATATGCTCCTTATTAGGTAGACAGATTAAAAGTAAAAATCTGTTATCTAGGGGGAGTATTTTTTTTATGGTCCGAAGTAAGCATCCGAGTTGAAATTAAAGATTCTAAAAAATATCACCCACTACTTTAGAAAGTTGCCAAGATCGTCTTGAAATGGAAGGAGAAGAATCGAAGAAGTATCTGAAAGACTACAGTTAAAGCTTATCTATCAGAAGAATATTCTTTACAAGAGGTTGTTCGAAACTACTCCATTTCTGATATACGTGTTTTACGAAAATGAATTCAAAAGTATTCTAGTCATAGTGAATTAAAAGAATCAGGTAAAGGAATGAGCCAAGTATGACGAAAGGAGAAAAATAACCATTGATGAACGTATTCAAATAGTAGACTGTTTAAAGCACCCGGAAAATTATCAGTTAAAAGCGCAAACTTAGATTGCACTACCTTAAAGAATAAAGTGATGCTAGAAAGGTTGGTATAACTGCATTTTAAGGGAATTCATGCTATACTTTGCATACCATATTCATTAAGATATGTATTGAAAGGTGTGTAACTATGTTATCAAAAGAAAAAATTAACCGAATCAATGAACTTTCTGCTAAGGCTAAAAGTGGTACATTAACAGAGGCAGAAGCTAAGGAACGATCAGCGCTTCGTAAAGAATATCTAGATACATTTAGAGCAACGATGCGTGATACAATTGAAAATGTAAAAGTGGTAGATGCAGAAGGAAATGATGTAACGCCGGAAAAAGTTAAACAAGCGAAAAAAAATAAATTTCTCAATTAGTGTGACATATTTAGAGCAATTACGCCCCGGCGTAATTGCGTCCGGATTTTGAATTGGGCTTAAGCAATTATTTTCTTTCGAAATCTATGACAATCGCCGGAGACATTATTTTTATTCAGTTAGCCCCATTGCCGTGAAAATATTATATTCAAATAAATAGTACTTCATAATGAGGGGTATTTTTCTACTGAATAAAGATAAAGTATGTTATAAAAGGCAAATAGTATAACAAAACCATTGTTTTCTGAAGCAATGTTGACTAAACTGTATAAGAACAATATATAGGACGAGAAAGGATGTCACAAAATAATGACTCAACATGCGGATCAACTAGCGATTAATGCTATCCGAACTTTGTCAATCGATGCAATTGAAAAAGCAAATTCAGGTCACCCAGGTTTACCGATGGGGGCAGCGCCAATGGCTTATACGCTTTGGACAAAACAACTTCACCATAATCCGGCTAATCCCAAATGGTTTAACCGCGACCGTTTTGTACTTTCTGCAGGTCATGGCTCTATGCTTTTATATAGCCTACTTCATCTAGGTGGCTACGGCTTACCAATGGAAGAGATTCAAAACTTCCGTCAATGGGATTCATTAACTCCAGGACATCCTGAATATGGTCATACTGTTGGGGTAGAGGCAACAACAGGCCCTCTAGGTCAAGGTATTGCTATGACAGTTGGTATGGCAATGGCTGAACGCCATTTAGCAGCTACTTACAATAAACCAGGACATGACATCGTTGATCACTATACATTTGCACTTTGTGGCGATGGCGATTTAATGGAAGGTGTAGCAGCTGAAGCTATCTCCTTAGCAGGTCACTTAAAACTTGAAAAGTTAATCGTTTTATACGATTCAAACGATATTTCTTTAGACGGTGATTTAGAAAAATCATTCTCAGAAAATGTTCAAAAACGCTTCGAATCTTATGGCTGGAATTATTTAAAAGTTGCAGATGGTACAGATGTTGCAGCAATTAACGCAGCTATCGAAGAAGCGAAAAAATCAACTGGCAAGCCAACAATTATCGAAGTGAAAACTGTTATCGGTTTTGGTTCACCAAACAAATCAGGTAAAGCTGCTTCTCACGGTGCACCACTTGGTCAAGATGAGGTTGTTTTAACAAAAGCATCTTATGAATGGGCACACGAGCCATTCCAAATTCCTGCTGAAGTATATGATACATTTGCAGCAGCAGCTAATGTTCAAGGGGCACAGCCTGAAGAAGCTTGGAATGCTAAGTTTGAAGCATATAAGCAAGCGTTCCCAGAATTGGCAGCACAATTTGAAAATGCAATGAATGGTCAATTACCAGAGGATTTCGCTTCAGAATTACCAGTTTATGAAGTAGGTAAATCAGTAGCTACTCGTTCTTCTTCTGGAGATGCAATCAATGCAATTGCAAAGAAAACACCATCATTCTTCGGTGGTTCAGCTGACCTTGCTGGCTCAAATAAAACAACGATGAAAGACGCTGGAGATTTCTCTGCAGACGACTACGCTGGCCGTAATATTTGGTTTGGTGTACGTGAGTTTGCAATGGGTGCTGCTATGAACGGTATGGCACTTCACGGTGGTCTTAACGTATTCGGTGGTACATTCTTCGTATTCTCTGATTATGTTCGTCCAGCTGTACGTCTTTCTGCATTAATGGGTCTTCCTGTTACTTATGTATTTACACATGACTCAATTGCTGTAGGGGAAGATGGTCCAACACATGAACCAATCGAACACCTTGCATCTTTACGCGCAATGCCGAATTTATCTGTTGTTCGCCCAGCTGATGCAAATGAATCAGCAGTTGCATGGGAGCTAGCAGTAGCGTCTGAAAAAACACCAACTGTTTTAGTATTATCTCGTCAAAACTTACCTGTTCTTGACGCATCTATTGATACAGTACGTGAAGGTGTTACTAAAGGTGCTTATACAGTATCTCCTGCTACAAAAGAAGTGGCAGATGCCATTTTAATTGCAACAGGCTCTGAGGTTTCACTTGCAGTCGAAGCACAAAAAGCATTAAAAGCTGATGGTATAGATGTGGCAGTTGTTTCAATGCCATCTATGGATCGCTTCGAAAAACAAGATGCAGCTTACAAAGAATCTGTTCTTCCAAAAGCTGTAACAAAACGTCTTGCAATCGAAATGGGCTCATCATTCGGCTGGCATAAATACACTGGTTTTGAAGGGGATGTTCTTGCAATTGACAAGTTCGGCGCTTCTGCACCAGGTGAATTAGTAATGGAAAAATACGGATTCACAGTAGAAAATGTTGTAGCGAAGGTAAAAGCGCTATAATTAATAAAATACCGCAATACTCAGTAGGTTAAATCTCCTCTGAGTACTGCGGTATTTTTTTATGTTTAGAGGACTTCACTAAAGAAATCCAAATAGCTGCACAATGAATTAGCAGCATAACGACAAAACAGTAAAAGCCCTTGGTACTTCCGCCAATGTTAAGCTCATCAGCTATTATGCCACTAAACCAAAGAAGCTGACCTGTGACAATGACTGAGAGACTTGCAAAAAGTAGACAAAACCAAATAGATACTTTTTTTACAATCACTATAATGAGTAGTAAAACAGCAAAAAGTAGGGTAGCTTCAAAAATCGGATCAAGAAGTGAAAACGTATTTTCATTTACGAAATGCTTATAAGTAAATCGAGTATCCACACAATCCCTCCTTAAAAATAATAACGGTTTTGGTAATAAAAGGTTTCTTGAATTAAGAAACTCATCTAGTATTAATTTCCAATTGGTATACAATGATAAGCGTAGGCGTCTAACTAGAATTGTTGAGGGGGAATTACATGAATCCACAAACTATACTTACACAAGTAAAGAAAACTTTTTCACAATTAGATTGTACAGGTGGCGGAGTTATTATTAATAAGCATGGTCAAACCGTACTAGAAGAATATTTTGGTGTGCAGGGACAACAAAAAGACGCAAAGAGGGTGGGACCACATACTCTTTTTCATCTTGCTTCTGTTCGAAAAACATATGTAGGATTTGCTGTAGCATATGCGATTTATCATAACTATATTGCTTCAATAGATGATAAACTAAGTGATTATTTAGGAAATGAAAAAGTTTTTGCCGATGTATCGATTAGACATCTACTCACACATACTCACGGTTTACGTTGCCAAAATGAAAAAATAATGAAGGAATTCAAAGCAGGCTATAACTGGGCATACCGAGATATCAATGTAGAACTACTTGCTAAAGTCATTTTTGAAGCTACTGGAAAAACTATTGCAGAAATTGTGGACGAGCAAGTATTTCAGACATTGACTATTACTGAAACAAATTGGTTCAGTGAAAAAAACGAACAGCATATAGAAGTAATACATAATGATAGTCCATTTTGGTATGAAAGCGATGTATGTGATGGTAGCAAAATGAATATGTATAGCACATTAAGTGAGCTAGCTAAGTGGGGACAAGTGCATCTTGATAAAGGGAAAATACACGGAGAACAAATTATACCTGAAGAAATCATACAGTTATTAACGACAATCCAATCCCCGAATAATAAACCAAAGAACTTGCCAACTAATGGCTTTTTCTGGTTTGTTCAGCCTCAAGAAAGAGAGGGGATTACAGAGTTAAGCCCAATATTACCACAAGGAAGCTTTCAATTACTTGGTTTCACCAGTGTTGTTCTATTGGTAATTCCTAAAGAAAATATTGTGGCGGTTCGTGGATTTAATAGCTTTGGTTCACCTGAAGGGTTTGATTACATTAAAGATATTCATGATTTTGGTTCTATAGTATATCAATCAAATCTATAAAGGAATAACAATAAAAGGAGTGCAAGTAATGAAAAAATATAGCGTAGTGTTATTTGATTTAGACGGTACAATATCTGATCCTAAAGTAGGGATAACGAAATCTGTTCAATATGCTTTAAAAAAAATTGGTATAGTTGAAGAAGACCTAGATCAACTTGAAAGGTTTATTGGGCCACCATTACAAGTATCATTCCGAGAAATATATGGATTGGATGATGTTCAAATACATCAAGCGATTGCCTATTACCGTGAACGTTTCATCCAAAGCGGCATGTATGAGAATAAATTGCTCAAAATATATCCTCATTATTAGAATGTTTACAGAAGGATGGATATCAGTTAGCGATAGCTACATCGAAGCCAACTGTATTTGCAGAACAAATTTTACAATATTTCAACCTTGAACATTTTTTTGACTTTGTCGCAGGTAGTAATTTAGATGGTACACGGTCAGCTAAAGGAGAAGTTATCGCATATGTACGTGAACATTTTAATGAAATGAATAATGATCAATTAATTATGATTGGAGATCGTAAATATGATATTGTTGGGGCACATGAAAATCAAATTGATTCTATCGGTGTTACCTATGGCTACGGCTCACTCGAAGAATTAACAGATGTACAAGCAACATACATAGTGAGCAGTGTAAACGAGCTGCAAGAATTTTTTAATAGATTAGGTTAAAAAATACGAAATTGCATGGATAGAAATGCAGTTTCGTATTTTTGGAAAACAGGTAGAATCGCTGATAAAAGCGCGAAAATCGCTGATAGCCCAGGTAGAATCGCTGATAAAAGCGCGAAAATCGCTGATAGCCCAGGTAGAATCGCTGATAAAAGCGCGAAAATCGCTGATAGCCCAGGTAGAATCGCTGATAAAAGCGCGAAAATCGCTGATACCTCAGGTAGAAGCACGGATAACCCAGCAAAATCACTGATAAATCAAACGACCCAAGAAAAACTACTTCGCAAGCCCGTTTTGAAAAGCGTAGACAACTGCTTGTGTTCGATCTTGAACATCGAGCTTCGCTAAAATATTGCTGACATGTGTTTTTACGGTTTTTAATGCAATGTATAAATCGTCGGCAATTTCCTGATTGGCTTTGCCTTTAGCCATTAGCAATAATACTTCCATTTCACGCTCAGTAAGCTGCTCATACAGTGGGGTATTATTGCCGTGGCGCATGCGATGCATCATTTTTGATGTTACTTCTGGCTCTAAAACAGTTTCGCCGCCCATTGTTTTACGAATGGCATCGGCGATTTGCTTAGCATTGGACGTTTTTAAAATATAACTGACTGCACCAGCCTCTAATGCAGGATAGACTTTATCATCATCTAAAAAACTTGTAACCATCATAATTTTTGCTTCGGGCCAAGCTGCTAAAATTTCAGCTGTCGCCTCAGCTCCTGTCATGACTGGCATCACATTGTCCATTAAAATAATGTCTGGACGTAAGGCGAGAGCACGTTCCACTGCCTCTTTACCATTTTCAGCTTCACCTACAACAGTGATATCTGCTTGTGCTGACAAATAGGCAGAAACACCGATACGCACCATCTCGTGGTCATCCACTATTAACACTTGAATCATTCACTTCAACCTCCTTTTGTAGTGGAATTTTAACCTCTACAATTGTACCTTCACCAGGTACGGATACAATTTTGTACATACAACCTATTTCTACAGCGCGTTCGGCAATGTTTTGCAGTCCGTAAGAAGTAGATTTATCGGCTTCAACATCAAAGCCGAGGCCATTGTCCTGAATACGTAAAATGGCTAAATCATCGCGGGCAACGAGCAATAATTCAACTTCGCTCGCTTTGGCATGGCGTAGCGTATTTGATAACGCCTCCTGTGCAATACGGAATAAATGATCCTCCTCCGCTTTGGATAATGACATCTCCTCAAGCTCATATTCAATATGAAAGAATACTTTTTGCTGCAGCTCAATAATGAGCTCCTCAAGACCTTGTGCAAGTGTTTTATTATGCAGAGCTACTGGGCGTAAATGTAATAATAAGGCGCGCATTTCAAGCTGTGCCTGTTGCACGATTTTTTCAACCTGCTTTAAGCTGGTAGCATTTTCATCGGTTTCGGTTAATGCGGACAGTAACATCGAAGCGGCGAATAATTGCTGAGATACAGAATCATGGAGCTCACGAGCAAGACGTTGACGTTCAGCAATGATACGCTCTTGAATAATTTTATCGTTAGCTTCTGCACGTTCATTGGATAAACGCTGTAAGCTTTTTCGTTGAGTATCAATTAGCTCAATTGTTTGAACTAAAGCTTTTTTCAAAGGTTTTGGTAAAGGCTGTTTTTTAGGTAATACAAAATCAGGTTCAACTAACTGTTTCACGATGCGGGTTGCCTGAGCCTCTCTTGCACGAGCAGTCATACTGATCCAACTTGCAATCAGTAAACTAATTGCAAAAAGAGTGACAACAATAAAACCACCGAGTGGAATATTATTATAATTCTGCTGCCATAATGGTTCCCATGTTTTCTCGTTTGGCTCGCCCCAAACAGCGACAAGGAGACCGAATGTAGCACTCATCAACATAAAAAGTAATGTGAAAATTCTTGAGATAAAGGCAATCATTTACGTAGCACCTCCAAGTCCCCAAGCCATGTTGCAACGTGTATGACAAGTGTACGTTTTGCATCCTCAGGGTTTCCATCTGAAAAACTTACACTCTCATTCAGTAAGCGTTGTGGTCCAACATGTAGGCATTTTATTTCACCAAACAATGTCGTGTAGTGTAAGCGGAATGGAATTTCATAGGGGATATAAATTTGTACCTTACCAATTCCTTGTCGAATCGTAATGATACTCGTGCCGGTAGGTAAAATTGTTTGTGTTGTGTCAATCGTAATGTCGCCTGCAAGCCGCTGAATTTGAACATCTTGCCATTTAAAGGCTTCCACTGGTGCCGGTAATATACCGAATAATTCGTTTTTCGTAGCAGGGAGCTTTTCGAAAAGCTCCAAACCAACAACTTTAGCTTCATTTTCTCTTTGCAAGTATTGATAGAGCATATATAAGAGAATGATGACGATAAATAAGCGTAAACTCCACATCGTAAAGAGTGCAATTGAGATAAAGAAAATCCCTGTCCATTTAAAGAATCGATTTTTTTTCGAGAAGCTTAAATAAAGAAGTCCTACCCCAATCAATAGACAGAAGGCGCCACCGTTATTAAAAATTGTGAGCTCCACAAAAACGAGTAAAAAGAAGCATAGTACCCCAAATGTGAGCTTATTAGTTGTGAAATTTTGCAAGAGGGTCACCCTTCTTTCTACAAATTGATGAGAGAAGACGAACTTCTCTTAAAATAAATATTTTTAAAAGTGTTGTTAATTATCTTCAAGCATTTTTTTGATTGTATCATTCATCAATGCTGAATCCAGAGTATTTGGATAGTGGGCAGAGTGCTCTAAAGTGATAAACTCCTTACCATTTGGTGCATCTAATAGCTCATAATCTTGCTTTGCTAATTCATAATTCGTCTGTTTATCATACTTACCATGTATAAAATAAACGGGTATATCTATACTTTTTACAGAATCAAAAAAATTAGTAAGAATGATTTCTTTTTTTAGCTCTTGGCTTTTTATAAGGCTAAATTGTGGCCCTGAAATAAATGCTTTATACAGATCCTGTAAAGAGTAATTAGGGGAAGTAAAAGCCCTTTTTATCAATTCAAAGAGTTTGACTTTCTTGATCGTATCATCAAAATAATTCATACCTTTATATTCATTGATAAGATCGCTAAATCGATCCTCATCTTTTGCTAAATAAGGACCTTTTCCTATATCTTCTAAAATTCGGAGTGTTTTTTTATCTTCATTAGCTATAGCTTCACTCTGTAACCAACTGTATACAAGTTCTTGGCCTTTACTAGTATTGGTTAATTGAGAAATTCCTAAATAGGCATAGAACTTCTCAGGATAATTAGATACAAGCTGAGTTCCAATTACTGTACCGAAGGACTGACCAATGACAAATATTTTTTCCTGTTGATAATGCTTTCTAATATAATCAACTATTATATTAGCATCTTCTGTAAATTGAGAAAGGGTCAGTGTATTATTCGTTAATTTTTTTAATCAATTATGCCTTGGCATAATTGCGTCCGGCATCGGCTTTGTACTTGCACAAAGAACTCCTTTCCGATTTCGTGACATCCGCCAATATAAGTAATATAAGAATGAAAATTGCAAAAAGACATATTTTAAGCATAGGACTAAACCACTTTCAGTTTACACTTTTTTATTTTCTCTATCTCTTTTTGGTCACCTTCTAAAGTTTTTTCTTCAAAGAAATGGGATGCTTCAAAATTGAGGCATCCCTTATTTCTTTTATTATAACATGTTATTTTTTTCAATTAGCAGTTATTGTTATTTATTTTCAATTAGCAGTGGTGCGTTATCTTCTGCGACATTTTTTTCTAGCTGCGCAAGACGAGACTCGAAAGATGTTACTTCATGATCTTTGTCGATTTGGTAAGCAAGCTTATCGATATAGGATTCTAAATCTTCAAAGTTGGTTTTGTTGTTTTTAGCAATCATTCCGTCCATTTGATGGTGAGCGCGTGTGACGTTTTCTTTGCCCATAAGCTGTAATTGACGTACTTTCATGTCTTTAATTTTGTGCTTCATCGTTTCAAATTTGCGTTCAAGTTCGAAGTATTCACGTGTACTTGCTTCGATACTAGCTTGTAATGTATTGTTACGTGCTGTGTATGCTGCAACTTCATCAGAAGCAAAATCAATTAAATCTTGCTCACCGCTAGTAGTAGCTAATTTTAATTGAGCCTCACGTTTAGCTAGTAACTCTGCGTTTTGCTTAAATTCTTGCTCTAGTTTTTCTTTAAGTTGACCTTGACGCTCTAATAATTTTCCAGTTTGCTCTGTTTGTTTTTCTGCTTCACGAATGTATTGGTTTAACATCGCAATTGGGTTTTTTTGTTCCTTCTTATCAAATAACTGATGTAAATCTGCCTCTATTGTATATTTAAAACGTTGAAATAAGTTCATGTAAATTCGCTCCTTTTATTTTGTTAAGTTAGACCATTCTTTTTCAAAGTTTGTAAATGGATCTTCTTCTTTAGCTTCAATCGTTGGGATTTTTACATCTTCGCCATTCCATTTTTTATAGATAACATAGATGACAGCGATTGCTGCTAAACCAACCATTGCAGGGATATTAGATATTGCTGATAGCACACCTATCAGGCCTACTGTAAACCATAAGATTTTGCCGAATGACGATTTACTTGCTGCGTAGAAGTGCATACCGAGTGCTACAAACAATCCTGAAAATAGTAGACCTGCAAGCGGTCCAGTTAAAGCAAGTGCAACACATCCTGCGATAAAGCCTCCGATTAGTAGAAAAAATTTTCTCATATGTTTTAGCTCCTTTCGTTGATACCTTTATATTACCTATTAGCGAGCTTTGCTAAAACGGACTGGAAATTGATTTTACTCTAGGTCTTGAGGCTGAGAGTATTCTAAGCACTAAAGAAAAAGCAAAAATGTAATTAGCCATAATGTATTTAATAGAACGGAAAGTAGAAAGTTTTCGACAAAAATAGAAGATGAATGCCTCCCTCGTTTGACAAATTAAAAAGTTTGGATGAGCTATACTTATGAAAAAGAAATGAGCGAAGGAGGATTTCTAGTGAGAACCTATTCCATATATAAAATAAAAGAAGAGCATTTAACGTTTATTTTCGGCAGAGAGCGTAAGTTATTAGAAATGATGCAAGGCTGTGAAGACGCTAACGAGAAATCCTTAAAAGAGCTTGCATATATATGTGAAACCGTACGATTCGATGAGATTGCTACGATGTTGGAGGCGCAACTAGATTCCAAGTATGCACATTTAGAAAGAGCTCGTAATGCTTTATTTTTAGAACATCCTATTAAAGGAAAAATGGCTATTTATTTAGTGGAACGCAAAATTTGTGTTTATTGTGAGGGTTCACGAATGCTTGATTTGGATCTATTCCAAATGCTTGCGAAGATGAGTGAGCGCTTTATTGCATTTAATAAACAAGATAATGAGTGTGGGTGGTTAAAGCCAATGAAGTATACAATGCATTAGGAAATTTCACTACAATATATAGTAACACGCTAATATTTGGTGTATAATGGAGCGTGGAGAGTTTTTTTCTCGGTATATATTGTAGTGGAGGAGGTTGGTTGTATGCCTACATGGGGCTGGATTATTATCGTAATTATCGCATTAGCAGCGGGCGCAGCACTTGGTTTCTATTTAGCTCGCCAAGCTATGATGAAATATTTAAAAGAAAACCCACCAATTAACGAACAAATGATTCGTATGATGATGGCGCAAATGGGTCGTACGCCGTCTGAAAAGCAAGTACGCCAAATGATGTCACAAATGAATAAATTCCAAAAATAATTGGAGTTTTTAAAGAGCAACTAGTCCAAGCCAGGGCTAGTTGCTTTTTTACCTTCTTTAGCAATTGTTTTTTGTGCGAAAGCGAAGCGACAGATGCACCCGGGTAATACTGATTTTTATAAATTATTTGAATAATTCGTAAAAACCGTATAAATCTATCGGAAAACTCGTTATAATGGAAATATTCTATATAAAGGAGTTGTTTGTATTGCAGAAAGAACAAACAAATGTTGAAAGCTTTGATTTAGATCATACGAAAGTAAAAGCGCCATATGTACGTTTAGCAGGTGTTAAAACAGGAAAAAATGGCGATGAAGTGTACAAATACGATATTCGATTTAAACAGCCAAATAAAGAGCATATGGAAATGCCTGCATTACATTCACTAGAGCATTTATCGGCAGACATTATCCGCAATTACTCCGACCATATTGTTGATTTCAGTCCAATGGGTTGCCAAACAGGTTTCTATGTATCGCTAATCAATCACAATGATTATGAAGACTTATTAAGTATTTTAGAAAAAACATTTACGGATGTAACAAAGGCCACTGCAGTCCCTGCCTGCAATGAAGTGCAATGCGGTTGGGCAGCTAGCCATAGTCTAGAAGGTGCACAAGCGTTAGCCAAAGAATTTTTAGCCAAACGTGATGAGTGGCATATTGTTTTTGCTGAATAAAAAAATTTAAAAAACCTTGCGTGCTGAGCTACACCCTAATTATTAGACACTATCTAACAATTGGAATTGCGGTTCAGCTATTGCAAGGTTTTTCAAGGTGTCTGTAGAGTCGTGCCGCTTTGCTTTCACACAGATACATTGTTGAAGTTCGTTTTATCCACTATAAATTATAATAACATGCTAAGTGAAGGGGGTGATTTTCATACCAGGCTACTCCTTTCACTGTTCTCTACTTATGATGTCGCTTCGATTGCTAACTATAAATTGGAGTGACACGCGAGAAGGCACATGCTATGTGAATTGGTTGATTGGAGTGGAGACTGGGCGACTCCTTGGGGATTAGCGTCACAGATGAGACCCTGGAGCGAGCAAAGCGAGTGAAGCGGCTCATCGGACGCCCCCAGGAAAGCGCTCAGTCGGAACGGAAATCAACCCCTCGTTTTGCAGAAGAGCTATATATTATTTAATGTTGACACAATAGTTTTTCATTTGTACTAAAAATGAAATGGAATGACATTAGACGAAGAAGAATCACGATTAATTTTTTGATAGATGAAATTTTCTAAAAAGTCATGGATTAAATCCTCATATTCAGCCATATTTTCATTAAAGGACTGTGCATGAGCACCTTTATCAAATAGCTTCAGTTTCTTAGGACCAGTTTTTTTATTGTATAAATCCAGTGACATGGAAGCTGGGATAAATGTGTCAGGTATACTATGGATAAAGAGCACAGGCTTTTCAATATTTGTTACAGCCTCAGAAGGTGTCACACTTTTAAAGGAATAACCGTCTCGTAAGCGGACAAAAAAATCTGCAAAACGAATTGGAATAATGGAGCCGTACTTAAATTCTGTCTTCGCAATTTGTTTCAGCAGCATTGAAAAATCAGAAAACGCACAATCAGAAATATAGAAATCTGCACCATCCTCTACAGTTCCTGCATATAGTAGCATTGTTGCGGCACCCATCGATTCACCGTGAATTCCAAGAATGGCGTCTTCACCAATCATTGCCTTTATAGTATTGACTACTGCGTCAAGGTCATTTTTTTCATAATAGCCGTAGCTAGTCGTTTTCCCACCTGTCTCCCCATGTCTACGATGGTCGAAAATCACGGAATTGTAGCCAAGTCGTTCAAAAAGTCGAGCATATTTGACGGAGTTGATTTTATTTTCTGTTACGCCATGGCAAATAATGATGGTATTATTTGTTTCCAATGGCTGAAACATAATGCCGCGAATCGTATAGCCATTTGGAGAGTCAATATTTAATTCACATTTTAAATTTTTATTGTACCAAGCTTCATCAAAACGTTTAGCAGTGGTTTCACGTTCACGAACAAATTCAGGATCCTTTTGCTTAATGTACATTAATTTATTGGAAAGCGCGAAGCCGAACAGACCAGTTGCTGCTGCGGCAATCGTCGTCGTTATACCTGAAAATAAAAGCATTTTCTTTTTCATTATTAACACCTCCACGTCCTGTTTCTTTTGTTGTCTTGGCATACAAGCGACATCATTCGTATGTATGCACTCTTCTTAATTGTAATGTTCCCAACTGAGATTGTTTAAAACACGTCAACATTTTACATTATCTTTGGCAAAACTGCGATCATTTCTATTATCGAAAATCGTCAAAATATTTGTTAAAATAGATATATCTGCTAGTAGCATATGCATGCAGTGTTCATTTTTGAACGGGGAAAAGGGGAGAATGTTTATGACGAAAGAGGTAGTAATAGTAAGTGCTGTACGAACAGCAATTGGTTCATTCCAGGGAACATTAAAGGACGTACCAGCGACAAAATTAGGGAGTATTGTTATTAAAGATGCATTAGCACGTGCTGGTGTAGCAGGTGAGCAAGTTGACGAGGTCATTATGGGGAATGTCTTATCGGCTGGACTTGGGCAAAATCCAGCTCGTCAAGCCGCGATTGCAGCAGGCTTACCACATGGAGTATCTGCATTAACGATTAATAAAGTTTGTGGCTCTGGATTAAAAGCGGTTCACTTAGCGACACAAGCTATTTTAGCAGGTGATGCGGATATTGTCGTTGCAGGTGGATTTGAAAATATGAGCCAAGCACCATATGTATTAAGAAATGCACGAGAAGGCTTCCGCATGGGGGATCAAAAAGTAGTCGATACAATGATTCATGACGGATTATGGTGTGCTTTCAATGACTATCATATGGGCGTTACAGCTGAGAATTTATGTGATGCCTATGAGATTTCTCGAGAGGAGCAAGATGCCTTTGCAGCACGTTCACAACAGCGTGCAGAAGCGGCAATAGCAGCAGGGAAGTTTAGCGATGAAATTGTAGCGGTGGAAATTCCTCAGCGCAAGGGCGATCCGATTATTTTTGATAAAGATGAATTCCCGCGTCAAGGCGTTACAGCTGAGTCTCTATCTAAACTACGTCCTGCCTTTAAAAAGGATGGCTCCGTAACAGCAGCAAATGCATCTGGCATTAACGATGGTGCAGCGGCTGTCGTTGTCATGTCGAAAGAAAAAGCAGAAGAGCTAGGCATTCGACCAATCGCACTAATTACAGCGAATGCGAGCGCTGGCGTTGACCCAGCTATTATGGGAACTGGCCCTGTAACGGCCGTAAAGAGAGCATTGGCAAAAGCTGATGTGACGTTAGATAATATAGATTTAATTGAAGCAAATGAAGCTTTTGCAGCTCAATCTATTGCTGTAGATCGCGAACTAGGCTTTAATCATGATAAACTAAATGTGAACGGGGGCGCAATTGCCCTTGGCCACCCAATTGGGGCAAGTGGAGCACGTATTTTAGTAACGCTTTTACATGAGATGGAAAAGCGTGATGCAAAAACAGGTCTCGCAACACTATGTATCGGTGGGGGACAAGGTGTAGCAACTGTAGTCAAGCGCCCTTGAAGTGAATAAGAAGGTGAATTGCAATGGGAAAGAAACGAAAACAACAACGTGTGGAGAGTAGCGTAACAGCTAGTCTACCAAAGCAGGAGGCAGTTACATTAGCTGATCAGCTAGGCGGTGACGTGCTTGCCAAATTAAAAGCTGCCAAGCAAGATTTAACAGCGAAAGAGCAGGCCGCAGAAGAAGAGCGCCAAGCAAAACTAGCCTTTGAGCGCAAACAACGTGAAAAAAACAAATCGTTTGAAGAACTACTAAACGAATACGGCGACAAAGGCTCAAAATTCTAAAGAGAAACAGTGAATCCAAATGCGGATTCACTGTTTTTATGTTTTATCGGAACAATTAGTTGTGGAGATGAAATTATTTACATTATATTCCTTTAGTGATAAGATTAATCATCTTTAAATAAAAAAGGTAGACGTTGCCAATACATATATCTCTTAATAATAGTTTAGTTACAATCTATGATAGGAGAGAAAAAAATGATTGAATTAAGCACTAATAGATTAAGATTAATCCCATTAAATGCAAAATATTTAGACTTACTAATCAATGATGAAAAGTCATTGGAAATAGAGTTGTCAGTTAGTAGTAAAGAAGTTTTTCTTGATGAAGAACTTAGACAAGCTTTGAAGTTTAGATTATCGAAAGTATTAGAAAATAAGGAAAAATATATTTGGTACACGAATTGGATAATCGTATCGAAAGAAGAAAACTGTATCGTTGGTGGCATTATGTTAAAAGGTCTACCGAATGAACAGGGTGAAGTCGTAATCGGATATTATACATTTCCACAATATCAGGGGATGGGTTACATGACGGAAACTGTTAGGATGATGAAAGATTGGTTACTACGTCAATCTAACGTTAAGTATGTGATGGCTGATACGGATAAAGATAATATTGCCTCCCATCAAGTATTACAAAAAGCAGGGGCAACGTTATATACAGAATCTGAAGAGCTATATTTTTGGAGATTCGTCTAAGATTATAAAAAAGACAAAGGGAACTTTAAATTTTATTAAAATCAATACACTTAGTATTCTATATACAATGGGCACATAATAATTTTTAAGCTGAACTAATTTTGCTATTAGTTCAGCTTCGTTGTTCAACTAACTGGGTGCGTTAGTTGAAGAACGGAGCTATAATTATCATTAGAATCGAACATAAAATTAGAGAATTACTAACTTTTTTTGGAAGCTTTACTTTTCCTGGTCCTTTATAAAATCCGGAAAATTGAAATTTATTTCTGTATAACACAAAAATTAAAATAAGAATTGAAATACCAACTAACCAACCACCAATGGTATCATCTACATTTATCCCTAATCTCGCATAGATTAATTTCACCAAAGTCCCCATCATAGCACCTAGAATTAATAAAATTCCAGTTATTCGTATTAACTCCAAAAATAATCTAAACATAATTCAAGTCACCTTCGATTTTAATATATCTTTATTATAAGGAAATTCCTATCTTTCTGCGTCGCTTCATTCGATACGGTTCTACACATGCCTATTACTTAAATTAACCTGTAGCTTATCGTTAAAACTGTACGCTAAAACCATTAAATTTATGGATTCCAGTACCGAATTTAGTAAGTTTATTTTCATTCAAAAACTGAACTGCAATTTTTACTTCTTTTAAAATTTTTGGTTCAAGCCCTAAAGTATTATGTGAACCGTAAACCATTGAAACGTTTGGTATCTCTGCAATTTTTTTCAATGAATTAACTAAATCAACAGGGTTTGTTGTAGGATAAAAAGCATAGATAGGGGTTTCATCATATAGTAAATCCCCTGTAAACAAATAACCGTTTGTTTCATCAAAAACACAAATATGACCAGGAGAATGTCCAGGAGTATGATAGATGACTAATTTTCTATTACCCAACTCAATTACATCGCCATCAACTAACAAATCTGTAGGTTCCCCTTGAAATGGTTGATATGTGTCTGGATTAAATGTATTTGGAGTAGGTAATGTTATATCTCTACTAATATCTTTTCTAATTTGCTCTATTGACAAACCTTTTATTCCATTCACTAACCAATCTTTATCTCCCTCATGAACATAGATCCTTTCAAATTCTCCATGACTTCCGATATGATCTGCGTGGACATGAGTAGTGATGACCTCAATCGGGAAGGTAGTCAATTGGTCAGTAATTCTCTTAATATTATCAATTCCAAGACCAGTATCAATTAGTACCGCTTTTTGATTACCCAATAATAAAAATGAATGTACCTTCTCCCAATGTCCATATTCACTAATTGCGTAAGTATTCCCATCAATCTGTTGCACAGTAAACCACGAATCTTTAATCATTCATTACCTCCGAAAAATTATTTTACTTCCTTATAGTATAACCCAGTATCCTTTTGCCACTTTAAGAGCTGCTTATGCAACTCAAGCCCCTGCTAGTTACAATGAACGCCCTCTGTATATCTAGAGCGGATAAACATCTATTTTCAAAAGTTATTTATAAATCAATTTCATCTAGCACTTCTTCGGTGGTTTTATTAATTAGTTTGATTGTTCCTTCTTCAAGAGTATTGTCACTTTCAAAGTACCAAATATACAATCCTTATAATTGATATTCTTCTACGACTTCAGTAGGTAACATTTCTAAATTTAGATTGTAGCATTTTTATCATCAAGTTGAAGAAGTCGGTTATCGCCATCTTTAATTAATCCAAATATTAGATTTTCACCATGTCCTTGATAACCGTTTAATTTTTCATAATTTCTGTTATGATCCATAGGCCCCCAAGTAAGGAATTCTGCTTTCCATCCCCAAAGTCCTTTTCGTGCATATATAGCTCCTAGATTATTCTTATCTTTAATGAAAAAGAAAAGAGCATTACTGTTTATTTTATAACCTGGAATTAACTCTAAATCTTTTTCAACGGCAAATATAGCTTCTTGAGGTTCTGAATAGGAACTAGATTTTTCGGAAAATAACCATATAACAGTAATAAAAATTACGATTACTGCAAATGCGATACTTGTTTTTTTGTTTAAAGTCACTGGAACACCTCGCTTATTTACCATTATTTTACCACAAAGATCTATTCTTCTCTTCAATTAACCTGCCCCATAGTTGAATGACTGATAGAAAAATTTACATATACTATATTTTTATTAAATATTTTCAGAATATATCTTTAAACACAAATATAAGCTGAACTAAATGAAATTAGTTCAGCTTCAAAATAACGTATTATAATGTTGCACGTTGTATATAGGATACTGATCTATTAAGTGCATTACTTTACCTCTTTTTAAAGCGCCCTTTGTCTTTTAAACATTTTCCTCACCAACACGACAATCCCAACAAAAACAATCGCTCCAGCTGTATCCAAAATAACATCCTGTACGCTCATCATGCGTCCTGGTGTAAAGCTTTGACGAAATTCATCAAGCGTGGCTATAAGAGCTGTCCCAACAATAGCGACACCTGCGGCGAACCGACGTTTTCCCCATGCAAAGAAAATACCAAGTGCGATGCAGCCGAATCCAACAAAATGTGTTAATTTCCGAACTAAAAACTCTACAAACTTAAAGTAACCACGTTCTTCCACAGAAACAACTGTGTCCCAATAAGGAATTTTTAACATAGATAATTGCTTTTCAAACGGTTTATTTGCTAATACTTGCTCCAATTCAGGAATAATAGACTGTTGTTCATAGGTCATACTAGAGGAGATCGCAAGTACTATTAAAAAAACTATTAAGATAAGCCATTTTTTCATCGGTGCTCCATATATTGTTCGGCTTTTGTTAGCTCTTTTACTGCTTTACAATCTGTTATTGAATCCATTTTTTCATAGGCAGCGAGTGTTTGCGCCAGCTGTTCCTGTGAGCTTGCACCAATCACTGTTGAAGCTATAGTAGGTTCCTTTAGATTAAAGGCGATTGCAAGTGCATGTAAATCGTCATAATGTGAAGATAAGCCTGATAGTACTGCTGTTAATTCATCCGCTGTATAAGTGTTAAAGCCATTGACATGCTGTAAACGTTCTTTCCAGCTATTTGTTAGTAAACCTTTTGCAACAGTGCCACGCGTTACAACGGAAGCCCCTTCACTTGCGATAAAGTCGAGCCATTCTTCTGGTCGACGATCTAAAGCACTGTACTGCATCATGACACTTTTTGCAGAGCTTGCAGGTAAAAAACGCTTTAGTACATTTGGTCGAATAGAAGAAATGCCATATTCTCGAATCAAGCCATCCTTTTTCAACTCTTCAAAAGTGTCGATAATACCATCCCAATCGTCCTCAATCGTCCCACCATGTAACTGATAAACATCAATATAGTCAGTTCCTAGTCGTTTTAAGCTAGCGTGTAGAGCTTCCTTTATATAAGACGAAGATGCATCCCAATGCCAACCTTCTACACCTTCTGTCCATCGATTACCAACTTTCGTAGCGACTATAACATCCTGACGACGCTTTCCTAAAATAGCGCCAATAATTTCTTCATTTGATCCAAAATCATATAAATCGGCTGTATCGATGTAATTAATGCCAGCATCTAGTGCCATATCGACGATTTCAGCAGCCTTTTTCTTATTTGTCGAAAGAGACATGCCCCCTAAACTAATTTCTGAAATAAACAATTCACTTGAGCCAAGCTGTCTTTTTTTCATGCCAATGCCCTCCTTCGATTTCTCTACTTGTAATGGTACAATGAACATATCTGAAGAACAAGCGAGGTTATAGTCAATGAAAAAGTTTGAGGAAAAAACGACAAAGACTACACCCATTTATGACGGGAAAATTGTGAAACTACAGGTTGATGATGTCACTTTACCGAATGGTAATGTTGCAAAAAGGGAGATTATTAAGCATCCAGGCGCTGTCGCAGTTATAGCTGTTACCGATGAAGGCAAATTAGTATTAGTGGAGCAATATCGAAAAGCTTTAGAGCGTTCAATTATTGAAATTCCAGCTGGTAAGCTTGAACCTGGTGAGGAGCCGATTGTGACCGCGCGCCGAGAATTAGAGGAAGAAACAGGTTACGGTGCACAAAGCTTAACTTATTTACAAGCGTTTGCAACATCCCCAGGCTTCGCAGATGAGATCATCCATCTATTTGTGGCAAAGGAATTGTATAAAATTGAAAATAAGGCAGACCTAGATGAGGATGAATTTGTCGAATTATTAGAAGTTTCGTTGGAAGAAGCGGGGCAAATGGTTGCAGATGAGCGTATATTTGACGCCAAGACAGCGTTTGCCGTACTTTGGCTTGCGGCACAATAAGAAAATATCTTTAGCATAATAGAAGCGGACGAGCATAAGCTGTACAAACCTTGATAGAAAAGGAGCATGTTTATGTCTCGTACGGTGTCTATATTTTATCACGCTTCCATCATTGCTGTGAGTTTCGTTTGTGGCGTTATCTTATTTCATATTATTGGTGGGCCGAATGCAGAGCCTTTTATTTCATTTATAGAGCCTCGATTAACAAATGGGGACAGGCATTCTCTATTTCGTTTAGTGTTACCTGTTATTGTTTCAATAGCACTTGTACTATTGCTTGCAACGCATAGTGTCCTGAAGGTTCTAGTACGTGTAACAGTGGCGATACGTGCAACCTTTTTTGGCTTTAGCTCGGTTTTTTTATTACAAAAGCTTGAAGCTTTCTGGGTTTATACGATTTGGTGGTTTCCATTTCAGCTCATCTATTGTATATTGTTGCTAAACCTATGCAATTTACTTGTACCGTCTTGGTCAAAGAGAAAAATCGGGAAAATGATACATGGTCGGACAATTTTGTTGAATTTTATCGCATTTTTCATCATAATAGTGGCTGAGTTTATTGTTATTTCTTATGTATTAAATTGATGAATACAACATGAAAATGGCTCATCACCAAAGGTTGTGGATGGCATTTGTTAAAACGTATACCTTTTATATAAGTTGATTGGAGTGAAGACTGGACGCCCCCAGGAAAGCGCCTAGTCGGAATGGAAATCAACCACATGTTATGGTGATGAGCTATGAACATTTAGCTTCTTTCAGCAAGTGTCTTTTGTAGCGAAAGCAAAGCGTCAGCTACAGAAGTCTTCCACCTCTATAGGTGGTTTCAGCGGGTGTGCAAACATCCGGTGAAATAGAGGAACTCAGTTTAAGAACGCCACGTCCTGTGGCAATTTATCTGTGCGAAAGCGAAGCGACAGCAACATACGACTGAGTGACCAACTTCGTGTTGGCCTAAAGCCTTCGGCGGATGTCACGGAAATCGGAAAGGACTTCATATAGGATGTTAGCCTAAAATCATCGCATCCATGCGATAGCGGCTAACTGACCTGCATCGGTGCTGTGTTGCTGTCGCTATGCTTTCGCGCAAAAAACATCTGCAGGCCTAAGCACAAAGCCGATTCCGGACGCAATTATGCCGAGGCATAATTGATTATCAGGTAAAAACATACAAAAGCATATTCGAAATCTACTCACTATCTTGTAATAGGATTTACTCCTTTGGTATAATGGAAAGAGTTTAGGGGGGCGTCACATGGAAAGCCGAATTGATCGTATAAAAAAACAGTTGCATAGTGCTAGTTATAAGCTGACGCCGCAGCGAGAAGCAACAGTTGCTGTACTGCTTGAGCACGAGGAAGACCACCTAAGTGCAGAAGACGTTTACCTTTTAGTAAAAGAAAAGGCACCAGAAATTGGTCTTGCTACTGTCTATAGAACGTTAGAGTTACTAACTGAGCTCAAAATTGTCGACAAAATCAACTTTGGCGATGGCGTTTCGCGCTATGATCTACGCCAAGAGGGCGCTGCGCATTTCCACCATCATCTTGTTTGTATCGAATGTGGTGCGGTTGATGAAATTCAAGAGGATTTACTTGAAGATGTGGAAGCCGTTGTTGAAAAACGTTGGAACTTTATCATAAAGGATCACCGACTAACTTTCCACGGCATTTGCTGGCGCTGTCATGATAAAAACGACGAGGTATCAGAAGAAAAGTAAAAAGATGTTCCAAAAAGTTTTATGACTTTTTGGGACATCTTTTTTTATTAGCAAAATTTCGTTGTTTTATTTAATCCGAAATTTTATTTTTAATAACTTTTGAACGGTCTTGGATATCTGTAATACGTAACGTATTATTTGATAATTTCATTGTGTAACGTTTTTCGCGCTGGTATGACCAAGTACCATCTTCTGTTTGATAAAAATCGAAAACTTCTGTTGAATCAAGAATGATTGTGGATGGATCAGTAGCATATATCTTGTCAATCATATTAGATTTGAAATCATAGGAATAGTAACTGAATGTGTTATGGTCGGTTACGAATTTACTGTAATCTTTACGTACTTGTGTACCCTCTAAAAAATAATCCTGAACATAACTAAAATCAGCATTTTCTAAAGCGTACTTGTAGTTATTGCGGAAATCATGGAAGAGAGAACGAGCCGAGTCTTCATATTCAGATAAGAATGTTTGCGTTGCTAATTGATTTGCTTTTTTTTCTTCATCAGCTTTTTGTTTAGCCTGTATTGAGGCAAATTGAAGGTGATTTTGCTTATTATTCAGTGTAATAATGTCGGATTTTTCTTCTTGTCCATCTTGCCCTTTTTTAACAGCATATACTTTAACAGAATCATCTAGCTTTGCCGCAAAAAGTTTAACATCTTGTGCTTTCTTTCCAGTACTTTTTCCGTTGATAAATACAATTGCATCTTCAATATCAGATGTAAGATGTATTTGATAATCAGCAAGATCTATTGAAAGGATCTTTTTGTTATCTTCTGTATTGGAAAGGGTTAGCTCACCTTTGATTTCATTTTGAAAATATTCATCTTGTAATGATAAATTATAAGTGTAAATACCAGGGGCAAACTTACCGATATTTTTTACTTCATCAGATAGTTCGGTAGATGCCAATTCTCCTAATTTGAATTTCGTGTCGAGCTTAACAGGACTAACAGTATTAACACTTAATTCAATTGGTTGAATATCGAATGTATATTTTTTATAGAATATTAAGAAACTATTTTCTCTTATTGTTATTAGTTTTGAATCATCCTTATTTGTTATAGGCGCTGAATATCCTTTTTTCATAAATTCATTCAACTTTTCTTCTAACTCAGGATTAATATTTTTAGTCCAATCTTGACTCTTCATATAGTTGAAAAATGCTTTGCTATCAATGATTGTTTCATCAGGAAATCTGAATGATTGGGCGAATTTTTCATAATCTTCATCTACAAAATATTTGTTCAGATTAGCTAACTGTTTTTGGGGGTCTAACTGACTTTTAATTATAAAATGTCCACCAATTAGCAGTGCTAATATAGCCAAAACACTACCAATAATAACCTTTTTTGTTGTGCTCATCGGTACTTTATCTGGGGATTTTTTAGGGAAGTAGTTGTGTTGATTTTTGTGTTCTTCATCTTCTTTTTGGATATTTTTCACAACATCCGTTTCTTCCGAATGAATAGCTGAGAGTTTAGTACCACATTCTAAGCAAAATTTCTCATCCGAAAGTGCTTGCTTTCCACAATTCTGACATTGACGCATTATAAAACTCCTTTTTTGTAAATATAATATAAATATACCACGTAAAATAATAGAATAAAGAATAACTTATTGAATATTTGCGAATTAATGGATATTATTATGGTAAATAGAGGTAGAAATAGTAAGGGAAGTGTGACCATGATTGATATGAAAGATATAAGTACGATGGAGCTGAAGGATTTAAAAAATGGTTTAAAAATGGTGAAAGATAAGCGAATGGAACTGATAGTTAAATTAGGAGAACTGGTTCATTTGCAGCTGTTAAACAAGACACTAGATCCTAATGAATTAACAGAAATTTCCTTGGAAATTGCATCGCAAGATCGCTTGATATACAGATATGGTAAGCAGATAACACTTATGAATGCAGCATCACAACAGTGTTCAAAATGCTTACAACAACTTGTAGAGAATGCAAAATTCTGCGGGAATTGCGGTACATTGAATCCTACTTATGTAGATCCAAATATAGTGTATAAGTCATGTGGAAGCTGTTCTGAAGAAATACATGAGACTGCTCTATTTTGCCCATGCTGTGGTATGAAGCAGGGGGAAATAGAATGATTTGTAGGCATTGTAATGAGCAACACCCTAAATATTTTACATATTGTCCTAAAACGGATGGAATTATTGAACAAGAGCCGCTTAAATATACATATGCAACGAATGATTTTTGCTTATCTTGTGGGACGAAAAACGAAGAATCAGGCTCGTTTTGTAGTCAATGTGGCTCGTTAACAATTAATAAAGTTGAGCAGAAAGCAACATTAAATAAAGTAATAAGCAATACATTAAAAAATGTTAACGTACCAAACATGGGGAATATGAAAGGTCAAGAATTAAAGACTTTGTCAAAAGAAAAAGTGAATTTCTTTAAAAATAACCCACTATTCTTTGTTCCTATTGTTGTGTCCATTTTATTATTATTTTTGTTTACTTTCTTTGTGAAAAGTAGCATTTTAGATGTAGCAACGGTTGATCAAGGTCGAGAAGAATCAGCCATCATTAAAGCAATTATTGATGACCCTTCAGAGTTTGAGGATATGATATATAAGGAGTTTGGTGTCAGACTAAGTATACCTAAAGTACTCTCGCTACCACGCTTAGTGACAGTGCTTCATAATGTTAAAGCGGAAGGGCATGTAATGTTAGGTGCAGTTTATGATCAAAATTCATTGGATATATCTATGGACAATGTGTTATTTGGTCTATTGTTCATTCCTTTTATTGCTTTAGCAATAGGTGGTGTACTATACGGTATTCTAGCAAGGAAACATAATTGGCCTTTATACCAAGGAATTGTTTATTCAACAATTGTCTATGTTATTGTGATGTCAGTTGTTTCTATTATGTCAAATTTCAGTACTAGGATTGGTGAAGTAGAAACTAAAGGGCTCTTTATGATTGACGTTTCATTGAATTATTCAACTTTGGATATGATTCTTTCAGCGACTATCTTATCAATTGTCATATTTGGGTTTACTGCAATTTTAACTTATTTTAATAAATCTATTTTTGAAAAGTTGAGCTATCAAGTAAAATATGTGCAATATGCTATGTTTTCTGTAGCAATTACGTGTATTGGGTTACTTATTAATTTCTTAAACGTTTATTTTAGTTTGGGTAAAAAGGTTTTTGAATCAGAATTGCCAGAGGGGTTAGTTGGAACTGTTTCAATTTTTAGTAGTATTTATATGGGTACTTGGAATTGGATATGTACGTTTTTTTCAAAGCAACAAATGCGTATATCAACAGATGGTTTAACAGAGAGCATAACTTACAGCATTTTTGGTAATGAGAAATCTGAAATATACAATTCTTATTTTTATAGTTTATTTGAAGAGGGAAACTATTCGTTATTGCCATCATTTATTTTAGTACTAGTTACGATCGTATTGATTAGTGCAGCAGGCTATATATTGTATATTGTCCATCGCATGAATTGGAAAGAATGTTTGATTTTTGCAGGCATATTTACAGCGCTACAGATGATGCTTATTTATTTTGTGAATATTCAGCTCGATTTTGTAGCTACCACCGATAAAACGGTTCAGTTTTCATTTGCATTTGAAATGATTGCAACGGTTTTACTTGTTTTTATCGTCTCTTCTGCAAGTTTTGCCGCTGGTGGTTTTTTACGACAGTATCAATTGAAAAAATAAATAAACGGCCTCCCTTATGTTGTGTGAAGTGAAGGGAGGTTTTTTTGTGTAGAGAATATTGAACATGCTAAAATGGAGGATAAATAGATTGTTAGGGGGGCGCTGTGATGAATGAATTTCAATATGCAATAGAGGATTATATCCATTTTATCCAAGTAGAACGGCAATTATCTGATAATACATTAGCATCCTATCGCCGAGACTTAGAAAATTACGTGAATTTTTTGCGGGAAGTGGAGGGCATGTCTGATTTTCGTAAAGTGGAAAGGACGACCATTTTGCGTCATTTAGAGCAGTTGCGTATGCAAGGAAAGACAAGTCGTACTGTTGCTCGTCATATTTCCTCCATTCGCAGTTTCCACCAATTTTTACTCCGAGAAAAGCGAGCAGAAACAGATCCAACTGTCCATTTAGAAATGCCGGCCATTGAGCAAAAGCTACCAAATGTCCTCTCTATTGAAGAAATAGAAGCTTTATTAGCGACACCAAATCGCAGCAAACCACAAGGCATTCGCGATGTGGCAATGTTAGAGCTATTATATGGGTCAGGGATGCGCATTAGTGAGCTGATTGCATTGGATTTAGCAGATATTCACTTAACAATGGGCTTCGTACGCGTTTTTGGTAAGGGAGGCAAGGAGCGTATCATTCCCCTTGGAAAAAGCGCTCTTTCCGCATTAAGTACTTATTTAGATAGCGCACGAAGTCAATTACAAGGGAAATCTCCAAAAACAGAAGCTTTTTTTATCAATCAAAGAGGAAAACGTTTAACAAGGCAAGGTTGTTGGAAATTAATGAAGGAGCACGCTTTAAAAGCAGGCATCCAACATGAATTAACGCCACATACATTACGTCATTCTTTTGCAACACATTTAGTAGAGAATGGTGCGGATTTACGAGCAGTGCAAGAGATGCTTGGACATGCCGATATTTCCACGACACAAATTTATACACATATTAGTAAATCCCGACTATCAGAGGTTTATAAGCAATTTCATCCACGCGCTTAAGTGAGAAATTCATCAGTCGGAGGTCTGACCTTTATTTTTCGCTGTTTTTTGGTAAAATAGAAACATGAGATTAGGAGGCAAAATTATGAATAAACCATTTAAAAAAATCCACGTAGCTGTATTGGACTCAGTTGGAATTGGTGAAGCTCCAGACGCAGCGAATTTTGGAGATGTAGGTTCACATACATTAGGACATATCGCTGAAAAAATGAATGGGCTTACAATGCCACATATGGAGTCTTTCGGCTTAGCAAACATTGAACCGTTACAAGGTATGCAAGCTACCGACAAACCAAAAGCATATTACGGAAAAATGCAAGAGGCATCTGTTGGTAAAGATACGATGACAGGTCATTGGGAAATCATGGGATTAAATATCGATAAACCGTTTAAAGTGTACCCAAAGGGATTCCCTGCTGAACTTATTGCAGAGCTAGAAAAACGTACAGGCCGCAAAGTCCTTTGCAATGAACCAGCAAGCGGAACACAAGTAATCGAGGACTTCGGCAAGGAGCATATGGAGACAGGAGCGATTATTGTTTATACATCTGCTGACCCTGTTTTGCAAATTGCTGCACATGAAGAAATTATTCCACTAGAGGAATTATATAAAATTTGTGAAATTGCTCGTGAGTTAACATTACAACCCGAATATTTAGTTGGCCGTGTTATTGCTCGTCCATTTGTCGGTACACCAGGAAACTTCGAACGTACATCTAATCGTCATGACTATGCGTTAAAGCCATTTGGTCGCACAACGATGAATGTCTTAAAGGATGCAGGTTTAGATGTTATAGCAATCGGGAAAATTTCTGATATCTTTAACGGTGAAGGTGTCACTGATGCAGTTCGTACGAAAAACAATATGGATGGTATGGATAAGTTTGCAGAGGTAGTACGTCGTGATTTCCATGGTATAAGCTTCTTAAACTTAGTGGACTTTGATGCGAATTTTGGACATCGTCGTGACCCACTAGGTTATGGTAACGCATTACAAGAATTTGATGCGCGTTTACCAGAAATTACCGAGGCAATGACAGAAGATGATTTACTAATCATTACGGCAGACCACGGTAATGATCCAACATTCCCAGGGACAGATCATACACGTGAATATGTACCGTTAATTGTCTATTCACCACGCTTTAATGGTGGTAGCGAGCTAGCGCTTCGTGAAACTTTCGCAGATATTGCAGCAACAGTTGCTGAAAACTTCAAAGTAGAAGCACCAGAGTTTGGTAAAAGCTTCTTAACTAATCTGAAGTAAGGGGGATTTTCGATATGAATATGGCACAGCTATTTGAAAAGAAAAAGCAAGGCAAGGAGCTAACACAGGCCGAAATTCAGTATTTTGTAGAGGGTTACACTACGGGTTCAATTCCTGATTATCAAGCAAGCTCCCTACTAATGGCAATCAGATTATTGGGTATGACATATGATGAAACATTTTATTTAACAAAAGCAATGATAGAATCTGGAGATGTTATTAATTTATCTTCTATCGAAGGTTTTAAAATTGATAAACACTCGACAGGCGGTGTAGGTGATAAAGTTACACTAATTGTTACGCCAATTATTGCTGCACTAAATATCCCAGTGGCGAAATTTAGTGGTAAGGGTCTAGGCATTACAGGTGGTACAATCGATAAATTAGAATCAATTCGTGGCGTTAAAACAGAGCTTTCATCACAAGAATTTATCGACAATGTCAATAAACATAAAATTGCAGTGGCTGGTCAAACAGGTAATCTTGTACCAGCTGATAAAAAATTATATGCATTGCGAGATGTGACGGGTACTGTCGATTCCATTCCACTTATTGCCGCGTCTATCATGAGTAAGAAAATAGCAAGTGGTGCAGACGGCATTGTACTTGATGTTAAATGTGGCTCAGGCGCATTTATGAAAACAGAAGAAGAAGCGCAGGTTTTAGCTGATACGATGACTGCAATCGGTGAAAAACTAGGTCGTAAAGTAGTTGCGCATATTAGTGATATGGATAATCCACTAGGTAAAATGATTGGTAATAAGCTTGAAGTAGTAGAAGCATTTGCTTTATTAAGTGGACGTATGGACGAAACGCATGAGGATCTGCTTGAGGAATGTATTATTATTTCTTCGCTTATGTACCAAGTTGCAGCAGGTGTCAATGAGACTGAAGCAACAGCTGCTGTTAAACGAGTATTAGAGGATGGTTCAGCAGCTTCAAAATTTGAAGAATTTATCGTAGCACAGGGTGGCGATTTAGCGGATATCGTGCAAAAAGACACAGCAAATAAAGTAGCTATCAAAGCACCTACTGAAGGCACTGTAGGGACGATTAATGCTTTATTAATCGGGGAAGCTAGCGTTGGCCTTGGCGCAGGTCGATTAACTAAGGAATCTGAGCTTGATTATGATGCTGGTATTCAATTGATTGCCAAAAAAGGCGACCATGTTCGTGCTGGCGAAACGATTGCTTATTTATATTCGAATAGTCAAATCGATGAGGAAACAATCGAAAAAGTACTGAAAGCTTATACAATTGCATAAATAATACGAAGCGAGAACTCTCTTTAACAAAGAGGGTTCTCGCTTTTTTTGTTCTCTATGGAAAGGTGAAGGGGTTAAGTGGCGGAAGGAAGAGGTTAAGCGGTGGAAGGAAGTCAGGGCGGCGGAAAGAAGAGTCGGAGTGACGGAAAGAAAGGGCGAAGCGACGGAAGGAAGAGTCTGAGCGACGGAAAGTAGAGTCGAAGTGACGGAAGGAAGAGTCAGAGCGACGGAAAGAAGAGTCGAAGCGACGGAAGGAAGAGTCTAAGCGACGGAAAGAAGAGTCGAAGTGACGGAAAGAATGGTCGAAGCGACGGAAAGAAGTCAGAGCGACGGAAAGAAAGGGCGAAGCGACGGAAAGAAGAGTCGAAGCGACGGAAGGAAGTCAGGGCGGCGGAAAGAAGAGTCTGAGCGACGGAAAGAAAGGGCGAAGCGACGGAAGGAAGAGTCTGAGCGATGGAAAGAAGAGTCGAAGCGACGGAAAGAAGTCAGAGCGACGGAAAGAATGGGCGAAGCGACGGAAGGAAGAGTCTGAGCGACGGAAAGAAGAGTCGAAGCGACGGAAGGAAGTCAGGGCGGCGGAAAGGAGAGTCGGAGCAACGGATAGAATCGTCAAAGTCGTGGATAGAACAGTCAAAATCGTGGATAGAACTGGCAAAGTGACGGAAGGATGGCTCGAAGCGACGGAAAGAAGAGCCGGAGTGAAGGAAGGAAGAGTCTGAGCGACGGAAGGAAGTCAGGGCGGCGGAAAGAAGAGTCTGAGCGACGGAAAGAAAGGGCGAAGCGACGGAAGGAAGAGTCAGAGCGACGGAAGGAAGTCAGGCGACGGAAAGAAGAGCCAGAGCGACGGAAAGAAGTGTCAAAGCGACGGATAGAATCATCAAACAGATGGATAGACTGTGAAAAGGTTCTTGCAACTTGCTGAGAACAGAAAAAATAAAGTGCATTTAACATAATAATAATTTTTGTGAAAAATGCCCGCCACGTTTAAAAAATGTTGATTTATCCCATACTGCATTTAACCAAAAAAGCTATAAGTATGTCGATTTGACACTATTTCGGAAGACTTTGCACTAGTTCTGTCAGCCGCAAGGAATCACCACATAGAATGTGGAATTGCACGAGGAGGAGGCGATGTTCATGCATTTTCAATTAGAGATGGTAACAAGAGAGACAGTAGTTGTACGTTTATTTGGGGAGCTCGATCATCATGCAGTAGAGCAAATTCGAGCTAAAATTTCTACAGCAATTTTTCAAGGCGCTGTATCGACCATCATTTGGAATTTAGAGGGGCTTTCCTTTATGGATAGTTCAGGTGTAGGTTTAGTGCTTGGTCGAATGCGTGAATTAGAGGCAGTCGCTGGACGAACAATTTTATTGAATCCATCGCCGACAATGCGAAAAGTGTTTCAATTTTCAGGTTTAGGGCCGTGGATGATGGATGCAACTGAAGAAGAAGCGATTGATCGAGTTAGGGGGATTGTAAATGGATAACGAAATGACATTAACTTTTTTAGCAATTAGTGAAAATGAAGCCTTAGCGCGAGTAGCTGTGACAGGTTTTATCGCACAATTAGATCCAACAATTGATGAGCTATCCGAATTTAAAACGGTTGTCTCAGAGGCAGTTTCTAATGCCATTATTCACGGTTATGAAGAGAATGGTAAGGGTGTTGTTACAGTTCATGCAAAACGTGAGGATGATATTGTAACAGTGTCTGTTATGGATAAAGGTATTGGTATTGAGGATGTAAGCCAAGCGATGGAGCCGTTATTTACGACGAAAGGTGCGATGGAACGTTCAGGTATGGGCTTTACCATTATGGATAGTTTTTCAGATCAGTTGACAGTAATGTCCAAGTGGCAAGAAGGTACAACTGTCACGTTTACGAAGAAATTTTACTCGGTTCGCACACCGGTAATGTGAGGATGCGATTTTGAAGCCGCTAGAACAGTCGTCCGATAAGCTATTGTCACAGGGAGAAATGCGAGATTTAATTGCACGTGCACAGCAGGGCGATCATGAGGCTCGTAAACGAATGATTGAAGGGAATACGAGGCTTGTGTGGTCTATCGTCCAACGTTTTACAAGCAGGGGCGTGGAGCTCGAGGATTTATTTCAGATTGGCTGCATAGGGCTCATGAAGTCTGTGGATAAATTCGATCTAACGTATGATGTTAAATTTTCGACATATGCTGTACCAATGATCATCGGAGAAATTCAGCGCTTTTTAAGAGATGATGGTATGGTGAAGGTTAGCCGATCTATTCGTGAGCTTAATTTTAAAATTCGTCATGCAACTGATGAATTCATTAAAAAAAATGAGCATCCACCAACCATTCATGAGTTAGCACAAGTTCTTGGTGTCACCTCTGAGGAAATTGTAACAGCTTCTGATGCATTAAGAGATCCTGCTTCCTTGCATGAACAATTGTATGAGAGCGAAGGGGATTCTATTACATTAATGGATCAGATGAAGGACGAAAAATCTGAGCAGCCATTTGACTATATACCACTAAAAGAGGTGCTCACAAGACTTGAGCCTAGAGAACAATCGATTATTTATTTACGATATTTCTCAGATTGTACCCAAACTGAAATTGCTAACAGGTTGGGCATATCACAAGTTCAGGTATCACGATTAGAGAAAAAAATTCTTGCCCAATTAAAAAATTGGATGGCCACAAGTGCCACAGTTGAAGAGGAAGAAGTAAAAAAAGACATTTAAGAAAATGGTGACAGCATGACAGAAAAAGATAAACTTTTTAACAGCTTAGAAGAAGCCGAAAATTTTCTTAATGAACAATTTGGTGACGGCGAATCATTTGACGTTAGTATTAAGCATGTATTTGTCAAAGATTTGCCGGTTCTTTGTGCATATATAAGCGGACTTGTGGATGGAATAGTGTTAACACAATTACTCTCAAACATGTTACCTGATGAAGACATTGATATTGAGGATGAAAAGGAGTATTTTGAAGCCTATTTCAATTACCAAGGTCGTTCAGAGGAAACCAAACGTGAAGCCATTTTATTATCAATATTAAGTGGACAAGTAGCCTTTATAACGAAAAGTGGTTACGGCTATGTTGCAGAGATACGAAGTTATCCAGGACGTACCCCTGAGGAGCCTGACAATGAAAAGGTTATTCGTGGATCTAGGGATGGCTTTATAGAAGGGATTTCACAAAATGCTGCTTTGATTCGTCGACGAATTCGCAATAGTAATTTACGTTTCGAGCTACATAAAATATCCGAAATCGGTCAAACCGATGTTGCGCTAGTGTTTATAAAGGGTATTGCGAGTGATGAAACGCTCGATAAATTGCGACAGCGCATTAAACAAATTCATCATGATGGTTTGACTATGACTGATAAATCACTAGAGGAATGGCTGTTTAAACAGAAGTTTCATCCAGTTCCTTTTGTACGTTATACGGAACGACCAGATATTACCGCAGCGCATTTACTTGAGGGCCATATAGCCATTGTTGTCGATACGTCTCCTTCTGTCATTATTGTGCCAGCAACGGCTTTTCATTTACTGCAGCATGCTGAGGAGTATAGGCAGGCACCATCAGTCGGAACCTTCGTCCGTTTTATGCGCTATTTTGGAGTAATTACGGGTTTATTATTATTGCCAATGTGGTATTTATGTGCAACGCACGGGATACATTTACCCGATGAGTTATCCTTTTTAGGGGCAAAGAAAAAATCACATATCCCACTTTTACTACAAGTACTTATTGGAGATATTGGGATAGAATTTTTGAGGATGGCCGCCATTCATACCCCATCCCCATTATCCACTGCGATGGGGTTGGTTGCGGGTATAACGATTGGCCAGATTGCTATTGATGTTGGGGTATTCTCGCCAGAAGTAGTGTTATATACAGCCATTTCAGCTATTCTGACCTTTATAATTCCGTCGTATGAATTGGGTATCTCCATTAAACTCTTTAGAATATTGTTGTTAATAATGACTGGAATTTGGGGAGTTAATGGGTTATTTATTGGGTTATTTATATTATTTACGTATTTATGTTCATTACGTCCGATGCAAGCGCCTTTTTTATGGCCACTTATTCCGTTCTTTCCAAATGCGATGCTTCGCGTACTTGTCCGTTTCCCAATGACAGCAGATGCATTAAGACCTTATGTAGTCGATTCCGAACATCGAAAAAGATCATAGGAGCCGTTGCACTCGTTTTTTTCATGTGATAAAGTTCACATATAGTATTTTGTGATTTTTGTGAAAATTGTCTCCATTCATCAAAGGGTTCTTCACGACAAGGTGTTGGTATATATGTAATATTAGCCATCGAGTACTGTTCGAACCTTTGGTGAATGATAGCTCTAAAAAGGCTAGTAGCATTGCTACTTCCATTTGAGGTGCAAATTTTATCACAAGATGGAACGATGTGAAAAGGGAGAGATGCACATGCATTTTTATGGAACACAAGCGATTTCTGAAGATGGTCATTTAACGATTGGACAGGTAGATACAATAGAGCTTGCAAAAGAGTATGGTACACCTTTATTTGTGTATGATACAGCGCTTATTCGTGAGCGAGCACGCGGCTTTATTGATACATTTAAAAAACTAGGTGTAAAAGCAGAAGTAGCTTATGCTTCAAAAGCATTTGCATGTGTAGCTGTGTACCAATTAGCGGCAGAAGAAAGTCTATCTTTAGATGTTGTCTCTGGTGGAGAATTATTTACAGCTTTAAAGGCTGGTTTCCCTGCAGAGCGCATTCATTTCCATGGTAATAATAAGAACATTGCGGAATTAGAATTAGCCTTTGACTCGAAAATCGGTTGTATTGTCGTGGATAATTTCTATGAAATTCAACTTTTACAAGAAATCTCAGAGCGCCGTCGTCAAAAAATGCGTATATTACTACGCGTCACACCAGGTGTTGAGGCACATACGCATGATTTCATTACGACAGGTCAAGCGGATTCTAAATTTGGCTTCGACTTAAATAATGGTCAAGCAGATGAAGCTTTCCAACAAACTTTTAACCATGAATACTTAGAGCTTCTAGGATTACACTGCCATATCGGCTCACAAATTTTTGACACAGCGGGCTTTGCCTTAGCAGGAGAAAAACTAATTGATAAAATTTCTGATTGGAACAAGACTCACGATTTTACATGTACTGTGTTAAACTTAGGAGGGGGCTTCGGAATTCGTTATACTGAGGAAGATGCACCGCTTGAGCCACAAGTATATGTAGAGGATATGATTACAGTTGTAAAGAACAAAGCGACAGTACTTGGTCTAACTATGCCGGAAATTTGGATTGAACCAGGGCGATCACTTGTAGGCGATGCAGGAACATCACTTTATACAATTGGTTCACAAAAAACAGTACCTAATGTTCGTAAGTATATTGCTGTCGATGGCGGTATGAGTGATAATATCCGTCCAGCATTATATGATGCGAAGTATGAGGCTGTCATTGCAAGTAAAGCAAATGAATCAAAAAGTGAAACATATACAGTGGCTGGTAAACTTTGTGAATCTGGCGATAAATTAATCATTGATGCTAAGCTTCAGGAAGCAGCTTCTGGTGATGTGTTAGCAATCTTCTGTACTGGTGCGTATGGATATTCTATGGCGAGTAACTATAATCGTGTGCCACGACCAGCAGTTGTATTTGTAGAAAATGGCAAGCATCAATTAGCAATTCGACGCGAAAGTTATGAAGATATTGTACAAAACGATCTCCCGCTAACGTTAAAAAAGGGTGAGTAAAAATGAGAAAAAACAAATGGGTATTACTAGCGTCCATTTCAACTTTTATTTTGTTGTGGGGCGTTGTCTATTGGGTATTGGCGTCTAAAGGTATTCTCGGACCTGGTTCGTAAGACAGAAATTGACTTGCGGTAAAAGTACAAATCGTGTAGGATAGTCAAAGATTATGTACAGCTAGAAAATGAGGGAATAGACAAATATGTTAATTCGATATAAAAAAGCTTTCGAGAAAATAGCAATGGGGCTACTCTCGTTTATGCCTAACGAAAAAGACATAAAAAAGCTCAAAGAGACAATCCACTCCTATGAAAATGATGATAATTGGGTTTTATATTTATGGAAAAAGAACGATGAGTATGTAGGCATTGTTGGACTTGTAACAGACAGTAATAATATAGCTATGATTCAACATGTTTCCGTTGTCCCTTCTTATAGAGGTGAGGGTGTTGCGAAGGAAATGCTACAGGAGGTAGCAGACCTTGGCCAGTATGAAAGTGTGCGTGCAACAGAGGAAACGCGTAATATTGTTCAAAAATGTATAAATTGTATCGATGAAGAAGCAGACGATCATTGACGTCTGCTTTTTCTTTGTTTGCTTTCTTGACGCTCTGCAAGAATATGTGAGCGATCTCGAAGCATATGTTTATGAAGAAGATAGTTAGAGTTGCTTGGTGGTAAAATCTGTATGCGAGCAAATACTAATTCCTCTAATGTGGATGAAAGAGGAAGTTGAAATGCTTGAAAGGACTTGCCCCTTTGGGTAGCAGAAAGTGAATCTGTTAGTTGTGTTAGTAGTATTTCGTAGTCGATTTCGTCAAAAAAGATGTGTCCCATATTCTGTTGGAAATTATGGAGTGCTTTTTCTAAAATTCGCGCAGCACCAATAAAATTGTCACGTCGCCAATGATATAAACCTGTTGCGAGCTGTACGTATCCAACGAGTGGGTGCTTTTTATCACTTGGAGCAATATCTTTCCAGTATTCTTCAAGGACTTCATGGCATTCAAAAAAATCTTGATTACCATTGAAAAAAGTACAATAGTCGATAAATAAAGTGTGGTGCTGTGGATGCATTTTGGACTCCTTTCTACTATACTAAAAGAACATAGAATCTCAGGGTGGTAAAACAATGTCTTATGAAGTAAAATTAGAAGCCTTTTCAGGGCCTCTTGATTTATTATTGCATTTAATTCACAGATTGGAAATTGATATTTATGATATCCCAATGGCTGAAATTACTCAACAATATATCGACCATATACATGCTATGCAGGTACTTGAGTTAAATGAGGCTAGTGAATATTTAGTGATGGCTGCAACATTATTAGCTATTAAAAGTCGTATGCTCTTGCCAATTCATGAAGGTGAGCTGGAAGATGCCGAATTAGAAGTTGACGGCCCAGACCCTCGTGAAGAACTGGTGCAACGTTTAATAGAGTATAAGAAATATAAAGAAGCAGCGAGTAGCCTGCAAGAGCTTGAAACAGATCGTGCACAGGTATTTACACGGCCTCCAGCAGATTTATCAGAGTTAGCATCAGATGAGCAAATGGCGTTATTTGATTTGAACGTCAACATCTATGACATGCTTGGAGCCTTTCAAAAACTGATGCGTCGAAAAAAATTAAAGAAACCGCTAAAAACAACTGTAGCGAGACAAGAACGTTCAGTGAAAGACCAAATGCGTTCAGTTGTCGATTCATTACGAACTACAGGTGGACGTGCATCATTTTTCGAGCTTTTTCCCTATGAAGATAAGCCAACGCTTATTCTGACGTTTTTATCTATTCTTGAACTAATGAAACGTCAGGTCGTCATCGTAGAGCAAGACGGTAACTTTGAAGAATTAACAGTTACATTACAGAAGGAGGAGTGGGATGATGACGAAAACAATGATGCTACAGAGTAGAATAGAAGCCTTATTATTTGTTGTTGGAGACGACGGCTTAACCATTAAACAATTGTCACAACTTTTAGGTGAACCGGACGAGTTAGTCGTACAAACAATGGAAGTATTGAAAACAACATATGAAGAAGATTTAACAAGAGGCGTTACTATAAAAGAAATAGCTGGAGTTTATCAGCTTATCACAAAATCTGATTTAGCAGATACCATTCAAAGATTAGTAGAAAATCCAACTGCTCAATCATTATCGCAAGCCTCACTCGAGGTATTGGCTATTGTGGCATACAAACAACCAATTACACGTGTAGCAATTGAAGATTTACGTGGTGTGAAATGTGAAAGACCAATTCAAACGCTCGTTTCTAGAGGGTTAATTAAGGAAGTTGGTCGCTCGGAAGGGACAGGACGTGCAATCTTATATGGTACTACAAAAGAATTCTTAAACTACTTTGGTTTAAATAGTATAGATGAAATGCCGCCTTTACCTGAAGAAGAGTTAGTTGAACAAGAGCAAGAAACAGATCTATTTATGACGAAATTCCAAGAAACCTTTAGTGGAGTAAAGTAAATGAGCAAGGTATAATACTTAGCTTGAAACATAAATATAATCTATATTTTCCTATTACTTTTAATAAGGAGTGGCTCGTTGCTTCGGTTAGTACGTTTAATATTGTTCATGATAGTCGTGGTAATGTTAATGCTTCCAGAAACCAGTTTAGCACGGGGAGGTAGCGGATATGCTGTTTTAGATGGTGATACGGGCCGTGTTTTATTTGAATCAAATAGTGATGCACGGTTACCAATTGCTAGCTTAACAAAAATTTGGACAGCACTTGTTGCTATTGAGAATAGCAATCTTCAAGATGAAGTAGTTATTTCACCGAGGGCTGCAACTGCTGAGGGCTCGTCAATTTACTTGCAAGCAGGTGAAAAGGTTTCGGTAGAAACACTGTTATATGGTTTGATGCTTCGCTCAGGAAATGACGCAGCAACAGCTTTAGCAGAGCATGCTGGCGGATCGGTAGAAGGGTTCGTCAAGTTAATGAATGAGCGGGCTGTTGTTGCTGGTCTCACAAATACAGTATTTATGAACCCGTCCGGCTTGCACCATGATGAGCACTTATCGTCAGCGAGAGATACTGCTGAAATGTTAAGGGTTGCTCTCCAAAATAAAACTTTCAAGAAGATTGCCTCCACAGTTCTATATCGTGCCAATACTGAAAACGGGATGTTATGGGAAAATAAGCACCGTTTATTACGAGAAGGGTCAGGGGTTGCCATCGAAATAGGCGATGAAACACAACAACCTGTTAATGCATTAAAATCAGCTAAAGGTTCAGCATTTGCCGGAAAAACAGGCTTTACGAAGGTAGCTGGTCGGACCCTTGCAACCGCCTTCCAAAAGGACGGGCAAACATGTATTGTCGTCACTTTGAATGAATCCGATGACTGGAACGTACATCGGGGTTTAGCTAACAAGGTTTGGCAAGATTACAGCCTTGAAACAGTGGTGAAAAAAGGTAAATATAAAGTCAATAAAAGCCTTTCCATTCGTTTAGAGGAACCAATTCTTTTGCAGTTAAATAAAGACGAAAAAGAAAGTGTAAGGCAAGTTTTGCATGTTTCTAGAAAACGTAAGGAAGGTGTACTGTCCATCTTTCTAGGTGAAGAGCGTATCTATGCAGTGCCAGTTAAAGTTGAATCAGTGGATCGTTAAAAGCGATTCGCTGTTTTTTTGTTTATGACCCACATTAGGATAGCGTTTGTGGGCGACGCCAGTACCTTTCGAGCATATTACGATTGTGTGCACATGAATTTAGAATTATTTAACAAATTGCAGAAAATTTAGTAAAATTAAATTAGGTAGTCTTAAATTTTTGGAATATTAATAGAGGGGAGAAATTATTTATGACCACTGAATCAAACAATAGGCAATATCAAATAGGGGTAATAATAATTTTATTCTTGTCAAGCTTTATCGTTCCTTTTATTTTTTTATATCCAATTCAAGAGTTGTTCTATCGACCTAAGGAATATTACTTTTTTGACCCTTTTTTTACTGCCTATATTGTATTAATGGTAGTATTATTCATGTTAGCAGTCATGTTATTAATCAATTTTTTAGTGACTCCTAAAACAAAAAAAAGGAAGAATATTCAACGAGGAATCGTGGGGTCATCGTTTGTAATTGCTAGTGCATTGATATTTTTATGTATTAATAACTATCAATATATTGATACAAAAGGAATTCATATGAATCATTATTTTAGTTTGCAAGAAGATTATACAAGCTGGGAAGATATTGTAAAAGTTGAACAGACTATTGTAGAAAAAAATGGTGTCAGTTTGCCAGAAAAATTGATTTTTACATTACAAGATGGTTCAATAATTGAACAATCTTTAACCGAAAAGTTATCAAGCGCGAAGCAATTTATTAATAAAGAAATAAGTAACTATGGACTTACAATCGAAAATAAATATAGTGGAAATGAGTAATAATGAAAGGCTGCCGAAAATGGTGGCTTTTTTGTTTTGTTTTATAAAAAATTAAGAGCGCTCGCAATTTGATGAAAAGTAATAAGAGGATTTGATTAAAATTGGATCATCACCAAAAGATGGGGATGATTTGTTACGTAGATAAAGCTTGAAAGGTGGATGTCGATAAAATTCAAAAGTTGGTAGATAAAACTTAAAAGTTGGTAGATAAAACTCAAAAGTTGGGTGATAAACGTAAAAGTGTTCCGATAAAATTCAAAAGTTGGAAGACATTTTGTTAAAACGTATTCCACGTATATAAATTGATCTTCGTCCCAGTTGGTTGACTCCTTGGGGATTAACGTCACAGATGAGACACTACGCAAAGCGGGGAGAGGAACGAAGACTAAAAGAGTCACGTCTTGTGATAACGCCTTCGTGACCAACCTGCTGCTTGCCGCTTCGCTTTCGCGCAAAAAACCTGCTGCTGCTGTCGCTTTCACGCAATAAAACAGCTGCTGCCCCGACGACCTCAGGAAAGCGCCGTGCCGGAATGGAAACCAACCTACACTATGGTGATAATCCTTAATATTTAAATGCAAATTATCCAGAAACTAGTTGATAAAAATTATTTCAAATCATTTAATTATTTATGCATAATTAGTTTTTCTTTAATAATGTATAAAAGTATGACATAATTTTCACAGATTAGCGGGAAAAATAACCTTATTCATAATGTGCGAATGAGGTTTAATGCTTGGTGTCAAACCAAGGTGAAAGAAAATTAGAGGTGAAAGAATGGAAAGATTACAAAAGGTCATTGCGTATGCTGGTGTGGCGTCTAGACGTAAGGCAGAACAATTGATTGTAGAAGGTAAAGTTAAAGTGAACGGAGTCGTAGTGCGTGAGTTAGGTACAAAGGTTTCCAACTCAGATACGATAGAAGTAGAAGGCGTGAAGCTTGAGAAAGAGGATAAGGTTTATTATTTACTATATAAACCACGTGGAACGATTTCAGCTGTAACAGACGACAAAGGACGCAAAACTGTCACAGATTTGTTTAAGCATATCCCGCAACGAATTTTCCCAGTTGGCCGTCTCGACTATGATACATCTGGCTTATTGTTATTGACAAACGATGGTGAATTTTCTTATATGCTGACACATCCGAAGTTTAAAATCGACAAAACATATATTGCTCGTGTTAAAGGTGTTCCAACGATTGAAGGTTTAAAAAAGCTTCAACGAGGAATTAAGTTAGAAGATGGCAAAACAGCTCCTGCAATGGTTAGTATGACTTCATTTGATGAAAAAGCAGGTAAGGCAATCTGTGAAATTACGATCCACGAAGGGCGAAATCGTCAAGTGCGTCGCATGTTCGAGGCGATCGGTACTCCTGTTGTTAAACTAAAACGTGAACGCTTTGCCTTTTTAGATTTATTCGGGCTAGCTCCGGGGGAATATCGTGAATTAACAAAGCATGAAGTGAAGCAATTGCGAGTGTTAGCGGAGACAGGAAAAATCGGATAAATGAGCATTTTCTAATAGAAAGTGAAATACTTCTATGTGTAATAGTAACGTATTCACTTTCTTATTAGTGAAATCGTTCATAAATCATTCATAATTATTAGCTAAGCCTTTGTGTTTCATTTTGCTATAATAGGTGAGAATAGCTAACCTAGATTAGTTGCATCCTGATGAAATCGTTTCCACGGTTTGCAAGGTGGTGTTTGACGCACAAGTGAATGATAAATGTTAAATTTGACAAACATGTAAATGTTGTAAATCAGACGGTAAAATCTATACATATGAATGTTTGTATGAAAAGCTTAGCGTCATTTGTAGTTACTCTAAGCCGTAAGTAGATAGGGGGTTTATTAACTTGGAGAAAAAGAAAAAACGTCTCGTCATTCGTACCATTATTTTGGCAGTCTTAGTCTTAGCAATTGGTTACACGGTATACGGAACAGCAACAAAGGATAAAGTAGAGTTAATAGCAGTGGGCTCTAAAGCACCAGACTTCACGTTAGTAGATTTAAACGGTGAGAAACATAAGCTGTCTGATTATAAAGGGCAGGGAGTGTTTTTGAACTTCTGGGGAACTTTTTGTCCGCCGTGTGAGAGGGAAATGCCTGCAATAAACCGTCAGTATCAAGCCTTTAAAGATCAGGGTGTACAAACATTGTCGGTCAATATCGCGGAAACAGATTTTGAAGTACAGAATTTTGTCGATAGACACAAATTAACGTTCCCAGTAGTTATTGACAAAACGAAAAGCGTTAGTACTACCTACAATGTAGGTAGTTTACCTGCAACTCTCCTTATTGATCCAGATGGTAAAGTAGTCAAAATTATTACTGGTGAAATAGCGGAGGGAAAAATTGCTTCGTACATGGAATTAGTGAAGCCAAAATAAGGAGTAAATGACTATGGAAAACATTATTTGTGCTTGTGGTCATAGTAACCCATATGGCACGAAGCTTTGTGAGAAATGTGGTCGCCCTTTAACTGAGGAAGGTAAACAAACAAAAGTTGTTGATATGCGCTATGACGGAATGGCGATTCGCTCAAAAACGTATAACGCAACAATCGTTGATAAAATTTGGAATTTCTTCTCGAATGTAAAAGTCGGGATTGCTCTTATTATTATAACGTTAGTCGCAGCGTCAATTGGAACAATACTACCGCAAGAGATGTATGTTAATGCCCCCGAACCTAGTAAAGCGGAGTATTATGAGAAAGTGTATGGTTGGTTGGGCAAATTCTATAATAATTTAGGACTTTCTAATTTGTATAGCACTTGGTGGTTCCAAATTTTAGTGGGTATGCTTGCGATATCTATTATTGTTGCGAGTTTAGACCGTGGTTTACCATTACACAAGTCTCTAAAAAATCAACGCGTTAAACGTCATGAAAGTTTCATGAAGCGCCAACGTATCGTTGCGGATGGACAAGTGCCAAACCCTGATGAAACGCTAGATAAAGTTGAGCAAAAAATGACTGAATTAAAATATCGTGTTCGTCGTGATGGAAGCGCATTGCTAGCAGAGCGTGGCCGTTTTGCTCGATATGGCCCATACATAAATCATGTCGGTCTCATTATCTTTTTAGCAGGTGTTATGTTGCGCCTAGTACCTGGTTTTTATGTGGATGAGACGATTTGGATCCGTGAAGGCGAGACACGAGCTATACCAGGTATGGATGGCTATTTTATAAAAAATAATAAATTTATTTTAGAAACCCATGACGATAAACCTCAGGATGAGCAATCTAACCAAGGTGTCAATGCTATGGCGAAGAACTATCAAACAGACATCACATTATACAAACAACCTGACGGAGCTCTTCCTGGAGATACAGATAATCTTAAAAAATTGAGAGATTACTCTATTCGTGTCAATCATCCGTTAAAAGAAAACGGTTTTGCACTGTATCAAATGAATTATCGCCTCGACGAATTGAGACAGATGAATTTTAATTTAGTGAATAAAGCAACAGAAGAAGATTCACTAGGTCAAATTGACATTGATTTAACGAATCCTAAAAAAGAATATGATTTAGGAAATGGTTCCTCAGTAAAGATTCTTGTGTATACACCAGATTTTTCTGGTTTTAAAGATGGTGAACCACAAACAAAAACATCAATACCAAATAACCCAGCATTTATATTTAAAATGACAACACCAGAAACTCCAAAAGGTGAAGTAAGCTTTGTAGAAATCAGGAAGCCGCCATTTGAACCACTTGGTGAAAACAAATATAGAATGAAATTCGTAGGAGCAGAGACGCGTAATTCATCAAACTTTACAATTCGTAAGGATAGTACGATACCATTGTTATTTGTCGGCGGTATTATTTTCATGATTGGTGTAGTAATTGGCTCGTATTGGAACCACCGACGTTTATGGTTACAGGTGGAGCCTGATGGTCGAGTGTTGATGGCTGCCCATGTGAATAAAAATATGTTCAGTATGAAAAAGGATTTAGATACAGTCACTACATTTGCTGGTCTACCACCATATGAAGATCAGTTAGATAAGTCAGAAGATGTCAAGAAATCCACAAAGAAAAAGGAAGGTGACAACACCTTATGAGTTTGATTGACATAAGTAGAAACCTATTATTTGTAGCATTCATAGCCTACCTAGTTGCCACTTTATTATTTGGTGGTTCGATAAAGCAATCGAATGCTACAGGCAAAAATACCGAAAAATGGGGTAAAGTGGCGATCACTGTCACAATTATAGGTCTACTTTCGCAGCTTGGTTATTTTGTCACTCGTTGGATTTATGCAGGGCATGCACCTGTTAGTAATATGTTTGAATTTACGACTGCGTTTGGAATGTTCATTGTTGGGGCATTCGTTTTGATTTATTTTATTTATCGTGTGACGGCTCTAGGCTTAGTAGCATTACCTGTGGCGTTATTAATAATTGCCTATGCAGCAATGTTCCCGAAAGAGGTAACTCCTTTAATGCCGTCTTTACAAAGTTACTGGTTAACAATTCATGTTATTACAGCTGCTTTGGGGCAATCACTTTTAGCAATTAGTGCGGTAGCAGGACTAATTTATTTATTAAAAGTAGTTAATTTAAAGAAACCTTCTAAACAACGTTTCTGGTTAGAAGCGGTAATGTTCTTCCTTGTAGTAGTCGTTGGTTTTGTAATTGCTACATCTGTTTTTAGTTTGATGGGTTACGATTCAACATATACTTATGTTGATAAAGAGGGTAATGGACGTCAAATTGAATACAAAATGCCGCCACTATTTGGTATGAATGAATATAAGGCGGTTGAAGAACATGGCATGTCTCCGTTAGTAGAAATGCCTCCGCTCATTAATGCGAAAAAATTAACATCAGTTGTGTGGTCATTATTAGTAGGATCTGTTTTATATTTATTGATTCGATTAATTGCACGACGTCGAATTAGTGCGATTTTCCAACCTTTTGTCAAACGAGTAAATTTACAATTAGTTGATGAAATCGGTTATCGTTCAGTATTAATTGGCTTCCCAGTATTTACGTTAGGTGCTTTAATCTTTGCAATGATTTGGGCACAACTTTCGTGGAGTCGTTTCTGGGGATGGGATCCGAAGGAAGTGTGGGCACTTATTACATGGTTATTCTATGCAGCATTCCTACACTTACGTTTATCGAAAGGCTGGGAAGGTGAAAAATCTGCATGGTTAGCATTAATTGGTTTCGCAATAATATTATTTAACTTAGTTGCTGTTAACTTGATTCTTGCAGGTTTACACTCATACGCATCAGCATAGACTAAGTTGATTTTGAGCACATATGAAATATTTACGTCGCTAGTATTAGAAAGAAGAGCCTTCTTGCTGTGGCAAGAAGGCTTTCTTTCCTTTTCAATAAGTGCTGTACCATGTACAATAGAAAGTAGAGAAAGATTAGAAGAGAGGGATCGTGAAAGTGTCAGAAAATATTTCAGTATTAGTAGTAGATGACGAGGATCGTATTCGCCGCTTATTAAAAATGTATTTAGAGCGAGAAGGGTACCTTGTTGACGAGGCGGAAAATGGTGAACAAGCGATCGAAAAATCTTTGGAAAAAGAGTATCACTGTATTTTATTAGATATTATGATGCCTGAAAAAGACGGGCTTGAAGTTTGTGCGGAAATCCGTGAACGAGCAGCAACACCAATTATTTTATTAACTGCAAAAGGCGAGGAAGCGAATCGTGTACAAGGCTTTGAGCTTGGAGCAGATGATTATATTGTAAAACCATTTAGTCCTCGTGAGGTTGTGTTACGTGTGAAGGCTATATTACGCCGTTCACAAGCATTCTCACCTTCGACAAATGCTTCTTCTTCAAAAGATTTAGTTGTGTTCCAACATTTAATGATTGATCATGATGCGCACCGTGTAACAGCAGAGGGTATTGAAGTAAATTTAACGCCTAAAGAGTATGAATTGCTTTATTTCCTAGCTAAATCACCAGACAAAGTATTTGACCGTGAACAATTACTTAAAGAAGTTTGGCATTATGATTTCTTTGGCGACTTACGTACAGTTGACACACATGTAAAACGTTTACGCGAAAAGCTCAACCGTGTATCTGAAAACGCTGCAAAAATGATTGTTACTGTATGGGGCGTTGGTTACAAATTTGAGGTTGTCAATGAATAGAATATGGAACAGTGTTGTCGGGAAGCTATGGGTAACCATATTGCTTCTCGTTTCATTTGTATTGTTTGTTTTCACGATTTTAATGCTTGAATTTCTTCAGAATTACCATATGCAACAAGCAGAAAGCTCCTTGCGTCAAACTGCAGCAACAGTTGCCAGTATAGTAGATGATAATGAAACAGCAGAATCGACTTCGGAATTATTAAAAGATATTTTACCAGAAAGTACAAATGCACTTATTGCTATTAACCATGACAGAGTTTCTTTCGCTATGCAGGAAGGTGTCAATAAAAAAGAAATACAGGATATGATTTTAGCCAATAAATCGTTCCAAGAAGTTTTTCAATCAGATAAACCGATTATTAAGGAAATGATGATGCCGTCTTCAACGGACGAAGAAAAATTGGAATCGTATGTTGTACTTGGTTTCCCGCTAAATGTGGAAAATGCTGTTCACGGAGCTGTCTTTATTTATCAAAGTCCGGATGCGCTGCATAAAACATCGAAAGAGACGACGAAAATTGTCTTTCTATCAGCTTTCATTGCGTTTGTGCTGACGACATTTTTTGCGTTTTTCCTTTCATCACGTATTACGTCACCATTGCGTAAAATGCGTGAACTGGCGTTTGAAATTTCTAAAGGGAATTTTGAAGCGAAGATGCCGACTACACAAAATGATGAAATAGGCCAGCTTGCAGTTGCCTTCAATCAAATGGGCCGTCAATTGAAACACAATCTAGAAGTGATCAATCAAGAAAATGAACAGCTTTCAAATATATTAACATCGATGACAGACGCAGTTATTACGTTTAATCGTGATCGTACAATATTATTAAGTAATCCGCCAGCGGACCGTTTAATGCAAACATGGTTTGTCAATAAGGGATCACAAAGTGCGAAGCCAATTCCGCCAGAGCTTTATCATATGCTCGATCATGTACTGATGTTTGAGGATAAGCTTGAAGAAGAAATTGAGATGGATGGAAGTTACTATACGTTTACGATTAGCCCTCTTTATAGTGAGGAATCGATACGTGGAGCGGTTGCGGTTATACGTGATATGACGGAGCAGCATCGTTTAGAAAAACTGCGTTCTGACTTTATTGCCAATGTGTCTCATGAGCTACGGACGCCAATTTCGATGCTCCAAGGTTATTCAGAGGCTCTAATGGATGATGATTTTATTCAAGATCAAGAAGAACGTAATGAGATTACAAAAATTATTTATGATGAATCGAAACGTATGGGACGTCTCGTAACAGATTTATTAGACCTTGCGCGTATGGAATCGGGGCATATGACGCTTTACAAGGATGAGCTCCCAATTAATTCTACATTTGAACGTATTACTCAAAAATTTGCACAGGTTGCAAAAGAGAAACATGTTCGTCTAATATTTGACAGTGAATTTAATGACGAAGCTTCGATTAGTATAGATGAGGATCGAATTGAACAAGTATTAACGAATTTAGTTGATAATGCTCTCCGTCATACTGATGAAGGGGCGGTAACAGTGAAGGTTGAGCAGGAGCCAACCTTTGCCAAGATATCTGTCCAGGATACAGGGCATGGTATTCCACAAGAGGACTTACCATATGTCTTTGAACGTTTCTATAAAGCTGATAAAGCACGAACACGTTCTAAAGGCGGAACTGGCCTAGGTTTAGCTATTGCTAGAAATATTGTCAAGGCACATTCAGGCAATATTATGGTAGATAGTGTGCTAAAAGAGGGGACTACATTCACGTTTTATTTACCTTTTGATTAATACTATTAAAGAGTGGTATTAATTGGATGTAACTTCTGTGGACATTTAGACGACAAATATAAATAGAACGGGGGTGGAGTGCTTTGAATGACTCCGTGTTCCATCGGTTATACGATGCATATCATCAAGACGTGTTCCAGTTTCTTATTTATTTAGTAAAAAACCGTACACTTGCTGAAGATTTAGCGCATGAGGTTTATGTTCGCGTATTGCGCTCGTATGATCAGTTCGCAGGGAATAGCAGCGAAAAGACTTGGCTTTTTGCTATTGCTAAAAATGTCGCTATTGATCATTTTAGAAAGCAGGCTGTACGACAAAAACATTCACTTGATTTTTTTGATTGGGAAACGGAACAGCTACATTCAACCACACCATCACCGGAAGAAATGCTGCAGGCCAGTGATGAATTTATGCAGGTACAATCAGCACTTGAACACTGTACTGGTGACCAAAAAATGGTCATTATTATGCGCTACTTTCAAGATTTATCGATTGCAGAAACTGCACAAATACTAGATTGGACAGAAGCGAAGGTAAAAACCACTCAGCATCGTGCCATTAAATTTTTAAGGCAACAGCTACAACAGGTTAGTGAACAGGAGGCGAAAAGGCAATGACACATAACCAATTTGATGATGACCAACTTGAGCATCTATTAAATAATGCCCCTAAGCTTTCTGACCGCCGTTCGAAAGAAGAAATATTCAATCGATTAATGACAGATGCTCGCTTGCAGGATAATGTCCATCTTCAAGAAGCTATACAACAACCGATAGATGATGAAATAACATCGCAAGAGCAACAACACAGTATTCCTATGCAACAAGAAAGTACCGAGACAGCGACAACAAAGAAGAAAATTCGTAAATGGCCAATCTTTATGAGCGTTGCAGCAGTTTTCGCTTTAACAGTACTTACAGGCTCTATGTTCATGAATCATAATGATGCAAAAATAGACCAGGCTAATGCTCCTGAAACCTCTCAATATTCAACATCGCAGGATAGTCATGCAGCGAAAAGCTCTGTCAACCATGATAAGATGATGGAATCCAACAGCATAGTAGCAGAACATTCAAGGATCATGTCTTTACGATCATCAGTTTATGAGGAAGATTTAACAGATGCAGTAGTATTTCATATTGGTTTGGCAAATCGTGATAAGAAAAGCGTACCGATGACGTATATCATTCCAAATGAACGAGTTGCTACTGATTTTGCGAAGAAAAAGCCTACAACATTACAAATGTATGAAAAGTATGCGCCGCAAATTGATGAGAAAGCAAATGGTCTTACTAACTATCATCCATATAAAGGAGAATTGAAGGAGAAGGGCGATAAACTAGTTCATGTATTGCCGGAGGAAAATGATTATGATGTTGCTTCAGCAGATACTAATGAATATTTAGAGACTTTACAGGATACATTCTCTGATTCAGAGTATAAAGATGTTGAGTTTGAAAATCCTGATGGTACAGCCTACAAATTTTCCAAGGAAGAAGAGCCAAGTAATCCTAAGGCATTAACAAGCTCAAATCATTTTAATTATTATTTATATAAAGATGAAAATGGAGCTGAATATTTATCACCCGATTCTCGTAAAACTTTTCCCACTGTAACAGAAGCACTTACCGATATGCGAAATAAAAATGATGATGTATACGTTTCAGTTGTACCGGAAAATATAACATACACTGTGAAAGAAGTAGCAGAAGGTGTTATTGTTACATTTGATGAGCCGCTTGATTTAACGACCATGGATACTGTTCGTGCAACTCAGCTGATAGAAGCTATGATGCTCACTGCTGCAAGCTTTGATCAACAAATACGTTTAGACAATGTTGTACAGGAAACCTGGGAGGGATTTGATTTAAAAAAATTCTTGCCAAAGCCTGTAGGAGCCAATAAACGATATATGCCATAAACAGCATAACGGTAGAACTTAAAAAATTTTTTGGAGCATTCTCGCCGCTATATGTGCGTGAATGCTCTTGTCATTTTATGACACCAGTAGCAAAGAGTTATTGCTCATAAAAGCCTATTGGTGAGGATTAGTGGAGATGTAGAAAACCCTCACTGATTAAAGTTTCGCTCTATGAGCTATTGGTCGAGTATTTATAAAGCATACAAGTTTAATCGGAATTTTTTAAGCAAAGCTATTTACATTTCTCTAATAATTCATTATAGTAAGGCTATGAAACAAAAAAATAATGATTCATCTTCGGGGCAGGGTGAAAATCCCGACCGGCGGTAATAGAGTTGTAAATCGCTAATGTTTCCTTTAAGACATATTAGCTCGCATGATTTACTAAAAGCTCTTCAGCCCGCGACCTGTGCAAATAATTTTTTGCATGGCTGACTTGGTGTAATTCCAAGGCCGACAGTTAAAGTCTGGATGGGAGAAGATGGAGGTACGATCGTCATTCATTGTTATGAATTTAGCTATGTATGAGCGTTTTTTCGATGTGGCTTCACACAGCGTATGCTCAGAAAATAGTTAATTAATGGCGTTTTTTAATCATGCCTATTCTCCCTTATGCTCTTTTGCATAAGGGTTCTTTCATGATGATAATCGATTAGGTCGTAACCTTTCTTCTTGCGAGATTGAATCAGCAAAGAGGAGAGAGTTTTCTATGAAGAAAAATGTTAAACTTCAATCGTATATTACGATTGGCATGCTGAGCAGTATTTCGTTTTTATTAATGCTTTTTAATTTCCCGATTCCGCCATTTCCAGCGTTTTTGGAAGTGGACTTCAGTGATATGCCAGCATTACTAGCAGCGATCACTATGGGACCTGTAGCTGGTATTTTAGTAGAATTATTTAAAAATGTGTTGGACTGGGTTTTCTCAGGCACGCCAACGGGAGTACCGGTAGGACATATCGCGAACTTTGTGACAGGTATTTTATTTATTCTACCAGTGAGTTTTGTTTTTAATCGCTCCAAAACAGTTAAAGGCCTTATCGGAGGTTTAGCTGCTGGAACAATTGTAATGGCAGTAGGGATGAGCATTCTTAACTATGCAGTATTTTTACCTATGTACACTTACTTTTTAGGTATGGAGCCTGTTGTAGGTGATTCACTATATAAAATGATCGTAGCTGGTATATTGCCATTTAACATTGTAAAAGGTATTTTAATTACTATCATCATGGCATTACTATTTACAACGATGCGTAAATGGATTAATAATCAGCGTTCCATGTATTTAACAAAATAATTAGGATGAGACCTCGAGCTGTTAAGCGTTCGAGGTTTTTTTATTTAGAATGATGGTTGAGGTGTTGGATAATATTACGCAAAAGTAACGTATAGAATTAATCTAGTCGAGTGTATTATTTTATTGTAGAATAAGGAAGAGTTGAGTAAGTTAGAGGAGTTTGAAGAGATGAGTGAAAAAAAGAGTCAGTGGTCTAGTAAACTAGGCTTTATTTTAGCATCGGCTGGAGCTGCAATTGGACTAGGCGCAATTTGGAAGCTTCCTTATGTTACTGGACAAAGTGGTGGAGGAGCGTTTTTCCTTATTTTTGTTCTATTTACATTGCTGATTGGTTTACCGATGTTGTTATCAGAATATATTTTAGGTCGTGGTACACAGTCTGAGGCTGTAACTGCCTATAAAAAAATTGCACCTACAAAAACAGGTTGGGCTTGGGTTGGTCGTATGGGTGTGCTCGGCTGTTTTTTATTATTAAGTTTTTACAGTGTTGTAGGAGGTTGGATTTTTATATATAGTGGCCTTGGTGTGACTGGGGCTGTTATTGATCCTTCCGTTGATCCTAGTGAACTATTTGCAAAGATTGTAGGAACACCTTGGATTACATTACTAGGTTTAGGGCTGTTTACGCTAGTAAATGTATTAGTCATTTCACTTGGTGTGCAAAATGGTATAGAAAAGGCCAATAAGTGGATGATGCCTTTATTATTCATTATGTTTATTGTGCTTGTTGTGAGGGCTTTAACATTAGATGGGGCAATGGAGGGGGTTAAGTTCTTCTTATGGCCTGACTTTTCCAATATAACTGGAAAGGCTATATTAGAAGCGTTAGGGCAGTCTTTCTTTGGCTTAGCGGTAGGGTTTTCTTGTCTTGTGACGTACAGCTCCTATTTAAAGAAAGATGTGAGCTTACCTAATTCCGCAGGCTCCGTTGTTCTTCTCACAGTGCTTGTATCGTTTTTAGCAGGATTAGCAATTTTCCCTGTTGTATTTGCTTTTGATTTAGAACCAGCATCTGGACCTGGCTTACTGTTTATGGTTCTGCCAACAGCATTTAGTCAAATGCCATTTGGTGAAATATTCTTAGCGATGTTTTTATTATTATTTTTATTCGCAACGCTAACTTCTTCATTCAGTTTATATGAAATTATCGTAGCGGCATTTATGGAAAAGGGACGTATGTCTCGTTCTGCATTGACGATGCTACTAGGTGTAGTAGTCTTTATTGCGGCGATTCCTGCAGCGCTTTCATCAAGTACTTTAGCGGATGTATCAATTTTTGGAAAAACAATTTTTGATGCAACTGACTTTTTAGTATCTAATTTAATGCTTCCGTTAGGTAACTTATTGATTGCTATTTTTATTGCGTATGTAGTTGATAAAGAAATTGTGAAGAAGGAATTATTAATAGGAAGTCAAATGGGGCAGGGGTTCTATTCAACGTATCGACTACTGATGTTAATAGTAGTACCTTTTGTGATTATCGTTGTGTTTGTAAATATGCTTTTACAATATTAAAGTGAATAGGTTGCATTCCGTTTAATAGGAATGCAACCTACTTTTATGTTTGGGAGGGCAACAACAGGGTTAGTATTCGCTAAGTGATAGTTCACCTAGCCAGCCTTCTTTAATGATCTGTCTTGCTTGCTCTTCGCTTTTAGTAATAGGGAATACTTTATCGACTTGTGAAATAGCAAACAAGTTACGAATGAAATCATCGACAACAATAATGGCGATTTTCTTTTCTTTTACAGATACTTTCTTTGCGAAATTGACAATCATGCCAAAGCCGGTACTATCGATGTTTGTAACCTTTTGCATATCGATAATATATCCATGCATTGTTTCCAAGCTTAATGATTGAAGCTCAATTTTTATCTCTTCAATCAACCCATATTCTAAATCGCCCATAAACGCAATCAAAATATAATCAGCCTTTGTGTCAATATCCATCGCAATTTTCTTCTGATTCATACTATAGCGCCTCCATTTTCTTTTTCATGTTAGGAAATTCTAATTCTATAGAAGTTAAAACTTGAATTTATTGACTTCATTTTGTAATTTATCAGCAATAGATGCTAACTCATCTGAACTTTGTGTAATTTCTGCCACAGTTGCATACTGTTCTTCCGATGTTGCGGCAATTTCCTCTGTTGCTGCGGCGGAGTCTTCAATGATGCGGGAAATATCTTGAATGGCTTTTTGAACCCCTAAGGAGTTGTTGTTTACATTCGTAAATGCAGCCTTCATCTGCTCAACGCCTTTTTCTGTTTCTTCAACCTTTTCAACGATTTCCTTTAATGCAGTTCCTCCCTTGTTGATAATGGTTACTTGCTCCTCTACTGCTAGTAGATTACTTTCCATCGTGCGAACTGTCACAGAAGTTTCAGCCTGAATATCTTTAATGAGATTTGTAATTTGTCCTGATGCTAAACTTGATTGCTCGGCTAACTGGCGTACCTCTGATGCAACGACGGCAAAGCCTTTTCCTTGCTCGCCTGCTCGTGCTGCTTCGATGGCTGCATTGAGTGCAAGTAGATTTGTTTGCTCTGCGATACCCGTAATAACAGTAATAATGCCGCCAATTTCTTCAGAGCGTTTACCGAGTTTTTGGATAGAATCTGTCGCGTAAGACACTGTTTGTGTGACATCGCTTAAATGTTTTATAGCTTCATTGATTGCCTCTTCACCTTGGCGTGCAAAATGGGTAGATTCTATAGCACTATTTAACGTGCTTTCGGCCTTTTGTAAACTGCTCGATACTTCTCCAATTGTTTTTTGCATCATAGTCACTATTTGTTCAGCTTGATCAGATTGAGTCGTAGTACCAACTGCAATTTCATTCATCGTAAGTGCAATTTGGTTAGAAGCCTCACTTGTTTGATGTGATGATTCTGCTAATGAATGCGATGAGTTAGCTATTTGATTGGCGCTACCAGCTACGATTGTCATCGTCTCTGTTAAACGATTTTTCATATCATTAAAGGCATTTGCTAAAACAGCAATCTCATCTTTACCTTTAGGATTTAATAACTTTACATTTAAATCTAAATCTGCTAGCTCTTTAGCATTCGAACTTAAAATATTGATAGGTGTGATGATTTGTCGCTGTAAAAACCAACTAATCCCAACAATCATTAATATGGCAATTCCTAAGGAAATCACTACATTTTCCAGTGCAGACTTTGTAGCAATACTTATATATGGAGCGGTAGGTACAGCAGTCGCCCATACGCCAATAACATCTCCTTGGCTATTTAAAATTGGGTCATAGGCTCCTTGGTGCATACTACCCAAGACATTTGCTGATCCGATAAAACGTTTTTTTTCTCCTAGTACAACTTTCGCAACTTCATCAGAAACCTTTGTATTTAATGCGCGTTCTCCATTTTCGACTATATTTGTACTAATACGAGTATCGTTTTGGAAGATTGAGACGACATTTCCGTTTGTTAACTCGCCGACTTTATCAGCTACCTCAAAGTTGTCTACCATTTTGACGTCGCCTTTATATAATTGATTGCTTTTAATGGACCATTCTCCGGGGAATTTAGCATCTAAATATTCATAGCCTAATTGAATATCTGATAAAAGCTTTGTATTTGCACTTTCTAAAAGATTTTTTTTGGCAACATAAAAATTTATTCCTGCTAAAAGTGTAGTAAGTAGCAAAATACACCCGAATATTAACAGGCTCATTTTTTTTCGGATTGACAACTTCATGAAAACTCCTCCAATTATACGTTTACTTTATACATGAATTTTTTTTGAAATACCAACTAAAAATTTCGTTTCAGAAATATGTTCAAACCAAATATGGTCGACCATATTTTTAATAAAAAATAAACCTCGCCCGCGATCTGAATAATCGGGTTCGTTCAAATTAAATTGGAGAACCTTATTCCAATCATTTTCAGCGATTCCTTTCGCTTCATCAGTAACTGTTATTTTTATTTCTTCATTAGAGCGGGATACGTGTACTTGAATTGCTTTTTTTGAATGTGGCTCCATCTTTTCAACAGCTGCCACAGCATTTATAAATAATTCATGTACGACAAATCGTAATTCTCTTTTAAAAGGTAGATTATATACATTGGTATAATTCTCCATAATTTGATCTACATAAGCTATAGCTTGTGTATCAGGATTTACATTGAGTATGAATTCCATCATCAATCACCGACCCTGTAATGTAATTGTTATTGAAACTACTGTGATATCATCGCTGTAATCATTGTCGAATAAATCATATTTTTGAGAAAATTTTTGCAAGGCGTAGCCATTATCTTGTGAAGCATAAGAATGGAAAAAGTCCATATCAACAACGTGTTGCTCATTAATTGTCAATAAGCCGTCCGTATAAAGTATTATGCGATGCCATCCGGATAAAGGTATCGTTTTCTTATTGATATGAATGGTTGGGAATAGCCCTAAGATAGGTGTATTTGCTGGGAGGAACACCGTCTCTCCGTATTTTCCAAATAAGAAACCAGATGGATGAGCTGCATTAACATAGTGTACAGTTCCGTTTTTCGTATCAATGAGTATGTAGATGGCTGTCATTAAAAAACGGTCCATATCTTCATCGGAAAATAGCTCATAAATTTGACGATTAAGTTCTCGGATTACTAAAACTGGATCAATTAATTTTGTAATTATTCCTTTTAACAAAGATCTAATGGACATTGTAACGAGTGATGCGGCAATGCCATGTCCCATTGCGTCGTAAAGAAGAATCGCAGTTAAGTGTTCATTAATCTTAAACCAGCAGTACATGTCACCACCTAATGTATTGGATGTAACATAAAGCCCATCTATCTGAATATGCTCAAGATTCAGTGAGGGTGATAATGCATTTTTTTGAAATTTCTTCGCGATAATTAAATCTTTTTGAATAATACCTTCTTGCTGCTTTCGTAGCTTAGATTCCTTTTGATATTTAAGGGCCACCTGAATCCTAGTTTTAAACTGGGTGAAATCAAATGGTTTTAAAATGAAATCGAAAATCCCAGCTTCAAAAACCCTATCAATTGTAATGCTTTTTTCGTAAGTAGTAGAAAGAAGGATAGGGGCATCGAGCCAGCTCTTTAGTTCGTCAATTTGTTGACAAATGTTTTCGCAATTTTTAAGTGTCATTTTTGCATCGAGAATAATTAATTCCAGCTCTTCTTTCAAAGAATCTGCTAAATAATTCATTGCCGCGTCAGTTGTTGTAAAGCAATGAATATTTTTGATGTCGATACGATGAAAATATTTTTGCAGACGCAACACATCATTACTTACGCTGCCAATAATTAATACTGACATGCTTCTTACATTCACCGCCTTATGTATCTTTAACAGAAGATAAAGCCTCGGACGAAGTTACGCCAAGGTAAAATGGATATGATAATTTCCGACTATTATATATACGCCATATTTACTTATCTGATGAATAATACAGAAATTCTAATTTGCTATAAATTTACCAATAAATATGACATTACACAAGACTAATGTGATATAAAATATGGAAATAAAATTCTTGCTACAAGCAATAAAGTCAAAAATATTTCAGTTAAACTACCGTATGGTGAGTCTAAAGACCTTAAATGATAAGTGGGAAGGGAGGCGGACTCTATCCATCTGAAAAAAAGATAAATATATTCGATAAAATGCATGTAATAAAACCTTACATAGATATTGTGTTTTTCCTCTTTTTAATGTATTTTAAAAACAGTTATAAAAGAGTTGTGTTAATTAAAATTACATTGGAGTGGTGGAAAATGAAACGTTTTACAAAAGAAGATATTAAACGTCGTGTTAAGGAAGAAAATGTGAAATTTATTCGCCTACAATTTACTGATATATTAGGAACAATAAAAAACGTTGAAGTACCAGTTAGTCAATTAGAAAAAGCATTGGACAATAAAATTATGTTCGATGGTTCATCCATTGAAGGTTTCGTACGCATTGAGGAATCAGATATGTACTTGAGCCCTGACCGTAATACTTTCGTAATTTTTCCTTGGACGGCTGAAAAAGGTAAAGTGGCTCGATTTATCTGTGATATTGTTAGACCAGATGGTACACCATTTGAAGGTGACCCACGCTCCAATCTGAAGAGGGTTTTAAAGGAGATGGAGGAATTAGGTTTTAGCTCATTTAATTTAGGGCCAGAGCCAGAATTTTTCTTATTTAAGCTGGATGAAAAAGGTCATCCAACACTTGAGTTAAATGATAGTGGTGGGTATTTCGACTTAGCCCCGACTGACTTAGGGGAGAACTGTCGACGTGATATCGTATTAGAGTTAGAAGAAATGGGCTTTGAAATTGAGGCATCACACCATGAGGTTGCACCTGGTCAACATGAAATTGACTTTAAATATGCAAGTGCGATCGAAGCATGTGACAATATTCAAACGTTTAAACTTGTTGTAAAAACGATAGCTGCACAGCATGGACTGCATGCAACCTTTATGCCAAAGCCACTATTCGGTGTTAACGGTTCTGGCATGCATTTCAACTTATCATTATTTGAAGGGGATAAAAATGCGTTTTATGATGAACGTGCAGAATTGCAATTAAGCCAAACAGCGCGTAGCTTTATGGCAGGGATACTAAAACATGTACACGGCTTTACAGCTATAACAAACCCACTTGTTAATTCCTATAAACGATTAGTGCCGGGCTATGAGGCTCCTTGCTATGTAGCATGGTCTGCACAAAACCGATCACCACTTATTCGAATTCCAGCTTCACGAGGACTATCAACACGTATCGAGCTGCGTTCTGTCGATCCAGCTGCGAATCCTTATTTAGCAATGGCTGTTATTTTAGCATCTGGGCTCGATGGCATTCGCAAAGACCTCACACCACCAGACGCCGTAGATCGCAATATTTATAAAATGTCACGAGCAGAACGTGAATTGAATAATATCGACAACCTTCCATCGTCTTTGGAATATGCACTCCTTGAACTAGAAATGGATCATACTGTACGTGAAGCACTGGGAGATCATATCTTTGAAAAATTCACGGCTGCTAAAGAAATAGAATGGAATAAATACCGCACACGTGTCCATAACTGGGAGCGGGAAGAATATTTAAAAATGTATTAGAAGGGGAGTGTTGGGGCTTTAGTGCCCCGACACTTTTTTAACTTCTTTCCGATTCCGGATACAATTATGCCGAGGCATAGTTGATTTAAAAATACAATGAAGGCCATCCTAATCTTTCCTTGATAGGGATAGTCTTTTTTTAGTTAGTTAGCTTACTTTGAATTATTAATTTGCCTTTTTCATTTAGTTCATAGTCATGGATATAAACACCATTTTCAGCTGAAAATCTAAAAAAATTCGGTATTTCTAACCAACCATCCTCAACTAATAGATGATCCTTTATCTTAAATTTTTTATAGTACTCATTATCATTGAAAAATAAATATATTTGATTATTAAAATCAATGTTAAGATCACTTACACTATCAATATCCGAAACAACTTCTTGTGTATGATTGGTCGAAGCGTCATAAAAAATTAGCTTACCATCACCAGTTGAAGGTTTAGAAGGGTCGTCAAATGTTAGGTAAAACCATTGTCGATCATTTAGTAGTCTTGCCCTATCAATAAATTCATATGAACTCTTAAATTCTTTTATTTCTTTACTTTTTACATCATATAAATAGAGGTATCCAAAATGATCTTTTTCATCAGTAAATAATATTTTTCCATCCTTTGCAGATAAAGACATATTTATGAATGTAAGGCTATTTGAATTAATTATACTTATAGTTTCGTCTGTTTTGAGATTCTTAAGCATAACTTCCGCTTTTTCACTTTTTCTGTCCTTTTTAATCCAAGTAGCGTAGTCTCCGATCAGTATGGGGAAATCATTAATAACATTTTCTTCATTTTCTTTTGTTAATGGTTGAAGTTCTTGCGTCTTTAAATTCATAAAATATGGATTCAGATACCCTCCATTTTCATCGGTATCTACCCACAATAACCAATTATCATTTAATTCTACCCCTTGAACCGACGGTAATTTGAATTTACTGGTAAAAATAGTTGTGCATTTTTGAGTCTTGCGATTATATTGAATAATTTTATTATCAAGAGAAGGACTTTCTTGATCTACACTCATATAAATATAGTCAGCATTCCCTCTATATGAGTGAATATTAGTAAAAGGTACGTCTACTGTTTTATTAAAATCTTTATCGGTTATTTGATAATAATTTGAACTTTGGGGTTTAATCAAAGATCTATTTGACTGTACACCATTGTATACGGCTTTAAAAACAATGAATAGGAATATAGCTGCACACGATAGTATTATTGTTCGCTCTATTACTTTCAAGTGAATCTCTCCATTTGAACTACGATATTTTTATAGGCTGTGTTAATGTTTAATGTTGTTTTTTTAAATGAATTTTAGGGAAATGGCTTCTCAATCATATTTCAACTTCATGTAGTTCATAAATGCCGCTATATGGATAAATATTTTGCATAATCTTCGAACTGAGATAAATAATTCTTTAAATTATTACCCACTTCATTCAAATCACCATATATATTTTGGTCTGCTAAATAAAAAGCATCCGATAAGTAAATCATTTCAACCTCTATCCACTTATTACTTTCGACTAACTGTAAATGGTCAATTAATCGAAATAACATTGAAAAAACGTCTGATACGTTGTTGATTGAAAGAAAATATTCGTTCAGCAGCCCGAGTAATATCTTAGAAGGAAGGTCGTCATTATTTAAACCTCCATTGAACAATTTTAATTTCGAACAGACATCAATGGGTTTTTCCTGTGAAGACAATGATATTTCAATTACTTCATACGGTGGATTATCAAGGCGTTCAATAACATTATCAGCCCATTTAATCACATCCTGAACGGAATAAAGACCTATTAAAATCCCTAACCTATATACTTCCGCCGTTACATTTATATTCATACTAAAACTCCTATCTTTAGCAGAACCATATAAAAATTAAATATGGACAGACGAAGGCTTTCAATGGTATCTGTCATTTCGAACAAAAAAGATGTAAACAAGAACTCTTTAATATTGTGTTTTGTACTTTCATTACTACGATATCGACAAATAAGAACCAAGTAAGATAATTATCAAGATACTTAGTTGCAACACCTTTAAAACGAACTCGAGGGATTCATCTTAATGTTGAACCTAAGAAGTTGCTCAGCTTCGCTCCAATCATCTCATGTTTATAAAGGAATTTAAAGTGTATATTACCGAATATTCCGTATAATCTTCTAGTGGTCTATATACTCCTATTGCGTTCCCGGCTACTACCGAAAATATTCTGTGACAAATACTTCCTATTAATCTATGATTAGAAGAAAAGGGGGAAAATGTATGACGCAAGCGACTCAAGTAGTTACAATCCAAAATAATGACATTGTTCAATTTGAACATGACATTAATAATGCTCTATTAGATTTAAGCGATTATTTAATAGTGGATATTAAATACAATACGTTATATATAGGGGAGCATACAGTTATACATTCAGCTTTAATTATTTATAAATAATTGATTCAAAGGGGGACATACCATGTCAAAAATATATTGGGTATCCATTACTAAAAGAACAGATGAATCTGAAGTGAAGCAAAATATCATTGAAAAAATATTTGCTAAGAAATCGGAGCTAAAGGATTTTCTAGAAAAAGAAGGCTATTGTAAGTCAGCAAAAAATCAATATATTAAAATCGATGATGGATCGTTATACGAAGCGGTCGTTGAAAAAGTAAAAATTAAATAATTAATATTATAAGAGTTTACCCGCGGGTAAGAGGGAAATACCCGCGAGAGATAATGCCAAGCACAAGGCGTAAGCTTTCAATCTTTGTTATCCATAGGTATCTACCTATTACCATTAATCATGAGCAATTATTGAAATAATGATAAAAGAAATTTCCTATCTTCAGGGAAGGATAATGTTAAATCGAGTATTTCTTCTTTTGATTTCCACGCAATTTCATAAATTAATTCATCGGGATCATGTATCATCATTTGACCACCAGTAATGATCGTCTCAAAATAACGAACTTCCACTGCATCATTATTTTTATGTAACACTTCTCTGACGATGTCTACTACAAATCCTGTTTCCTCATATACTTCGCGGATACAACATGTCTCAAAATTCTCAGTAGTTTCTTTTCCGCCTGATGGCACTGACCATGTTTTTACTTCCTCTTCAGTCCCTTGCAAAACCATTAATAATTGATTTTCTTTATTTAAGCAAATTCCTGCAGCACCTTGCCATTTAACCAATATCAAAACCTCCAATCTAATTTTTTATACTATTTTAACCTATATTATCCAAAAATAGGTGTTACTTTTGTTAATTCTATGCATATAGGTTGATTGGAGTGGAGACTGGTCGACTCCTTGGGGATCAGCGTCACAGATGAGACCCTGGAGCGAGCAACGCGAGTGAAGCGGCTCATCGGACGCCCTCAGGAAAGCGACCGGTCGGAACGGAAATCAACCCCACGTTATGGTGATATGCCAATAAAAAAAGCTTTCATTTTTACCTGTCCAAAGTTAGCATAAAAAGACAGGAATAACTAATTTTGATGTTTTAAACTATAAACAAGGAGTGAGAGCAATTGAGTTGGATTGAGTCGATTCAAAAAGCAATAAATTACATCGAAGAGCATTTATTAGATGACATCACAATGGAACAAATTGTACGAGAGGTTAATTCTTCGGTCTTTCATTTTCAACGGACTTTCTCGATTTTAACGGATATGTCTATTGCGGATTATATAAGACGTAGAAGGCTAACATTAGCTGCACAGGAGTTAATAAATACAGAGCAAAAAGTAATCGATCTCGCCTACAAATATGGCTACGACTCTCCTGAAGCTTTCACAAAGGCATTTCGTAAGCAGCATAATCTAACGCCTAGTGAAGCAAGAAAGAAGCAAGGACAACTAAAATCATACAATCGCCTGGTCATCCAGGTAAGTCTGAAGGGAGCAGAACCAATGAAGTATAAAATCGTAGAAAAAGAAAAGTTTCAAGTAGTAGGGGTAAAAAGAACATATAATTGTCAAAATGGTGAGAACTTGCAAGACATTCCTCATTTTTGGAATGAGATGAATTCGAAAAATTTCGATCATCAACTTATCCAATTAAATAACGGAAGCATCAAAGGGACGCTAGGTGTTTGTGTACCAAATACAGACCAAGGGCAAAATGGTTTCATTGATTACTGGATTGCTACGGATCATGTAGGGGAAGTGGGAGAAAATCTATTAGCGTTGGAGATACCTGCATCGAAGTGGGTTGTCTTTGAGGTGCATGGCCCTATGCCAGATGCTATGCAAAATACTTGGAAACAAATTTATTCAGAGTGGTTCCCATCCAATCCATATAAACCAGCAGGAACAGCTGAACTTGAAGTTTACCCTGATGAAGATGCATATAGCCCTGATTCATACTCTGAAATTTGGATTCCAATTCAATAAAGATAAATGGATTTGGTAAACGATTAGTTTGCCAAATCCATTTTTTGTAGTGATGATGTTTTATATAGTGTAGTCCAGCATAGTAAACACCGTATCTTGTATCTAAAAATTATCCTTAAGAGAAATTTTCGCTTTCTTCAACATCCATATTTTGTATAATGTATTGAAGGAGGTTGCATATGGACATAGATAGCATTATTTTCGATTTGGATGGGACACTTTGGGATTCAAGAAAAACAGTAGCGCAATCATGGACGCAGGTAGTTCAGGCGTCTCCTTACGGTAAAGGGAAGATAACCGAAGAGGATTTATCTAAAACGATGGGCTTACAAATTCAAGAAATAGCAGCTGTATTATTTGATTATCTTGATGAAGAAAAGCAGATGGAGCTTATTTTTGCATGCTGCCAGCAAGAGCAAGATGATTTATTACGTAATGGCGGTATTTTATATCCGCAGTTAGAAGAAACTTTACTAGCTCTTTCAAAAAAATTCCGCTTGTTCATTGTGAGCAATTGTCAGGAGGGCTATATAGAAACATTTTATGCTTATCATAATCTAGATAAATATTTCATTGACTTTGAAAATCCGGGGCGTACAGGCTTGTCAAAGGGTGAAAATATTCAATTAATTATGGAAAGAAATCACATAAAAAAAGCTGTATATGTGGGAGATACACAGGGAGATAGGCTTTCTGCAAAGTTTGCAGGGACCCCTTTTGTTTTTGCTTCATATGGTTTTGGTAAGCCAGAGGAGTATGACTATATCATCGAAAAGCCAATAGATTTATTGAATATAGTTTAAACTAGAGAGGGAGTATGGAGTTGTCTCTCCTGACGGTTTCTATACTCTTATTTTTATTAAAAGGAATAGGGGATTTTAACATCCTACTTATTTGGACATATGTACTCAGACGAAGATTCATTTAATCTTGATTGTGAAATTTGGATTCCGATTAAGTAACAGAAATGAAAGCAGCCAAGAATGTTCATAGGTAACATTCTTGGCTATTATAATTTTCACATCAATTTATTTTAATAAAGAATAAACATTAATGTCATAAGTAGATTCTTTTGATTCTTCATTTTCCTGAAATGTTCCTTCAAAAGTAAAATTCAATTTTTCTACTACCTTTATAGAATTTATATTACCAGGCTCGATTTTTGCTTCAATTCTATTTATGTTTAAAGTGGTGAAAGCATAATCAATCAAAGCCGAAATACTTTCTGGCGCATAGCCTTTTCCCCAATAAGCTTTAGCAAGATCATATCCGATTTCTGCTGAGGCGTTAACTTCGTCAATTGAATTGAATCCACAAGAGCCGATTATCTCATTTGATTCTTTCTCAATAATGGTAAAGCGAATAGCTTTGCGCTCCTCAGTTAATTCATCAAAAAGCTCAATCATTTCCTTTGCTTGTTCTTCATGAGTAAAATTAGTGATATTCATAAATTTTGTAACTTCTGGATCTGACCAAATATTAAATAAAATATGTGCATCAGCCATCTTCATTTTTCTTAAATATAATCTTTTTGTGTAAATTTGTTCTATCAATACTTTTACCTCCAAGTTATTAATTAAGTTTGGATGAAAAATATTGCTATCTGCGCATAATTCAGTCCCTTCAATTTTATGTACCCATTATACAATATTTAAACAATAACCCCAATGATTTCAATCAACTTTATAATGAATGAAGATATATCAAAAGAATAGGGGAAATGATAATGATCAAGGTAACGGCCGAAAATTATTCGATTATTAAAGAAACAATAGAAAGGGCACCAACATTTGTCTATAGCATACTAGATCAGGTAATAGAAGGCACTGTCTACGCCGACAATGAAATCTTCCATTCATTGCTGTTTCAAACTAAATCAGGAATATACTATGTTTATGGTGAGTCTTCCAGCGATCAAATCGTAAATAAACTTGGATCTTTACTACAAGAATCTATTGAACAAAGTAAACGTTTCACATTGTTTTCTTACTCGGATGATTGGATCGAAAAAATTGAACATCGATTAAACGATCATGTGAAAAAGCTAGAAAGATACTCTTTTAGTTTTGCTATAAATGCTTATAACGATAGAGAAAGGCGAAAGTCGCTTGACTATGAATTCATTAAAATCAAGCAACATCAAATTGAACATTGTTTAGAATTTAACAATCAATATTATGAGGAATACTGGGATTCTACTAATAATTTTCTTGAAAATGGCTTTGGTTTTTGTCTGCAGCATGGAGATAAAATTATTAGCGAAGCGGTCTCTATTTTTAAATCGCAGCAATTTGCAGAGATTGATATAGTTACTGATTCGAATTATAGAGGAAAAGGATTAGCAACCTTCATTGCAGAGAAATTTATTGATTTTTGTATTTTAAATGATATTCAGCCTTGTTGGGATTGCGATATCCATAACCAAGCATCTTATCATTTAGGCACTAAGCTTGGCTTTACTAATCCGCAAAAATATGCAGTCTATACAAAATCTTAATTCATAAAAAATGCTCACGTTGGAAAAATAACATCGTGAGCATTTTTTATGAGTTAAAAGAATCTATTACGCATTCCGAAGATATTGTAAAACAATTTTGCATCTCTAGCCATTTTAGTATTGGCGTTCATTTGTGGTCGTAAGCAATTTTGGAACATTTCATCGCAATATCTTGATCTACCATATCGAGCATAACATTCGTCGTGTAATTTGCAGCATGAATCTACAGCGTTGATAGGTCTACCTGGTCCCGAACATCCTGGTCCACAGTATTTATAACCAGGATAGCAAAAACCAAATCTGCGGTGTCTGTACATTATCTATTCTCCTTTTTAAAAGAAATAATTGTTACTATAAAATATGAAATTTTTGCTTGTAGAAGGGGATTAAAAACTAATGTAAGTGAAAAAAAGCATTAACTGATGAGACAAATCTATAAATGTAAGGTTCCTGTAAGCTTTTCAAAAAACTACTGTAAGGATGAGAGGTTATGATTGTCTTAGCACAGTAAAGTATAAAAGATAAGGAGTTTTAAGAATGAATTCATCCGTTACTCAAAAAGAAAGAATCGTTTCCTTAGATATTATTCGAGGGCTAGCGTTATTTGGCATTCTGTTTATAAATGTAGCGGCCTACCAGGTGATAGTAGAGGGAGGTCCGATGCCTGACTATAGTGGAATTAATGGCATTATTGATAAGCTCATTGATATTTTTATTGAGAAGAAATTCTTTTCGATTTTTTCATTCCTCTTTGGTGTAGGTTTTTATATTTTTGCTTCACGTGCAGAAGCGCGTGGCGATAAGCCAAGATGGCGTTTTGCAAGACGGTTACTATCTTTATTATTAATTGGCATTGTCCATATTTTTATTTTCTGGGGCTCTATCCTTGCTATCTATGCAGTAATAGGCTTTTTACTAATTCCCTTCTATAATGCAAAGATTTCAACAATTAGTAAATGGCTATTTGCTATTATTACTGTTCATGTCCTTTGCATCCTTGGACAACTATTTATGCCAAATCAAGGAGTTTTTTCATCTGTTTTTGGTATTTTAGGAAATGATGCAGTTACTATTTTCATCATGTTTTTGACCGGTTTTTTAGTAGCAAAAGCTGATTGGATTAGTCGTATTAGTGAATACTCAAAACAAATAAAGTGGATTCAATTTGTGACATTCCCACTTTTTGTAGGCATCTCGCTTTGGATTTGGTTTGCTGCTCAAGGGGAAGATCAAAATCTTCAATTAATTATTGGTTTAGGGGTAATTCCGACAACGTATTTTTATTTAACTTGTCTATTTGTTATGTTGGAGAATAAGCGCATCGCGAAGCTTCTTCAACCAATTGGACGAGTTGGTCAGATGGCATTTACAAACTATTTAGCTCAAAGCTTTATTGGTCTAGCTATTATGTCATTAATGGGGCTTGAAGTTGTTTCACCTTCTGATGTAGTGATTATTGCAATCCTAACTTTTATCATTCAAATTATCTTTAGTGTCATCTGGTTTAAATTCTTTAAAATGGGGCCATTTGAAAAAGTATGGCGCTTCATGACATATGGAAGAAAAGCAGTGCCGAATAAGTAAACAATTTTGTGAGATACTCTCTGGCGGTAAATTATTTCAATCCGCTAGGGGGTTTTTAGTGCTATGATAATGTATGAATTTGTAAAAAGTGAAACCTAAAGAAGGAGTCATCCGTAAAATAGTAAAATAGGTATCCACATAAAGGAGAAATACCAAATGAAAAAATACATAGCAGTCACAACAGCGTCATTTATGGCTATGCAATTAGCCGCGTGTGGGAATACAGAAACTCAGACTATTGAAGAATCTACTAATACAAATAATGTAACGGAAGAAAATAATACTTCAACATCAGGGAATGGTTTACAAAGTGTCTATGACAGCGACATGGCAAATTCATGTAAGAAATGGAAAGAAAGTGATGATGGCTCGTTCGAATGTTTAGATGAAAATTCGCCGCATTATGCACATCATTTCTTCAATGGACTTATGTATGCAACTACCGGAGCTATGATAGGAAGTGCCATTTATAAAAGTCGCAATTTAAGAAATGGTACAGATAGAGAGAATAAAGGTGGCGGTTCAGCAGTACCACGAACGAATTATAGCAATACGAGCGAAAGTAAAAATGCGAATTCAAATGGAATTACGACGAATGGCTCTCAAAATCCGTCTGGTACAACATCTAGTAGCTCAAATAACTCAACGACAAATATTTCAAATAACTCAACAACGAATAGCACAAATAATTCAACAACAAATAACTCAAATTCAAATACAAGCGATTCAAAGTCTTATTCGAGCGGCAAGCGTTCATACTCAAATAGTTCAGGTTCAACGACGAATAGTTCTAATTCTTACTCAAGTCACTCATCATCTAGCACGGGGAAATCAGGCTTTGGCTCAGGTGGTGCCTCTCGAGGTGGCTCTTCATCTTCTTAAAAGGAGAAATCAATATGGACAATCATTTTCAACAACGTCAAGCGTTTTATTCTCAATTTCCTAATTTCTTTCCAGACTTTGAGGACCTTGAGTACGCCTTATACGATGTATTAGATTTACCTAAAGAGAAAATCGAGGAAATTAACTATGCATCTACTATACTTTGGAAAATATTTTTAAAGGTTGGGAAACAATTTAAGCATTTATCGGATGAACAACTTTTAGCACTAGGCATTCGTTCTGAAATGCTACCATATATTCAATTAGATTATTTACAGCAACAATCGGTACTGGCTCGCTTCGATTTTATTTGTACAGAGGACGGACAATTAAAATGTCTTGAATTAAATGGTGAAACGCCATTTCTTGTCCAAGAAACCTTTGAGATCAATGAAGCACTTTGTCAGCATTTAGGATTTGATAGTCCGAATGATGTTTCAGCATTACATAAAACCTTGTCTGGTGCACTTTTTGCAGCTATGCATTATTTAAATGATGTGAAAAAACCTAAAATCATCATTACAGGGAAAACAGCTACGGAAGATTATGAGGAATATTGTCAGGTACAGTTTTTAAAGAAATGTATACCTTTTGATGTGGAATATGTTCCTATACAAGAGCTAATCATTTTTTCTAGTAACACTGCTAATATAGCTCGTGGCCTTTATACGCCTGCCATGGAGAAAATTGATATTTTGTATCGTCCCGCACACCCAGTAGAGTTTTTAATAGATGATATGTCTTCCGATGGTGATCGTATAGGTCTACAATTACTGGAACTTGTAAAAGACGGGCAGCTTGCTATTATCAACGCACCCGCTGCATATGTACTGCAATCGAAAATTTTATTATGGCTGATTTGGGAACGAAAAGATGATCCGCTTCTTTTTAATGCAGAAGAACGAGCTGCTATTCACAAATATATGTTGCCAACGTACCTTTCGGCAGAACCATTTGTTCAGGAAAACTTGCCGTTTGTAAAGAAACCTGTCTATTCTCGGGAAGGGAATACTGTAGAAATTTATGCAGGGGATGGTACGAAAACGAATGCCTCTGCATATACCCATTATGATGATAATTTGTTTATTTATCAGCAGTACGTGGAAATGCCCTCTATAACGATAAAGCTAAAAGATGGATTACAAACAAAGAAATGGTTAATCGGCTCATTTATCGCTGATAATCGTGCATGTGGCTTATCTTGTAGAGTAGGCAATCAAATTACAGAATGGGATTCGCACTGGTTAGCTGTTGGATATAGGGAAGAAACCTAAAAAACGGCGGAACTTTTTATAAAGTTCCGCTGTTTTTATGCCCTGTTACTCGTTCCAGCCTTTACAGACGTCTATCCATTCTTGATATGGAGTATAGGTTTCTAATTCAGAAATAGTAAGCTCAATGGCGGAGTTGCTACTACCACATGCAGGGAATACTGTTGTGAAGCGTTTAAGTGATTCATCTAAATAAATAGCAACGCCCTCATTCACGCCAAAAGGACAAACACCTCCTACCTCGTGTCCAATCTTTTCAAGTACTTCATCTTTTCCAAGCATCTTTGCCTTTGTACCAAAGGCAGCTTTAAATTTTGCATTGTCGACTTTGGCATCGCCTGCAGCAACAATTAATATCGCTCCATCGTTCACAAGAAACGATAAGGATTTCGCAATGCGTTCAGGCTCACACCCGAGTGCCTGTGCTGCTAGTTCAACGGTCGCCGAGCTTTCGTTTAGCTCCTGTATTTTGTGTTGCACATTCCATTGTGCTAAATGTTCACGTACTTTTTCAATTGCCATATGTAATACCTCCTTACAATACTACACTTTATTTTAACATAATTTTCAGAATATATAGTTGTGTTATCTTCCGGAAATAACCTATTATAAAAATAGTTAGTATAAAATTACTCTTTTGGAGGTGGAGCCGTTGATTATGAAAGTGCTACAGTCTCTTTTTGTACTAATAGGATTATTATTTTTCACAGGAGTAGTTGCGTTGTATGTAATTATTAGTGGCGGGCTACATTTTAGTGGGCTACTCTTAACTGTTCCTATATGTTTATTTGTCCTATTTGTTTGTTTAATTTTTGATTGGTTGACAACAACAAAACGGAAAATATGGTTAGCTGGAGTAATGGGCATTGCGTTGTTGATTGCCTCGATTAAACCTATTCAACATTACTACAAAATGAGTATTCCAACTGTTGATGCAGAAATTGATGTGTCACTCTATCAACCATTTACAGAGCAAAATAAAGTAGTAAAGTCAGATACAAAAGCTTCATTGCAATTAGTTGAGTCACTACCTCGCTTAGATGGGGCGACGGCGATGTATCCACTGTATGCTGCCTTTGTAGAAGCAACATATCCAAAGGGTTACTATCCATATGATAAAAGTAGAGTGATGGTGAGTCGTACACCTGAAGCTTATCAAAATTTGATTTCAGGAGATGTTGACCTGATTTTTGTAGCAGCGCCATCTGAATCACAAAAGAGGCAAGCGGAGATGGAAGATCTTACATTTGACATGACCCCTATTGGGCGAGAGGCATTTGTCTTTTTCGTCAATCATAAAAACAGCGTAGAAAATTTATCACTGGAGCAATTTAAACAAATATACGCTGGAAAAATTACGAATTGGCATGAAGTCGGTGGTGAAAATGCTGCGATTCGTGCCTTTCAACGCCCAGCAGATAGCGGAAGCCAAACAGCACTTGAAAGAATGATGGGGGATACACCAATCGTGGAAGCACCTGCTGAAAATGTTGCAACAGGTATGGGTGGTATTATTCATGAGGTATCACAATATCGTAATTATAAAAATGCCATTGGCTACACGTTTAGATTTTACTCAACAGAAATGGTGAATAACAACGAAATTAAATTATTGTCCATTGATGGGGTTGCGCCCACAAAGGAAAATATTCGTAATGGCACATACCCACTTGTATCTGAATTTTATGCAGTTACAGCAGGGACAGATAATCCTAATGTAAAGAAGTTTATAGACTGGATTGTATCAGACGAGGGGCAAGCACTAGTTGAAAAAGTTGGTTATGTACGAGTGGAAAATGACTGAATAATTTGCTATACTAATAGCACAATCAAACATGATAGTTTTCTAGGGTTCCGTAGCAATGCTAGTCTGGTCCGAGAGAAAACCACAAATTGATTTTGTGACACGGAAGGATAAAAGCCTGGGAGATACTGTTTACAGCAGTGTTCCTTAGGCTTTTTTATTTGGCTACTGTGGGAGTGAAGCAGAAGAAAAAGCTCAATTCAGGTTTTTGGTCACCGAACTGCCCGGGTAAGCGGAAGAAGTGATCAGGTAGATCAGAAAACCGTCTCAAAGAACGGGCCAATAATAGTATACATCCGTGTTTAACAATAAAATGGAGGAATTCGCGATGAATAAACAATGGTTAAGTGTCTTAATTGCTGCTTTTTTTGAAGTCGGCTGGGTTATTGGCTTAAAGCATGCAGGGAATGCACTCGAATGGATTGGTACCGCAATTGCAATTTTTGTTAGCTTTTATTTACTGATTAAGGCTGGAGAAAGCTTACCAGTCGGTACTGTTTATGCAGTATTCGTAGGCTTAGGGACAGCGGGGACAGTATGTGCTGATAGCTTACTGTTCGGAGAGCCATGGAAATTAGCTAAAATTTTATGTATCGTCGTTTTACTTGCAGGGGTCGTTGGTTTAAAGCTAGTGACAGGGGAGCCTAAAGAAAAAGAGGTGAGTGAATAATGGCATGGGTTGCATTAGTAGTTGCGGGGCTATGCGAGATGATGGGTGTTTATATGATTAGTAAATATAATGATGCTAAAAGTATTAAAAATTTAGTGTTATTGATTTTCGTATTTACCTTGAGCTTTGCCGGGCTTGCATATGCTATGGAAACATTACCAATGGGGACAGCATATGCAATTTGGACAGGAATTGGAGCGGCAGGTGGCGCTTTACTTGGAATGTTGTTTTTCAATGAATCCAAGGATTGGAGACGTCTTGTTTGCATTATTCTTGTTTTAGGAGCAGCGATATTTTTGAAATTACTATCTTAGTGAATAGTCATCTGGCATCGGTCTAATCGTTGCGGGGTGACTTTTTTTAGTATACACAACGATAGATAAAAGAGTTTTTTGCATAAAAATTCACAAAAGAAACAAATAAGATATTCAAATATTATGAAATATTTGTTAAAATAAGGATAGTTATAATGTTAATTAGGGACCTTAAAATTCTCTAAGCTGACGTTAATTATTCGTATTCTGATCATTACGGTGAGTTTTTTTATATAGTAGTCCTAAAAAGATTTGAAAAGCCTAAAAAAAGACAGACAACCACTGTCAGTTGTCCGTCTTTTTAAAAAAATTATTTTTTTACATCCTTCGTCCATTCAGCAACTTTGTCTGCATTGGCTTCTACCCAATCTTTAGCAGCTTGTTTTGGGTCTTTGCCATCCATAATTTCTAACATAACGCTCTCTAAATCTTCTGATGTCCAGTGGAAGTTATCTAGTACAGAATAGACATCTGGTTGATCTTCCTTTAAACCTTTACGAGCAAATGTGTTAATCGTTTCTTCGCCACCATAAACGCCTTTAGGATCTTCTAAGTATTTAAGATCATATTTAGCGAATTTCCAGTGAGGAGACCAACCTGTCACGATAATGTCTTCTTTATTTTTAATTGCTTTAGCAAGAGACGTTGTCATAGCACCAGATGAAGAAGTTAATAGCTGCCAATCTGCTAAATTATCATATTCATCTAAAGCTTTTTCAGTAGCAGCTGTAATCCCAGCACCAGGCTCAATACCTGTAATTGTGCGATCTGCTTGATTTTTTAAATCTTCAATCGAATTAACGTCCATATAGCTTGGTACTACTAGACCTATTTTGGCACCAGTAAGGTTTTCACCTAGCTCATCAAGGTCGTTCTTATATTTTTCGTACTGTGGGGCATGAGTATTTGGTAACCATGCAGCGACCATACCATCTGCTTCACCCTTTGAAACAGCCTCCCACATAATTGCATTATCAAGTGGTGTTAATGTTACATTGTAGCCTAAATCCTCTAGCACCTGACCAACTACATTAGTTGAAGCAATTTCTGTATCCCATTCAACGTAGGCTAGATTGACATCCTTTGAGTTACCACTACTCTTACTTGAATCATCACCACTACATGCTGCTAGCAAAAAGCCAAGCCCTAAAGCCATTCCTAATTTAGTTAATGTTTTCAGTTTCATCGAATCTTCCTTTCGTATATTAATAGTTTTGTGTCAAACTACAAAAAGTAAATCTCAGCAGTGAAAGTGAAGAACTAAGATTTGCGTTAATCAATTGCCTCTTTTTCTATACGGCTTTCTTCTTATTAAAACTTTGCGTTAAGCGGTCTATTACAATGGCGAAAATTACTAGGCCTAAACCTGCAACAAAGCCATTTCCAACCTGTGTTCGTTGAAGTGCAGTTAATACTTCGCGTCCTAGACCAGGTGCACCGATCATTGAGGCAGTTACAACCATTGACAGTGATAGCATAACAGTCTGGTTAATCCCCGCCATTATAGTTGATTTCGCAAGTGGGATTTCTACTTTAAAGAGTTTTTGATTTGAAGTACTACCATATGAATCCGCAGCTTCTACTAATTCTTTTGGTACTTGGCGAATTCCTAGGTTCGTCATACGTACAGTTGGTGGTAAGGCAAAAATAACGGATGCAAATACGCCAGGTACTATCCCAATACCAAAGAAGGCAACGGCAGGAATCAAGTACACGAAGCCAGGCATTGTTTGCATGAAATCGAGTATCGGCTTAATCACATTTTCTGCTACAGTTGACTTGGACATTAGAATGCCAAGAGGAACACCTAAAATGATCGAGATGATACTTGAGAAGAGCACGAGCGTCGTTGTTTCCATAAGATGTGTCCATAAGCCTTGATTATAAATAAATAACAAACCAAGTAATGAGAACGTTGCGAGCCCGAATTTTTTGCCGGTAACGAAAAAGGCAAAAATGACAACAAGTAAAATTAGAATAATCGGGGGAATGCTCACTAATAAATCAGTGACCTGATTCATGAGTAGTTTTCCATTTTTTTGAATCAAGTTAAAAAACACTGAAAAATTACTCGTCAACCAGTCCATAACTGATTCTACCCATGGTCCCACTGGTATAACTGGAATATTGTCTAAAAAATTATTCATGTGCAACTGCCTCCTCATCGCTAGTTGAAAGTGCTTCGATGACAACGCCACGGATAAGAACACCAAGTAAGCGCTCATCTTTTACAACTGCAATCGGAGTAGGAGAATTATGAATCATGCCTAAAATATCCTGTAAAAGCATATCTGGTGGAACGGTTAACATTTCTGATTGAACAATTGAATGTACCGTTTGTTCTTGTCTTTTAGCTGCAGCCCGTGCGTCGTCAGCAGTAATATAGCCTTTTAGATGTCGATTTTTGTCAACGGCCATTAGTAAACTAACTGTTTCTTCGCGCATTCTTTTAAGTGCTACGGTCGGTCCATCTACATCTACATTGACATATACAGGTCGAACCATGGCATTTTCAGCTGTTAATACTTTAGAGCGATCGACATCTTCTACGAAGGTTTTAACATAATCATTTGCAGGATTTGTTAAAATTTCTTCTCCAGTACCAATTTGAATGATTGAACCATCTTTCATAATGGCGATACGATCCCCAATACGTAATGCTTCATTCAAATCGTGGGTAATAAATAAAATTGTTTTTTTCAATGTGCTTTGTAAATCAAGTAACTCATCTTGCATTTCTTTTCGAATTAATGGATCAAGTGCAGAAAAAGCCTCATCCATTAGTAATATTTCAGGGTCATTTGCAAGTGCTCGTGCTAATCCAACACGCTGTTGCATACCACCTGATAATTGACTAGGATATTGGTCCTTATAAGCAAGTAAGCCTGCATTGTCGAGAGCCTGCTCTGCTTTTGCTTGCCGTTCTTCTTTTGAGATGCCTCTGATTTCAAGGCCGTATTCTGTGTTTTGAAGAAGTGTACGATGGGGGAATAAACCGAAGTTTTGAAAGACCATACTCATTTTGTTTCTTCTTACATTACGTAAACTCTCTTTGCCCATTTTAGAAATGTTTTCTCCATCGATGTAAATATTCCCACTTGTAGGCTCTATGAGACGGTTTAAAAGCCGAATCAGTGTCGACTTTCCACTTCCTGATAATCCCATGATAACGAAGATTTCACCTTCATTTACGGTAAAACTTGCATCGTATACACCAACTGTTGCACCTGTTTCTTTTAAGATATCAGTCTTGCTTTTTTGTTGCTTGACGAGTTCTAAGGCTTGGGGAATATGTTTCCCGAAAACTTTAGAAACATGTTCCACTTTTATTTTTTCCAATAGAACCACTCCTTTCGTAGATCAATTTCGCCTTGGCGTAATGGGTGTTGCTTCACTTACGCACAGATAAATTGCCACTAGACGTGGCTTTCTTAGGCTGAGTACCTCTATTTCAGTAGGTGTTTGGACACACACTGAATGAAGATAAATACTATTTGAGGATAATGATACCCAAATATAAACAAGTAACAACTTAACCCTAACAAAGAGTTGTTACTTTTGTCAAATCGACAAAATAGAAAAAATCCGCTTAAACGCTGTTATATCAGCGTTTAAGCGGATTTTAATTTGGATATAAAAAGCTCTGAACTCGAGCGAAACTTTCATCATTTCCGATAAAGTAAATGATATCTTCTTCTTCCAAAGACACATATGGACCAGGTGATAGTAATAATTCATTTTGACGACGAATTCCGACAATCGTACTAGATGTATTTTGCCAAAAATTCAATTCCTGTACTGTTTGGTGGATACAAGGGCTTTCAGCCGTCATCTCTAATTGATAAGGAATAAACGGATTGACGGATCTGAAATGTTCAGTTCGACTAATAAGTTGTTTGGTCTTATCCTGTAGATTTATTAATTCTTGGTGCTGCTTTTGAATGCTGGACATAAGCTCATGTTGTAGTTCATGGACTGATTGAACATCATGGAATTGGCGGACAAAATGTGCAGCCTTTTCATATGAGATGATAATAACTCCACTACCTTTAGTGGCCTCCACAATTTCCAAGTCTTGCAAAACAGCAATCGCTCTTCTCGCAGTTTCCGATGAGACATTGTATTGGCTTGCTAGAGATGATCTTGCGTAAATTTTATCGCCAATTCGATATTTTCTTTCCACGATTTTTGAGGCTAGATCGACAGCAATTTGCTGGTATTTTGGCTGTTTCACCTGCACATTTTTTTCTAATTGCATTCTAAACTTCCTTTCGTCATTACAGTTCCCTCAGCTTATTATAGACTAGCCTGCACAGAAAAAATAGCATCTCCATAAGCTATTAGTATATGATAAAAACGTAATATAGCAGTTTTGGTTTCTTATTAAATTTTTAAATAGAATAGAAGCTGAAGTTTGACAGTTATTAGTTATTATTATAAACTAAGTTACGTTATGTAAGTAATGTGAAAATACAAGTGCTCAGTTAGTAGGTCTAGCTAGCTGTTAACAATAGAAGGTTGGAGAAAATATGACAATTACAACTAAAGTTTTGGATATAGTGAAAGACAAAATGACGATCGTGAAGCATTCAGAAAATGAAAGTATTTGCCTAGTTGGTCCAGTGAAATTACCGGTAAAACAGGGTGAATTTTCAGCGACATTTCAATGGTATAACTGGTTAAAAGTAGGCGCTAATCAGTCAAAAGAGGAAATTATTGATGGGTTAGCATCTGCAAACTTAGCTTTTTTACAACAGTCATCAGTGCTTGTTTATGGAGATTTTACACATGCAGAGGATGCTTTAATTCGCATGCATAGTATTTGTCATACAGGGGATATTTTTGGAAGCCAACGCTGTGACTGTGGTTATCAATTACATGAATCGATGAAAATGATTGTGGAGCATGGCTGTGGGGCCATTTTCTACTTAGCTGATCATGAAGGTCGTGGCATCGGATTATTCTCGAAATCTCTTGCTTATTTATTACAAGAAGAGGGGTTAGATACGGTTGAAGCAAACCATGCTCTTGGCTTCCCAGACGATACTCGTTCTTATGAAGAGGCCATTACTGTGTTAGCTGCACTTCGATCAAAGCCAGTTACACTTATTACTAATAATCCGAAGAAGCTTGCTGCATTACAGGCACATGGTTTAGCTGCAGAAGGACATGTCCCATTATGGGGAGGATTAACGGAGACAAATCGTTTTTATTTAGATACGAAAGTAGAGAAATCTGGACATTTGCGTGAAGAGAAGTGAGTGGAGGAACGAAGATGACAACAGATGAAAAATATATGCAGTTAGCACTTGATTTAGCCGCTAGTGCAAAAGGAAATACGAATCCTAATCCACTAGTCGGGGCTGTAATCGTCAAAGATGGTGTAATTGTAGGAACAGGTTTACACAGAAAAGCAGGGGAACCACATGCAGAGGTGCATGCATTCCGTATGGCTGGAGAACATGCTAAAGGCGCGACACTTTATGTAACTCTTGAGCCGTGTTCGCATTATGGGAAAACACCTCCTTGTGCAAATTTAGTGAAGGAATCAGCAGTTAGTCGTGTGGTTGTAGCCATGCAAGATCCCAATCCTACAGTTGCTGGACGTGGTATTCAACTGTTACGAGATGCGGGTATTGAGGTAGAGGTAGGTATTTTAGAAGCTCAAGCTCGCCGTTTAAATGAACGTTTTATTCACAATATGCTAACAAAACGTCCATTTATAATTTCAAAATACGCGATGACTTTAGATGGAAAAATAGCTGCCCATACAGGACATTCCAAGTGGGTAACTGGTGAGGAAGCACGTGAGGATGTTCACCGTATTCGTCATGAGGTGGATGGTATTTTAGTTGGTGTTGGTACTGTTTTAGCTGACAACCCATCTTTAACGACAAGATTAAAAGAAGTTTACGGAAAAAATCCAGTGCGCATTATTATGGATAGCTCCCTTCGTACACCAGCTCATGCCAATGTTCTGAATGTAGAAGAAGCGAAAACAATTATTGTATGTAGTGAGAATGTCAGTCAAGAAAAAATAACAGCATTTGAGGAAAAAGGCGTAACTGTATTGCCAGTTCGACATGAATCTGAGGGGCTTGTTGTGGATGATATGCTTGAAAAACTATATCAATATGGCATTACGGATATTTTAGTAGAGGGTGGAAGTACGATCAACTCTTCATTTTTACAGCAAGGTGCTATTAACAAATATGTGATTTATATAGCGCCAAAAATTCTCGGTGGTCGTTTATCATTAACACCTATTGCTGGTCAAAATCCATCTACTATGGATGAAGCATGGGATGTAGAATTTGCTTCGTTTGAGCAGGTTGGGCAAGATTTACGTATTATGGCTTATCCAAAGCTAGGTGAAGAAAAGTGAAATATCAAGCAGATGTTTGTATCGTAGGGGCTGGGCCAGGTGGAGCACTTCTTTCGCATTTACTAGCGAAAAAAGGTCTTTCCGTGATACTACTGGAACAAAACGCAGCACTTGGGCAGGCATTTCGCGGTGAGCATTTAAATGAGGAGGGTGAGGCTGTTTTAAAAAGTCATCAGCTTTTTGAAGCAGTCGAGGCGCTCGGTATATTACGTATGGGAAAGCTTGAATATTACGCAGACGGTAGAGCAATAAAAACTATTCTCCCTGATGAAGCTGTAGGGCATTTAGGAATTCATGTGCCCCAAGCAAATCTATTAAAGGGAATTTTACAAGAAACGCAGCATTTCCCGCACTTTTTTTGTTTCCTAAATACGAAGGTGACGAAGCTCATAGTTGATTCTTTGGGCAGATATACGGGTGTCATTGCATCAAGGGATGGGGAAACCATTGAAATTAGTAGTCAGTTAATTATCGGTGCTGACGGTCGTTACTCTACTATTCGTAAGCAAGCGCACATTGAGATTCAAAAGCATAAACATGGCTTTGATTTATTGTGGGCAAAAATCCCTGCCCCTCAAGGATGGGAGCCATCGATTAAAATGGCATTAATAGGTGATAAACAGTTATCCTTATTTACGCAGGTTGGTGGGTTCATTCAAATCGGCTGGAACATTGAACAAGGAAGCTTTTCACAGCTCAGAAAAAAAGAATTTACACCATTTATCCAACAGCTTTTAGAACAATTCCCGGAACTATCTGATGCTGTAAACGAACATATCAGATCTTGGCAAGATTTTGTCTTGCTTGATGTATTCAGTAGTCATTGTGACTGCTGGGGGACAAAGGGGCTTGTGCTAGTAGGGGATGCTGTTCACACGATGACACCAACTGGAGCATTTGGGCTCAATAGTGCACTCAAGGATGCAGATTGTCTTGCGTCATTATTAAATAAAGATACGCTTGTTCATTTTAACGTACACGATTTTCAACAAATGCGCGAGCAGGCTATTGAAGAAGTATTAGCGAAGCAAATTGAAAAAGAGCAAACATTCGCGACTAACTTTATCAACAAGGCTTCTTGAAGGGAAGAAAAACAACATGAAATTTGGCTTTGATATAGATGACACACTCATAGATTTACGAGCACACGCCTTTGCGCTCTATAATAAAAAACTTGGTAAAAATGTTGCACTAGAAGTATTTCAAGCTTTGCAAAGAGTTGAAATTCACGAACCTTTTGGATTAACAGATGCTGAAGGAGCGGCGATGTGGAATAGTTCATTAGAGGGAATTTATTTTACGGACTGTCCTTCTTTTGAGGGAGCACTAGAGACGCTTCAAACTTTGGCACATCAGGGGCATGATATTTATTATATTACTTCACGTCCTAAACGGTATTGTGAGCAAACACAAGCATGGATGAAAGCACAAGGATTTCCTATCACAGAAGGTCACTTTTTCTGCGGAATGCAGGATACAGAAAAAGTGGCGATCATCAAAGATCTAGCTTTAGATGTTTATGTAGATGATAAACCAGCTGTATTAGAAACACTGCAAGATGTGAATACAAAAGTGATTTTAAAAAATCAATCCTATAACAAGCATGTTGACCTGCCGCGCTTAAATCATTGGGAAGATTTCTCGAGATTAGTAAATAATTAACTTATCACCATAACGTGTAGTTGATTCCTGTTTCGACTGGGCACTTTGTTGCTGACGCTTCGCTTTCGCACAGAGCAAAGCTTCCTGGGGGCGTCCGATGAGCCGCTTGGGCCAACACGATGTTGGTCACGAAGGCGTTATCACAGGACGTGATGGTTTTAGCCTTCGTTCCCTTATCGCTAATCCCCAAGGAGTCGCCCAGTCTCCACTCCAATCAACTTATAACAAAGGCATATTTTTAACAAATGTCGTCCACAATTTTGGTGATGAGTTAAATAATTAAAGCAATACACCCGAATAGAAGGCACTTAAAAAGTGAATCTATTCGGGTGTATTCTTTGTTTCAATCAATACAATTGCTTTTCGATTTCTAACGCAACGCTTTGAATAGTGTCAATTAATAAATTATCATCGTAATCACTGTAGCGTACTTCTGGTATAACGAGTGACACTGATGCAATTATTTGGTTGGAAGCATTTAAAATCGGTGCAGATACAGAGCATGCTCCACGCACTCGTTCGCTATTACTTTTCGCTAACCGTTGTAAACGGATTTGCTTTATTTCCTCTAACAGCTGCTCTTTTGAAAGTATCGTCCTACCAGTGATAGCTTCAAGATTTATATTCTCCACATACTCTTCAACATTTGACATAAATGCGAGCAATATTTTAGATGATGCACCTGCATAAAGGGGAGAGGTGTCACCTACAAACATTTTCGTTGAAAGCGGATATGTTGAATCATAGTTTAAAATACATCGTCTTTCCAATCCATCAATAATATTCATGGAAACACTTTCACCGATTTCTTCGTTTAGCTTTTTTAAAATAGGTTCTGCGACAATAATAAGACTTGATTCTTCTTTTACTAAATTCCCTAAATACAGAAGTGAATGACCTAATTGATAGCGCTTAGTTCGCTCATCTTTGTGAAGAAAGCCTTCGTACACAAAGGTAGAAACGAAGCGTTGTAAACTGGAAATGCTGATCCCTGTTTTTTTACTTAACTCAGTTAGGGAAAGGCTTGGTTCATCTTTTGAGAAAGCTTTTAATATTTTAATAGCTTTGTGCAGCGATGACATTGTATAGTTTTTTTCGAAAATCTCCTGATTCATCCCGTCACCTACGTAATAAAATAATTTTCTTCGACATCCGGCGGAGCATTTATCTTCATAAATTCTATTATAGCGTAATTTTATTTTTGTAGAGAGGACTTTTGGAATTCGTTTGTCTGTTCTCCAAGTATCGGTGGTGCTAATTTATATTGAATATCTAAATCAGAGAACTTTAACGGGCTTTTGATGAATCTGATTGTACCATATTGTTCATGCTCTATTTCTCCAATCATGTCGCGTGCCATAAATTGCGGTTGTTCTAGTGCCTCAGCAATTGTGTTCACACGTCCTCCTGGAAGTTTGTATTGTTGTAACAAGGTAATCCACTCATCCCGTGTTTTTGTCATGGTCATGTCAGTAACCATCTGGACTAGCTCCGCTTCATGTTGTTTGCGCATCGTATTCGTTAAAAAGCGCGGATCATTGGCCCATTCTTCACGTTGCAACATCGAGCAAAACTTTTTAAATTGTCCATCTGTCCCAACGCAAATCATTAGGGGACCATCTGCACAGTTAAATACTTGATAGGGCGCAACATTATTATGACGATTACCGAGACGTTCTGAGATAAAACCTGTATTTAAATAAGCACTCGCTACATTCGCTAAGCTACTCATCTGAACGTCTAATAAAGCTAAGTCAATAAATTGCCCTGTATTGGTTTGATCACGCATTCGTAAAGCGGCTAAAATACTAATGACAACATAATTAGAGGTTAAAATATCTGCAATAGGAACACCAACTTTTGTCGCTTCTCCTTCAGGTGAGCCAGTGACATGCATTAAACCACTCATTGCTTGAATTACTGGATCGAAGCCTGGTTCGTGTGCAAGAGGACCAGTTTGACCGAATCCTGTAACTGCACAATAGATGATTCTAGGATTCACTTTGCTTAATTCCTCATAGCTGAGCCCCATTCGCTCCATGTCACCCGTTTTAAAATTTTCGAGGACGACATCAGCATCTTTGACAAGTTCTTTAAATTTTTCTCTGTCCTCAATTGTCTTCAAATCTAGTGTGATCGATTTTTTATTGCGATTGGCACATAAATAATACGTACTTTGACCATTCACAAATGGCCCCCAATCACGCATACTATCAGAACCATTTGGATGTTCTATACGAATTACTTCTGCCCCTAAATCTGCCAACATCATGGAGCCAGCAGGAGCAGCATAAACACGAGATAAATCTAATACTCGAATATTTTCAAGAGGTTGCATTGTTCGTCCCCCTAAACACGTCATTTATAAACAGGCTTACGTTTTTCTACTACTGCGTTTACACCTTCTTTAAAATCATCTAACTCTGTAACAATGGCCATTTGTGATGAAATGTAATCAAGGGCACTACGTAAATCCATCCGTTGACTTTGATAAACAGCACGTTTAATGAATTGCAATGTCGTAGTTGGACGACTAGCTAATTCTTTTGCGTAATTCAATGTGTATTCGTCAAGCTCATGGTCTTCTACAACAAATGTCACAACACCTTTGTCTTTTGCTTCATCAGCAGTTAATACACGAGCTGTCCAGAACATGTCCAATGCTTGATCGATGCCGATTAATTTTGGTAAATAATAAGCGCCACCGTCGCCCGGCACGATCGCAACGTTAATGTAGCTTTCAGAAATCTTTGTAGATTTTGCAGCAATCCGTATATCGCACATTAAGGCCATATCAAGCCCTGCGCCCATTGCAAATCCATGTACCTGTGCAATAACGGGCTTATCAATTTCTTCAAGAAGAAGGGGAATACGCTGAATCTTTTTCCACAGAGAATTTTTTCGTGCTAACCCTGTAGAAGAGATATCGTCCTCGCTTTGGAAAAACCCTTCACCAGCTTGCATCGCCTTAATATCCCCACCAGCGCAAAATGATTTTCCATTACCTTTTACGATCACAACACGAATGTCCTCTGAATCACGAACAGTTTCAAGGGCTTCAATCCATTTAGCGATCATCTCTTCACTAAAAGCATTGTACGCTTCAGGTCTATTTAATGTAATTGTAGCAACATGGTCTTGCACTTCAAAAAGTAAATCAGTCATCGATAACACTCCTTATCATGTCATTAGTGGTTTGTCTCACAAATTAATGTTGGTAATTGGCCTTATCCTTCTACTTTGAGAAGTGGAGAGCTTGCGCTACTTGAAGTTAAATATCCCCATAGACTATCTCCACTATTTTCTAGCAGTTGTGTTGCGACTAAATTCGTCCAATAAGAGATGCTAGCTCCTTCATCACGCCATGACCAAAGTCTGCGTGTAAATTGGTGCAAACTATGCTCGTGTGTTGTACCAATTGCAGCATGTACTTGATGCGCAATTGTTGTCACTGCTTGAATAATTTCCTCGAAACGTATGCGGGCGTAAGCAACCTCACTATTTTGATTATTCTTCAGAAGGGCTTCGGTTACATTATTAAATGCTGCTAAGGCGATCGCTGTTTCACCTGCTAAATGTACAATATGCTGCTGAACGAGCTGGAAGCGATGAATCGGCCGACCGAATTGCTCACGTTCTTTCGTATATTGAACAGTTAAATCATTTATTTTATCGACGGCACCAGTCATCAGTGCTAATTGAAAAGCGGTATTGAGTGTTGTTATAGCGTGTATGTTGTCAGGAGATAACACAGCAGATACTTGTGAAACATTAGCATGATGGAATATAACGGTATCACGCGGTTCGCCTGCTAAATTCGACCCTAGCTTAATTTCAGCTTGGCTTAAATCTATTTCTACAAGATGAGTACCCTCCGTGCTATAGGCAAGTGTCACTAGATTTTTTGTATGACGTGCCCAAGGGATATGGATCGCCTCTCCCGTTAATTTGCCATTCTCTAACGTAAAGGCTTGGTTAGGGCAGAGCATATACGTCGCAAAGTCTTCAATTACTTGTAAACTAGCAAACTCTAATAAATAATTTGCAAATGTTGTTTCTGCAAATGGGATCGGTGCCGCGTATTTTCCAGTTATACGAATAATATTTAATAAATCCTCGATGTCGCCACCTGCACCGCCATTTTCTTCTGTAATGGCTACAGCTGTCATACCGTTTTCTTTAAACAGATCCCATAGTTCTGGTGCCCAATGACCTTGTTCCACTGTATCAACTAACTCTTTATCGACTTTTTCTTTTAACATGCGCTCTACAACATCAAGAATCATATCTTTCATTTCACTCATTGTGCTACAACCCCTTTCGCTACAACGCCATACAGTACCTCTGAAGTTCCTCCTCGGATAGTGAAACCTGGTGCATGTAAAATGGATTCAGCCATAAAGCGATCTATTTTACGATGCGCGTCAAGAGTAGGATAAGTCTGTACGATTAAGCGTGTAATTTCAGGAATACTCTGCTCAAATTTCGTACCGAGTGCTTTCACAAGTGCTGCAGGAATAGATACGTCTTCACCATTACCAGATTCTAAAAGCTGGGCTACCCCAATTGATAAATTACGTAGACCCCAAAGACGAGCTATTATTTTAGACGCTTGCTGTAACCCTTCTAAATTGTTTTGGCGTTTTAACTCTTGAATAAGTTCATCGATTAATGGGAACGTACTCAATATTCGCTCTGGACCACTGCGCTCAAAGGCAAGCTCTGCTAATCCTTGAGCCCAGCCATTACCGATCTCTCCAACAACCATATTGTCAGGTACAAAAACATTGTCAAAGAACACTTCGTTGTAATGATGCTCACCCGTTAAAAATTTGATCGGCACAACCGTTACACCTTCCGCATGTAAATCAACAATCAATTGACTAAGCCCTGCATGTTTACTTTTTCCATCAAAAGGACTAGTCCGTACTAAAGTCACCATATAGTGGCAAAGGTGTGCATTACTCGTCCATATTTTTTGACCGTTGACAATCCATCCACCCTCTACTTTTTCAGCACGTGTGCTTACCGAAGCGAGATCAGAGCCACTATTTGGTTCACTTAAACCTATGCCGAAGTAGCATTCACCTTTCACGATTTTTGGTAAGAAATATTCACGCTGCTCTTCTGTTCCATACCGTAAAAGAAGTGGTCCTGTTTGGCGATCAGCAAACCAGTGTGCAGCAACCGGAGCACCAACAGCTAAAAATTCTTCCGTTAAAATGTATCGATCAATAGTACTTCTCTCTTGACCGCCATATTTTTTAGGCCAAGTTAAGCCAATCCAACCTTTTTGACCAATTAATTTAGAGAATTCAGGATCATCTCCACTTAGCCAAGAGTCACATTTAGGCGTGAAAGTTCCTTTTGTTAATTCATCCTGTAGAAACGTTCGAACATCTAAGCGGAATTGCTCCTGCTCTTGTGTAAATTGCACAGTTGGTACATGAAACATTTGATCACTCCTTAAAATTTTACCATAATACGGTAACTATTATTGTATATGTGTATTTTATGATGACTTATAACTGTAGTCAATTACTTTTTGGAATTATTTGAAAATTTCAATGGGTAGTAATGAAGGTTTGTGGCTTATCACCAAAACGTGGGGTTGATTTCCGTTCCGCCTGAGCGCTTTCCTAGGGGGCACCGGTAAGCTGCTTCGTCCAAGAGGATGTCGGTCATGTATAATTCGGGAAAATAAAATTGATGAAAAAATGGAAATAAGGAGAATAAACATGTTACTATGTAGAAAATTACGTAATGGAGGTGTAGGGCGTGCAAATGGCTATCAAAACTTCCCAAAAAATAATGCAAGTGTTATCACCACAACTAGTACAGCAATTAGAAATACTACAATATTCAACAAATGAGCTAGAACAGTATATTTATGATAAGGCTAATGAAAATCCACTGTTAGTTGTCACGGATGCGACGGTTAAGACGCAATATGAGGAAATTATGCAATTAGCAAGTTATTCCGATAAGCGTAATTCTGCGCAATATTATGCACCGCAACATCATTCATTTAATCCCATTGAGATGAAGTTTGCAGTAAAAGAAAACTATGAGCATTTTTTATTGGAACAAGTACCTATGCATAAAAATCTATCTACTGTAGATTTAAAAATTTTAACGTTTTTAATTCAATCCTTAGATGAACGTCTATTTTTAGATGTTGATGTAGAAATAGTCGCAAATAAATGTAATACAAATGTTTTGCATGTAGAGGCACTATTGGACTTACTTCAAACTTTCGAGCCAGTAGGAGTAGGGGCACGTAATTATAAGGAGTATTTACTCATTCAGGTAGACAATGATGCGCTGGCACCGAAATTAGCTTCTCGATTGATCGAAGCGGATTTAGAGCTAGTGGCAGCACAAGCTATTAAACAATTAAGTAAAAAGTATAAGACATCTCTTCATGACGTGAAGAAAACTGTCAATTATATAAAAAATTTAAAACCAGTGATGACAGGAGATAAATTCGAAGCGATTCCATATGTCATTCCAGAAGTCGAAGTAGAAAAATTAGGAGAGGAATGGATGATTAAATTAAATCGTGGATATTTACCAAGCGTCACTATTGATAAACATTATGTTGAAATGCTAAAGAATGATCCGAACTGTAAAACTTATTTTAAAGACACAATGAAAGATGCTCTTTTATTATTACAAGGAATCGAACAACGTGATAAAACACTGTACGAATTAGCTAGATTGTTAGTGGAATTGCAAGAAGATTTTTTCCATAAAGGCATTGAGGCATTAAAGCCTATGCGGTTAAAAGATGTAGCAGATATTTTAAGTCTACATGTATCAACAATTAGTCGGGCTGTGCGTGGAAAATATATAAAAACCTCCCATGGCGTATATGCTTTACAATCGTTATTTACAAAAGGAGTAATGAATATTTCTGGAAAAATGGATTCTATTATGTATATTAAAAAGCGGCTCAAACAGTTGATTGAGACAGAGGATAAACAAAAGCCATTAACGGATCAGCAGCTTACAAATACTTTAAGTGCTGAAGGTATCCAAATATCCAGACGGACAGTAGCGAAGTACAGGGAAGAGATGAATATTATGAGTTCATTTAATCGTGTATATGGATAGGTTAGATGATGTAAATGAACTGTTAATGATGTATTTTTGCATCATAATTTGAAAAATGCATATAAAAAGATTCATAGATTTTTTTTAAGGCTCCTCACCATAACGTGAAGTTGATTTCCGTTCCGGCTGGGCGCTTTCCTGGGGGCGTCCGATGAGCCGCTTAGGCCAACACGATGTTGGTCACGAAGGCTTTATCACAGGATGGGATGGTTTTAGCCTTCGTTCCTCTATTGCTGATCCCCAAGGAGTCGCCCAGCCTCCACTCCAATCAACTAAAATTACTCCGTTTTATAAAATGTCATCGACAATTTTTGGTGATAAGACAGTTTTTAAATAACAACATAGATGGACAGATTGATAATTTTTTGAAATTTTTAATAATTGAATAGGTTTGGCATCAGAATTGCTCATTAAACGATAGACATTGAAATAGAAGAAAGGGGCTAGTAAATGTCTACATAACACAAAGGGGTGGTTTAATGGGGGCTTTGCAAAAATCATTGAAAACACGGCATATTACAATGATCTCCATTGGGGGGGTTATTGGTACAGGGCTCTTCGTAGGGACTGGAAAAAATATTTTAAGTACCGGCCCTGCGGCGGTGATTTCATATGCGATTGCATGCATGCTTATAGTTCTGATCATGCAAATGGTTGGAGAAATGGCGTCAGGAGAAATAGTATTAGGAAAGAAATCAGGGGGTTCGGCAGAGCTAGGCTCATTTGCTTCCTATGCAGGGAAGTATATTGGTCCATGGGCAGGGTTTACAGTAGGGTGGCTTTATTGGGCAAGCTGGGTATTTATTGTGGGGTTAGAAGCGGCACTCATAGGGGGAATGCTGCATAATTGGTTCCCGATGATACCAACATGGCTCGGAAGCGTAGGCATAACATTATTGATGACAATAGTTAATATTTATTCAGTAAAATCATTTGGTGAATTTGAATATTGGCTGTCCTTCGTTAAAGTTACGGCAATTATTGTATTTTTAGTTGTTGGCATAGCTATGATTTTAGGAATTTGGCCAAACTATGAACCGAAGGGATTAGGAATTTTAACGGAATTCGGTGGATTTGCCCCGAATGGTATTGTCCCGATTTTTACGGCAATTGTCTTTGTTATATTTTCGATTTGTGGCGCTGAGGTTGCAGCCATTGCGGCAGCAGAGTCAGAAAATCCAGCGAGAAATATTGTTCGCGCCATTCGCAACGTTGTCTTTCGATTAGGATTATTTTTTGTAGGCTCAGTAGCTATTATGGTTTTAATCATTCCTTGGAATGATTCAAAAATATTGGCAGCGCCTTATGCAAATATTTTAACGATGGCAGGGCTTCCAATTGCTGCTCAACTGATTCAAATCGTCATTTTTATTTCACTAATCTCTGTGTTAAATTCTGCTCTTTATACAAGCTCACGTATGCTACTTGAAATGTCGCGTCAAGGGGATGCACCAAAAATATTCTCACAAATTAAAAATCGTCGAGGTGTGCCTGTACCAGCTGTTATTGGTAGTACAGTAGTAGCGTATATTTGTGCGATGTTATACTTCATTTCACCTGAAGTTATTTTCTACTTTTTAGGTAATTGCGTTGGGGGATTAATGATTGCGGTTTATATTTTTATTGCTATTTCACAAATTCGTTTCCGCCGTTATTACGACAAAGTTTCAGATGAGCCATTATCGATTAGAATGTGGCTATTTCCATATTTATCGTATGTGACAATTGGTATCTTAACAGTCGTTTATTTATGCCAAGCTCTCATCGAATCTTTACGTTCACAATTCTACTTGAGTACATTTGTATTAATTGGCTCAGTTGTGTTGTTCATGATTATGCGAAAGCTGTCGACAAAACCAGCGGAGCAAATAGAGGAAAAGCTAGCATCAGAGTAGAATACTATAAAAATACAAAAAATTCGCAATATTTCTGCGAGATATCAAGCCGTGAAAGAATTTAAAGGTGCTTTAACACCTTTTAGGCTTCCAGATGCCCCGTAGAAAGAGCGAATTTTTTTGTATGAAAAAGCCTTTAAAGTCTTCGAGAGGGAGTGATCTAGATGTCGATAACTCAACTACATAAAGAGGAACATTTTTTTATTGTAAAAAATGATGAGGTAATGATTAAAAGTGATATCCAAATAGAGCTTCTTGAAAAAATAATAAAAAAATATAGTAAAGGATTAGAAACCTATGATGTAGAAGGCTATTTTATTCATGTAATAGAGACTTCGCAAGGTAACTTATTTCATGTCAAACCATTCATGCAGTATAGCTATATAGACTTTATGAACCCATTGTCCATTAAAGTATTAAACTCTATATCTGATGGCGTGACAGTATGTGATTGTGATGGCAAAATTTTATTTCAAAATGATATTGATATTGAAATTGTTGGCATTGATTTAATGGGGAGATATGCAAAAGACGTAATCGCTGAAGGATTAATGAGTGATTCCATTTCGATGAAAGTAATTGAATCAAAAGAAAAAGTAACTATTTTGCAGACGTTCATTAATGGCAAATGCTTTTTAGTCTCTGGTAAGCCGATATTTGATGAATACGGCGAATTACAATATGTAGTTGCTATTACTCGGGATATGACACAATTAAAGCTGTTAGAGACAGAAGTAAAAAAATTAGAAGTTCAAAACGAGAATTTTAAAAATAAGCTACATACCTTACATAATAAAGAAAACACAAAAAGTAGTTTAATAGCTGTATCTTCAGCAATGATGCAGGTTGTAGAGCGTGTTATGAGAGTTGCAGAGGTAGACTCTACTGTATTAATTGGTGGTGAATCGGGCGTAGGTAAAGAAGAGATAACAAAGCTTATTCACGCAAATAGCCGCCGTCATGATAAGCAAATTTTAACGATTAACTGTAGTGCAATCCCTGAGAATTTATTAGAATCTGAACTTTTCGGCTATGAAGCAGGAGCCTTTACGGGAGCGTCAAGAGGTGGTAAGGCAGGGTTATTTGAGATTGCGTCAGGTGGCACAGTGTTTTTAGATGAGATTGGAGAAATGCCCTTGCTACTACAGGCGAAATTATTACGTGTGCTCCAAGAATCAGAGGTACAGCGTCTAGGTAGCGGAAAGCCTATTCCTATCGATGTACGCATAATCGCTGCGACAAATCGAAATTTAGCGGAGATGGTGAGGCAAAGTAATTTTCGAGAGGATTTATATTATCGGTTAAATATTATCCCGATTGAAATTCCTCCTTTAAGACATCGTCGCCAAGATATCATCCCACTAATCAACCATTTTCTAGCTATTGTTGAAGAAAAATATGGGATCCATCGGACAATTGAGTCATCTGCAATGAAAATATTAGAATCTTATGATTGGCCAGGCAATGTACGTCAACTTAAAAATATGGTGGAACGTATTTGCTTACTAGCAACCCAGCCAGAAATAACAGCATTTATTGTGCAACAAGAGTTAGATAGTAACCCAATTATTACACGTGATCTAGAAAACCGAGTAGAAATACAAAGCATTCAGGAACAGCTTGTAACTCCGAAGTTTAGTGGTACTTTAAAGGAGCAAGTAGCTGCATTTGAAAAGCAGGTTATTAAAGAAGCTCTATCTAAATATCCAAGTATCAGGCAAGCTGCTAAATCACTTGGCTGTGATCAGTCAACATTAGTACGTAAAATACAAAAGTTCCAATTAACGAAACAAATTTCGTATAAGGACTAGTGATGTATTTTTGCATCAAAATTTCATTCAAGCACAATAAGTTGTAATATCGCAATACTCGCTAATTAATACAAGGAAAATGATGAATATGTTAATAGATTTAGAAGAAAAGAGGCATTTTCAAAAAAGAAAACGTCTCTTTTTCATTTTGTAGTAGTTGTTGTGAAGCGTTTTGATTTTTTCACTCATCACCAAAAGAAAGGAATGTTTTGTTAAAACGTATGTCATTAATATAAGTTGATTGGAGTGGAGGCTGGGCGACTCCTTGGGGAGTAGCAAATAGAGGAACGAAGGCTAAAACCATCACGGCCTGTGATAACGCCTTCGTGACCAACTTCGTGTTGGCCCGAGACCCTGCAGCGCAGCGAAGCGGCTCATCGGACGCCCACAGGAAAGCGCCCAGCCGGAACGGAAATCAACTACACGTTATGAAAATGTAGCAATATTTTTTCGTTAAAATAATTTTTTTCTTCAGTTGGCATGAGAATTGCTACTAAAAAAATGAATGAAATTTTAAACGAAAAGAGGTTGGTATTTATGACAGTTCAACTAAAAGAAGAGTTAAAGACGTTAGATCAAAAACATTTTCTACACCCAACAACGTCGATTGAGCAACAACAAACACAAGGTCCAGCAGCCATTTTTACCGAGGGCAATGGCATTTATTTAAAAGATATAGAAGGAAATATCTACATTGATGGGATGTCTTCTTTATGGAATGTAAATATTGGGCATGGTCGTAAAGAAATTGCCGAAGTGGCGAAGGAACAAATTTCTACATTGGCATTTAGTTCCTGCTTCGCATCGTTTAGCAATGAACCAGCTATTCGTTTAGCGACGAAAATTGCTTCTTTAACTCCTGGAGATTTAAACACTGTATTTTTCACTTCTGGCGGCTCAGAGTCGAACGATACAGCGATTAAATTAGCACGTCATTACTGGTTACTAAAAGGACAGCCAGAGCGCCAAAAAATTATTTCACGTACCCATTCATACCATGGTGTAGCAATGGGTGCTACAAATGCGACGGGCTTACAAGCGTTTCGTGACTTTACGAATTCGCACGCACCTGATTTCCACTATGTATACAGCGAATCCGTACGTAATTTACGTGAAACTATTGAAGCGTTAGGCCCTGATACTGTGGCAGCATTTATTTCTGAACCTGTACAAGGTGCAGGTGGGGTTAATATTCCACAAAAAGATTACTTTAAAGAAGTGCGAAAAATTTGTGATGAGTACGGTATTTTATTCATTGCAGATGAAGTCATTACCGGGTTTGGTCGTACAGGTAAATTTTTCGGTATGGAACATTACGGAGTAGTGCCAGATATGATGTCATTCGCTAAAGGAGTTTCAAGTGGTTATGTTCAACTTGGTGGTGTGGCAATATCCGAAAAGCTGCATCAAGATCTTTGCGAACTTTCTAAAGGGACATTAATGCATGGATATACTTACAGCGGTCATGCACTAGCTTGTCAAGTTGGGTTGAAAAATATAGAAATCCTCGAGCGTGAAAATCTCGTTGAGAATGCTGCAAAGATGGGCGATGCCATGTTAGAAGGATTCCAAGCACTGCAAGAAAAATATAGCTTTATCGGACGCGTGCGTACGCTTGGATTACTTGGAGCCATTGAATTAGTGAAGAGCCGTGAAACGGGCGAATTGTTTGAATCTCCTCTTAGTCCAATTTTTGTACAAGAAACGATGAAACGAGGATTGATTCTACGAACAGTTACGTATGATCAAGATACAGTTGTTTTTTCTCCACCTCTCATTCTATCAAAAGTAGAGCTAGATGAAATGTTACGTATTTTGGACGAAACATTTGAGCATATACGTAAAATAATTGTTGAAAAAGAGTAATGTTAACGAAACGATCATTATTTGAAGGAGGAGTTTTATGACAACTATCGTTAGAGAAATACGAGAACAATTTAATCCTGCAAAGCCATCTCAATGTATTGGGCAAGTTGAGCTTTTAACAAAAGATGAAACGAAAGACGTTATCGTTGCAGCTCAGGAAGCATTTGAAGGTTGGAAAAATACGTCTTCTGTGGCGCGTGGAGAAATTTTACGCGTGACAGCAGACTTGCTCGAGAAAAATATGGATAAAGTAGCTGAAATAGCTTCGAATGAAATGGGTAAAACGAAAAATGAAATGCTTGGTGAAGTTAAACGCGGCGCTTCCATTTTACGTTATTTTGCACAAGAAGGGATGCGGGCAACAGGTGAAGTGTTACCTTCCGCCAATGAAGCGAAATTATTGTATACAATGCGAGTACCACTTGGCGTCGTTGCTGCCATAACTCCTTGGAATTTCCCTGTCGCTATTCCTCTATGGAAAATTGCACCTGCATTAGTGTACGGCAATACGGTTGTTTGGAAGCCTTCTGTTGAAAGCGCTTTAACTGGTGAATTAATAGGAAAATTATTTCAAGAAGCAGGTTTACCAAAAAACGTGTTAAATGTTGTACAAGGTCGCGGTTCAAAGGTTGGGCAGGTATTATTGGAGGCACCTGAAGTAAAGGTGATTACATTTACAGGTTCAAATAGTGTGGGTCAAAGTATTTTAGATACTGCTGGATCAACTAATAAAAAAATTCAGCTTGAACTTGGAGGGAAAAATGCAGCAATCATTTTAGCAGATGCCAATATCAATCAAGCTGCTAAATTAACGATTGAAGGTGCGATGAAGCAGACTGGACAGCGTTGTACAGCAACTAGTCGAGTTTACATTGAGGAAGCAGTTTATGAAAAGGTAGTAGAGCAGTTAATTGAAGAAGCTAAAAAAATTGAAGTTGGTGTCACGATGGGGCCAGTGTCATCTAAAGGACAATATGATTCTATATTATCCGCCATCGAGAAAGCAAAAGTTGAGGGAGCAGAGCTAGTATTTGGCGGTGGTCCTACAAAAGGTATATTAGAAGGATACTATATAGATCCAACAATTTTTACGAATGTAACTCATGAGATGTCGATTGCTCATGAAGAGATTTTTGGACCAGTTTTAGCGGTCATCAAAGTAAAAGATTATGAAGAAGCGATTCGATTATCGAATGATTCTAATTTTGGATTGAGTGCTTCTATTTATACTAATAACATTCCGAAAGCATTTGATTTTATTAACCGTAGTGAAGTAGGACTTGTACAGGTTAACGATGAAACAGGTGGAGCTGAGCCTCAAGCGCCGTTTGGAGGAATGAAAAACTCAAGTACCGGTGCCCGTGAGCAGGGGCAAGCAGCGAAAGAGTTCTTTACAACGTATAAAACGATTACGATTGGCACAAAAAGTGAGTGAAAATTTTATCATGAAAGAAATTTAAATAGAAGACAAAAAAATAAATGTCACATATGCCTCGGTGTAATGGCCCAGATTTTTCTTAAATTGTACGTAATAGCTTGTAAAAAATCTGGAGCATTCTCTTGAGGCATTAACTTTATACTCAAAAATATGTTTTGGTGAAAGCAAAGTAACACGATGTGAACAACCGCAAAGGCGTTTTTGCCTTTTTAAAATTTATTAAACGAAAGAAGGTAGAGCTATGGCACAAAGTCGTTTAGCAATTGATGTCGGTGGAACGTTTACGGATGTATTTGTTTTTAATGAAGAGACAGGAGAAGTATTTGTCACAAAAACGTCGTCTACACCTTCAAATCCGGAGCAAGGAATTTTAAATGGAGTAGCAAAAGCAGAATTGAATGGCAAGGATATTAAAATTTTTTCTCATGGCACAACAGTTGGAACGAATGCATTAATTGAGCGCAAGCTGCCAAAAACAGCTCTTATTACGACAAAGGGTTTTAGAGATGTCATCGAAATTCGCCGGGGAACGAAAGAAGATATTTGGGACACATATAAAGATACTGCGAGGCCTTATATTCAACGACGAGATCGATTTGAAGTGACAGAACGAATAGATTATGAAGGTAATATTCTTCAAGTTATTGATGAAGAGGAAGTTCGTTTATTAGCAAAAAAATTAAAACGTCGAGGAACAGAGTCCATTGCCGTGTGTTTCGTCAATGCCTATGTGAACGGGGAAAATGAGGCGAAAGTCAAAGAAATTTTAAAAGAGGAATTACCGGATGTCTATGTTTGTACTTCAAGCGAGGTGCTTCCGGAAATCTTTGAGCATGAGCGCATGAGTACAACTATTATCAACGCCGTTCTTGGACCAATTATGAGTAATTATATTAGTAAGTTAAGCACTGAAATGCAGAAAAAAGGCTATGACGATGAAATATTAGTTTTACACTCGGGTGGCGGTGTCATGACCTCAAGTACAGTGCCCCGCTATGCTGCTAGATTAGCAAGTTCCGGGATAGCTGCTGGAGCAATTGCGAGTAAGCATATCGCAAAGTTATGCGGATTTGACAACGCAATCGGCTTAGATATGGGTGGTACAAGTACCGATATATCACTGATGTATAAGGGGGATATACGAATTACAAAGGACTGGTCGATAGAATATGGCTATCCAATTGGTTTCCCAAGCATTGAAATATTAACAATAGGAGCCGGTGGAGGTAGCCTCGCCTGGAAAGATGAAGGCGGTTCTTTACGAAATGGACCACAAAGTGCAGGGGCAGTACCAGGTCCAGCTTGTTATGGCCGAGGAGGCACTGAGCCAACTAACTCAGATGCAAATTTAGTGTTAGGACGTCTAGGTGTAGATTTGTTAGATGGGACGATGCAGTTAAACAAAGAGGCAGCTAGAGAGGCTGTGAAAAAAATCGCCAATGCATTCGATCAAACAGTTGAAGAAGCGGCAAGTGCCATTATAGAAGTTGCAAATGCCAATATGAGTGATGCAGTTCGATTAATTTCAGTACGGAGAGGTTATGATCCCCGTGATTTCGCGCTTGTAGCTTTTGGTGGTGCGGGACCATTACACGGTGCCTATTTGGCAAAAGATTTAAACATCCCCAAAGTCATTATTCCTACGCATCCAGGTGTAGCAGCGGCAATGGGATGCCTGCTTGTAGATGTACGCCATGATATTTCTAAAACATATGTGAAAAAACTAGCTGAAGTAAGTGTAGAGGAACTGACAAATCAATTTAGTGAATTGCGAGAAGAGGCAAGAGAATTATTAGAAGAGGAAGGAATAGCAGAAAACACATCGTCATTAACGAATTATATAGATCTTCGTTATAAGGGACAATGGCGATCTCTAGCTGTTCTCGTATCCGATCAAATCACTTCTCTAGATGCTATTTTGGAAGCGTTCCATAAAGAACATGAACGAGAATTTGCATTTTCTGATATGGATCAAACTGTAGAAATATTTGGCTTACGTGTAACGGCTATAGGAACAGTACCAAAACCTAATTTTCCTCAATATGTTTCTGAAGGCTCACTGGAAGAAGCTTTTAAAGAAACACGACCTGTTTATTTTGAGGGTAAATATATTGAAACAAACGTATATAATCGCGATAAAATACCCGTTTATACACAATTTGCTGGTCCGGCCATTATTGATCAGCTTGATACGACGACTGTTATTCCACCAGGGTTTACTGCGGAAGTAGATGCCTATAAAAATATTATTATTACGGTGAACTAATACGCGATAAGGGGGAATTGGCTATGAGTACGACGAAATTAGAGATAAATCAAAAGGTCCAAAATCTAGACCCAGTAACATTTGAAGTGTTAAAAAACGGCTTTGTGAATTTAGTCGATCAAATGGCTGAACAAATGCTACGTACATGTTATTCGTTTGTTATATATAATCGAGACTTTAGCTGTGCATTATGCGATGCACAGGGGAATACCGTTATGCAAGGTACGCAAGATATTTCTGTACATGTAGGGACATTACATTTAACTGCAAAAGCTGTCTTAGAAGATTTCGCTGATGATATTCACCCAGGTGATGTATTTTTAGTAAATGATCCTTATCGTGGTGGAACACATTTCAGTGATGTGCGTGTAATTTTACCAGTATTCCATGATGACAAACTAATTGCACTTATGCAAACAAATGGTCATTGGGCAGATGTCGGTGGTTCTAACCCAGGTTCCTTTGATATTACAGCTAAGGAACATTACGGGGAAGGGCTTCGTATCCCACCTGTCCGCATTTATAGTAAAGGTCAATATTTAACAGATGTTGTGAAGATTATTGTCATGAATATGCGTATCCCGGAAGAACGTATTGGAGATTTACGTTCTCAAGTGGAAGCCGCAAAAGTTGGTGAGAAGCAGCTTCAGGAAATGATAGAAAAGTACGGCATTCATACGGTGCTAGTAGCTTTTGAGGAAGTCCAAAATTATGTAGAACGATTAATGCGAGTGAAAATTAAAGCTTTACCAAAAGGACAATGGGAAACGGTGGACTATATCGATATGGATCCACAATTAGGAGATGGCCTCATCCCAATTCGTGTGAAAATGACCATTACGGAGGATGAAATAGCTTATGATTTAAGCGATTCACATCCTTATATTAGCTGCTTTTTAAATGCAGGCTTTGGCTCAGCACTTTCTGGTACTTATGCAGGAACCAAAACATTTTTCCCGGATATTCCGCTGAACTCAGGATTTTATCGTGTTGTGAAAATATTTCTTCCTGAAAACTCTGTCGTCAATGCACCTAGCCCAGTAGCTGTCTCTGGCTATTGTTCAGGCGCATTTGAAAAAATTATGAATGCATGCTTCGAATTATGGTCGAATATTATGCCGGAACGCGCGATCGCATGTTCATTTAATTTAGAGTATTTATTAATAGGTGGGTATGATCAGCGGAGAGATAGTAGTGAATATTTTATGTGGTATGACTGGATGGCTGGTGGCCATGGCGGACGTATTGACCGTGATGGCGCGAATACAACCTCACCGGTGTTCGGGGTAGGTTTAAGTGTTCAACCATGCGAAGGGCAAGAGCGTTTGTCTCCAGTTGTTACAACGAAGCATGAAATCATTATAGATTCAGCTGGTCCAGGTAAATACCGTGGTGGTTGTGGTGTAGAAAAGGGAGGCGTTTTAACGGATATAAACCAAACAGTGATGTCCTATTGCTGTGATCGTTCTCGCTCCATTACATGGGGGATTATGGGTGGCTTACCTTCCATTGCACAGGGGGCTATTTTAAATCCAAACAAAGAGGAAGAAAAATTTTTAGGCACGATCTTCTCCAATGTTGAATTGAAGAAAGGGGATTCCTTTACACGTCCTTCAGCAGGAGGCGGAGGTTTAGGTGACCCATTAGCACGAGATGTAAACGCTGTTTTAGAGGACGTTATCGATGAATATGTTTCGATTGAGCGTGCAAAGCTTGATTATGGTGTAGTTATCAATGAAATTGACCGCGATATGGATGCCTTCGAAATTGATATGGCTGCAACATTAAAAGAACGCGATTATATCCGTGAAAATCGCCATAGATGGTTGGAAACAGACCCAATAGAAGTTGAGCAGATGTATAACAACGGTGAAATTAATCAAATGGATGTTGTTCGTAAATATGGTGTCATAATGGATTATGAAACAAATAAAGCATTGCCAATCTCCACAGAGCAGTACCGAGAAGCAATGAAGAAACGTTCTTTAGCATATTGGGGATAAACAAAACGTTCTAGTGCAATTTGATTGAGTATAATAAATAAGAGGCTGGGACAAATGTGTTTCAGCCAACAAAAATACCGAACTATCCAATGAAACTCTCATGACGTGTTTCGGAATAGTTCGGTTTTTCTATTTATCGTGTTTTGTTAATTTAGAGATTATTCGGTTTTATGAAGGAACCATTTGGTTATGTCCCAGCCCCTCTGCGAAATAAGGGTATGCAAATTTCTAATATCCAGTAATGCATATACTATGAAAAATATCACTACATAACTTAAAAAATCTAAAGGTAAAGAGTTGTTATTTAATATGCCGACATTACTTAGAATTTTTTGAATTACCAATGTAAGAAACATAGCTAATCCAATCGCTATAAGCTTACGGAGCAATAATATCACATCCATTCTAGTTATGGATTTTTTTCTATATGCATGACAAACTTTTGGTACCCAAACTAATCATTTATCAGCTAACTAAGTAAGAACAACGTCCAAAATAAAGAAGTGGTATTTTTTTTATTAATTAGTCAAATATAAACCAGAATTTTACCAATGACTTATATTCATTCTATCATGGTATTGTAACTTCATGACCACAAGATTTTATCGGTTAGTACTGTATTTTTTCGGTTTTATGAATAGAAAAGTGACCTGACCATTCGATTATTAATTTTTATAGTAAGCCAATTTTTCTTATTTTTTCAACAGCTTCTTTTCTTGATTGTACTTGTAGTTTTTTGAAAATCTTTGTTAAACGATATTCGACTGTGCGTAAACTGACAACTAAATTTCCCGCTATTTCTTTATTTGTTTTTCCGTTGGCCACTAATTTAAGCACTGCTAGTTCATTTTTTTGGAGGTCATATTGAATGAACTGATTCATTATTTCTATTTTGTTCTTTTGGCTTTCTACTAGTTTTAATTGTCGTAATAATTTCACTGGTATCATGGCATTCCCATCTAGAGCGGAGCGTATTGCCATAATAAGATTTTCCTTAGAGGATGTTTTGCTAACAAAGCTAGAAACATCTGATTTTATTAAAATATTGAAAAAAGGTTCAATGTCGTAGCCTGTGTAGATAATTTTAATTGCTTCAGCATTTAATTGTTCCACTTCTTTTACTAATCCTTGATCATTTAAAAAGGGCATGTTTACATCAAATAATAATATTTCAAATGTTTGTTGGGAGAGGGCATTCAAAGTCTCCTCACCAGTTCTTACAACTGTGACATGGAAATCTACCTCTTGTTCTAATAATAATTTTATACCTTCTCCAACCGCTTCATGATTGTCCACTACTAAAATATTGATCAACTTATTACCCTCCCTTAATTAAAATGGACTATTTTTTATAAAATGTTATTTATAATGCATTATACCCAATTTTGGTCTCGAAAGGGATACAATCCATACATAGTTTTAAAGAGAACGTGTTTTATATACTGAAAACGGATTATTTCAAGGTAATTAAAAGAGAAGGGTGTACAACAAATTGTAGATAATCGAGAGGGTTATTTTGTAATGAAGAAAGAGTAAAGCGATTTAGATTTTACACCAGCAGATTTTTTGCTTCTATAGCTTCGTTTTATCTAGTTTTCAAGAAAAAGGAATTTGTCTTCACTAACTATTGAGACAAATTCCTTTGATGGTTTTTTATTTCGTGAAACGACTTAGCCTAAAGAGAGATAAGTCCTGTTTACTCTTTCCATGTAGGGTAAGATCAGCTAATACTTCACCAACCGCGCTACTAAATTTAAAACCATGTCCTGAGAAGCCCGCTGCAATGATTATATTTTGATGCTCTGGTAAAAAATCAATAATGAAATCTTCATCTGGTGTCATCGAATATTTACATGTTTTTCCGAATTTTAACGCACCGTGCTGAGGCATAAACCGATTAATAAAGTTTTGTAAATCTATTGCATCCTGTTCGTCAAATGGGCGTAGCGGATCGTTTGGATTGATAGTCTCACCGCCATCATGTCTTCCAAGCTTCAGACCTGCCCCATCAATACTTGGAAAACCATAGTATGCGGAATCAGCAAATTCAAAACAATAGGCCGGGAAAATATCTTCACGATAAAGCTCCTCATCAGCCTCAAACCATGCAAATGTTTTTCGAGTCGGTGTTACAGGGATGGCGATGTCCATTGTTTGTAGTAACTCAGTTGCCCAAGCACCAGCTGTCACAATTAAATGTTTAGCTTCGTATGTATTATTTGCTGTTTGGACACGGACAATTTCTCCAGCTTTGATGTTCAGCACTTTTTCATTTGTATGTAAGGTTGCTCCTGCCTCAATGGCTAATTTTTTATAAGCACTAATGCAGGCTTCTACACGAAGGACACCAGCAGTAGGCTCAAAGCAAGCAACAAAGTTTTCAGGTAAGGATAATCCAGACCATTTCTCCATTGCCTCAGCCGCAGAATACTGCTCTAATGCTAAATCATAGAGCTTTCCACTAGTTTTTACATTTTGAATAAAAGTATGGGTCTCTTCACCGACATTTATTACACCTGTTTGTAAGAATAAAGCTTCATCCGTTAACGTTTCAAGCTCTCTCCATAATTCACCTGCTCTTTTAACAAAAGGTACATAGCTAGCACCTTCACCATACGCAAAGCGAATAATTCGTGTTTCCCCATGATGACTACCTTCTTCGTGAGGAGGATTAAAGGCATCAAGCATCAAGACGTTTTTTCCTGCTTTTGCTAAATGATAGCCAGCTGCCATCCCCATCGATCCTGCACCAATTACAATCACATCGTAAATCATTTTAATCCCTACTTTTTTACTCTAGTATAACAAAATAAAAGGAGGTTGGACAGAAATTTCAGAAAATATTTAAACTTCTTTCAACGGGTGTCTAAACACCTGTTGAAAGAAGTTTAAGCCTCCGGCGGATGTCATGGAATAGGAAAGGAATTCATATAGGATGTTAGCCTAAGATCATCGCATTCATGCGATAACGGCTAACTGACCTGCGTCACGCAGGCCTAAGCACAAAGCCGATTCCGGACGCAATTATGCCTAGGCATAATTGATATAAGAAAATGCACAATTTCCTAATAGAGTAGGAGTATTGTGCATTTTAGTTAAAAAGCTATTTCGTACTAGGTAATACTTTGTTTAACAATATGGCTACTATAGCAGCTGTTGCTATTGGAGAGCCGAATAAGTATTGAACTGTTGTTGGTAATGAGTATAAGAAATCTTTAGGAAGTAATGTTAGAGCTAATGTTAAAATCACTGGCACTGCGATTACATACATTTCCTTTTCACCAATGTTTTCATTTTTCATTACTTGTAAACCACTGATGGCAATAATGCCACAAACGATAACGAATACACCACCGATAACTGCTGAAGGAATAGCAGAAATAAGAGCAGCTAATTTACCAGAGAAGCCGAACAAGATAAACCAAAAACCGGCAGCAATAAAAACACGTCGGCTTGCGATACCTGTAATCGATATCACACCTGCATTTGTTGAATAGCCAGTGACAGGAGTTGAGCCTAGTAATGATGCGATGAAACAACCAATTCCTTCGCCAATAACGCCTCGATTAATTTGTTTATCAGTTAATGGTTTATCGATGACGTTACTCACTGCAAACCATGTACCTGTTGTTTCGGCCATTAAAACGATATAAATAATCACCATTGTAATGATGGCTGAAAAATTAAACGTGAAGCTAAAATCTACAAATGGAATTTGAGGCATACTAAACCATTTTGCTTGTGATACAGCTGATAAATCTAAAACACCCATAATATTTGCAGCAATACAACCTGCGATTAAAGCGATGATTACTGAAGCGATACGAAATACGCGGCCTTTTTTATTAAAAACAGAACCTAGCATAACGCAAAGGATTAGAACGATAGCTGAAGTTAAAGCTAAATTGATGTTTTGGTTAATAGATGCACCTGCCGCATTAAAAATGTTATTACTTAAACCTACAGGCATTAATGAAAGACCGACCACAAAGATAATTGTCCCTCCGACAATTGGTGGAATGAACGTTTTCACGATTTTATTGAATATACCTGTAAAACCTAAAATAATAACTAAGATGGCACCGACTAAACTTGCACCTAGCACAGTGCTCCAACCAAGATTTCCACTGCCACTTGCTGCATAAATACCTACAATGGCACCGATTGGAACGTATGAAGGACCTTGTGCTATCGGTAACTTCATGCAAAAGTGAGTTTGAATAATCGTTGCAATCCCGGCCGCAATGAAGGTCGATTGAATCAATGCGCTTGATTGGCCTGATTGTAGACCGATTAACATGGCAATTAAGAAAGGTACTACGTAGACATCCATCGCCATGACGTGCTGTAAACCAAGTAAGGTAGATTGACCGAGTGATACCTTTTCATCTGGTAAAACTGTTAACTGCTGAGTTTTCATTTTATCGTTAGCTAATTTGTTATGTTGCGTTTCCACTAAGATGTACACCTCAAAATTGTAAAATTTAGAATTTCTATTTATGCTCTAGCGTGAACCATATTTCCTTGTACCCAAATTTCACGGATATTTTCAGGGCGCACAAGATACATAATTTTTTGGAAGATATCCTGTAAATCTTCCTTGCTATCAAAAATAGGAAGTTTTGCAGAAGGTATGTTAGTATCGATGATTTGTACATCCCACGTGTAGTTTTCTTGTAATCGACCAATTGGTAGGCTCAAGCTTTCTCCACCACCTGCTGTTGCTAAATAAAATGCTTCATTAATCGTAATACGTGAATTTGGTACACCTCGTTTTTCAGCAGGAAGAGATGTATCGACACCGTCTTCTAGCATTCTAGATGACATGACTGCTTGTCTAGCATTATCGAATAGACTAGGTGAGAAACCGCCAGAAATATCTGACCCTAATCCGATATCTACGCCTTTTGCTTGGAAGCGAGCAATTGGAATGACGCTATTTGCAAAGTAAGCATTAGAAATTGGACAATGACCAATCGCTGTGCCTGTTTCAGCAAATAGCTGTGCATCATCATCATTTAAGAAATTGCAATGTGCCATTACAGATTTATCACCTAATAGACCAAAATCATGTAAGGCAAAGGCATCATTTTTCTTAAATCGTTCCTGTACGTAGCCATGCTCCCAATCGCTTTCACTACAATGTGACTGGATATGTGTATTGTGTTTAGCAGCTAATTCTCCTAAACCTTTTAAAGCATCGTCTGTACAGCTTGGAATAAATCTTGGTGTTACAACTGGATAAACACCTTGTTTCGTTGATTTAGCTAATTCCTTCACAGCTAAAATAAATTCTTCTGTATCTTTTAGTGCAGTCTGAGTATTTGCATCTCGATAATAGTCTGGATTTTGTTCAGGATCATCCATCACAACTTTCCCAACTAGACCTCGTTGCCCTTTTTCAGCACAAATTTTCGCTAATAGCAGGCTTGCTTCTTTATGGACAGTTGCAAAATAGAGCGATGTAGTCGTTCCGTTTGCAAGAAGATTACTTACTAAATCTTCATAGACCTCTTGTGCAAACTCTATATCGGAGAATTTGGATTCGATAGGGAAGGTGTATGTGTTCAGCCAGTCATAAAGTGGAATATCTAATGCAGTTCCAGCTTGTGCCCATTGCGGTGCATGTACATGCAAATCGACAAAGCCTGGTAGGAAATATTGTCCGTCAGTTAATTGATGAAAATTTTTTTGAAGCTGATATGTAGTTAGCAAATTTTGATAATCTGGATGCTCAGGAGCTACTGTTTTCTCAATCATCCCGTCAGCATTAATGAAGAATAAATAATCCTTTAAAATTTGTACTTCAGTAGGAGACTTACTTGAAAAAGCTGTCCCTTTGAAAATTAACGTATATTCAGTCATAAAAACCACCTTAATGTTCGTATATTGATGAATGTATGGATTATTATAGGTCATCAAAACTGTTTCGTCTATAAAAAAAACGAATATTAATAGGGGAAGCGCAGACTTTTTGAACAGATTTCACTATTTTTTTACAACTTTTACAAGCATTAAGATGAATCATTGCTAAAAGTTAGGATGACATTTGTAAAGCGTATGCCATTTAGTTGATTGGTGTGGAGATTCGGCGATTCCTTAGGGATTAGCATTAGAGGAACGAAGGCTAAAAGCATCACGTCTTATGATAAGGCCTTCGTGCCCCCCCAGACGCACTCAGGAAAGAGCCCGGCCAGAGCGGATATCAATCCCATGGTGATGAGATTATGAGATATAGTACAATTTTTGAAAATAAAAAAACTACACATCATTTCGTTATTGTACAAATTTTGTGTAGTTCAAACTTTTGAAAAGAGGCTGTTATGAAATTGAGTTATTGATGATGTTAATAAAAGTATTAAAGGTCGAAGAGGTATTTTGTTCATTTTTTCTTGTGCAAAGATAAATAGGACGCTGGATATCGATGTCTTTTATAAACACTCGTGCTACTTGCTGTCGCTGAATAAAGCTAGAAGCTGCGATGGATGGAGCTAGCATCGTACCATATCCAGCTGCAATGGCGTAAATGGATTCATTGATGCCGTCCAGTTGTAGCCCTACTCGTGGTGGTGTGACTTTATGAACCTTGCATAAAGCGTTTAAATATTCTTTCGTAGAGCTACCATCTTCGCGTGAAACAAATGGCTGCTGCATTAATTCCGCTAATGTCACTTTCTGTTCTGCCAGCGGATGACCATATGGGACGATAAACCAATAATCGAGATTCATGAGAAATTGGTAATTAATATCTGGATGATGACCATCCTCTTTTACGATAAAAGCCATATCGGCCTTATAGTGAAGTAATTCTTCAATAACCTGTTGGGAATTAGCGGTTTTTATGTGAATATTAGTTGTCGGATAGGCTTGTTTATATTTTGCGAGCCATTTTGGTAATAAAAAATGGGATGGAACATGGGTAGAAGCAATTTCTAATTCCTCATTACCTGTGTTTTTTAATTGTTCTAGTTTGTTTTCAATATCCAATTCTAAATCAAATAGTCGCTGAGCCTGTTTAAATAAAAATTCCCCATGCTGTGTTAAGGTAATTCCTCGACCTTTTGATTCTAAAAGCGTTAAGCCTAGTTCTTTTTCCAAATTTCTCATTTGAATGGTAACGGCAGGTTGACTAATCATTAGAGCTTGCGCTGCCTTAGAAACACTATTGAGCTCAGCTACTTTTGTGAATAATCTAAGAGCATGTAAATTCATTATGTATCCCACCTCTTATAAGAATTTTTTATCCTTTTATATAAATTATATATTAGATTTATTAATTTTCACTCTGTATCCTTTTAATTACAAAAAGTTTTTAGGGGGTGGGGGACATGATGAATCGACAGCACATCGGAATTTTATTTGGTGGAGTGCTATTACTTGTAGTGGCAATGGGGATTAGCCGGTTTGCATTCACACCAATATTGCCATTTATGCGTCATGATGTTGGGTTTTCGTTTGAAGTTGCAGGATTTTTGGCATCGAGTAATTATATTGGCTATTTCATAGGCGCTTTGTGGGCAGGATTTATCAATCGCCAAAAGAAGAACTTTTTATTGTTAAGTGTTGTTTTGAATGTCCTTTCTGTTGTTCTTATGGGAATCATTGAAATATATAGTATTTGGCTTGTGCTTCGTCTGATTGCGGGCATTACAGGGGGACTTATTTTTGTATTAACATGTAGTATTATTATGGATTATTTAGCAAAGCATTCACTTACACGATGGTCAGGCTATTTATTTGGTGGTATCGGATTAGGAATTGCTATTTCAGGTTTATTAGTCCCTGCTATTGAAGCACGTTTTGCTTGGCAAGGTACATGGATCGGCTTAGGGATTTTATCTGCTGTTTTTTTAGTGATAACATGTATACTTTGGCGAGATTTGCATGTACAGGATAGTGTGAAATCCGTAAAATCCTCTGATACCAAAATGACAAAGGGCTTTATGCCATGGTTGATCGTCGCATATGGCTTTGAAGGGTTAGGCTATATTATCACTGGTACTTTTTTAGTGGATATCATTCATAATATTCCCTCACTGCAAGCATACTCTTCGTATAGCTGGGTCATTGTAGGGGTAGCGGCCATACCATCAGCACCAGTTTGGACAGTGTTATTAGAAAAGTTTTCAGCAATTAAAATTTTGTTTGTGGCATACATATTGCAAGTATTCGGCATCTTGTTACCAGTATTTTCACAAACAGTATGGAGCGTATTATTATCGTCATTTTTATTCGGCTTAACATTTGTAGGCATTGTGACGTTAACGACGTCTTATGCACGTCAACTATTCCCAACACAAAGCGGTCCAGTCGTATCATTGTTAACAACATTTTATGCCTTTGGACAAATTATCGGACCAATTATCGCGGGTCAGCTTGTGGCAGTTTATAGTAGCTATAAGGCGGCGCTTGTATTTGCAGGAGTCATCGTATTTTTTGCATTGATTGTCATGTTATGTGGAAGATGGATCACTGTTAAACGACAGTCCACCTTAGACAATGTATTGCCTATCAAAACTCAATCCAGTTCTTAAATTAGAAAAGCCAGAAATCTGATTAGAGATTTCTGGCTTGTGTTTTTACTAAAGATGGCGACCTCTATCTACATAATATAAAAAAATAGGATGTGCGCAAAAGACGTATTTACTATTTTATGAAGGAATGAGGGAATAGAATCAGCGGTTTTTAATTTTTTATGTTGAAAGGATAGTAAAATAGATGGTTTTGGATTAAATATTAGCTAAAAGTTGACTTTAAAAGGAATTATTCATTATGTTTAGGTAAACGAAAATTTGGGGGGATATTAGGTGGATAAGCGTGAGCGAACAAAAGCACAAATATTAGTAGCGGCAAAAAATGTTTTTTTAGCAAATGGATATAAGGAAACGACAATCAAGTTAATTGCCAAGGAAGCAGGGCTAGGTTACGGGACGATTTATTCTCATTTTAACCTAGGAAAAGAGGAAGTTTTGGCAACTTTAATTGAGGATGTCATGAGTCCATTCTATAAAATTGCAGAACTAAATTATACGCCGAAAAATAAGCAAGAGGCTTTTAATTTTACGTTTAAAAATACATATAATTACTTATCCTTGGCAGTTGAAAACAAGGAAATATTTAGATTGATTCATGAAGCGAAAGGAGTGTCCCCGTTAATTGGGGAGAAATGGGAATCAATCACGGATCAATTTATTATAAGGGTGTCAGCCAACGTAGAAATTGTTCGACAGCTGGGGCTGATTCGCAATGAAAATTATCATGCGGAGGTTATTGCGGGTTCGTTGTATTACATTGGAGAGCGGTATTTATGGAAAATTATTTTGGGCAAAACGGACATTCCGATTGAGGAAATTGCGCGTGATGTGGCAACAATGTATACGTTCGGTTTGTTTAAATAATTCTGTTTAAAGTGTAAAAAAAGCTAAATAATAACAAAATTAGCTAATGACGTGGCGTCGGTTCCTTGCCTATAATTAAAATAACGATATTAATAATAAAAACGATATATGGGAGGAATTGAAATGTGGTTAAATCAGTCATGTTTAGAGGGCGGAGTTGAAATGTGGTTAAATCAATCATGTTTAAAAATTGACACCGCGTCAGTTTTGAAGGAAGATTGTTCGCTTTCAGAAACTTTCTTTAAAAGAACAGCCACAGATGAGCAATGTATCGAAATGTATAAACATATGGTACAAGGAAGAATCTTTGATGGGATTGCATTGAAATTTCAACGCCAAGGTAAAATAAAAACATATCCGCCAATTAGAGGGCAAGAAGCGGCACAAGTTGGAAGCGCTTACGCATTGAATTCGAATGATTGGATTTATCCTAGTTACCGAGATATTGCGGCTTCATTTGTTCACGGGATGCCTATCGATAAGTTCTTTTGTTACACAATGGGTAAGATGGCTGGGCAGCATTTAACTGATTTATCTATTTTTCCTATTCAAATCGTTATTGGAGCGCAATTTTTACATGCGGTAGGTGGGGCATGGGCTAGTAAATATAAAGGGGAAGATAGTGTTTCGGTTGCTTATATGGGTGATGGAGGTACCTCTGAGGGCGATTTCCATGAAGCATTAAATTTTGCGGGTGTATATAAATTACCAGTGGTTTTCTTTATTCAAAACAATCAATGGGCAATTAGTAATCCAATTCATAAACAAACCGCTAGCCAATCAATCGCACAAAAGGCGTTGGCTTATGGGATTACAGGAATTAGAGTAGACGGCAATGACGTATTAGCAGTTTATGAGGCAACGAAGCTTGCTATAGAAAAAGCTAAAAATGGAGAGCCTGTGCTGATTGAAGCTGTTACATTCCGCCAAGGACCGCATACAACTGCAGACGATCCGACGAAATATAGAGACCAAGCTGAAGTTGAGGAATGGCTGACAAATGATCCTATAGAAAGAATGAAAAAATTTATTATTACAACTGGGCTATGGGATGAGAGGCAAGAGGAGGAGCTGTTAAATGACTGCGAAGAAATCGTTTTAAAAGCTTATGAAAAGGCACTTACAATCGAAAAGACAACGATTCCAAAAGTACTAAGAGCAACGTATGAAACAATGCCTCAAAACTTAGTAAGACAATTGCAAGAAAGAGGAGAGGTGTAATGATGGAGATGACAATAGTACAGGCAATCAATACATGCTTAACCCAAGCAATGGAAAATGATGAAACAATCCTCTGTCTCGGTGAGGATATCGGAAAAAATGGAGGAGTTTTCCGTGTGACGGATGGGCTCATAGAACGTTTTGGAGAAAGGCGTGTAGTTGATACACCGATTGCTGAGTCTGCAATTATCGGAGCTGCAGTAGGTTTAGCCACTAGAGGACTTAAACCAATAGCAGAGATACAGTTTTTAGGATTTATTTATGAGGCGATGGATCAAATGGTAGGACAGGCCGCACGCCTTCGTTCTCGAACGGAAGGCACAGTTACCGTGCCACTGGTTGTTAGAGCACCGTACGGAGGAGGGATTCATGCACCTGAATTACATTCAGATAGTTTAGAAGCATTGTTTCTGCACTCACCAGGTTTAAAGGTAGTCATGCCAAGTACGCCTTCCGATGCTAAAGGGTTACTCGCAGCGGCGATTAAAGATCCAGACCCAGTATTGTTCTTAGAGCCGTTGAAGCTATATCGAACGATAAAAGAGGAAGTACAAGAAGAATATTATGAAGTGCCTATTGGTAAGGCGTCGATTGTTCAAGAGGGGGAGCATGTGACCATCGTTACATATGGTCCAAGTGTCGTAACGGTTAAACAGGCAGTAGCTCAATTACAAGGGCAGGGTGTGTCCGTGGAAATCATTGATTTACGAACAATCTCACCTATTGACTATGAAACCATCATTCAGTCGGTAGATAAAACTGGCAGACTAGTCGTTGTTCATGAAGCGGCAAAAACAGGCGGTGTAGGGGCGGAAATCGCAGCAGTTATTGCCGAAAACTGTATGTATGCTATGCACGCACCGATTTTACGTGTCACAGGTTATGATACACCGTACCCAGTATCGAGCATTGAGGCAGAATGGATGCCAACCGTAGCGCGCATTGTAAGTGCAGTTCAAAATGTCATGAAAGAATAGGGAGGGATAGTAATGTATGATTTTTTACTCCCTGATGTAGGGGAAGGTTTACATGAAGCAGAAATTGTTGGCTGGTTTGTAAAGCAAGGGCAAAAAGTAGCGATTAATGAGCCGTTAGTTGAGGTTCAAACCGATAAAGCCGTTGTAGAAATTACAGCTCCAATTACGGGGGTAATTGAGAAGCTTGGGTGCGAGGAGGGAAATACCATTAAGGTAGGTAGCCTGCTTTGTCAATTTAGTAAAACCTCTGATTCGTCACCAACTCAGAAAACACAGCCACTTGGAGAGAAAAAAGAGAAGAGTATGCCGGAAGAAAAGATTGAATTTTCGGTATTAGGAAGGGTGAAGGCAGCCCCTTCAGTTAGAAAAGCAGCGCGCACTATGGGCATTAATATTGAAGAAATACAAGGAAGTGGACCAAACGGACGGGTGTTGCGATGTGATTTAGATGAACATGCTAAACAATCATCATCCGCGATAGCACTGGCTCAAAACAAGTCAAAACGAAGTGAAGATGAAGCTAATGAAAATAAAATCATCCCTATTCGTGGCTTGCGTAAAGCAATCTTTGAAAATATGCAAAAAGCCGTTTCCAAAGCAGTATTATGCACCGGAATGGAAAAAATTAATGTGACGAATTTAGTGACTTTTAAGAAAAGTGTTCAACAGCTGCCAGAAATGAAGGACAAAAAACTAACTTACTTACCTTTTTTTATTAAGGCAGTTGCGACAGCTTTACAGGAACATGAGCAGTTTAATGCCAAGGTAGATGAAGACCAAAAAGCACTTGTGATTTTACCTTATATTCATATTGGTGTTGCAGTTGCTACTTCAGACGGTCTACTTGTGCCAGTGATAAAGCATGCAAATAAAAAAAGTATTTTTGAAATTACAGAAGAGCTAGAAAGCTTATTGGCAAGGGTTCTTTCTAAAAAAGCAACGGTTGAAGATTTAACAGGTAGTACTTTTACAATTTCTAGTACAGGTAAGGACGGGGCGATATTTGCGACGCCGATTACTAACTATCCTGAAGTAGCAATCTTGGGCTTTCATAAAATTGTGAAAGAGCCAATCGTAGTAGAAGATACGATACAAATTGGCCATTCCATGACACTGTCTTGCACATTTGATCATCGTGTTATAGATGGCGAGCCAGTAGGTGCATTTATGCGTAGTGTGGCAGGCTATTTAGAGGAACCTGTACGTTTTTTACTATAGTTCAAAATGATAGATGCTAGCCAAAGCGATTTCTGTTGTTCTGCGGTTGTAATATGCAAGCGTTCTAAGACACATAAGGAATGCTGATTTAAGTTATTTTTCAGCGGGTGTCCAAACACCTGTACCTGTCGCTGTGCTTTCGGCACAAAAGACATCTGCTGAAATAGAACTTCACATCCTGTGAAACGCCTGATTGACCAACATCATGCTGTTGCCGCTTCGCTTTCGTGCAAAAACTTCTGTTTGCCTAAAACTCCGGGCGCAATTATATCGAGGCATAATAGATAGGTGGAAGATGGATCACTGTTAAACGACAGACCACATTAGACAATGCATTGCCTATCAAAACTCAATCCAGTCCTTAAATTAGAAAAGCTAGAAATCCGGTTAGGGGTTTCTGGCTTGTGTTTTTACTTAAAAGGTAATGTTACAATGCTATACTGAAATGAGTGAATAGTATGGCAAGAACAGTAACGACAAACGCTGGAATCAATATACAGAATTTCATAGTCCTCAAATTAAGAAAATAAGGAGCGGAAACATTTACGCATATATCATGTCAGTGAGGAAAGTGATATAACAGTATTTCACGCACGATTACATGCTGGTATTATACAAGTGAAGCAATACAATATCCTATTGCTAAATTTGAAGTAGCAAATCTATTTGAGGAAATGGTTAAACGTAATGTTGAATTACGCTTAGTCGATAGCCTATGGAACATCCATGATGAAATTCAAAAAACAACATTGAATTGGTCGATGTGCAGAATGCGATTTGCGCAACAAAGAAAATAATTAGTAAAGCCTCGTAAACGATACTATAGCGTTTACGAGGCTTATTATATTTAGACAGTAAGCACTAATGGGATACTCGTAATATCAATCAATTCACTATCTTTATATGTAAATATGTATTCATAGTTAGCTGTTTCTTCTAGCATTTGCGGTAAGTAATATTTTAAATCTGCTATTCCTACATTTTTAGGATGGAAAATCCATGATAGATCTTTCCAATCTAAAATGCCTTCTGCAACTTTAATCGGTGTCACATATTGATAGGATTCTGGCAACTCAGCAATAAAAGCATACATACAACCAAAGTCAGTCATTCCATCAGTCCATGTTATTTTTCCTTTGAATGTAATATCCGGCAGTACAATGCCCGTTTCTTCCTTAATTTCTCGTAATGCACCAGCCAGTGGAGTTTCATCTTTCTCAATCTTTCCACCTACACCATTCCAAGCCCCCATCCATTCAGGAAAATCCCTATTCAACAATAATATTTGGTCACCCTTCTTAAGAAAACAAATTGTGAATTCAACCAAGTCTTTTTCCTCCTTTTTAAACGATGAAATGAAAATATAGATAATAAATAGTAGCACAACCCAGTGAAATGGTTGCCCTACTAATAATAATAACTGGTTTTAAAAAATCAATATTAGATAATAGAGTAGGTAAAGGAGGTAACATAAGCCATGTAAAAACTATTGACAGACTCTTTTAATAAGCTAAAGTTTTACTTATACGATATTGCTAAAAAACGAGGTGCACATATGATTTTAATAAGTTCTTGCTTAGCAGGATTAAAGGTACGTTATAACGGAACAGATAGTTTAGATGAAAGAATACAAAAACTTGTGTTAGAAAATAAGGCCGTAACTGTATGCCCTGAACTTATGGGAGGTTTTTCAACGCCTCGTGAGCCTGCTGAAATTGTTGGTGGAGATGGTGAAGATATTCTTGATGGAAAAGTGAGAGTAGTTGAAAAATCTGGCCGTGATGTCACGGAGCTTTATGTAAATGGCGCATATGTAACTTTACAGAAAGCACAAGAACTAGGTGCGACTAAAGTTATTTTAAAAGAGTATAGTCCATCCTGTGGCAGTGCAATGATTTACAACGGGGATTTCAATGGTACAAAATTAGTTGGCGTTGGCGTAACAACTGCATTACTAAGAAGAAATAATATTGCGGTCTTTTCTGAAGAAGATTTTTTCTCAGAAGTTACTGAAGTTAATCAATACACTTGATGATATAGATCGAGAAATATTTATAATGAAGTTGTCATTGGAGTGAACTCAAAGGATATTGCAGCTCAGGTTGGTTTATTCGCCTCATCAAATCATCGGAAAATGTAGGTGAACAAACCGAAGAAAAGGTTGCATTCGGTAAATCAGTTACTAGAAACTTACCAATGGAAGTAGTCAATTATAAGGAATTAACCCTTGCACCGATTGTAATAAATCTACAAAAATAATGGGTAACGAACAAAATATCTTCTTTAACTCAAAATGTTAATAAAAAAGTTGCTCTTTTTTATTGAGCAACTTTTTTTAAAGTTAACTTATTGAAATTCTAGAAAATTTGGTTTCTCAGGATAGTATAGATCCTTACGTAAGCAGACATCCCGATGGGTGAGCGTTTCGCCTTTAAATCGAATCCAAATTTCATCATCTGCCATTACACCATGTGTTTTCCTCACGATGCCCCAGCGATTATAGGTTTGCATATCTAGTGAAGCCAGTAATTCTTTTGCGTTGACCCGAGTAGGGGGGAAGGTTCTCCATTTTAGCCAACGTTCCAGTTCTTCTAAGGTTATATGCCCCTCCATCGTCGGTGAAAATTGCTTGTTAAAATCTTCAATATAGTTAATGACATATGGTGTGCCACCATCAGACGGTTTTAACTCAACGTGTGCAATAATGTCATCCATCCACATCACATCAAAAGTCATGTAATCAATCAATAGCTTCACTTCTTTCTATGAATAAATGTTTCAAAACTGGATCACGCAACTGTGAAAGTAATACTTCCTTAGCACGTCCAAAATCGTACGGTGATTTTTCAATTGTCGCTACTAATTTCTCCTTATCAATAAAGGGTGGTCCTTCGTAAAGAGCAAGTTGTTTTGTGAAAGATGAATTCAGTGGTTTTGCCTTTACTTTTCTCTTTAAAATCGTTAAAGGTTTGCCAGGTGGATAGTCTTTTTCATCAGATAATAGGCTAAGCCCGTTATCGAAAATAGGCGCTAGTTCCCAAGTTTTTTCTTTTGGATCGTATAAAAATAAAATATTATTTGTATGCCGATCTTCATTTAGAATAAAGGCATCAAAAGCGAATAGTTGTGCAATTTGATAATGTACAACGAGTCCTGTATACTGCTCAACCTGAGCCATTAATTGTTCGAATTTTTCTTTAGTAGAAAGTGTTTTGTTATTTGTAATAGAGTCAGTAGAGCTAAAATTTGCTTCAAACAAGCGCTCAAGTGTCACTTCCTGTTTTGTACCACGAAAATCGAGTGAATAGCAGCCTTCAAATTGTTCACCGTCAGCCAATTGAATGATACATGGCTGATAGATGATATATTTAGAGCGATCAAGAGTTGAGCATTCAAGAATAAGGGAAGCTAATACTTCTGCTTGCCCCTCATAACCTCGTGTATTTTGTTTGACCCACTTATTGCCGATACGCCATTTCGATTGATCGCCTTTACTAGAGGTACTAATAATATGTTCAGCATTGATAGGAATATGAACTGTTTCCATGTCATCACATCCAATCTAGTTTGAATTTCTTCTATTATATAGTGGCAACATCATTTAACGCACGAAAAATTCCCAAAAACCATGTCCAAAGCTTTTTCATAAATTATTTTGTATTTACCTGCTCAATTTTTAATCCGAAAATTTGGGGCGGTTCAACCTTATTCATTTGTAAATATGTAGATATTTGTCCACGATGATGGGTTTCATGTTCGGGAATCGATATAAGTATTCTCCAAGCACTTACTTCATGACCATGAAGGGTTAAAACCTTTTTTAACAACAAATCGTTGCCAATTTTCAATAAACCCTCTGTTAATTTAACTTGGCATGACTCTAAATAGTTTGAAATATCCTCAAGAGAAGCTCCCTTACTAGTATCATGTCCTGCGTACGTCCACGAGCCGTCTTCAAATATTCCGAGGAACATTAAACGAGATGATGCAATATGTCGCAATAAATCACCTATAGAAAACTTATCTTCAGAAGGCTTCCAATCTAAAAGTTCATCAGGTATTGCCTTGATATATTGCATCGTTCTTTTATGAACACCATCTAAATATTTTACATACTCCCCTATGTCATGAATCATGTCTTCACTCTCCCATTTTTTTCTCACTTTCATTACTTATATTCTTAATTTTTCGAAATTATCCTCTTGAGAAATTTAAATAATAGGAAGAGTTAATGTAAATGTTGTTCCTACATTTTGCCTATTCTTAAATGAAATGGAACCATTGTGAGCCTCCATAATATGCTTGCAAATAGATAATCCGAGCCCGGCTCCTTCATTTTTCACAGCTGTCTCCCTTGTAGCTTGAGCACCTCTGAAATAGCGTTCAAAAATAAAAGGCATATCTTAAGGCAATATCCCATTACTATTATCTATTACATTAATGTATAGTAATTGATTTTCAATATTGATATTCGTAAAGATATCTTTGCTATATTGCTCTGTTAAGTTATTCGATACCATCGCAATCCGGGAGAGAAAGGTCAAGAATAATAAAGTCAGGATAGGTTTCTTTCATATATTGGACTGCCTCATGACCAGTATTAACGATATGAGGTTCAAAATGGTTGACGCTTAAGTAGTCCTTTATGATATTTGCAATAGCACTTTCATCTTCTATAATTAGCACCTTGTTTTTTTTTAACCATAAGAACTCTCCTTCTTTAGAAATTTACCTCCTTTTTCGATTTGATAGGAGGAAGAACAACATGATGACGAAGCTTGCATAGACGAAAATCCAAGCAAATCGCCAATAAAAAATGGTCGGTATTGACGTTATTGAATCTTCTGAAGTCATCATTTCCAATGAAAGACGGACAGGTGGAAGCAGCCAAATTAGTCCCTTGATCTGCAGAATTGACTCTTTTAAAGTAGCGATGACGACAGATACAATTAAAATGGCAAGTACACCCCACCAAGTATTTTGCTTGTTTTTAACGAGTTCTCTCGTAAAAATAGCTGAAAGTGCGATAGCTAGTACAGCTAAACTAAAATGAGAGAGAAATCCTAGTAATTGATGTATAAATTTTGGTTTTTCTCCAAAGGCGCCAATTAGAGTAGGGTAGATCACTGATACACAGCTTAAGAATAAACCAATGAGTACACAAATTATAAAAATTCCTAAATTATATTGTGTGCGACTTTTGGCATGAAGTGTTGTTATTACTTTTTGTCCTTCGTCTTCGGCGTGAAATAGTGTCACTGTAAACCATCCCATTAGAAAAAAGAGAATAATAGCTGTAAACGAATAGCTATTTAATATAGGATTTGGGGTAAAGGTATAGTTGACAACGAGACATAAAATAAAAATTGAAAAGGGTGGAACATATTTATAGGTCCTTAAATAATTTATAAAATGATAGCGCAATAAACTAGTCATGGCAGCGTCTATTCCTCCTTAAAAATGGGTATAAAATTGTTCCTCCTTCTGATTAATTGGGATTAATTGTTTAATAGAGGCTTTTTTCTGTAGGAGATCCAATAATACTTGATCAGTATCTTCTGTCTTAATAACGGTAATGACCTCATGACAACCATTATTTAAAAGACTTTGATGTTGAATTTTAAGAAAAGGTAATAGGTTGTCCAATAATTTATCACTGGATATTTCAAAAATTAATTTATTTTTCTTTATATCATTTTTATTGAATGATTCAGCTTGAATGACCTTATTATTTTGAATAACAAGTACTGTATCAACAAGATGTTGCAGTAATTTTGTTTCGTGACATGTTAAAACGATACTTAACCCTTTGTCCTTTAAAATAGAGAGAGTTTCTTCTAAGTCACTTTGGGCCTTAGGATCGAGTCCTGATAACGGTTCATCTAAGATTAATAGATCTGTGTCTTCAAGCATTGCCTGCATAATCATAATCTTTTGCTTCATACCCTTAGAAAAATTAACAATACGAATGTTACGAGCATCCTGTAAATGAAATAATTCAAGTAACTCATTTATTTTTAGCTGTAGTTGTTTTTTGGCCATGCCTCGAATACTGCCCATATGATAAAGATATTCTTCAGGCGTAAACAAAATATGTGAAGGGGTCACTTCTGGCACATAGCCAATTTTTAAAGATTGTCGATGTTTCACTATAGAACCACTGTCAGCATCGACTAATTCCGCAATAATTTTAAGAAGGGTACTCTTACCTGACCCATTCTTTCCTACTAGGGCTATAATTTGATTGGCACAAATAGAAAATGTAGCATTCTCTAAAATTTTCTTACCTCTATACTGTTTAGAAATATTCTGTATTTCCATAATCGTATTCATCTTTACACACCTTTATTTTTAGGCTTTTTAACTTACGATGTAAAACATTTAACTACTAACTGTAAATTTAGTATAGATGAATAGTAGCTCCTTTGCTAATAGAAAATTGGTGTTATTTTCTATTTTTGGGTAGTTTGTGACCTATCAGCATAACGTGGAGAGTTGATTTCCGTTCCGGCCGGGGCTTTCCTGGAGGCGTCCGATGAGCCGCCGTTGTTGCTGTCGCTGCGCTTTTGCACAGATAAAACCCAGTTGCTGCCGCTACGTTGCACTACACTTTCGCACAATAAACATCCGCTGAGCTGCATGGTCTCGTCTGTGACGCTAATTCCCAAGGGGACGCCCAGCCTCCACTCCAATCAACTTATAGAATGACTATGTAAAAGGTTCTGCCTAATTTTTGAGTAGAACCCCTATGTTTTAACACTAATTAATTAAACTCGATACTAAAATAAAGGAAATAATTTAGGGAAATACCAATTAAGGTACAATATTTTATTACTTGTTTATTTTCACCAATTATATTTTGCTGTGTTACAATTAAGAGCGTAAATACCAGATTATTAAGATGAAAAGTTCTAATTGATTGAAATTATTTTATTCTTAATATTGAATGGAGTGAAATCTATGCAACGATTTCTAAATGATTTGTTAGGAGCAATAAAAGATAATATAAAACTTATTGGTTATTTTTTTCTGGGGGTATTTTCAGTAGGAGCTTTCATGTATGCTGTTACTTTTGTTATAAAATTTATAATTGGAGATTCTTTTTTAAATTAAATAACCCCTAGAAAAAAATCTAGGGGTTACGTATGAAATAATATAGAGTCATACATCCGAATTAATTTAGCTCAAAATAAAAAGACCAAAACGTCGTCATAGTAAACGGTTTAAACGTTAATTCCGCTAATTCTGTATTTAGAGATAGTTTTTTTGTAGCAATACCGTTTGATTATAAAGATCGATATTTTTTTAAACTTATAATATTTAATGTAATAAATACAAGGGCGAAGCAAGCAAGAATTACTAAATCCACTAGAATTTCACTAAAGGAATATCCTTTATACATAACCCCGTTCAATGCGGCTGCGGCATAGTATAGTGGCATAATACGCCCAATATTTTGCAGCCACTCCACCATATTATCAAGTGGGAAAATACCTGAAAAGAAAATTTGCGGTACAATGACTAGCGGAATAAATTGCATCATTTGAAACTCTGATGATGCAAAACTTGATAAAAGAGCTCCTAATGATAATGATACAAGTGCGACGACGATATTGATTAGTAGCACAAGCCAGATGGAGCCAACGTGTACGATATCAAGGACATAAACCCCGAATAGAACAATAATGGTCGTTTGAATAAATGCAAACAATCCATAACCAATCATATAACCAGCAACAATTTCAGAACGTTTAATCGGTGTCGCTAGTAAGCGTTCCAATGTCCCTGAAGTTCGTTCTTTTAACAACGCTATACCTGTAATTAAAAAGACGAAAAAGAAAACAAAGAAGCCTGTCAACATCGGGCTAAAAATATCAAAAATAGCGGTATTTTCATCGCCATATACATACTCAGTTTTCAACTTCATCATTGCAGATTGTTCTGGCTGCAAAACTTGAGAAAGCTTCATCTTTAAAGCCTTGGCTGTAGACGGATCATCATTTAATAATGTGAGCTTCAATTGAGTTTGATGAAAAGCTAACCAGCCATCATATTTTTCATCTTTTAAACTGGCAATAGAAAAATCATTTTTTTCGATAACATGAAAATCCGCTTCTTCAAGCTTTTTAATGATTGATGCAGGACCATTTGATACGACTAGTGTCATTTCAGGTTCGTTACTATTAAAAACAAAATACATTAACGAAAGCACAAGAAGAGGTGCAAAAAATAATAAAGCGAGTGTACGTTTATCACGGATCATTTGCTGCATAATTCTTGTAACAATTGCGCCGATTCTCATAGTGCTTCACCTCCAGCCTTTAAAAACACTTCATCAAAGTCTTTTGCTTGATAATGAGCTTTCAAATCATGTGGTGTTCCATGCGCAATGATATGACCATTGCGTAGCATTGCCAACTGGTCACAGCGCTCAGCTTCATCCATTGCATGTGTCGTTACTAAAATTGTTTTATGCTCATCGTTTTTTAAACGAATTAACTCCTGCCAAATTTCCTTTTTCAATACGGGATCAATACCAACCGTTGGCTCATCTAAAATCAACAATTTTGGGTTTTGGATAAGGGCAATTGCAAGGGATAATCTCCGTTTCATTCCGCCAGAATAATTCAACACCTTACTATTTAAATCATCCGTTAAATGAACAAGGTTTGCAGCATAATTGACACGCTCCGCACGCTCTTTTTTTGATAATCGATAAAGCTTAGCAAAAAAATGAAGGTTCTCTTCACCGGTTAAATCCAAATACAGCGCATCAGATTGTGCCATATAGCCGATATCAGTCAGTAATTGCTTATGAGGGACAGTATAGTTTAACACTTGAATACTACCATTATCGGGCTTAATCATTCCCATAATCATTTTAATTAACGTCGTTTTCCCACAGCCAGAAGGACCAAGTAAGCCAATAAGCTGTCCCTTTGGAATTTCTAAGGAAAGCGGGGCAATTACTTGTTTTTGATGAAACTTTTTTTCAATGGAGTTTAATGAAATTGCATTGTTTCCCATATATCCATCTCTCCTTTACTGAACACAGTGTTGATACCTGAAATTTTAAGGCAGTGGATTGGAAATTACAATAAACAGATAACTAAAAAGTGTTAAGTGATTTTGGATTTCAACATTTTCAAGCTAGATGAAATCAGACTACCTAAGTCAAAAAGACTTACTAATACCACCAGAATTCATTGGAAATAGTAAGCCGTTTATAAATAACCATTTTACTAAATTAGATTGATAGAGATAAATAATGAGGAATGCCGATAAATAAGGTAATACTGTAATTACAAACTATTTGACCTTGTTGTGATCATTGAGGTAACGGCTTCGCTTTCGCTCAGACAAAACACATTGCTGTCGCTACGCTTTCGCACAAAAAACATTTGCAGGCCTAAGCACAATGCCGATTCCAGACGCAATTATGCAGTGGCATAATTGATCAACATCGCTAAATACTAATCAGAATAAAGTGATAATACAATGGGGGGTTCTAAATGTCTATTCACGATATTATGAATTTCGAAACCAAACGAGCTATAAAAAATGCATTACTTATACAAATAGAGGAAGTAGGTTTTGAACGAATAACAGTAAAAAACCTTGCTATTACTGCAAACATTAATCGAGGAACTTTTTATTTACACTATAAGGATAAATATGAAGTGATAGAGGATTTGCAGCAGGAATTATTAAATGAACTTGAAAGCTATGTAAAAAACGTTCAACCGCTAGATGCCTTTCAGACGATAAAAATAGGTCAACTTTATCAGCCGTTTATAGCAGTGTTTAAATATATTAAAGAGCATGCTAAAGCCTTTCGAGTTATATTAGGGGAGCAGGGGAGCCCTGCTTTTAGTAAGAGGATGAAGAAAGTTTTTAGTAATCATATTTTGGACAGAATCTCTGTTATTCGAGAAGAAGGACTTGATCCAGAGTTTCAACAATATTTTGAAGCTTTTTTAACATCCGCGATTTTAGGTGTTATTCAAGAGTGGCTAAATAATGGAGATGAGGTTTTAAATGTGGAGGAGTTAGCAATGATTCATTTTCGGTTATTGCGGTTCCTTGGTGATTTGGCATCTTTGCAGCAATAAGTTATACAAGAATCTGCTTGCTACAAGAAAGCAAGCAGATGTTTACATTTATAAGTACAAATCACGTTTAACAAAAATACGAATAGCCAACATATAGCATAGCATCCCAATTAAAAATAAGGTTCCTAGCATCCAAATAGACGAGCTATTTTGAGTCATTAATTTCTCAGGTGCAAACAATGAATAGATGGTAAAGTACTTAAGCTTTTCTAAAGAACCACCCATATTACTAAGCGCTTGAATTAAATAAAAAAGAATTGGAATTCCTGTACTATACGCATAAGAGGTTCTTAAATCCTTGCTACTACAGGATACAAAAAAGCAATAGCCACTAATGGCAAAGTGTAAGAAAAAAAGACCGATATTTAATGTCAAAAAAGCACTTATATCCAATTTATTTGGAAAAAGAATCTCTGAAAATAGGGCTGTTACCAAAGTTGTTACTGAGAGCAGTGTAAAGATGCTAGCAACTAAAAAAAATGCTTGGGTGAAAACAATTTTAAAGCGTGTATTCGGTGTCGCAATTAAGTATGCCATTGAACCATTATCGATATAGCCCATAATTAGTTTATTTGCCGACATAATGATGAAAACTAACGGTAGAATAAGCAATAAAAATCCATACAAATAGGTTGATAGAAATTCAATTAACGTATTACCTATGTTACTCATACCAAATGCTGACATTAATTCAGGCATTGTTTCGGTAAGCTTATTAAGAGTATTGCTCATCTCAGGGTTATACATATAGACAATACTAATGATATAGAGCATTAATACAGCGAGAATGATACAAAAAAGTTTAACAGTAGCTAGCACCTCGTGTTTTAGCAAAGTAAAGTTCATGATTTTGTACCTCCTCTTTCGTAGTAATGCATGAATATATCTTCAAGTGATTGTGAAATGATATCGAGGTCATTAATTTTATAGTCTGCTAATGTATGAAGTAATGTTTGGACATTACCCTGAACTTTGATAATGGCTTGTGTTGGCCCAATTTGTTCAATTTTAAGTTGCTCTCCTAAGAAACGAGATAGCTCTTGCTCGTTTTGAAATTCAATTAAAAACTTTTTAGATTTTTGTTTTTTTAAGTCTGCAATTGTTTCCGTTGCAACAATTTTCCCAGCATTAAGGATTGCTACACGGTCACAAGTTTTTTCAATTTCTTCAATCATATGAGAGGACATGAATATTGTTGTTCCTTTTTCTTTTTCAGCTAAAATAAAATCGATAAACTTTGTTTGTATAAGAGGATCTAATCCACTTGTCGGTTCATCTAAAATGACTATCTCAGGGTTATGCATAAATGCGCAAATGAGACCAAGTTTTTGCTTCATACCTTTTGACATTTTCTTAATAAGCCCAGTGGCATTTAATTCAAAATATTGCATGAGTTCATTAGCTCTTGTTAAATCATGTAACCCTCGCATTTGGGCAATAAATTTGATAAATTGTTGTCCAGTCATTTTATCGATAAACGCAATTTCCCCAGGTAAATAGCCTACAAGTTTTTGAATTTCAGCCGTAGATTGGCGACAATCTAATCCTTTTATGAAACACTGTCCTCCTGTGGGTTGTAAGAAGCCCATTAAATGCCGTATTGTAGTAGATTTACCGGCACCATTTGGACCTAAAAATCCGAACACTTCACCTTTTTCGATTTGTAAGTCCACATTCTGTACACTATAAAAATCCCCAAACTTTTTAGTTAAATTATTGACCTCGATCATTGCCATACAATTCACCTCTTGGACTGTTCTTTATAATGATTATAAGACGATTTTTCAAAAAATAAATGACTATAAAAAAGAACATGAATGGCTTCTTTAAAAAGACTCCTTCATGTTCTCCGCATAGTGATTACAATTTTACATGTAATATCAATTTGAAGATATTTATTCTCCATAATAATTATTCAGTGCTACTTCTAAACGTTCTTCTAAGTGCTTCGAAATATAACTCAACACAAATTGCTCCTTTTCCATCTCAATTTGAGAGGAACGAAAAGTTTTTCTGAAAAAGCCTGCCTTATTTTCCATCGCAAATTGCTGTAATGCTTCTGTCCGTAATGTCGACACAATTTCATTTTCGATATGACGCTCACGCATTTTTTGAACAATATCCTTTACGCTACGCTCTTGCAGTTCGGAAATTTGTTTTTGTAGATTTTCATTTTCTTGTTTAAGTTCAGCTGTTTCTTTTTGAATCTCTTCTACTCGAAGCTCCGATTCCGAGGGTACTAATTGAATGTTTTGGGCGAGAAAGTCTTGATTGATCGTTACTTGAATGGATCCATGTTCTTCGTTTGGAAGAATATTAAAAAGTCCTGTTTGTATCATTTGCTGTAGAACATTTCCAAGAATATCAACTTTATTCGCTAAATCATCAGTGCCCATAGTTGTCGCAGTTATTTGATGTTTGAAGAGTTGACTGTTGTCATCAATCCCTAGTAAAAGTTTTAAGCCTCTGACGCGGTGTTCATCTTTTAGCAGTAAAATCATGCGAAGTCTTAAGATGGCAGGAAGGGTCAAACGAATATTGGTGTTTGGGCTATACGAAGCATTATCAAAAATATACTGTTCAAATGGTTTAATGTAATAGCGAAGCATCGCATCCGTTATTTCAAACCAGCTAGCGACTTCTGATGTAGAATAATAATTTGTTTTTTCAATATGCGCTAAATAGTCGTCATTATAAAGTATTTCTTCCAAAGGTGTATTTTTTATTACGACAAACAATGGGTCATGTTGCACAATTCCGAGTACCATTTCTTTTGCATCAGTTAGTTTAAGCATCCTTTCACACCCCACTTTATTTTTCCGAATAACTCTATATAGGTTTCTATTCTACTGGAAGCAAATGTATGACTATTTTATGTAGGAAATAATCATTAGAACCAATTACCTGAATACCTTTTCTGACTCTTAAGGGAAATTTAAGTCGTATAAAGTGGGAGAGATGTTGAAGTATGTGGTACTTATTTAACGTGTACTCCAATTTGTACCTCAATCCTGCTCAAAAGAACGTTCTAAAATGTAATTAGGAAAATGTTTTGGCAATAGGCTTAATAGGTTTCTATGGCCAATTTTCGTTTTTTTCTGAATAATTAGATGACTACCTGAAAGAGCAAGCGATTTATTTTAGGTATAGTAAATCTACTTTTACTTATGTATATTTATAAAGGAGGGATTTTAATAATGAAAAAATTACTTATATTACCACTGACGTTGCTACTAGGTTTTTTGTTAGTGGCGTGTAGCCAAGATAAAGAAAGTGATAGTGGTAAGAAAACTGATAATGCTGAAAAAACAGCAGAAGAAACATCTAAAGACGAGTCATTAAAAGTTGATAAAGGACTTTTAAACGTTGAAGTTACTATACCAGCTTCCTTTTATGAAGGTCAGGATATTGATAAAGCGATTACTGAAGCAAAAAAAGAAGGAATTAAGGAAGCCATCAAAAATGACGACGGCTCTGTGACATACAAAATGTCTAAATCAGTACATAATAAAATGATGAAAGAGCTAGAAAAAAGTGTTTTAGAAACGGTAGAAGAGATTAAAACTAGTGATGATTTTACTTCTATTAAAGACGTAACTTATAACAAGTCTTTTTCGGAGTTTACGCTTACTGTAAATAAAGAAGAGTTTGAAAGTAGTTTTGATGCTATGTCATCAATGGGACTTGCTATAGTGGGTATGTATTATCAACTTTTCGGCGGAACGGATCCTGAGAAGTTTAAAGTTACAGTAATTTTTAAAGATGAATCAAATGGAGAGGTAATTAACAAAGTTGTTTATCCAGATGATTTAAATGACAGTAAATAAGTTGGAGAACACCTAATTTGGGTGTTCTTTTTTGTTGTATTTTTGGCCATTTCCTAAGTAGACAGGTATAATACTTTGTAGAGAAATTAATAGATTATGCTGAAAAAAACTATCTAAAAAGATAGTTTTTTTAAAAAGCACCCAATATATCAATGCATTTTAATTTGAGCCTTCAAATCCAGATCACTCATTTTAAAATATACAGAGAACCTATTTGATAAAGATTTTTTTAACTCTTCACCACGTTCCTCGTCCAATGGTTTAGCATAAACCATAATCACGCCAATATTATTGTTTCCATCACCCAATGGATTAATCACTAAATCTTCATTAAAAATTATAGCATTACTCATAGCTGCAAAATTTAAAACAGTATTTTGTAACATTCTCTTTTCTCTTTGATTCAATTCTACAGTATCAATTATTTCAATTGTGACATATTGCATATTTAACACCTCTAAATTACTATAAAAATAGGATAATATCCATCATTTTTATTTATTTACCATATTTGTTTTTGTGTAGATTATTACTAGAAGTTGTGGATGACATTTGTTAAAACGTATTCTATTTGGAGTGTAGACTAGGTGACTCCTTGAGGATTAGCGATAGAGGAACGAAGGCTAAAACCATCACGTCCTGTGATAACGCCTTCGTGACCAACTTCGTGTTGGCCCGAGACCCTGCAGCGAAGCGGCTCATCGGACGCCCTAGGAAAGCATTAGTATCATTGGTGCTTCATTTATTAATCCTGTAGTCTCTGAAAATAAAGAAGACAAGGATACAAAGACATAATCATAGTTATCCCATTATAAATACAGCTAAATAATGTAAACTCTTAAGAAAAATTTAAGAAATCTCCCCGCAATTCTTTAAGAAATGCACTTTATAGTAAAAGCATCTAATAATTACTAATGATCGGGGAGAGAAAAATTATGCAATTTATCACGTTCCTTACTGAATTTATAAAACATCCAAAAACGATAGGTGCGATTTCACCTAGTTCAAAAAAATTAGCAAAAAAAATGGTCGAAACAATTTGTTTTAAAAATGCCCAATGCATTGTTGAACTAGGTCCGGGTACTGGTTCATTTACGAAAGAATTAATAAAAAGAAAAGAGAAGTCAACAAAGTTAATTCTTATTGAAAATAATGAGATTTTTTATGAAAAGCTACGTGAACAATTTGAACATGAGCCGAGTATAATCGTAATATATGGATCAGCTGAGGATTTATGTGAATATATGTCAGCGTTAAATATCGAAAAAATTGACTATGTCGTATCTGGGTTACCTTTTACATCTTTGGATCCTGTCGTTTCCTCACGTATTTTACGGAATGTAAAGGAGTGCTTAGAAGACGGAAAATTTATTACATTCCAATATTCACTTGTTAGGAAATCCTTTATTCAAAACTATTTTGAGGATATTACACATGAAAAAGTATGGATTAATCTTCCACCTGCCTATGTGCTGAGCTGCAAACTTGGAAATGTGAGGGCTGTTTAATGGGATTACATGATCTTTTATCATATATTGAGCAATATGGTTATTTTGCTTTATTTTTCAGCTTATGGTTAGGAATTGTGGGTATGCCCCTTCCTGATGAGATGATCGTTATGAGCGGCGGTTTTATGTCTTCGTTAGAAAAAATGAGTGTGTTAAAAGCTTTTGTAATAACTTATCTTGGCGCGGTTTCAGGACTTTCCTTAGGATTTATTCTTGGTAAAGTGTTTGGTCATAAAATACTTGATAAATTGGTGAAAAAGAACAAGGCTAAATATTTATTAAAGTCAAAAGAATTAATAGATAGATATGGTCATTTTGCATTAGTTATAAGCTATTTCATACCAATTGTGAGACATATACTTCCATACTTAGTAGGTATGAACAACATGTCGTTTAAAAAATACGCATTGTATTACTACACAGCAGGCTTTGTTTGGACATTGATTTACTTTTCACTTGGTTTGTTCTTTGGGAAACATATCGAACATATTTCCATACTAGCAACAAAATACGGTATATATTTTGGCGTTTTCGTCGGTATTGTAGGGTGTTTATATTATTTTTATAGACGAAAATTAAAGACGGTATTGTAGGATGTTTTTATTATTGTATATACGAAAAATTAAAAAATAGTTAAAATTAGGAACTGTATTGTGTGCAAAGAGGGTATTTAGAATGGAGATTAGACGCCCCATGAAAGCGCCAAGTCGGAGCGGAAATCAAATCCAAGTTATGGTGCTGATTCTGATTAACAATATATTTTGAAATTGGTGGGATTAGATGAGTAAAGAAACAATACTTATAGTTGATGATGAAAAAGAGATTAGAAATCTTATTGCTATTTATTTAAAAAATGAAGGCTATGATGTTCTAGAAGCAAGTGATGGAGAGGAAGGCCTAACTCTTTTAAAGAAGCATCAAGTACATTTAATTGTCCTAGATATTATGATGCCGAACGTGGATGGCATTGAAATGTGTATGAAGGTAAGGGAAATAGCCGAGATGCCAATTATCATGCTGTCTGCAAAGTCTCAGGATATGGATAAAATCGTTGGATTATCATTAGGGGCAGATGACTATGTAACAAAGCCATTTAATCCATTAGAGCTAATAGCACGCATAAAATCTCAGCTTCGTAGATATATCAAAATGAATCGATTAGATAGGATGAACGAAAATGAGATAGAAATTGGTGATATGCGAATCAATACAGACACGCATGAAGTAATCGTCAACAATGAAAAAGTGAAGCTTACGCCAAGGGAGTTTTCAATTCTTGAATTATTTGCAAGAAATCAAGGGATTGTAATGAGCGCTGAGCAAATTTATGAAAAGGTTTGGAAGGAAGAGGCTATTCAGTCTGAAAATACGGTAATGGTACATATACGAAAAATTCGAGAAAGAATTGAAACAAATCCAAGAAATCCTCAATATATTAAAACAGTATGGGGAGTAGGTTATAAAATTGAGAAAGATCATTAAGCCATTTAAATACATACTAAACAAGCTTAAATTGCTCATTATAAATGCCTTTACAAAAGTACGGCAAAGTATCAGAATACAACTTTTGACAACTTTTATTCTTTGTGCATTTTTAGGTTTACTTGGAGCAAAAGCCGCTCTTTCATTTGCTTTGAACATCAACCAAACAGCTAAGATTGATTATAGTCAAGGGATGCAGGAAATAAATAATCAAGCGAAGAGTGCCGCAGATTTAGCCAGCAATGATAATAGTTTAGAAGCAATACAGCAAATGATTGAATCAGAAAATTTAAAACTTGAAATGAAACAAAGTGCGTTAAAAGTAATCGTTACCGATGAGAACGGAAAGGTTTTATACAAAACAAAGCAAGTGGAAGAGGAACAAATCAATTTGCATAATAAGATTAGGAATGTAATGGATTTTGCGATAAACCATCCACTCTATAATTACGAGATACCGGCAATCAATCAATCCCCGGAAGAATTTATTGCCTTTTATCCATTAACTTTAGAAGAAAAAAACTTATATTTCTTTGTCAGTGGTATTCCTGAGGGGATGGTTATCGCGAGTTCGAATGAGGGCCTTATCCCATTATTTAGTGCAATTATTGTATTTACTTTTTCATTCTTCTATATAACGAAACGAAAAATGAATCAAATTGAGGTGTTGGCGGAGGGAGTCATGGAAATCGCTAAAGGAAATTTAGCCTATCGCATTAAGAAAAAAGGCCAGGATGAGATTGCTGTATTAACAGACAATGTAAATCATATGGCTGAAGCAATTATGACAAGTATTGAAATGGAACGAAAAATTGAAAAACAAAAAAATGAATTAATCACCAATGTATCACATGACTTACGGACTCCTCTTACCTCAATTATGGGCTATTTACGGTTGTTAAGAGATGAGAGGTACGACACGAAGGAGCAATCGGATGAGTATGTAAAGATTGCTTTCTCCAAATCCGAACAATTAAAAAACTTAATTGATGATTTATTTGAATATACGAAGCTAACGAATGAAAGCATAGTCCTTGGGCAACAAGAGGTATGTATCAATGAACTTCTTGAACAATTAATTGAGGAGTTGATTCCGCAAGCGGAGGAAAACCGTCGTACATTCTATAAAAATTTCTCACAGGAGCGGATCTTTGCCACAGTAGATTCTGAAAAAATTGTCAGGGTTTTTGATAATTTATTAATGAATGCAATTAAATATAGTACAGGTGATGGCGAGATTTTTGTTTCTCTTGAAAGAAAAGAAGGGAATGTTCAAATTTGTGTTGCTAATGAAAGTGATGAATTTACATCCGATGAGCTAAAGAACTTATTTGATCGTTTTTATAAAAAAGATCAATCCAGAACAAGTGTAGCGGAAGGTTCCGGACTTGGACTTGCTATTGCTAAAAGCATTGTAGAACTACATGGTGGTAACATTGACGCAAAGTATACGGACGGTATGCTACAGTTTATCATCGAGCTACCTGTTACAGTTTAACTTCTTTTAGCGGATTCCGGACGCAATTATTTAAAGGCAAAATTGATAAAAATAGTAAGGTAGCATTAGTGCAATGCTACCTTTTTTCATGGGTGAATTAGTTGCTCAATAGTGAGAATATGATTGGCATTAGAGTGGGGGAGACTCTTTTGTAAGTGCGTTAAAATTTTTTTGTCCTTAATAATAATTTGAATTTCTGTATAGCTATATTGTTTTTGGACTTCTTGAACATATTCTGTAATTTTCAATAAATGAAGTGGGTCTTTCATTTCTATTTCTACAAAAAAGGGCAGTGTTAATTGATGTAAACTTAAGCAACCGCGACGAATCCAAATCGCTTCATTGACGTAATAACGGATAGGTAATTGACGATTACTTGCGATAAATAAGTCCATTTATTTCTCCTTTTCTATATCTTTGATGTTAAAAGTGGTGGATAGAACCCTCGAAAAGATGGATAGAACCGCTCCAAATGTGGATAGACCCCTCAAAAAGATGGATAGCCCTCTTTAAACCGAAGGGTAGGCGTATGCATCAATCGTCTCTAGAAAATATTTTAGCGCAGGTGATTGTACTTCGTCATTGCGATAAATAAACCAAGTCGGGATTTGAGCCTGCTTTGTTGCTAGTATGTGCAGCGACAGTGATTGAGTATCCATATATTTTTGAGCGATTGCACGTGGCAGTAATGTTACACCTAGCCCAGCAGCAACGCAGCCAATGATTCCGTCGAGGGTGCCAAATTCCATACGCTTTTGTGGTTGCACACCGTCTTCACGCAACCAATGCTCCCAAATAGCTCTATATGAGCAGCCATGAGGAAAAGTAATAAATGTGCTGTCCTCTAAATCTCGCTGGCTATCAATTCGTTTATGCTTGCTAGATGTGATGACAACAAGTTCCTCACAAACAAATTCCTTCGCAAGGATATTTTCTTTATAAACGGGTCCATTTACAAACGCACCATCCAATTCATAGTTTTCTAGCCGTTCAATATTTTGTTGGGATGGACTTGTCAATATAGAGATATCCACCTGATCATGTGCTTTATGAAAAGTCGTTAACAAGGTAGGTAAGTGTAGTGCCGCAGTCGTTTCCATTGAACCGATACGTAAATGTCCTCTATTTTCCTCTGTATCCTGAAGTATTTCAAAGGATTTTTCATAGAGATGTAGCATTTTTAATACAATCTCAAAAAATAGCTCCCCCTTTGCAGTCAAGCTTATGCCTCGATGTCCCCGATAAAAAAAAGTTGTATTATACATGTTCTCGAGATTTTGTATTTTCATAGAGATGTTGGATTGGGTGTAATTAAGTTCTGCAGCCGCCTTGGAGAAGCTACCTGATTGCACGACTGTCCGAAAAATTAAGAGATCATTCATATTCATAAGTTCCCTCCAGCCATCAGTTTATTTGATATCTATTATAACGAATTCGTGCTATTTGTAATATCTGAACTTTCGTTATAGTGAGAGGGAGGGGAGAGGGAAATATGCACAAGCAAACAGTTCAATATTTAGTAGGAGGCATTTTTACATTAATCATTGCCATGGCCATTGGTCGTTTTTCCTATACGGTTATCTTGCCGTATATGCAAGATACTTTTACCTTTAGTCGTGCCACCGCAGGTTTTCTAGCAACGAGTAATTATTTAGGATACTTAGTAGGGGCATTGGTGGCTGGTCGCTTACAAATAGGGGATAAGCGTTTTCCCTTTTTACAAATATCACTCATTATTAGCATTTTGACAACGGCTATGATGGGCTTTACAGATGCTATTATCGCATGGTATGTACTTCGTTTTATTTCAGGGGTTATGAGTGCATTTGTTTTTGTAGTTGCTGCAAGCCTTGTACTCGACAAGTTAGCTGGGAATGGCAAATCACATTTATCAGGGCTTTTTTATAGTGGGGTAGGCACAGGGATTGCTCTAAGTGCGATTATTGTATCGCCCATTCATGCAATGTTTGATTGGGATGGAACGTGGATTGCTTTGGCGTTATTTAGTGTCATATTACTTGTATTCGTCGTATTTTTCATTAAGCCAGTTACTCAACATACACAACAGAAATCAAGTCAGATAGTAGCAATGCGAAAATTTCCACCTACGACATGGATGAAGTGGCTAATTTTAGCTTATAGCTTAGAGGGTCTTGGCTACATTGTCACGGGGACATTTATCGTATCAATAGCAGAAGAGTCAACAGGCTTTCATGGTGATGCAGCTTTTGTATGGTTTGTTGTTGGGATTGCCGCAATCCCATCTTGCATTGTTTGGTCTAAACTTGCACAGCGACATGGCTATGTGAGGACATTATTGATTTCTATGCTATTGCAAGGGCTAGGCATTGTTTTACCAGCATTTGCGACAAATACGATGACACTCTACACTAGTGCTTTTATTTTTGGAGCAACCTTTATGGGAATTACAACTGTGGCCACAACATTAGCAAGACAAATATTGCCGGTGAACAGTCATCAAATATTAGGTTATCTAACAGCTGGTTATGCTTTGGGACAGATGTTAGGTCCTTCCCTTGCAGGAACATTAGCCAATTATACAAACAGTTATCAGTATGCATTGTTTGGCGCAACCGCTGTTGTAGTAGTTGGAGCTTTATGTCTAATTAGTGGATTAAAATATGAAAAGGAGAAAGTCGGTGAGCTGGATCTCATAAGTGAATAATAAGGAAGCTTAATAACGGTCATCTAGTAAATTAAATACAGTGATGGCGTTCATTGCAGTACCATTTGCGATGCTAGGTGGCGCCTATTGGCCGTTAGAAATCGTTTCTTCTAAAGTAATTTTAGCTCTATCTTATATTTCACCAATCACATATGGTTTAGAGATTTTAAAAGGTGTGACGATTAATGCTAGTTCTTATGTAGAGTTATTACAACCTTTAAGCCTACTATTATTTATGACAGTCGTATTTATGGGCATTGGCATTAGTGTCATGGAGAAGAAAAGCTAAAATTTAGCTAACTCCTCTTACAAAAAGTTAGCTATCTTCCCTATTAGACCTGTTTAAGTCCGCTGAACCCATCTTAATGTATCTTCAACTGTAAATTTAGTCATAAAAAATACTGCACCTACAACTGCTAGATATCTAACAATTGAGGTGCAGTTTGTGAACGACTTACTTTCTTACCTTTTATTTAGTGGATATCACGTTTTTTGAAGTTACCACCACGTACCTCTGATACATCAGAAATAACTACAAAGGCACTTTCATCGATATCTTTAATAATCGACACAAGTTTATTTTCTTCCATACGGTTAATGACACAGTTTAATATATCAGTGGGTTCATTAGAGAAACCTCCACGCCCTTTTGTATATGTAACACCACGTCCTAAACGAGCTTGAATCGCATCACCAATTTCTTCTGACTTTGCACTGACAACACGAACATCTTTTGATTTTTCTAAACCTGTTTGAATAATATCGATCACGTTTTTCGCAATATAGTACGTTAAAACTGAGTATAATGCGCTCTCTAAGCCAAAAATAAAGCTTGCTCCTAAGAAAATAAAGGCATTTATAAATAATATAATATCCCCGACTGAAAACGGAATCTTACGTGATAGTAACACGGCTAAAATCTCGGAGCCATCTAAAGCGCCACCATTACGTAAGACAATCCCAATCCCAACACCAAGTAATATACCACCAGATAAAACAATTAATAGTGGATCATTTGGACCTAAAATTGTTTTAACATCATGCATAAGTACTGTGGAAATAGATAGAGCTGCTATCCCAGCACTACTCATCAATGCAAAAGTTTTACCAATTTGTTTGTAGCCAATAAAAATAAACGGAATGTTTAATACAAAGAGGAGCGCACCTAACGGAATATCAAAGAGGTGTGCTCCCATAATACTAATACCCGTCACGCCACCATCAATGACATCGTTCGGTATTAATACCGCTTCTAGTCCATATGCTGCGATGATGGCGCCAATTATAATCATGATAAATTTTCGTGTATTTTCAACTGTCTTTCTTCTTTTCATAAATCTTCTCCGTTTCTTTACGTAAAAATATTACTTAAGGTTTTGGAATAATATTTATAGCAATTGTTTTTGTCTCAGTCTCTTTGCTTGAGTCGGCCATATTATAGTATTTAATTATTAAATCGTTTAATTCAATTTCAAAATTCATAAATTGATTAGTCGTTAATGTCAAATCGATAAATGAAAAAGTTGCTAAATCTGCAAGTCTTTCTTCTTCATCAAGTAAATTTAAATAATTTTGATATTGAGATAGTAAAGCTAATTGATAGTTGGAAACATAATTTAATTTTTGCTTGATTGTTAGTTGTGTCCAATCCTCCTGACTAAGTTTTTCTGCTCCTTCATTTAATGCATAAAATTTTTCTGTAACAGAACGTACTTTTCGCTCTTTCACAATTTTTATGATGTTTTCATCCATTAAAATTTGGATGTGACGATACAAAGTAGCTTGAGGTACATCCTTGATGATAGAAATCATCTCCAAAGTGCTTAAGCCTTCTTCTTTATCGTGCATTAGAGCTTGTAAAATTTTCATTCTCACAGGGTGCATTAAAACCTCTGCTTTATTCCGCATAAAAACGATCCTCCTATCCAATGGAATCAAGGGAAGCACAATCAAATGTTATCAATATGAGAACATTATCAATAAATATACTATATATATTTTTTACAGATGTACAGTAGAAAGGTAATGAAATTTTTTACATCTTCTGTTATCATTATTGATAATGATAATGAATGGAGGTTTTAGAAATGAAATTACACTATGGTTTTGATGAGTTAAGCCAACTGGATTGGGCAAGCATACTTCCAATCATTTTGCCATTTTTATTCGTAGGATTTGTTCTAATCATTGTTGCTTTATTCGATCTATATCGGCACCGAGATACGCGAGAAAACATACTGATGTGGGCAATTATTATTTTGTTCTTTAATTCAATTGGTTCTGTTCTATACTTCATTATTGGTAGGAAGGATGTAAATAAACATGCGCTTAGAGATTAAAAATATTACAAAAAAGTTTAAACAAAAAACAGCCGTGAATGATTTTTCTATGGTCATTGATGTTAATGAGTGTGTCGGATTAATTGGACCGAATGGAGCAGGGAAATCCACGTTAATTCAAATCATTGCCGACATTCTGAATGCCGACAAAGGGGAAATTCTTCTTGATGGTCAAAAGATTTCATCTATGAAAAATCAAATTGGTTACTTACCTCAGTATCCTAATTTTTTCTCATGGATGACAGCATTTGAAACATTGTCCTTTATGGGAACACTTTCAGGCATAGCAAAAAATGAATTGCAGAAGGAAATCCCATTACTTTTAGAAAAGGTCGGCTTAGGAAAAGAAGCACATATTCATGTCGGGACATTTTCAGGTGGTATGAAGCAACGCCTTGGTATTGCACAAGCATTGTTGCATAAGCCAGCTTTAATGATTATGGATGAACCGGTTTCAGCGCTAGATCCAATAGGGAGAAGAGAAGTGTTAAATCTATTACAAGAGATAAAAAAAGAAACGACAGTTTTACTATCAACGCACATATTGAGCGATGCGGAGGAAATTTGTGAACGCTTTGTGATGATTAAAAATGGTCACAAAATAGAGGATGCTACAAAATCAGAGTTACTTAAGCGCCATCAAGAATCAGCTATCTTTTTAATGATTCGCAAGGTAGATTTTCAATGGTTAACAATGCTTGAACAATTATCTTATGTGCAGAAAATCGAAAGCTGTGGAAATGGCTTCAAAATTCACGTTGAAAATTTAGAAACAGATGCTAATCGATTAATACAGCACGGACTGGATTCAAAAGTGATGTTTACTAAATTTGAAGTGGGTATTCAAGACAATCTAGAAGAAATATTTTTAGAATTGGTGGTGTAAGTGAATGAATGCTTTTATTGCATTAAGCAAAAAAGAAGTACATCAAATGGCAAGGGAGTTTAAAATATTGTGGCTTCCAATCGTATTTATTTTACTAGGGCTAACACAACCGATTATGATGTATTATTTACCTGTTATTTTACAATCAGCTGGTGGTGTTCAAGGTATAATAATTGATCCTACGATGGCAAAACCTGTGGGACAGGAGGTACTTGCCTCAACATTAAATTCACAATTTGATCAGCTCGGCATTATTATTTTGGTCGTTGCCACTATGAGTATTATCCAAGGAGAGAAAGCAAATGGCATGATGGCATTTATCCTAACAAGACCAGTATCGATATCATCTTATTTAAATAGTAAAATCATCATCCATTATATTGTAGCTGTTATATGTCTAGCTCTTGGCTATGCGGCTTCCTATGGCTATTCAGCGTATTTATTTACTACTGTTCCTATGACACAAGCTATGTGGGCTTTTGTATTTTATTGTGTTTGGCTGTTATTCATCATAACGTTTGTTGCGATGATGAGTACATTTTTTAATAGTCCTGCATTTATAGCACTTATAAGTATCGTCGTTCTATTAATATGTCGTTTTATCGCGGGATTACATCCATTCATAGACGTTGTGAATCCTGCTAGTAATAGTATGTATGCAACAAATATTCTAACGACAGGTGATGTGGGATCTTGGTATGGCATCAATATTGCAGTAACACTGCTGTTAGTTTTATTGATGATCATTACTATGCAAAGTTTTATTGCTAAAAAGAAATTTTAACTTCTTTCTGCAAATGTTTTCTGTGCGACAGCGAAGCGACAGATACAGATGTCTCCCGCCACTTTATGGGTGATGAATACGGGTTTAAGTCGCTTTTTCAGTAGGTGTTCAAATATTAGGTGGTATAAATGATAGGGGATGAGGTGATGAAATTGTTATTGATACAAAATTTACAGAAATCGTATGGACAGCATGAGGTTTTAAAGGGCGTAGAGTTAAAAATAGAAAAGGGAGATATATTAGGGTTTGTTGGTGGGAATGGTGCAGGTAAAACAACGACATTAAATTGTATTGCTGGATTAGTAGAACAGAATTGCGGAAAAATAATGATTAATAATGTTGCGAAATCACAGTCACTCGAATATAAAAAGCAATTTTATTATATACCTGATACGATTCATGTATTTCCAAATATAGCTGCATATGATTGGATACAGTTTGTTTTGAAACTATATGAAAAAACGGATGATGAAAAACTACAAAACTTCATTAACATCTTTGGCATGGAGAAAAGTATTTATAAACCGATGGGAACGTATTCTTTTGGAATGCTTCATAAGATTGCGTTGATTACTGCTTTTACAATTAGTCCACCTATGCTTATTATGGATGAGCCGATAAATGGTCTAGATCCACTAGCTGTCGTTGCTTTTAAAAATTGTATGAAAGAGTACGTTGAAAAGGGTGGAACCGTTCTCTTTTCCACTCATCTGTTAGATGTTGCAGAGAAAATTTGTCAATCAATTTCGTTTTTAAAAGATGGAAAGATTGTCTTACATGATCGTGTTGAGAATGTGCTAGTCGATGGGAGCCTAGAGACTATTTTTATGGAGAAACAAGCAAATGAAGGATAATATCCAATTAATCAAATTCTTTTTAACATCTTTTTATGTAAAGCCAAAACAGCCAGTAATTCAAGTACTCCTATTGATTGCATTCATTTATGTAGCCATTCAGTATTTTGTGCTTACTCTCATTATCTACTTTATAGCGAGCCCAGAGGAGTATTTATTTTATAATATTCTTCTTTCAAATGGTGTGACGTATATATTGATTTCTTATTTTAGTATTGCGATAGTGTTTAGTCAAAATGATTTTGCTATATTTTCTCATTTGCCCATTTCTGCGAAGCGGGTTGTAATGTCGAAAATAGTAAGTGGAGTAGCTTTACCGATGATGGTAGTAAGTATTCTATCAATACCGACGTTTTTCATGTTACTGATAGAGTTTAAGCTAGCTGTCGCAGTAAAATCAATTGCATTTTTACTGATCATGAATGTTTTAATTGTACTGTTCCTTCTATTTTTATTATCCATTTTGAATCATTATCGCACTGTATTTATCAATACATCTGTGTATTTGCTTGTCAGGATGACTCTTATATTTGGTATGGGAATAAGCCCAATATTGTACTTTCTAATAAAAAATTATCATGCGATCAACATTGTTTTAGCGAAATTAGATGCTTCAACAATATCATCCTTAAGTGCTTCAATTTTAGATTTGCTCGATTTAGGTTATCGTTTTGCAATGCAACAGTCATGGGTGAAGACGCTTTTGCTATTGACTACTACAAAAAGTTTTATCTATTTCATCCTATTATCCGTTCTATGTTATTTATTGTTTAAAGCAACTATAAAAATGATTGCATCTAAGTATTATGAACATGGCTTGCTTGTAAGCAGAATAGAAAAAACGACCAAAGTTTGGGGAAGAGATATTCAAAGTAGTTTGCTCAATTATTTGCAACGTGAATATTGGATTATCCAGTCTGAACCATACTTTAAAATGCAAGCTATTTTAGGGATTATTTTAACGCCAATTTGTACAATCATTTTTTTTAACGCTACAGACGAACATTTTAAAGGTTGAATGGATTGTTAACAATGAATCTTTTCTTTTTGTCTATATGATTTTGTTCATAAGTTGTATGAACAATATTAGTGGAACTCCTTATTCAAGAGAGGGGAAATACTATGCATCTAGCATGACGTTGCCATTTGATCCACAAAAAATTTACCTGGCAAAAGTTATGACCTCATCATGCATCGGCACAATATCGGTTGTAATAAGCTACATCATTTACATGCTATTTGGTAGAGGCGATATTATTACGGGACTCCATTTATTGATTACATTACTATTAGTCATTACGTATAATTTATTGTCCCCACTTTATGATAGAAGGCATCCATTACTTGAATGGTCTAATCCATCAGAAGCAATAAAATCAAATCCTACAGTATTAATAAGCTTGCTATATGGATTACCATTATTGATTGTCATAGTACTTCTTCACTTTAGCTTGCTATCTTTCAATGTTTCTCCGTCGATTTCGGCAGCAATTATTTTGATTATTGCAATACTATGTGTAACCACTGTAATTTACGGAATATTCAATAAAAAGAAATTTGAATGCTCATCACCATAACTTCTGAAACACTGTTCCCCAAGGAGTCGCCCAGTCTGCATTTCGATAAATTTAGATTTTGGTAAATGTTTTAATAAATGTAATGCCTAATTTTTGGCGATGAGCCATATGAAAGGATACGTGAACACTTGAATGTAAAAATAGATCCAATGAGTAAAATTCCTTTTTATCAACAGTTAACCCAGCAACTACTTTGTGAAATAGCGACAGGAAATTTAAAAAATGGTGACCCATTGCCCTCTATTCGTGATTTAGCAGCCGAAACAAACCTTAATCTTCATACCGTTCATAAAAGTTACAAGGAGCTTCAAAAGAAGGGAATAATCGATTTAAAACCAAGCTCGAAAGCAATTGTTAAAAAATCTGTTGAAGCAAAGGGCGTTAACTTGCAACAAATTTCTATAAAGGTCGAACAAATAATGTGTGAAGCATATGTGTTAGGGATCAGTGAGCTTCAACTACAACAGATATTTCATAAGAATTTGCGAAAATATTATTCTGAGTGTTAAGAGAGAAAGGGATGACTTCTGCAATGTACAGAAGTCATCTAGTGTATTTTATTCAATTATGGCTAGGTATAATTGCGTCCGGAATCGGCTTTGTGCTTGGGACTGCGTTATGCAGGTCAGTTAGCAGTTGTCGCTTGGATGCGATGATTTTAGGCTAACATCCTTTATTAACTCCTTTCCGATTCTGTGACATCCGCCGGAAGCTTTGGGCCAACATGATGTTGGTCACTCAGTCGTTGCCACAGGACGTGGCGTTCTTAGACTGAGTTCCTCTATTTCAGTAGGTGTTTGGACACCCTCTGAAAAGTAACTTATATCCGAAATCATTTCACCACTTATAGAAGTAGGAGACTTCTGATGAAAGAAGTTAAACTCATCCTTGGTCATTCCAAAATAGACCTCGTCATAAAAGGTACCATTTGTATAAATCATATTTCTTAACCGGCCTTCTTCAACAAATCGCAGTTTTTTATGTAGAGCTATAGAAGAGGCATTAAAGGAATAAACACAAATTGTTGCTTTCTGATAGCGAAGTTCAAAGAAATAATGCTTTAAAATCGTTAAAATCATATCTTTAGCATACCCTTTTCCTCTATGGGAGGGAAATACCGTAATAGCATAATCAAAGGTTCCATTCTTTGCATCACAGTCAGAAACCTCAATTGTCCCCACGACATTGTTCGAAGTATCCTCCGCAATCCAGTAAAAATCATCACTGTCTGTAGATGCCCCTTGAGATATTTCATTTATCCATTCTTCAATTTGCTGATTTGTCCGAGGAAAAGCGATTGAATCAAGGTTTTTAAGTATGTCATCATCTAAATTTTCAAATATATGAATGTCCTCAGACTTAGCCGCCCTCAATCGTATTTTTTCTCCACACCAATAGGAAACTTTCATTGAACTCATCTACCTTTCTAATTTGTACAGTTAAATTATACCATTATGATATGTGTGGAAAAGAAAAAGTAAGAAACCACTAAAAGAGTTCCTTACTTTTACAATGCTAAATTAAAAACACAGCCACAATAGTTGTAATCACAAGGCCAATCGCCACTGGCAATAAATTACGCCTTGCAAGTTCAAATGGGCTGACATTACAAATTGCAGCAGCGGGGATTAGTGCCCAGGGAATTAATGTACCGCCCCCTACAAAGATCGCTGTTATTTGTCCTAAAGCTGTTAAAGTTGCAGTACTTCCACCAATAGCATTGCCAAACAAACTACCAACGGAACCTGCTAAGGAAATACCTGAGAAGCCCGAACCGTCTAAGCCTGTAATGGCGCCAACGACTGCTAAAGTGACGACTGCGATTCCCTTCGTTAATGGAACTACTGCAGCTAGACCCACACCGAGATCGTTGACAATACCATGTGAAGTGGCTGGTAAGTAGTCACCAATAATTTGTGTAAATCCGGAATCTCCTAGATAGAAAAAGGCTGCGATTGGAATAACCGGCCCAAACACTTTAAATCCGAATTGGAAACCTTGAATGAAATAGCTTGTTGTCTTTTCAAGCCCTTGTTTTTTGTGGGCTACAACGCAAAGCAATAGTAGTATAAAAAGAGATGTGCCTCCTATTAAAGCTGTTGCATCTCCACCTTGTAATTTTAAGATAGACATGGCAATGACATCGAGTACAAAGGCAATTGGAATAAGTACTGCGAAAAAGCGTTTTTGTCCGAGTGTTAGCAGGTTTTCAGTAATTACTTGTTCTTCATCTTCATTTGTGTCGTTTGTAGCATATAAATTCGTTGCTCCACGCTTCATATCACGTCGTAATAAAATATAAGCGACTACCGTAGTAACAACGCCCATTGTAATAACAAGGGGAATACTAGCAGTCATTACCTCACTAACTGGAATACCAGCAGCGTCAGCCGTTAGCTTCGGAGCTCCTTGTATAACAAAATCACTGGAGAGAGCGATTCCGTGACCAAATAAATTCATTGCCATCGCTACTCCAAGTGCTGGTAAGCCTGCACGTAGAGCAACAGGTAACAAAACCGCCCCTAAAAGTGCGACAGCCGGCGAAGGCCAGAAAAACCAAGAGATACACATCATTAACAGCCCAATCGTCCAATAAGCTAAAGCTGGTGTTTTAATAATTTTAGTAAAAGGAGCTATCATTACCTCATTAATACCAGAAGTCATCATGACTCGACTCATGGCTACGATAATAGAAATAATGAGAATGGTCGACAAAAGCTCAGTGATGGCATAAATAAAACTATTAAATACACCACTAATGGACGAAGTTAAATCGCCTGTAGCAACGATTGCTAACATGAAGATGCCAAGTACACAAATGAGGGTGGTATCGAGACGTTTAACCATAAAGCCAATGATAAGGACAATAAAAACAACGTAAATCCAATGGAGAGCCGTGAATTCAATCCCCATACGTTTCCCCCTCAATATTCGATCTGATTCTATAGAATATGAAGGTGAAAAAAGTTGGTGATGGTTTTGAAAAATTTCGACTTAAGTAGAATGAAAATATGAATTGATAATTAAAATTAAATCTCTTATATTTACTATAAAGGGAAAAACTGTTGAAAGTTCGATGAATCAAACTTTCAACAGCTAAATGAACACATCGGACTTTTTCATTTCCCCCCAATTAACCCTTTACGAGATTTTCACAGTTGTTAGAATTATACTTACTTAATAGAATGAGAAAGAAAGGGATTTTTTTATATTTAGCATTTTGTACATATTCATTTAAAATCGCCAAATTAACCCTGATAAGTTGTTATAATAGTTTTTTAGAAATTTAAGATTTATAAATCCGATATTCTTTTTTGTGATAAATAAATTTATGAATGAAGTAGAGGTGAATCATAGGTGAAGCAGGTGTTGGTAATTAAGAATGAACGGTCTTTGGCAAAGAAAATCGTAAGTGGTCTAAAGCAAGAAGGCTATTTCATTTTAACACTTCACAATGAAAACAAAGGTTTAAATATAGTATATGATCAAGATTGGGATATTATCATATTGGATTGGGATTCGTTAAGTATATCTGGACCGGAAATTTGTAAACAAATACGAGCAGTTAAAACGACACCGATAATCATTGTGACCGACAATGTGTCCAGCAAGGACTGCATAGCAGGGCTACAAGCAGGAGCAGATGATTATATAAGAAAACCGTTTGTGAAAGAAGAATTAGTAGCAAGGATAAAAGTTATTTTAAGAAGAGGGGACAGTATCCGGCCAATCGAGATAGATTACTTCCGGTTTAAAGATCTCTTCGTGGATGCATCTCGCAATATTGTGACAAAAGATGGAGAGAATTTCCTGCTTACTAAGCGTGAGTATGACCTACTTGTATTTTTAATCAAGAATAAAAATACAATATTGAGCCGTGAAATGCTTTTGAACCAGGTTTGGGGATATGACGTAGCAGTAAATCCAAATGTAGTGGATTTATATATTGGATATTTAAGAAAAAAGCTAAAGTGCGAGAAGAAAGACAGATATATTCAAACAGTACATGGCAGAGGCTATTCAATGATTGAATAGTAGAAATAAGATAATAGGTACAGTTTGTCACAGTAATCAATATTAAACATAATCGAAAAAAAACGAGTAAAAACAGTTTCATCCAGTTTTGCTCGTTTTTTTGTTCTATTAAATCTGATAACCAAGCAGTTTCTGGAAGATTTTGAAGAGAAGTAAACTATAAAAAGAATACTTCACGCATTACTCTCTTGTATCCAATACTTAATGTGAAAAATAAACTTTATTTATCATCTTATATCCTTCACAAGATTTTCACAGAATTAAAGACTATACTGTTCCACAGGACGGTTAAATGAAAATGATTATCAATAGCAATTGAGATGGCTAGCAATTACTATCCAATTCAATCTATAGACTTCATCATTTTCGAAATAAATTACATAATAAGGAGTATGTGTATGAAGAAATCTATGTTTTTAAAATTTGTTGGTATTATCGCAGTTTTGACATTGATGTTAGTAGCTTGTTCAGATTCAAGTAATAAATCTAGTCAAGAGTCAAAGTCTAATGAAGATAATGGAAGTAAAGAGGTTGCTAAACCTGCGACAGTTGAAATCACTGATGCTCACGGAACTGTTACTGTTCCTGTGAACCCAAAGAATGTAGTTGCATTGGATAATAGAACTTTTGAAACTTTAGCTGATTGGAAAATTGACTTAGTGGCTGTTCCAAAGGATGTAATGCCTGCAGATTCGCCGTATGTAAAGGACGATTCAGTTAAAAATATTGGAAATCACCGTGAACCAAATCTTGAAATTATAGCAGCTGCAAACCCTGATCTTGTAATCGTCGGTCAAAGATTTGCTGGCTATTACGAAGATATCAAAAAATTAGTGCCAAATGCAGCTGTTATTGATCTTAATGTTGATGTTTCTGAGGAAGCTGCTACGCCTGGCGAAAACTTAGTAAATGGACTTAAAAATTCTACAATTGCTTTAGGTCAAATTTTTGATAAAAATGAAGAAGCTAAACAAGTGGTAGCTGATTTTGATAAAGTTATCGAAAACGCTAAATCTGCTTATAATGGAACAGATAAAGTGATGAGTGTTATCGTTGGTGGTGGGGATATTGGTTTTTCAGCTCCTCATTCTGGACGTGTTTGGGGACCAATGTATGAAATTTTCGGTTGGGCACCAGCATTAGAAGTTGCCGACTCTACTTCAGATCATAAAGGTGATGAAGTTTCTGTTGAAGCTATTGCGCAAAGTAATCCTGATTGGCTGTTCGTATTAGATCGTGATGCTGCAATATCTGGTGAAGAAAATGCAGTTCCTGCTCAGGATGTTATTGCTAACGCACCTGCTCTTCAAAAGACAACTGCTGTTTCTAAAAAACATATTATTTATGCACCAGCAGATACTTACACAAATGAATCAATTCAGACTTATATAGAGTTGTTTGAAAACCTTGCAAATACTTTAGCTAAGTAGTGTAAAGGAGTATAAAATAGTGCTGAAAAATGTAACTTCTAGGGTTGAGATAAATTCTCAACCCCAGTTTTATAACTACAATAAAATATGGACAAGACCTTTTATATTAGCGATTATAGTTGTTATTATTTTAGGCATTATATCACTGTTTACTGGAGTTTATGATATACGTGGACAAGAGGATGGAATGGAGATGTTTTTCATAACTCGTGTTCCGAGAACAGTTGCATTAATGCTTACTGGAGCTGCAATGTCAATGGCAGGACTCGTAATGCAACTGATTACACAGAATCGTTTTGTTGAACCTACTACAACAGGGACTATTGAATGGTCAGGTTTAGGGTTGCTTTTTGTTTATTTATTATTTCCTGCCCCGACTTTAGTTCTAAGAATGACTGGTGCAATCATTTTTTCTTTTATAGGAACTATGATTTTCTTTTTATTTTTAAGAAGAGTTAAACTTCGTTCGTCTTTAATTGTCCCGATTATTGGATTGATGCTTGGAGCAGTTATTTCTGCAGTGTCCACTTTTATGGGACTCCTTTTTCAAATGACACAAAGTATTGAAACTTGGTTTGTAGGTTCTTTTGCGCCTGTTCAGGTGGGAAGATATGAATATTTATGGCTAATTGTTATCGTTACTTTGTTTATTTTTATTTATGCTAATAGATTGACTTTAGCTGGACTAGGAGAAGATGTCGCAACAAGCCTTGGCGTTAATTACAATAGGATTGTTCTTGTGGGGACTGCCCTTATTTCTATTGCAGTTGGAATTGTTGCAGCTGTTATTGGGAACTTACCTTTCTTGGGTTTAATTGTCCCAAACATTGTGTCAATGTTTAGAGGCGATGATCTTAGGAGTAATTTACCTTGGGTATGTTTGATAGGAATGGGGACTGTAACTGCCTGTGACATAATTTCTCGAACAATTATAATGCCTTTTGAAGTACCTGTTTCATTAATACTGGGAACAGTGGGGGCAGTCGTGTTTATTACTATTTTATTGAGACAAAGAAAACCAAGGAGGCTACGATGAGCACATTGGAATATAGAAATAAAGAAAATGTCGAAATCGATTCTAGCCTTCATAATGAAAATAGATCAGCTAGGGCTTTTCGTTCTAAGAAGGAAGAAAGACGTTATTGGATTTTGCTAATAACATTGATTGCTTTAGGCGTCCTTTCTTCATACGGACTTTTAGTTTATAACAATCCAGTTCCGATTGATTCACCTTCTTTTATCCCAGTTGTTATGAGAAGGATAGTAGCTCTTGTTGCAATGATTATTGCTGCAGTTTGTCAGAGCTTGTCGACTGTTGCTTTCCAATCCATTACGCATAATAGGATTATAACTCCTTCGCTTTTAGGTTTCGAATCACTTTACTCAACAATTCAAACTAGTACTATATTTTTCTTTGGGGCTAGTGCATTGATAAATTTTACTGGGATTGGATCATTTTTATTTCAAGTTGTTGTAATGGTTTTAATGAGCTTGATACTTTATGGATGGCTACTTTCTGGTAAATACGGGAATTTACAACTTATGCTTTTAGTTGGAATTATTATTGGCACTGGGCTAAATTCAGTGGGAACTTTCATGAGAAGACTACTTGCGCCTTCTGAATTTGATATTTTACAGGCAAGATTGTTTGGTTCTGTTAATAATGCAGATTCTGCATATTTTCCTATTGTAATTCCTATGGTAATAATTGTAGCAATATTACTTCTTGCTCATTCTAAGAATCTAAATATATTGTCACTAGGGAAGGATGTTTCTACTTCTTTTGGAGTTAAATATCAATCTAATGTAATTTATACGCTTGTACTAGTTGCTATTTTGATGTCAATTTCAACAGCTTTAATTGGACCACTTACTTTCTATGGTTTTTTAGTAGCAACTTTGAGCTATCAGGCGGCGTCAACTTATGATCATAGATATATTTTTCCAATGGCTCTTGCTATAGGATTTTTGATAATAACGAGTGCATACTTTTTAATGTATCATGTATTCCATGCTCAAGGTGTAGTTTCAGTTATTATCGAATTATTTGGTGGAATAATATTTTTAACTGTAGTTTTAAGGAAGAGGGCTTTATGATAAAAATTGATAATGTTAAAAAGTTCTATACTGATAAGGTAAAAATAGGACCTTTGAATATTGAAATACCAAAAGCGGGTTTTACTTCTTTAATTGGCCCAAATGGTGCTGGAAAGTCTACGACACTTTTGATGATTGGAAGACTCTTGGATATGGAGGAAGGTCAAATTCAGGTGGCAAATATGGATGTTTCTGAATCCAAATCAAAAGACTTATCAAAAATTTTGACTATATTGCGCCAAGAAAATCATTTTGTAACTAGGCTAACTATTAGACAACTAGTTGGATTTGGACGTTTTCCTTATTCAAAGGGAAGATTAACTATAGAGGACGAGGTTATTATTTCTAAATATATCGATTTTTTAGACTTAACTGATTTAGAGAATAGATATTTAGATGAGCTTTCTGGTGGTCAAAGACAAAGGGCATATGTAGCGATGGTTTTGTGTCAAGAGACTGAATATGTACTTTTGGACGAGCCTCTGAACAACCTTGATGTTGCCCGTTCTGTTCAAATGATGGAGCATTTGAGACGTGCGGCTAATGAATTTGGAAGAACAATTCTGACTGTTATGCATGATATAAATTTTGCAGCCAAATATTCTGATAGAATTTGTGCTATGAAAGATGGACAAATTGCCGCTTTTGGGACAGTAGAAGAGGTTATGGACTCGGAAATTTTGACAGATATTTTCGAAACAAAAATAGAAATTATCGAAGGTCCTTATGGGCCAATCGCTGTTTATTAGTGACAAAATTTTTAATGAAGCATCTTAAAAAATGAGTATGCCAAAAAACTAATAGAGAATTAAATTATTTACTGTAGCTTGCATAGATCATAACTGCTACTCTAGTTGAAGTTGCTGTCTGTATTTTACAGGTGGCAGCTTTTTTAATGCCATTGCTCACGATAATGAATTGAAGTATGTCAGAACGAGAAAAATGAGGGTGGTATCACGACGTTTAACCATAAAGCCAATGATAAGGACAATAAAAACAACGTAAATCCAATGGAGAGCCGTGATTTCAATCCCTATACTTTTCCCCCTCAACATAGGTCTGCTTATAGAATATGAAGAGAAAAAGGTTGGTGATGGTTTTAATAAATTTCGACTTAAGTAGAAATTTGAAAAAGTAATAATAATATATAATAAGGAGAGGTAGCAGAAAAGCTTGCTGAGGCGGCGAATAAATAATTATTGCCTGCTGTAATAAGAGAACTTTCTAAACCACAACGTCAACAGCAACAACATAATAAATTAAATGGAATCGAGAAAAACAATTCATAATAAGAAAACAATGTTGCAACATCAGTAATAGTCCAAGTTCGCAACATTTTTTTTATCGGAAAAATTCCTTAAAAGAAATCTTTTAATACTTCGTACAGTAGTTAATACATTACTAGAAACTTTAACTTCTTTCAGCAAAATGTTTTATGTAGCGAAAGCAAAGCGTCAGCTACAGAGTCAACCACCTCTATAGGTGCTGAGATGAATGCAAGTTACTTTTCAGCGGGTGTCAAACATCCGCCGGAGGCATAATTGATAAAACATCATTACTAGGTGTAGAGTGGTTTGATATTAAAGAGAAGGGGGAAGTATGATTAAAAAGATAATAGTTTTAATTAATAGCATTCTCTGTATTTTATTAATTATGTCTACAGATAAAGTTGCGGCAACAATAAGTGATAGGGATGAGAAAATAAAACTGATTGAAGTTGAAATTGAGAGTAACATGAAAACACATGATATTCCGGGGATGGCCTTTGCGCTAGTTGATTCTAATGGGATTATTTATTCTAAAGGTTTTGGAATTTTAGATATACGAGAAGATACCCAGCAGATTGACGAAAATACAAACTTTAACTTAGGATCGCTTTCTAAAGTGTTTACCACATTAGCTATTATGCAGCTTCATGAGAAAGGATTTTTAAGTATAGAAGATCCTGTTGTTGACCATCTTCCTTGGTTTAAGACAAGAGATACTTTCATGTCAAATCAAATTACTATTAAACATTTACTTAATCATTCAAGTGGTTTGCCAAGTCGTCTCAATGTTCATGATGTTAAAAGTGTAGATCGCCAGGAGGTTATAGATCAAATTAGTTATAAACTAAGTAATGTTATGTTAGTTGCAAAACCTGGTGAAACTTTTGAATACACCAATATGAATACAGATTTGTTGCAAATAATTATTGAGGAAGTTTCAGGTGACCCTTTTACAAAATATATGGATGAAAATATTTTTAAGCCTCTCGGAATGAATAGAACAGGGTATTTTACATTTGATAATCATCACCTTTCCAATACAGCAATGGGGCATCGCTATCAATGGGGTAAAATTAAACCTTATGAGGAAAAGCTAGTCTATGCTACATCTAGTTCGGCTGGGTTATCCTCAAATGCCACAGATTTAGCAAAGTTTATGATGTGTCTACTCAACGAGGGAATAACTCCAACGGGTAATCTGATTCGTTCAAATAGTATTACTGAAATATTCAAAGCTAATAGATATGGCGTAGGGTACAATTGGTATGTATATCCTCATAATATGTATATGGAGGGTGGGTTACCAGGCTTCACTTCAACGATGGTCCTTTCTTCGGATAAATCCTTTGGTCTTGTTCTCTTATCAAATTCGAAACAAGATATAACATACCATTCTGGATTTAATTTATTTAAAATAGTGGACGGAGGAACTCCTAAACCTTTATTAGGTAAGGACTTTCCAAAGGTGAATTCTGCCGCTAAGATAATTCTTGGTATCACAATCTTCATTTGTATTATTTTAACCTTTGTATTAGGATCAACATTCTATAATTTAGCAAAAGGAAGACATAAGGTAGCTTTTGTGAAACCAAGTTTTGGTAAATTTTGTGTGATCATTTTCTTACTAGTATTATACTTTGGAGTAATGTATTACATTTACGTGTTACTACCTTTTTACGTGGGAGTTCCTTTGTTATTCAACTTTAAAAAAGAACCAGATGTCACATCAGGACTGATTATATTTAGTATAGTACATACATTGTTCTCTTTAGTTTTATTCTTGAAAACCCTAATAATTCAAAAGGTTAAACAGATCCAAGCGGTATAGTTTAATTAGAAATTAAAGCGTTGATCAAACAAGGGATTAACGCTCTTTTTGTTGAAGTAAATTGGACTAACGAAGCAGGTTTAGTTGAAGCGTGTTGTTTAACTTGTATGTAACATCGGGAGTATAGTGGAATAACTCGCTTTCGTTAAAAATGAATGATTATATAGAGGAAAGAAAAATACATATAAAAAAATGTCACAAAAAATAACAAAAATCAGTACATATAAAAGATAATATTCCGATATTTAATAATGTCTAATGTCTAATGTCTAATGTCTAATGTCTAATGTCTAATGTCTAATGTCTAATGTCTAACGACTATATTCATTTTATACAAAAATTTGAATAATAAATTAATCCTCTTTTTTAGAAAGTAAAAGCTCTATTTAAACCGGATGTTATTTGAATAGTAATACTAAATAACATTAGGAATTCCTAAAAACAAAAAATTTATTATTGTTGTAATAGAGCATTAAGAGATAGTGACAGGAGGAACAAAATGAGAAATTATTTCGAAGACCCGTACATAAATATTGAGCAACAACTAATAAACTTGGTCAGTGAAATTAGTGAATATAAAGGAATGTTGACCGCTTATAAAGAGCAAAGACCAGACATATTCACTAACCTTGAAAAAGCTATACCCCTACAATACATAAAAAACTATATTTCAGTTTATGAGGATATAAAAGTTTCAAATAAGCGATTAAAAGAACTTATTTTAGATGATATGATCCCCCAATCAATTTCGGAAGATGCGATATTTTGTTATTATGAAACTTTGTCTCTAGTACATAAAAAATCTTGTACTTTTTCTATCAGTCCAGATACTATACAAGAATTGCATTTTCAGTTAATTCATTATAATACCTCTGACGGTGCAAAATGGCGTCAAAAGCCATTTTCTATCCCAGGACTTCCCGAAAAAGGGATGCATACGATCTGTTATCGTCCTCTTCCACCTGAAAATATTCCACAGGCAGTAGAACAATTATGTAACCAGTACAATTTATTAAACCGTAAAAAAGAGTTACCTACACTTATATTGATAGCTCGTTTTATATTGAATTTTTATTGTATAATGCCATTTAGTCAAGGCAATGGTAGATTAACACTTATGTTAATGCAATTACTATTAGTAAAAAGCGGACATACATTTGTAAAATATGTTTGTTTAGATGATTATATAAAGAAAAGAGAATCTGAATACTATGAAGCCATAGTTAAATCATCGGTTAATTGGTATTGTAATGGGCATAATATTAACTTCTGGTTAAAAGAGTTCTTAATTATTATTTTAGAGGCTTATGAAGATCTACATAGCAGAGTGCTGGATTCTATATGTAAACATACTAAAGTAGAGCGAATTCAGAATTTTATTCATAATCAAAAACAACCATTTACAAAAGAATGCATTCGAAGCATTTATCCAGATATAGCTGAAAGTACTATTAGTAAAGCTTTAACTGATTTGCAACTATTAGGTGAAATTAAACTTATTTCAAAAGGGAGAAATGCCCGCTGGATGAAAGTGGAGTCTTAATCTACACCTTTTGAAGTCGGGGTTAATCAGTTTTTACTAAACAACTCAAAAATCTACTCAAAGAACCAATTGCCAACCTTTAATCGGCAATTGGTTCTTTAGTTATCTATCTAAATAAGGAATGGAAAGTTTTCCGTTGATAAAATATAACAACGAAAGTAATTCATTTCTCCTTTCTATCACAATAAAACACGTCCTTTCTAAAATAACCAATATGTCTAAATGTAGAAGATTTATTTTCTATTCCATTGGCAAAAATATGTCAATGTTGCAACTTCAAACTGCTGATTCTCACCATATTATGGCACTTTCATGTTGATTTTGTTCATATTAATCTACTTTAAAATCAAGATTACAGCGAAAATTAACTATTTTACACATAAAATAGATTATTTTCACTGCAATTTGCTAAAAAATGTGACTATGCCTAAAATTTACATTGTAGGAAAGTATAAATCATTTTAGCAAGGATCTTTCCTGAAACTATAAGAATATGGGGGGACTTAAGAAATAATTACATAAATTATTTGGAAAAATATCATCTAAGGAGGTAAACAAAATGAAAAAGAAAATAATTACAGGATTAATGATAACGTCCATTGTTACAACGGGGGCTATTCCTATACATACTTTAACAACGCCTTTAGTTCAGGCGGAAGTTCAAGAAGAGAACATGGCTATTTCCTCATCTTTAAGAAAATTAGGTGCACAGTCTAAATTGATTCAAATGTATATAGATCAGGCTTTAATAAGCCCTAATGTACAGCTAGAGGAAGTACCAGCTTTAAGCACAGAGCAATTTCTAATAAAACAGGATATGAAAGAATGGTCATCGGAACATTATCCAAAGTTAATGCTAATAAATTCAAAAAGTAAAGGGTTTGCCACTAAATTTAATAACTATTATTCAGCATTAAAAGGATATGTAGATAATAAAGACGATAAAGAAGGTTTTTTGGATAGATTAGAAGTCCTTCAAGAAATGGCTATGACGAATCAAGAAAATGTGCAACTTCAAATTAATGAATTAACAGACCTTAAATTCCAGCTTGATAAAAAACTTAAAGACCTCGATACAGATGTGACAAAAGCTCAGGGAGTACTAAGTTTAGAGGGAACTGGGAAGATAGACAAGCTAAAAGACGAATTACTGGATACTAAAAAATTAATTCAAAATGATTTGCAGCAAATAGCATTTCTACCAGGCGCTTTAAATGTACAAGGACTTAAAATATTCCAAGAGATATATAGTCTTGCAAAAGATATTATCGACCCGGCTGCTCAAACAGCAGCAGTAGCGTATAACAAAGGAAAAGAAATTAATAAATCTATTTTAGAAGCAGAGGAAAAAGCAGAGCAAGAAGCAAAAGAAAAGGGTAAATCTGCTTTAGAGATTGAAGCTGCTAAAAAAGAAGCTCGTGAAGCAATTGAGAAAAATAAAAAAGGTGAAATTGCTGCAGCTGCAGCTACAAAAGCGAAAGAGTATGACCTTATGAAAGCAATTGACCCAGAAAAAATCAAAAAAACATATAGTACCTTCGCTGAAGTCAATAATCTAAAGGCAGAACAACGAGCACAATTAAATGATTTAGAGCAACAAAATCAAAAATTATATGATTTAACAACGAAACTAACGATAGCAGATTTACAAAAATCAATGCTTCTTCTTATGCAACATGATTTGCATACATTTGCTAGCCAAGTAGATGTAGAACTTGACCTATTAAACCGCTATAAAGAAGATTTGAATTTAATAAAAAATAGTATCACAAAATTAAGTGCTGATGTTGATACTGCTAACAATCCGTCTCAAAAAGATACATTAAGACGATTAAAAAATGTAATAACTCAACTAGAGGAACAGGCTGATAAATTTTAATATCCTGAAATTTAAAATTATAAAAATCTATCGAAGTTTGGGAGGAAATAAATATGAAGAAATTCCCTTTTAAAGTATTAACCGTAGCCACTTTGGCAGCGGTTATAACTGCAACTAACAGTGGCACTATTCAAGCACTTGCACAAGAACAAATCACGCAGGAACAAAAAATAGGAAATTATTATTCATTAGGACCTGAAGGACTGAAAAAAGCGTTAGCTGAAACAGGATCACATATTCTTGTAATGGATTTGTACGCAAAAACAATGATTAAACAGCCGAATGTAAATCTATCTAATATTGATTTAGGTTCAGAAGGGGGAGAATTAATCAAAAATATTCACCTTAATCAGGACCTATCTAGAATCAATGCAAATTATTGGTTAGATACGGCGAAGCCAAAAATTCAAAAGACAGCACGTAATATTGTCAATTATGATGAACAATTTAATAACTATTACGACACATTAATAGACACTGTACAAAAGAAAGATAAGGAAGGCTTAAAAGAAGGTATAGGTGATTTAATCAGTACAATTAATACAAATTCAAAAGAAGTTACAGAAGTCATTAAAATGTTAGAAGCCTTCAAAACAAAACTGTATACAAATACTATAGATTTTAAAAATAATATTGGTGGTCCAGATGGGAAAGGTGGATTAACGGCAATATTAGCGGGAAAACAAGCATTGATTCCACAGCTTCAAGCTGAAATTGAGAATCTACGTTCCACTCAGAAGGCCCATTTTGACAATGTATTAGCATGGTCAATTGGTGGTGGATTGGGAGCAGCTATTTTAGTTATTGGAACTATTGCAGGAGGAGTAATCATTGTTGTGACTGGTGGAACAGCGACACCGGCTGTTGTAGGAGGCCTTGCAGTGCTCGGTTCAGCTGGTATTGGTTTAGGAACAGCAGCTGGAGTTACGGCATCTAATCATATGAACTCCTATAACGAAATTTCTAATAAAATCGGAGAGTTAACGATGAAAGCCGATTTTGCTAACCAGGCAGTTATTGCACTTACTAACGCTAAAGACACTTTGACATATCTGTATCAAACAGTGGATCAAGCGATCATGTCTCTGACGAATATTCAGCAACAATGGAATACAATGGGGGCAAATTATAAAGATTTATATGATAATATCGATCAAATGCAAGAACATAAGCTCTCTTTAATACCTGATGATTTAAAAGCTGCTAAACAAAGTTGGAATGATATTCATCAAGATGCAGAATTTATTGCAAAAGACATTGCCTTTAAACAAGAAGAAAAGAATTGAAATACAGTAGGAGGAATATAAAATGAATAAAAAATCTCTTTACAAAGTGCTCGCTGTATCGACGCTTTTAACCTTGACAACAACTTCTGTAATCACTCCGGTAGCAGCATTTGCAGAAACAAGTAAGATTGAGCAAACTAACAATAGTGATACGTCTCTTTCGGCAAACGAAGCGAAGATGAAAGAAACCTTGCAAAAGGCGGGGCTTTTTGCAAAATCTATGAATGCCTATTCTTATATGTTAATTAAGAATCCAGATGTCAACTTTGAAGGAATTAAGATTAATGGCTATCCAGATTTACCTAGTAAAATTATCCAAGATCAAAAGGATGCAAGAGGACATGCCCTTACATGGGATACAAAAGTAAAAAAACAGCTGATAGATACATTGACAGGTATTATTGAATACGATACAAAATTCGAAAATTATTATGACATAATTGTAGAGGCCATTAATACAGGAGATGCAGAGACGTTAATAGAAGGAATAACAGATTTACGAGAAGAAATTCAACAAAATCAAAAGTATGCACAACAATTAATAGAAGAATTAACTAAATTAAGAGACGCTATTGGACAAGATGTTAGAGCATTTGGCAGTAACAAAGATCTTTTACAGTCGATTTTAAAAAACCAAGGGGTTGCAGTGGAGGATGATCAAAAGCGACTAAAAGAAGTTTTAGAATCAGTAAACTACTATAAAAAATTAGAGTCTGATGGAATAATAACAGTATCTGTGCCATCTATTCCTACGTGGATTGCTGGTGGCATTATGCTAGGGGTAGCAAGAGATCAATTAGGTCAATTAGAACCGTTATTAGCACAATTAAATCAGACAGTTGATTATAAAACAACATTAAATCGTGTAGTTGGAATTGCACATAGTAATATTAGTGAGATGTACAATGCACTCGATGATGCTATTAACGCTCTTACTTTTATGTCTGCACAATGGAATGATTTAGACTCTCAATATTCAGGCGTACTGAGACATATCGAGAATGCATCTGAAAAAGCGGAACAAAATAAATTTAAATTTTTACTACCTAATTTAAAATCAGCTAAAGACAGCTGGGGAACATTAAAAGTAGATGCAGACACATTAAAAGCAGGGATAAAAGAGTTGAAAATATAACCTGTTTTCAATATAAACTACTATAATAGAAAAGTAGATTTGGGGAATATTTCATTTTCCAAATCTGCTTTTTTATTTCAGTTATATAGACTGCTTTCTTGCAATTAGAACACTATCTTAGCAACTAGTGTAGTGCTTACATATCTAACATAGACCCGCAACGTGATACAGAAATATTGTAATGTAAGATTCGTTCAGGCCAAACAGTTATTTTTTTCATTATAACTAACTGCTCAAACTTTTTTTGTTGTAACAACCAAAATAACTCTGTACTTTTACTTGTAAGATAAATTTGCACACCATCAAATGTACTAGCCAAAGAAAGTATATTAGCCAATTAGTGTTATATCAATAAATCTGATACGACCTGAACAATTAGCAAGAAAAAAATGATGGGTAATGAAATTTGAATCCATTTTGTTTTGATATAAGGAATTATCTTTAAACCTAAGAACGACCCAACGATAGAGCCAATGGAAACAGGAATAGCGATTCCCCAATTAACAATGCCCGTAAAGTAGTAAAAGAGAAATGCACCTGTACAACTTGAAAACGTAATAATTCTTGTTAACTCAACTGCTTTTATATAGGTATATTGCTTTTTAAGATGATAGGTTACATTCATTAGAGCTGAGCCTGGTCCAAAACCACCGTCATATATTGAAATCGCAAACGGAATGAGTTTATTAATTGGTTGTTCCTCTGTTTCTTTTATATCCTTTACCATAAATTTATTACTGCAAAGTACAATGAAAAATGCGAAAATTAAGAATACACAAGCTACAACATTCATGACTTGCTCCGATAATCGAGTGGCTAAAAATGCGCCAAATAAACCTCCTAAACTAGATATCATCATTAAAGATGTGGATTTTTTTAACGATAAATGTCCTTTAATTATAAACGATACGACATTTGATAGAGCTGAAATTCCTGTTGCGAATTTATTAACAGCTACGGTTGTATGAATCGGAATGCCAATAAATAACATTACGGGTAACAAAACAAAGCCTGCAGCGCCGAAAAGAACACCAATGACTGCTGCGAGTAAGCCGATTGAAAATAAAATAAATCCATTTACTGATAACCATTCATGTAGTAAAATTTCCATCAAATCACCTCTATACCTAAATTACTGCTAAATAATACATAAAACAAATATATAAAAATTGCTTATTCATAAATTTAATTTATGGATAGAAAGGTGTGAATGAAATGAATTTGCATGCATTAAGGATTTTTACGAATGTAGCAAAGCTTGGAGGAATTACCGCAGCAGCGAATAAAATGCTTCTTAGCCAACCAGCTGTCACTATTCAAATTCGGAAATTAGAGAGCGAAATAGGGGCAAAATTGATTGAAGGGAAAGGACGTGGCATTCAATTAACTCCTGAGGGGAAGTTTTTGTATGAGCAGGGAATGCGTTTATTTTATTTAGAAGCACAAATTGATGAAAAGCTCGGTAAATTTTTAGCGAAGGAAGAAAAAATACATATTGCTTCGTCCTATATACCGACAAACTATATACTCCCGTCTATTATAGCAGCGTATAAGCTTGCTAATCCTCACATTGAATTTTTTGTGTCGTTGGGCAATGTGAAATCTGTGGAAGAGCAAGTTCTTAATTATGAAGTAGATTTTGGCTTTGTCGTACAAAATAAAATTGGTCACTCTGATTTACAGTTTGAAAAACTAGTAGATATCCCGTTTTGGTTTGTTGTTCACCCATCACATTCTTTAGCAAATCAAACTGTCCCCATTTCCAAATTATCGAATGAGGACTTTATTTATCGGGAACGTGGTAGCTCGACACTTGATTTATTGGAGTCGGTTTTTTACACGTTTAATGGTCCATTACCTAAATTAGGACTTCAAATGCAGGGCTTACACGAATCGATTAAAGTAGTGGAAGCAGGGTACGGTATGACTTTAGCACCGTCCTACAGTGTAACGGAAAGTATAGCAAATGGGAAACTAGCTCGAGTGTATGTTGAACAGGCAGATATTCAGCAAAGTTTATTTTTATGTACTCGCAAATCAGATATAGAAGAGCATCCATTTATTCAGTATTTAAAAGATCATTTAAACACTATAAATTAACAATAAAAAATCGGAAATAAGCATTAGTTTGCTTATTCTCGATTTTTTTAAATGATTTTTCACTTGTAGCCTTTAACCTTTATTAAGTAACAGCCACGATTCCTATAATTTGAGCTAAAGAGATTGGTTCATGCAGAAAATAACCGGTAGAGTGTCTGAAAAAATTTGTGATACTGACGATTGTCAATACCTACGACGTCGTGATAGAATGGAAACAAATGTTCTTATGTTGAGGTGGGATTATTTAGTCAATAAAGCATACAAATAATTTCCCTTCTACATAATAATATTTTATAGTAATTGTAGTTAAACACAGATTAATTCAAGTAAAAGTTCGCTTTATAACGAGGAGGATATCATGGGAAGATTAGTTCATTTTGAAATTCATGTAAGTGACATGGAACGTGCAAAGAAATTTTATGGAGAGGTATTCGGATGGTCATTTCAAGACTGGAGTGAGTATGCAGGAATGCCTTACTTTGGAGCTGTGACTGGCAATGAGGACGAGCTTGGAATCAATGGTGCTTTAATGCAACGTCAAGGTGCTTCTCCGGAACCAAACCAGGCCTTAAATGGATTTGCTTGTACAATGGGTGTGGAAAATTACGATGTAACAGAAGCTAAAATTCTTGAGAATGGCGGCACGGTTGCAATGCCAAAGTATGCTCTACCGGGAATGGCGTGGCAAGGTTATTATATTGATACTGAAGGCAATATATTTGGAATTCATCAACCTGACAAAAATGCAAAATAGTATCCATGATAGATCAATAAATATGCAGTCATGAGAAGCTCAATAGATTTGACTTATTAACTGCATTAAAAGACCTGAGGTTGGTTTTGTACCGGCCTAGGTCTTTTAATTTTTGTCTTTATTCGTTGTGAATATATGATGGATAGGAAACAGTAAGCTTGGGACTAAAACCAAGCGTTTAGCTTTTAGATAAAATAACAAAGTCACGTCGAGTTGGCGCTTTCTACGGGCTAAATAATCCTATGTATGCTGATGCTCAGCAATTGTTTTTAAAAAACATTCCATCGAATTTGTCATATATGCATCTTTTCGTCGAATAAAGACGGTTGAAATTGTACCGTATTTTTTTGGAATTGGATGACAATATACCTTGCCTGTTGTAGAAAGATGTTCAGCAGCCGATTGTGGTACAAGTGTAACGCCAAGACCAATGGCAACACTCTTCAAAATGGTCTCTAATATATTAAATTCCATGATTCTTTTTGGCAGTAAACCTTCATCTTTGAGCCAGAGTTCTAGCTTGGAACGATATCCGCAACCTTGATTAGAAACAAGGATTGGTGTAGACATAAATTCCTCTATACGAAAGGATTTGTTTTGTGATAGGAGAACAAGGTTTTCAGTAAATACATCATATTGTTCTAAAATTGGATGTTTAATCGGACCAGTTATAAATGCCCCATCTAATTGGTGATCCGCTACTTCTTTAATAAGTTCCTCAGTTAAACCAGCTTGCAGTGTCAAGTCGACATTGGGATATCCCTTATAGTAAGACGCTAGAATGGTTGGTAATATACTCACAGTTTCGACTGTACCGATTTTTAATGTACCGGTCGGTGTATCACTATCTAAAAAGACCTGTTTCATTTCTTCGACATCCAACAAAATTTTATTCACGTAAGCAAGCATTTTTCGCCCTTCTGGATTTAATGTCATCCCTTTTTTATGGCGATAAAAAAGCGGCGTTTGGAGTTCCTTTTCCAGTAGCTTAATACGAGCAGTTACATTGGATTGTACATAATTTAATTCTTTTGCAGCATGGCTGACGCTCCCGTGATTTGCCACGCTTTTGAAAATTTGTAAATCTCGTAGTTCCATTGAGTATACCCCCTTAAAAACTATCATTATAAATGATAGTTAATATCACTTTCAATCATTTTACGTGATGTATTTTCTTTTTTATAATTCTCATTGTGAAATTTAATTTCTTTCAGCGGTTGTCCAAACACCCGCTGAAATAGAGGAACTCAGTCTAAGAACGCCACGTCCTGTGGCAACGGCTGAGTGACCAACATCATGTTGGCCTAGAGCCTCCGGACGCAATTATGCCGAGGCATAATTAATAGAGTTGTATAGAAACGAGGAAAAAACAGTGAGAAAAAGTCAAATAATAGTAGGCATGATGGCATGTTTAATTGCAAGTATGTCGTGGGGAGCCATGTTTCCAGTTGCAGATCATGCACTTGAATATATAAATCCATTCTATTTTTCTATTATTCGTTATGGAGCGGTATCGATTGTATTAGTTATTTTATTATGGATGAAAGAAGGTAAAAAAGCTTTTCGTTTAGAAGGGAAGGGTAAACTGCTCGTCTTTTTTGGGACGATGGCATTTACTGTTTATAACGTGCTTGTTTTCTTAGGTCAGATGTTAATGGGTAAATCTGGTGTTATGGTAGCATCGATTATGGAAGCACTCATGCCGATGATTTCGATTGCTATTCTCTGGGGATATAAACAAGTGAAACCGAAGAAGTATATGATTAGCAGCATGATCATTGCTTTTGTTGGAGCTATTTTTGTTATTACAAAAGGCGATATGAGTTTCTTTCTTACACTGAAACATAATCTAGTTCCGCTAGCCTTCATTTTAATTGGAGTTGTAGGATGGGTCATTTATACAATGGGCGGTCAAACATTTAACGATTGGTCTACTCTCCGCTATTCAACATTAACATGTGTATTTGGCACTGCTGTAACAGGCATCATGACAATGATCATCACGATGCAAGGGTATGTCTCAGTCCCAAGTATGGAAACCATTTTTGCTATTAAATATGATTTATTGTTTATGATGACACTTCCAGGTATTGTAGCATTGCTTAGTTGGAATTATGGTGTGAAAATCCTATCATCCATTAATGGAATTTTATTTATTAACTTCGTTCCAATTACTACATTAGTCATTATGATGTTACAAGGATATAAAATAACAATCTTTGATATAGCAGGGACCCTACTTGTTATTTCAGCTCTTATTTGGAATAACATATGTCAGCGCAGAGAAGAAAAAACGAGTCCGCAGGTTATACAAGAGGAGGAAGAATTACGGCAGGCTGTCTAATGTTAGAAGGTTTGTTGCTTTCTTCGATAGCTGGGGCGAAATTTATTAATCTAGATTTTATCTAGGTTGTATAAATTTCGCCCAATTTATTTTGGAAATATATCCCTTAATTAAATTAGTATAATAACCAGAATAATGAGACATATCGTTTTTTCTAATTATACAGTAGAGTAACTAGTAATTAATGATGTATAATTATTATTCTTATCAAAGATTTAATGTTTTTTGAAAAAGGAGAAATAGACGAAGAAAATAGTATTTTTTGTGGTGTTAGTAATAGCGATGAGTTCTGTAAAACGGCTAGTCTTGAAAGCACTGCCGATTTCATTATCAAAGGAATGGACTATTTCGCAAAATAAATTCAAGTTAAAAAATCTAGGTATATAACTCCCATGAAAGAACGTGATCATCTTTCATTTTCTGTGGTGTAGCACGGGTTTTGTGCTACATGGATGGCTAACGGGTTCCGTTTTGGGAGAGAAAAATGCTAATAACAATATAAATAACATAATTATTAGCACATATTTCAACAACAAATTAGCAATATAAATAGCAGGCAAAAACGCTCAGATTATTTCCGAGCGTTTTTTGACATAATATTTCACTAATCTTACTGATCTATCGTACTCGTTTACTTTAAGTGTAAAATTTCACAAACTATTCACGGATTAAGAAAAATGAAGGATTTTGTTAACTTCAAAATCCTTCATTTTAAATTTTATTGTTCCATAACATTTCTAACAAACAATTGTTTGTTTTTATGAACGATTGTACATACAATGGCTAGCAATAACCCCGAAATAACGAATACGATTCTAATTCCCCACAAATCTGATAAAATTCCCATTAGCAGTGAACCAATGCCAAAGATTCCTGTTCCGATGGCACCTAATGAGGTGTAAACAGTTGACAACTTTTCTTTTGATACACTAGTCTGTATAACAGTTTGTTGTGGAATGTTTTTTATCTGACCGAAAAGACCAATACATAATGATAAAAGTAAGGCGAGAATAGGTATACTGTTTAAACTAAACAATATCGTGACGATAAAAGTTGCTAAAGAACCAGCAAAAATAAAAGTACCCAATCTTTTTTCAATCAATAATGAGTATTTGATACAAAAAATACTTCCCAAAATTAAACCAATAAAGAAAGCACCATTAATAAAACCCCACCACTTTTCACCAACATTTAAAGCGTCATTGACAAATACATATAAAATAGCGGCAATCCATACTGTACCTGCTATGGTTTCGAAAAAGTCAATCCACGCAATTTTTCTCAAAATAGGAGTGTTGGATAAAGTTTTCCATCCTTCTTTTATCTGTTCCCACTTTCCCTTTGACTCGGTTGTTGTTTGATGATCAATGTTTTCTAAAAGACATAACAACAGACTTGATAAAACAAATAAACCTCCAACTAACCAAATGAGTTGTTGTGAGCCTAATATGACTAAAAGTAAACTACCTACGAACCACATCGCTGCTTGAATTATTTGGGTAACTGTTTCAGCAATTCCATTTGCTTGGATTAACTGCTCAGATTCTACATAATGTGGAATCAATGTGTGTCTTATTGGATTTGCACAACCATCAAGAAAGGAAATCATTCCTAGGATTAGGAACAGCAAATAATAGTTAGAATCCGTTATTATGATTAACATAAACCCTAAAAAAATCAACAATACTGTTTTTCCGATTTGAGAACCTGCCATTAGCCACTTTAGATTTACTTTTCCGATTAATAGTGGTGTTAATAAACTAGATACAAACATAGATGAAGTAATGGTAAACGGCACAAAGGATGCAGCTGTCGCAGAATCAGTTAAAATAAAAATTAAGCTAATTACACTTACCATATATAGAACGTCACCAATATCGGCAAGCGAATGTCCAATCAGTAATAAACAAAAATTTCTATTAAATTTCATAATAATATCCCCCATAGTTTTTAGCTTTTTTTAAAGAGATGGGGTTTTTAAATTGGACAATTCATTCTCATGCTCCTTTCAAAAAAAGATAAATCTGGGGGATATAGATTTATCACAAATTTATGATCCACATACACTTATTTGACTTTTAACACACTGCTGATTGACTAACATAATTAATTACTAATCACTTATACTTATTTAAGCTAACCTACCTCGTCAATTGCATACAAGTTTATTAAGAATGTTACTTTATTAACCCTATACTAATTTGATTTTAGCATAAATTTTCCATTTACATTTAAAAAAGTTCGCTATTATCTAGCGAACTATCTCAAATAAATTATAACTTTTAAATCAAACAGTCTATCAGTTATACCTAATCTTTGTGCAGGGGTACGCTTTTAGATTAGAGTAGTTGCTGCTGTACGTGTAGTATCACGTATAATCGCAAAATCTCCTTCGTGTGGAACAGTTCCGTAACGAATTGCAATAGCTTTGGAAAAATTCTTGGATGTAGTTTTATCTTTTTGATAAAACGGGCCAATTCTTCCCGTCCAAGCAGTATTAACGTGAATACTAGCCAATCCACTAACCTTCGGGAAATTTTTATTAATATATGCTACACGTTTATTTACATCCTCATCTGCATTAGAACCACCAAAATCTTTGTCTGTGGTACGAGTCATGTAAACAGTAGCCCCTTTAGCTTTTAATTTCTTTTCAAGAATTTTAGACATGTTTAAAGTCACTACTTTTTCTTTTCGAGAACCTGATGTTGTACCATCGTATTTACCGCCATGACCTGCATCAATAATGAATGATTTACCTTTTACACTCATTTAAAAATCCACCTTTATTTTTTATTTGAAAACCGGCTTTCATTAATAAAGGTAAAAATCAAAGCAAAATAACAACTATTCAATTTAAAATTAAAAAGAATTTATACAGTAAAGAAGGAAAGCCAGGAAAATACGGATTTACTCGATAAGGAAATTTCAATATATTAGAAAGTCTCTATTGGTGCAGTACTAATAGAGGCACTTTTTTTAAGTCACTATTCAGGGTTCAGTTCATTCTCTCTCTACAAAAATACCTAAGGTGCAGTTTAGAAGAATAATATGAAACTGTTTCTAATTCTCAGTCGTATAAAAAATAAGGAGATTATAGAAAAATCTACGATGAATATAAAATCAATATTTATAAAGGGAAGTGTGTTATGAAATTTGAAGGTGCGATGTTAGAATATCGTTTGCAAAAAGGTAAAGACAAGTTTGAACCAATCTATTATTATACTAATATTGATTTACCACAAATTTTAACAAGAAGAGAATGTGAATTTTTTATTAAAGAAGGTAAGACTTATCAACAATTGTCTTCTGCTATTGAGGGAGAGTTAATCGTCATTTATGTGAAATTATATGAAGAAACACCAATTGAAATTAATGAACACTTGCAAGAAGGTATAAAACTTGAATTTCGTGAATTAAATGCCTATAAAAATCATCCACTTATAACATTTGAATATATGACGAATCATTTAGATGTTTTAAGCATTATTGGCAATATATATACATATATCGAAGGCAAGGAATGGGAGCGTGACTCTGCTGAAATTGATGAAGATCGAGGTGTGTATGTTTTATATGTTACGCCAACAGGTTATACGCTTGCAACATAGGGAGGGGGATTTTTAGCATGAAGAAAACAAAGAAGATGATGACAGGAGCATTAGCAGCTGCGGCTTTGGTAACGTTAACTGCTTGTGGAGAAGAAAGGGGATATGCAGAACCGACTGGAACGGATTGCGATGATTGGGATTGGGATAAGGAGACGGGTACGTATTATTGCGATGATAACCATTCAACGCATGCCGGGAGTTACTATTATGGAGGAAATTATTATAACTCAAAAAATTCATTACAAAAAAGTGCTGACTACAAAACTTATACGTCGAATTACAAATCAGGAATAGGTAGTGGTTCAAAAGGCGGTTTTGGAGGGTAAAGATGAACCGATTTCGTGAGAATCGACAACAATTTTATAGCCAGATCAAGGATTTTTGGCATGACATATATGGTATGGAATATGCTTTATTTGATATTAAGAGAGAAAGTGCTGAAACGATTAAAAAGATTCGCCAAGCAACCGAACATATTGGCCATATTTTTTATAAGTCTGCTCCTTTGCTGCGTATGTTAGATGATGAGACACTTTTGCGACTTGGATTTCCAACTGAAACGCATTCTTTCATTCGTTTGCAAACACTTCCAGTAGAAAGTGTCATTGCTCGTTTAGATTTAGTAGTAACAGATGAACAAGTAAAATTGCTTGAAATAAACGCTGATACACCTACATTTATAAAAGAAACCTTTTTTGTGAATGGAAAAGTGTGTGAACAGTTTGAGCTGGAAAATCCAAACGAAGGATGCGAAGACCAGTTAAAACAAGCAATTTTGAAAGCTGTAACGTCTTCGCTTCGCTTGAGAGGAAGATCTGGAGCTCGCAATATTGTTTTCGCAGCACACTCAGAACATGAAGAAGATAAACTTACAACAATGTATTTAAAGGAACTCGCTGGCTTAAAAAGTCATTATATGGACTTTAGTCAGCTACAACTTGTAGATGAGCCGATTTTAGAAAGTGAAGAGGTTGTCCTACCACAAGGTCTTTATGATATGTATGGAGAAAAAATCGATGTTTTATATCGACAAACGTATCCAATTGAACATTTAATATATGATGTAGATCCCCTAACGAAAGAAAAAGTAGGTCAATCGCTAATGAAGCTTGTGGAACAACAACAATTAGCCATTGTGAATCCTCCTTCTGCTTTTTTACTACAATCTAAGGCAATAATGGCGCTCATATGGGGGCTACATGAGGAACAACATTCTTTTTATACGTCTGAAGAACATAACGCAATACATAAATATTTTTTACCAACCTACTTAGATCCAGATGCTTTTTTACAACATGGACAAAGTTTTGTTAAAAAACCTACATTTGGTCGCGAAGGAGACACAGTCGAGATTTTTTCAAATACAGGTAAAAAAATTGCGGAAGATATTCATAAAACATATAAAGATGAACTTCCTGTTTATCAACAATTTATAGAGCTACCACAAACTATGATTCAAACAGAACAAGGTCCAAAACGAGCGCATTATATGTATGGTTGCTTTTATATAAATGGTAAGGCAAGTGCAATTGGTATTCGCGCAGGGGGACAAATTACAGATAACGGATCTTATTTTCTACCAATAGGATATTAGAAAATTGTAAGAATTTAAGAGAGCAAAGTGAATCAAACTGAAGCTACCATAAAAGGAGTGTGTATTGGAATGGGATATTTCTCATTAGATAGTTTTTTAAATTTTTTATTATATACAGGAACCGGGTTTATTCTCATTTTGATTGGTATTGTTGCATTTGCTTTTACAACAAAATTTTCAGAGTGGAACTTAATTAAAGTAGGTAATATGGCTGTTGCATTAAAGCTATGGGGAAAAGTGATTGGATTAGGCATCACATTATATACAGTATGGTCTTCAAGTGTTCATATACTTGATGCTATTATTTGGGGGTTAATCGGAATTGCCACACAAGTAGTTGTGTATTTGATTATTGAATACGTGTTAACACCAAAAACAAGCTTGGAGAAAAAAGTGGAAGAAGGAAATACTGCAGTAGGCTTCAGCTTATTTGCAGTGGGCATTACGGTAGGATTAATTATAGCAGGGAGTTTATCATATTAATAAAGTATATTTGATAAAACTATAATAATACATTAAAGGGAGCATGTTTTTTATTAATGAAAAAATATGCTCCCTCTTTATTTGATTTGTACATGGAAATGTCTAGGTTGAACAGTTCCCTTTAATGTAAGAAATCGATAAGTGTAAACCTTTTTGAATAGTACAGGTAATATTTTCATAATATATTTTAATTCGTTTAATACGAATGCTTGAATTGTATATTTTTGTTAAATGTAGAAGGGGTTCGACTATGTATGTCGAACTAAAATAGTGTACAAAAGGAGAGTGGATTGATTGCTCTTTATTGTACAGTTTGGTGACAAACACCATCTTATAAGGAGTGATGTGGTATGTATATAAAAATAACAGGTCGTTTTATCGGTAGGGCTATACTAATTAAGTAGAGAGTTCGTGTCAATGGATTTCTCTACTACTAGGGGAGGAATATGAAGTTTGATTAGTATAAGATCAATTGATCAAAGTAATTGGGAAGCTTGTATTCAATTGAAGCCTAAGCAAGAACAGGAAGGGTTTATTGCCTCAAATCTGTATTCAATTGCTGAAAGTAAATTTCTTTCGCATATGAAGATAAAGGCGATTTATTGTGAAGAAATACTTATCGGCTTCGCGATGTACGGAATAGATTCGGATGACGGAAACTATTGGATTTATAGGTTTATGATTGATGAGCAATTTCAAGGACGTGGGCATGGAAAGAGCGCAATGAAGTTGATCATTGAAGATATCCAGAGCAGTGCTGATCATACCGACGTTATATGGCTTGGGTATCAGCCGGAGAATGAGCAAGGAAGGAAACTATATGCCCGTGTGGGGTTTGAAGAGTCAGGAATGGCACCTTGGGGAGAAATGTTGGCAAAGTATAGTTTTCGTTAGAATATCGAAGAGAGTAATAAGTATCGCGTAACAAATGCTTTCAAGGGGATGTTCCAAAAGTCTAAAATGGATTTTAGAACATCCTCTTTTCTTTATTTAACTTTATTCAGCAGATGAAGAGATAAACAGTTGATGATTAGTAGTCCAAATAATCTGTACTAACTGCTCTCAAGTCAAAGTAAAATTCGACTCCGTTTTCAGTGTTATTTACGCCGAAGCTACTATTATGACGTTCCAATATTTGTTTTACAATAGCTAAACCTAAGCCAGAACCACCAAATTCTTTGCTTCTTGATTTTTCTACTCTGTAAAAAGGATCCCAAATTTGTTCGATTTCATCATAGGGAATGAAAATATTTTCATTTTCAATTTTAAACTTATATTTATTTAAACCCTCTAGATAGACAATTTTGATGTTAATACGGTTATGTTTTGGCGTATATTTTATAGCGTTGACAAATAGGTTGGTAATGACCTGCTCGATTCTTTTTATATCTCCATTTACATAAGCTTCCTCATCAATTTCAAACAGAACCTGCAATCCTTTTTCGTCAGCCATAGCTTTGAATTTATCGTAAACCTTTAAAAATGTATGCCATAAGTCAAAGGTGCTTTCAGAAAGCTGATAAATAGGGGACTCTAGTCTCGAAATATCAAGCATTTCTTGCACCATTTCCGTCATTCGGTCGACTTCATCCAAAATGACATCACAATATTTTAAGTCGTTTTGCTCATATACACCGTTTTTTATGCCTTTAATATAACCGTTTATTACGGTTAAAGGGGTCTTTAATTCATGAGATACGTTGGCAACAAACTCTTTTTCTTTTTCCTTCAACTTCAACTGTAGTTCATAATCTTGTGCAAGTTTTTCATTGGCATGGACTAATTCTGTAATTTTCTGTTCTAGGTTAGTAGAAATTTTGTTTAATGCTTCACCCATTTGCCCAAGCTCGTCCTTGGACTTAACAATATATTTTTCGCTGAAATTTTGATTTGCAATCTGATTCGCAATCGTGCTCATTTTAACCAAAGGCTTGGATAATGTCTTAGAAAAAACAATAGCTATTATAATAACGATGATCATTGTAAAAATAAATAAAATAATATAGTACTGATTTAAATTGCCGATAACTTCATCTACAGATTGAAGAGAAGAAACAGCCAATATTACCAAATCTGTTCCTTCCACATTTTCAATTAACATCAAATTATTAATGTCTGTCTGTGTGTCCCGTACCGTATATATTTGATTAGGTAACGTTTGACCTTCATTTTTATTTGTCATGACAAGCATTTCTTGAATGAGAACATTTTTTTGCGCTGTGAAGGATTTACTTTCAGTTGGTTTTGAAATCACTTTTCCTTCAATTGTAATAGGCTTAGGCTGCTCATTCATCATGTCATTGTCACTTATAGTGATTCCTTCAAAAAATATCGTGGATGCATCGTTTGGCTCTAAGATTTGAGTACCAATTTTGATTTTTTTCGGGAGAACTAAGGATTCCTTATCATCTAATAGCAGACCCTCGATTGAGATGTTGTTCTCTTTATTTATTTCTTTATAATCAATAGACATAAAGTCATCTACGATTTTATACTCCTTGTTGTCCTTCGTTCTGATCACGAATTGCGAGTAATTATTGTTTAAAGACGCTCCGTAATGAGCCTGAAGTTGATGATTGATAACCGAAATAATAGCATTATTACTCTCTGACATTTCAGTAATATACTGATTAATTGTGTCAGTCGACTCATGGTTTTTAATCTTTGATTCAACTGTATGGGCAAACTCTTCCATATTTTGTTTCTTTTTATGGATATAGTAAGGTTCGAAATAAATCGATTGAAAGACGATTTGGACTATAAATATAGCAGTAAATAATAAGATATGAATTAAAAAAAGCTTATAGGCAATTCCTCTTTTTCGCATTATTCCACCTCAAATTTATACCCTAAACCAAATACGGTTTTAATTAGGTAGGCTTTATGCTGTAAGTTTTTTCTAAGTTTTTTTACTTGCGCATCAACTACTCTTGCGCTTCCGAAATAATCATATCCCCATACTTCATTTAATATTTGATCTCTGGACAAGACAATATGCTTGTTTTCCATCAAATATAGTAAAAGATCAAATTGTTTTGGCTCTAATTCAATGGACGTGCTATCTATCCATACTTCACGTGTAAGTTTGTTAATCGTGACTCCTTTTAGCGTCAAGGTTTCTTTGTCTCTATCTTCTTTTTTTACAGTATAGATTCTATCGAGAAGAACTTTAGATTTAGCTACTAGAATCTCAGGATTAAACGGCTTAGTCATATAATCGTCCACTTTAAATTCATAGCCCATCAACTGATCTTCTACTTCGGATCGTGCTGTCAGCATAATGATAGGAACATCTGATTTTTTTCTAATTCTTCTGCACACGGAGAATCCGTCGATTTCTGGTAGCATGATGTCGAGAATAATTAAATCGACTGATTCTTCTTCAAATATTTGCAGACCAACCTTACCATTTATCGCAATTAGGACTTTGTATTCGTTCATGGTGAAATAGTCAGCTATTATATTAGCAATTTTCAGTTCATCTTCTATAATTAAAATCGTTCGCTTCATTAAAATCTCCTTATTTAATAAAGCAGGCATCTTCTTAGTAAAATTATTTACCGTAAAGAAGAAGGATGCCTGCTAAATCTATGGTTCGTTATTTCATCAATATTTGATACTCTCCGTCTTTTTCCTCATACTTGGCATCAAAGATTAATAAATCATCTCTTTGAATCGTAAGTAGTTTGTCTTTAGAGAATTCGATCTCCTTTTTAGGAATATATACAATCGTGTAACCCATTATCGTATTTGGATTCATCTTCGTCGAATCTTTATAACCTTCCATAGGAGCTTCTATGTAAAGAGATTCCATTTTGTTAAGTTTGATACGAGTATCTGGAAGGATAATTTCTCTTGTCGTTGTTTGTATTTCTGCTGGATTCCCTTTATATTGGTACTCCACTATCATATCCTCAAACGTAGCTGAGGAGTTTTGAATTGTCACAGGGATTCTGACTGCTACATACTGGTTATCCTTCTGTTTGGATGCTATATCATCTACATAAGATTTTAGCTTACTATTATAAGAATTGTAATAATCATCGTTAGCTTTTTTTATATTTTCATGACCTTCAGCTTTTTTGCTACCGAATTGGGAATTCAATAATCCTAAAGGAGAAGCTGTTAATATTGTTTTGTCATTAAGGTTCAAGTCAACTGCAGAAGCAATTGCTAAAGCTCCGATATCATAAAATTCTCGGTCCTTCATCAAGAGTACTTCTTCTTGCTCTTGATTAGAATTATCTATAATATTTTGTAAAGTCAACTCATTTAATTCTTTTACAGATGCGTGTGGATGTTGGAGCATCTGATATGCTTTTGACTCTAGATAAGTAGCCATACCTTCAATATTATCGTAGCCGTCTTGGTCCTTATTCTTTTTGTTACTATTTAAATATAATTCATAAAAATATACAGCTTTTTGAATCTGATCGATTTTCTCATCTTTCTTCTTGGATTCAATAGCTTTTTTTAGGTATTGGTACATTTCATTTCGGTAATATCTACTGTCGATATCTTCGGGATATGTTTCAGCTCTTGTACCAAGACCTTCCACAGTGCCTCCAGACTGTAGTAGAATATGAATCCCTTCATGGATAATAAACTTAAATACATATTCATATGCTGCCTTCTCATCTGTGCCAGAAATAAAGTCTGACGCAAAATCAAGGTTAAAGACATAGGTAGGGTGATTATTGAATGTCGTAAGTTGGAATGGCGTCACCAACAATTGGGTATCCTTTATGGAATCCGTACTATACTCAATCACCTCGTCTTTAGGTCCAATATCGGTTTTCTGGTTGTTGATCAAATAGGCTATTTTGTTAGAAGGATTCAACAATAATATTTGCTTATCCTCATTATTGAACGATGGCCATAGCTTGCTTGCATCGTCTATCAAAATCTTTTTTATATCTTTCACTAATTCAGGTGTTATTTCTCTAATTTTTTGACTATTTTCAATCGGGTTGCTGTCCATCAAATCTTCGTTCGTCTTTTGGGAGTCTTCAACCTTCTTGTTTTCAGGCTTTACTGTCGTTTCCTGATTATTGTTGTTACATGCCGTTAATATGGTTATGATCAAAATCATGAACATTAAACGTACTGTTTTTAACATAATTATCATCCTTCTTTTAATAATTAATCCTGTTTAAGTAGTTGAATCGGATTTAACTTTGCTGCTTGGTTAGCAGGAATCATACATGCCAATACATTAATTACGATGCCAAATCCTATAGTTAGCAGGACTGTAAATACATCTATATGTAACAGCTCGAAATGAATTTTAGCTTCCAGTGCACGGTTCAAAATAACCTGAACTACTATGCCAAGCACTGTACCATTGATAGAAGCCATACCTCCCAATAAAATCGCTTCCGAAAAGAAGATCCAGCGAACTTCTCTATTTCTGCCGCCAATTGCTTTGAACAAACCAATTTCTTTTCTTCGCTCTAAAACACTGATATAAAGAATAATTCCTACCATAATAGAGGAGATTAAGAGAATTAGCATAGAAACGCCAGTAATAGCAAGCTGTATATTTTTAAATGTTTTAGTTAACTCTTTCAATACATTTTCAGGTGTTGTAATGGTATAGTTTTGCTTGAACTGGTTGACAACTGATTCGATTGAGCTTTTATTATCCACATACACTTCATAGTTGTTAGTCGTTATTTCTGAGTCTTTACCGATAAATCTTGAACGTTTAACAACCTCTGTGTGGAAATCATATGGAATATATGAATATTCTTTTCCGATAAAAGATCGTTCCGTAATGGCAGAAATCTTCAACTTTTGCGTGTCCCATCGAGAGGGATAGCTCGTAATTTCGTCCATGGACAGAAACTTCATTGTAATCTCTTTGCCGATTAATTCTTCTAACTTGCCGCCTTCCTTTAGCAGTTTTTTGGCTGTGCTTTCTGACAGGGCAATTCCGTGCTCCTCATCTTTTGGAAGTTGGCCATATAATACCTTTGGCAAGGCGTAATCATTTCTATTTTTTTCTTTATGCAAAGGTTTGACATCAAAGCTGATGATATCTTGCTTTTTCTCAATTCTTGCCGATAGATCGAATTCAGATTGCACTAATTTGATATGCTCATTTTTCTTGAGTTCATAATAATTGGAACTAATCATATAATCTTGTTCTTTTTTAAAATCTAGCTTTTTACCGTCTATTACTTTATCGGATGAATACTGTATATAGTTGTCTATTCCGCTCCCGAACGCCAGAGCCAGTAAAAATCCACAAATCCCCATAGAAATGCCTATCGATACAAGGAAATAGCGCCATCTTTTTTCCTTAATCCTGTGATAAGAAAGTCTAAATGCTGATTTCAGTTGAAAAGCACGTTTCCGGGGTGGTTCTTCCGGTATCTCCATTTGAACAGAATCCCGTTTACTTTGTTTCCTGTCCTCGATGATCTCTCCGTCTTTAACTCTAACGATTCTCGAAGCTTGCTCAGCAACCGCCTCATCGTGGGTGACTACAACGACCAAGCGACCTCGCTCAGAAATTCTTTTCAATAAATCAATTATTTCTTGAGAAGTATGAGAATCTAAGGCACCCGTCGGTTCATCAGCCAAGATGATGTTTGGCGACTTAACTAACGCTCTTGCAATCGCAACTCTTTGTTGTTGTCCTCCCGACAATTCATTAGCTTTTTGGTGAATCGCTTTTTCCAGACCAACTTCTCGAAGGGCTTGTACACATTTTTGGTGAGCTTCCTTTTTCTCATACGAGCTCATAGCCAAAGCCAATTCTACATTTTCCAACACAGTCAGGTGAGGAATTAGGTGAAAATGTTGAAACACAAATCCGACGTTATCTTTACGGTAATCAGAATACTGATGATCGTTAAACGTCGACATAGGTGTTTCATTTATGTACACCTCTCCAGAATCGGGTTTATCCAGACCCCCAAGTGTGTTGAGAAGTGTAGACTTTCCAGAGCCAGAAGCTCCTACAATCGCAACGAGCTCACCGTGATCTAATATTAAATTTACATTTTTCAATGCAGGGATTGGGGTTGATTTATCTGGATAATAGGTTTTACTAACATTTCTAATTTCTATCATTGAACCACTCCATCTCTTCTAATTGTTGTCTATGATAATGGTTGGTAATGATGGTCTTATGAATACCTTATGACTTTTTTGTGACTATTGGAGAAGGATATCGATTCAAAAGTCAGACCTGAACTTATTGTTGTCTACAAAAGAAAGGGGGTTATTCTACAAATCATTGATTAATGGAAGACTATAAAGCGCGAACACTTATGATTTACGTTTTTTCCTTGATAGCTTATCTAAAAAAGAAGTAACAACATCTTTAGAAAGAATGGCTCCAAAAAAACCAACAGAAACGTATCTTTGGCTAATACATCCTGAAAATAGGAATTTGCAGATAGATACTTGGCGAGAATGGCGGGTGCTTGACGGTTTACCAGATGAAACAGGTGTGGAAGCTTATAGAGAGGCAAGTAGAACTATTAAAAAAGCTAGAAACGACAGAAAGGAGGCTGCTAAACACAAGCGTAAGCCTAGAACCGAGTAAAGTATACCAGTTGATTTATGAGACCCTTGAACAGAATCAATTTAAGCAAATGACCTCATACTTTTGTGACCTATTAGATGTCTCTCGTTCTGGATATTACAGCTATCTAAAAGCATCCGTCAGTCGAGAAGCAAGAGAGCAATTGGACTTAGAAGCGAAAGAAATCATATTAAAAGCTTTTAAGCGGCGGGGTTATAAGAAAGGATCACGTTCTATTAAAATGATACTGGAGAATGAATATATAATATTATCTTTAGACGTAAAAAGATCCTAAGAATCATGAAGAAATAGGGCATTGTCTGTCCTCATAGAAAGCCGAATCCTTATAAAAGAATCGCTAAAGCTACAAAGGAGCATCAGGTCGTTTCAAACAAGTTAAATAGAGAATTTAAACAAGGGATTCCTGGAAAAGTGTTATTAACGGACATTACTTATTGGCCATATAATGATAATTGTAAGACTTATTTGTCAACTATAAAAGGTGACCCCTATTTAATATAGGAATCACCTTCTAGTAGCTTAATCTCTTTTTTTATTGTTCTTGACATAGGTGCCATTTTATAATTGTTGCTCTTTTGTTTATTTGTATTTTACTATCACGTAAGTAGCTGTAGTTTTCGCTACGTTTTTATAATACGAGCTACTAACATTAGGAAGACTTACACGATATCTTTCTACTTTTATATCTGCATAGCCACCTAAACGGCTAAGTTTATTTGAATTTGCTGGTATAGTAGTATTAACACCATATGATTTAGAGAATGATACGCCAACATCTCCCCAATTAGTGTTCACTTTCGAAGAGAAAGATTCTGATTGGTTATTTACTAACTGATAAGCATTTGCATATGTCCATGATGGAGTGAATTTTGAGTATCCAAGGAATTCCATCTTCTTATTTTGAGTACCTACTAATGTTTCTCCAATTGCCAGTGGAGCAATCCCCGGATTTTCATCGATTGATTTCATATAATCCAAATGAGCTTCCATATCTTCCTGATTGTCAAAAAAGATTATTGAACCATCGCTTTCTGTGATTTGCAAATTGTTGTCATAATCAATACTAGATGTGTCATCGTTTGAACTGTCCTCTGCAGCTGATGCTTCATAATTATTGAAGGATAGAATTATGAAAGCGCTTAGAAAAAACAATAAGACTTTAAACTTTTTCATTTTAACACCCCTTTTTTTATGATTAAATTTATTGTACCATATATTAGTAGATTTTGTGTGATATTTACATTTTTATTTAATGGATGGATAATATAATAAAAAGGAGGGTGCTATTAATGGAGAAAAAGAAGAAAGTTATAAATGTTCCAGAATCTATTTTATTAATAAGTTCTTTTTTTATGTTTATTTATCTCTCTAAGAATCTTGTATTTATACCAGAATTTAAATATTTTTTTGAAAGAAGTTCGCTATGGTTTGTTTTTCCTATTGTTACACTCATAGTAGGTATTCATTCTTTTCTAAAAAGATAATAGTAAAAAGCGACCCGTTTCGGATGGCTTTATTTCCCCAATAAGGGTGAGACGACTTATACATCCCCATACAAATCGAGTTGAAGCACGAATGATTATGTATGCAAGATTTTATACATCGTTGTTGTAACAACCTTTTTAGGTTAAATGACTAGCTACAGCATGTATAAAATCTTGCATAAAACTATCATCAAAAGATAAGCCAATTACTTTATGGATAAGAAGCCGAAATGAAAGGTGAAATTACTGTAAAAAAGTAGGTCTCCCAAAAAAACTTTGGGGGACCTAAGTAGTAACCATTTCAATAATGAATTTTTTATTTAAAAGATGCATACACTTTGGGATTACCAATATATGTATTATCTGAATTATACACCTTTCCGTCAGGTGTTCCTACCCCGTGGGATGTTCTCAAAGTCTATAAATGGTTTTGAGAACATCTCTTTAATTTGGCTGCAGTATCACTTGTTATAGTGCTCATTTCTATACTGTTTTGGTGTGATGCCAGTGAATTTTTTAAAGATTTTAATGAAATAGCTTTGATCAGTGAAATTTAGCAATGAACCAATATCTAAGATTGGATAATTTGTGAAAGTTAATAGCCTCTTTGCTTCATCAATACGTTGCTGTTGAATATATTCACTGATTGAAATGCCGACTTCCTTTTTAAATAAAGATGAAAGATAATTGGGACTTAAATGGCAGATATCTGCAAGTTGATCCAAAGTAACTTCACCATAAATGTGATTATCAATATAATGCTGACAAGTTGTGATTGTCGCAGAATACATTTCTTTATTTGCTTTTGATACTCGATTAGTAAAGTCGTAAATGGCTTCCTCTGTTAAAGCAAGTATTGTATGCCAGCTATCTTGTTCCTCGAGTTTTTGAATATAGAAATCACTTAATGTAAATGCGGTTTCTTCATTTAATCCACCTTCTATGGCTGCACGACAAGTAAGGGCTATTCCCGTTATCATTAGATTCTGTAAACTTCTTAGCCGACTTTGTTTAGATAGTATGCCAAGTTCAGCTTCTCCGACGATAGAGTAGTTCAGCACCTCAGTTAATTTATCCTTACGCCCGTTTTTTACATAGTCTAACAATATTTTTTCATAATAAAGATTTGTATGAACAATATAGTTTCTTCTTGCATTTGAAAGTTCAAGAATCGTATTTTCTTTTTGGATAATAATCGGCTTTAATGCTTGGTTGTTATGTATAACCATCGTTTTGTTTAGTTTTTGTCGATAAATAAGATAGTAAACGAATAAACTAATTGATAAAAATTGTTGGTAATGGAGAGAAGGGATGGGTTGATCGCCATCATAGAAATTTATTTTTTCATCAGACATTTCTGAGGAAAGAGCAGGTCCCACTATGATTGAACCTAAAAATTGCTGATCCATTTTTAAATTAATATAGAAAAAATTTAATTTGGCGTTAGAGAAAAAAATCGGGAAATCACTTGGAGTAGTATGAAATGGATATGCTCGAATGTGATCTTTTAAAGGAGCAAAATGTGAGTTTTCCTGGAAATGTTTTGAAGTGTACTCAAAAGCAATTTCTCCAAATTGATTGATATAAAAAACAGAAAGATTATGTGTTTCATAAATTAGCTGACAAATATATTGAAGATCGATTGAGGAGATTTTCATCTTTCTAACCCCATCTCTATTTTTAATATTCACAATGAAAGTAGTAATATTTTTGGCTAAATACAATGAGAAAATACTATTTTGTGTAGAATAATACAATAAAAATTGTTGATTTGGCAATAAAATAAACAGTGAATTAAATATATCAAGGGGGAAATTAAGTATGGATCTTTTAAATAAAATTGCAATAGTAACTGGAGCTGGAAGCGGTATTGGTAGAGCCAGCAGTATTAAACTTGCTAGTAATGGAGCAAAAGTTGTAGTGGTCGATTTCAATAAGGAAACAGGTGAAGAAACTTTAAGCCTGATTAAGGAACAGGGTGGCGAAGGTATCTTCGTTCAAGCCGATGTTTCGAAAAGTGAAGATGTTCAGAAATATGTAATTGCTACGATTGAAACATATGGACGTATCGATGTATTTTTCAATAATGCTGGGATTATTCAAAAAATTTCACCACTTACTGAGATTGATGATGCTGAATATGATCGTATTATGTCCATCAATGTAAAAGGCGTATTCCTTGGCTTAAAACATGTTTTGAAAGTAATGGAAGGTCAAGGTAGTGGTTCAATCATTAATACAGCTTCAACGGCAGGTATCCGAAGTGAACACAGTATGGCTGCATATTCTGCAAGTAAACATGCTGTAGTTGGTTTGACTAAATCAGCTTCGTTAGAATACGTTAAAAAAGGCATTCGCATTAATGCTATTTGTCCAGGCGGTGTTCAAACAGCGTTAACAAATAGTGTTACGGAAATGTTTGAAACAACTGGATATATTCCAGATGAACTTCCGAACATGCGAATGGGACGTTATGCAGCACCAGAAGAGTTAGCAGAAATGGTTGCTTTCTTAGCATCTGAACGCGCTAGCTATATGACAGGATCAATAGTTCTTGTTGATGCTGGTTTAACTTTATAATAAGAAAAATCCCGAATATTGAATGTTATTCGGGATTTTGTTTTTATTATCTTGTGTTTTTAATTTATCCTAAAGCCTTCTATTAAACATCGTTATAAATGAATAATTCAATTGAGCGTGTTTTAATCAGTTTTCGGTTTAAAACACGCTCTTAAACTATGCTATTTTCTTTTGTTTAGATACAGGAACTGACCGATTTAAAACACTGTTAGCTATCATTCCAACCATAATAATGATCATACCGATTAAAGATACTCCAACAGGCCAAGAACCATTTAAAAAAAGGATTTCACCAAGAACAGTAAATATCATTGTTCCAGCTTGTGTTGCCTCTACTGCCCCTAACAAAGACAGGTTATTTTTCGCTAAGTCAGTAGCGAAGAAAAATGTCATTGTGGCGATAACACCCGAACATAATGCTAATAAGAAACCTTGCGTAATTTGCCCAGATGTTGGAATGCCAGTTGTTGTCCAACCATAAATCGCTAATATAATACTGACAGGAAGGCTGCCAATTGCCATGCCTAACACGCGTTGAAATGTATCTAGGCGACCAGCAACGACTTCCATCATTTTTCTATTACCGAAAGGATATAAGAATGCAGCGATAACTACAGGGAGGAAGCCAGATAAAAATTGAGAAACAGTAATATCTCCAGCTTCTGTTAATTGCATACAAATGACACCCGTTAAAATAAATAAGGAAACGAGTAAGCTTCGCATTGGAATTTTACCGCGAACTCGTTTAACTCCTGACTTCGTCTCCAATGTAATGAAAAATAACGGAGATAATAACAAACCAGCTAAAATGGTTATTTGCCATGTACCTGCTACGAGCCATGCAGGACTAAATACAGCAGCATAGCTTAATAAGGAATAAAATCCAACTCCGGCTATTGTGCCATAACCAAGCCATGCCAAAGGATGTTTACGCATTTCTACCCATAGTGGACGAAGGTTTTTGCGAAATAGGACGATAAAGAATAAAATGGGTAAAGCGAATAAAAATCGGAAGGAAGCAGTCCAAGCCCAGCTTGTTCCTGATACGTTCATAACTCGATTTATAATAAATGTAGCTGAAAAAAACGCAGATGATAAAATACCTAATAAGATAGCACGCATTTCGTTCGCTCCTTTCTAAATATATATTATAATATAATTATTTAGTTAGAAAGTAAACTATAATATACCGAAAGTGAGGTTCCTATGAAAGAACAAGAGGATATGCAAACAAAAGAAGTTATTTTGCAAGTTGGTCAATTGTTACGACAAATACGCAATGAACAGAAATTTAGTTTAGAAGAGTTAGCGAAAAAAACGGGTGTTAGTAAATTAACACTAGGAAAAATTGAGAGAGGAGAAACGAATCCTACATTAGGTGTCATTTGGAAGATTACGAAAGGATTATCTATTCCGTTGTCACGGCTTATGGTGATAGAAGATAGAGTAAATGTTGCACGCTGCGGAGAAGGATTTACTATAGAAGAAAATCAAATGTGGCGGTTAGAGACTGTATTTCGTTACAAAAAAGAAACAGGATTGGAAATGCATCGTGCTTGTTTGCAACCGAATAGCATATATGAGGCAGAACCTCATCATGAAGGAGCTATTGAATTTGTAACAGTAATGAAAGGGGAAATTTCGATTCAAGTTGGACAAGAAAAGTATGAATTAAACGAATTTGATTCTATTCAATTTGAAGCAAATCGAAAGCATAGCTATGAAAACAAGGGGAATGAAGTAGCAGTTCTCCATTTAACAATGAAATATTTATCTTGAAATATTGGAGGATTTACAAAAAGAATTTAACTTAACATTATTGTTTATCTCTCATGATTTAAGTGTTGTACGCCATATTTCCAATCGAATTGACGTAATGTATTTAGGAAAGATAGTAGAAGAAACAACGACAGATGAGATTTTTAGCAACCCAATGCATCCTTATACAAAAGAGCTTTTATCAGCAATTCCTGTGCCCAATCCGCGAATAAAACGTGAAAAGATTAAGCTACAAGGTGAAATCCCTTCTCCATTGAATCCACCAACAGGCTGTGTTTTCCAGACGAGATGCCCTTTTGTAATGGAAAAATGCCGGACGGTGGAGCCAGAGTTGGTCGAACATTCACCTGCCCATAAAACGGCCTGTCATTTATATTACAAGTAGGGGGAGTTTTGAGAAATGAAAATTGAAAAAATAATAGTTCGCAAAATGAAGATGACTATGAAATCACCCTTTGAAACAAGTTTTATGAAGCAGCAAGAACGTATTTTCTTAATTATTGAAGCGTATGGTGAGAAGCATGTTGGCTATGGAGAATGTGTTGTTAGCGCTTATCCTTATTATGGAGAAGAAACGGCTTCAACGGCATTCTCTATTATTGATGAATTTTTAATACCACTTGTTATTAATAAGGAATTCAACCACCCAGATGAGGTAAATGAGAAATTTGCTCGTGTGCGTCGCAATAATATGGCAAAATCTGCAGTGGAAGCAGCCATTTGGGATTTATATGCAAAAGAGCAGGGAATACCTTTAGCACAAGCACTTGGAGGAGAAAAAAAAGAAATTACAGTTGGCATTAGCCTGGGTATTGAGGATGATACGAATGTATTGCTGGAAAGCATTGAAGGTTATTTAAAACAAGGGTTCAAAAAAATTAAAATTAAAATTAAGCCCGGAAAAGATATCGAAGTACTGCGTGTAATCCGTGATCGCTTTGGTGATATTCCTTTAATGGCAGATGCCAATTCTGCCTACTCGTTAGAAGATCTACCTTTATTTCAGGAGATGGATAAATTAAATTTAATGATGATTGAGCAACCACTTGAGCATGATGATATTGTCGATCATCGAAAATTACAAAGAGAACTCAATACACCGATTTGCTTAGATGAAAGCATTCATTCATACGATGATGCAAGACGTGCAATTGAACTAGGTAGCTGCAAAGTGATTAATATAAAGGTAGGGCGTGTTGGAGGCTTATCTGAGGCTAAAAAGATTCATGACTTATGTCAGCAGCATCAGATCCCTGTATGGTGTGGGGGTATGCTAGAATCAGGGATTGGTCGTGCTCATAATATTGCCATTACAACACTGTCAAACTTTACAATACCTGGTGATACAGCACCGTCTTCCCGCTATTGGTATGAGGACATTATTGAGCCAGAGATTGTCATGGATGAACAAGGACATATCCAAGTTTCTGATCTACCAGGTATTGGTTATAATGTTGTGCAAGACAAACTTGAAAAATACACAATAGAAAAGTATATTTACGAAGCATAATGAAAGACGAATGCCGTGTTTTATAGTTATTTGAACAGCTTCTAATTTCATTTCTTCTCTAAATTTAGCCATATAAAAACTGCACCACCAATTGTAAGTTTGTGTCTAACAATTGGGGTGCAGTTCACTATAAAGATGGGAGGCTTTAGAGCTCCATCAGATTTTACTCACCCTCTACTACAACCCAAAAATTGTGAAGGTTAATATAAATTTTATGTGTAAAAGTTCTTGCTACAATTGCTTTCATCTTATTGTAAGCGGCTCGACGCTCTCCAGCAGGAAAGTGTGAATAGCCTGTAGCGGATATCAGCATCTTCTTAATTAAAAGTGGGGAAGATCGGCTAATTAACGCGTCTATTACTCTAAAGTAATAGACGAAATTAATACTAAATTTATAATGTGAATTTTTTTAGTTCTACAGACAATGTATTTGTCATTTCTTGGAGTTCTGAAACCTTCTCACTAATTTTTTGGAATGATCCTAACTGTTCTTGAGTAGAAGCGGATATTTCTTCTGTTCCTGCTGCGGTTTCTTCCGTAATAGCTGAAATGTTTTCAATGGCACTGTTCATTTGCTGGCTTATTTCGCTTGTTTGCTCCATATCCTTTGTAAGGTGCTGTAACTGATCATTAATGTCTAATACATGAGTTGCAATTGCCTCAAATGACTTTTCTGTATCGGTCATCGATTGTAATTGTTCTTTTGAAAGCTGATGTCCATGCTCTGCGGTAGAAAGAATGAGCGTAATGCCATCTTGTATATGTGTCACCATTGAAGTGATTAAAGTAGTTGCTTTTTCTGTTTCATGGGAAAGTTTTTTGACTTCCTCTGCAACAATGGCAAATCCTTTTCCGGCTTCGCCAGCACGTGCCGCTTCGATTGCAGCATTTAATGCTAATAGATTTGTTTGATCAGCAATCGCGTGGACTGCATTAGCTGCACCTTCAATTTCCGTTGTGAATTGAGAGAATTGAGTAACAGCCTCTTTGATATTAATCGAAGTGGATGAAATATCCTTTGCAATAGAGGATTGCTTCTCTAGTGAGCTACGACCATTTTGAACAGCAGTAAGTGCTTTGTTACCGTTTACTGCTGATTGTTCACTTGTCTCCTGAACAGTAGTAAATTGATCTGCCATCGTATTCATCAAGATAGCTGTTGACTGGATATCTTCTGAAATAGTTAGGCTTCCCTTTGCCAATTCGTCTGTTGATGTAGCAATTTGTTTACTGCCTTCGTTAACAGTTTCAATATAGCTTGTGACATCTTTTGTAAATAGACCAACATTTTTACCTACATGATCAATGGATTGTACGGTGCTTTTTAAGCCAACAATCATTTTGGAAAAGTTCTCAGTCAGTTGGTCAACTTCATTGCGACTGCCTTTCTTATAGGGGAGGGAAGAGGTGTCAATTGTCAAATCCCCTGCAGCCACCAATTGTGCATAATCCACGATTCGGTTAATCGGATTTGTAATTCTTTTCGTTGCGACATACGAAAAAATGATAGTAGCAATCAGTAGAAGAATACTTCCGATTATTGTTGATGTAGTAATAAAAGAAATTTTTTGTGTTGCCAAATCATTCGTTTCTTTATACCATTCATTTGTTTCTTTTTTCAGTAGATACATATCGTTCAAAATACCGGATATTCTGATTGATTGTTTTTTTATCTCTGGACGATTGTGAGCAAGAAATCCTGCTTCTGAAGCTTTTGCTAATTCGTCGTATTTACCCTCGATTTTTTTGATAATTGCCTTATGCTCAGCTATTTTTGCAATAGTTGAGAGTTTTTCTAAATTTGCCTTCGTTTCTTGTAAAGTTGAAAGAGCTTCATTTTTATTGGCTTCACTATCTAAAAAAGTGTAGTTATTTAATGATTGGCTCGCTACAACTAAACTTTGTTCAAGTTCTTTCACTGCCAGTAATAGTTCTGTATCATCTTGTGCAGTTGTTTGTATATCAAATGTTTGTACGATAATAAAACCAATCATAGCCATTGCGAGGACAATGGGAATAAGTATGTTCATGAATAATTTTTTTCGTAGTGTCACTGGCTGTTCTCCTTTTCTGCAGTAACTTTTATTTTACCCGAAACAATATCTTCTTTTGCTTTTTCAATAGCAGCCTGTTGTTCAGGTGTAAGTTTAATAACACGTATATCCGCTAGGCCCACTCCATTGTCAGCTAAACCGAATGACAACGATTTTTCGGAAATTTTCCCTTCTTCATCTAATGTTTTAGCAATTTTAAAAACAGCTTGGTCGACATTTTTTAACATCGATGTTACGACAGTTTTTTCTGCAATGTAAAATTGATCAATATCAACTCCGGCCGCATATATGCCCATTTCTTCCGCTTTCTTTATGGCACCAAAGCCTGTGAATCCAGCTGCATGATAAATAAAATCTACTTTGTTCTTTATGTAACGTTCTGCGATTGCGGCACCCGCATCGGTATCATCAAATGAGCCAGAATATTCACTAACAATTTCGATATTTGGATTATAATATTTAGCGCCTTCAATAAAGCCGTTCTCAAAATGGTGGATAACTGGAACATTTGCGCCACCAATAAATCCTATTTTTCCAGTTTTACTCGTCATTGCTGCAACCATGCCAAGTAAAAAGCTACCTTCCTGCTCTTTAAAAGTTATGGAAGTGATATTTGCAACATCTGATTGTCCGTCAATAAGGACGAATTGTTGATCAGGATATTTCTTCGCAGTCTTTTCCAATGCCTCCTGTACAGAGAAGCCTAGACCAATAATGACGTTATATTTTTCTGCGACAAGTTCTTCTAGCTTCTGCTCGTAATTGCCATCAGGCGCCTCTTTATAATCAAATAAAATACCTAGCTCATCGCGAGCTTTCTCAAGCCCTTTAAAAGCTGAGTCATTAAATGATTCATCACCAAGACCTGCATCTGAGAGTAAGATACCAATTTTATAGTCATCTTGCGCTTTTTCCTGCTGAGTAATTGAACAGCCTGCTAATAACAAAGCTATTAAACAAAAGCCAATCATTAATTTTTTCAATATGGGTACCTCCAATTGTATGTATTATTTATATCGGAAAAAAGTTATTCTAAGTCAGAGGTCAGACGATGATTTTTGTTTTACCATTAAATACTATCAGATTTTTTACAATTTACTACAGGCATATGGGTTTAAATCATTCTAGACATTTTCTTATCACTGAGTATTTAGTTTGTTTTGTAATGGATTTTCTCTATGTATATAGTGAAAAAGGTAGGGGAATAATGTGAAATATTAATATATTTTGCAAAATCATCCCTTTTCTTTAGTAAATAAAAAGCCTCGCAAACATCTAAAGAGTTTGCGAGACACACTAATGAATTAAACTGCACCAAATAATTTTAATATATTTATTAGTATGATCCCTACAATGCCGAAGTCTGAATCGCCAAAAGTAGTTCCTTCGTAGCCGATATCACCCATAAAGATTAGTAGAATCGCGGGGATAAAGCTAATAATTAATCCGTTGGCAAATGCTCCTACCATAGCACCGCGTCTACCACCAGTTGCATTACCGAATACTCCTGCAGCCGCACCTGTGAAGAAATGTGGTACAAGCCCAGGTACAATCACTTTTAGCCCTATGAGGGGGAGTATAAACATAGACACTAAGCCTGCTACAAAGCTAAACAGGAAACCGATAATAACTGCATTCGGTGCGAACGGAAAAATTGTAGGACAGTCTAATGCAGGCTTTGTGTTTGGCACAAGTTTATCTGCAATACCTTTAAAGGCAGGAATAATCTCGGAAATGAGCATTCGCACTCCAGCCAAAATGATATAGACACCAGCGGCAAAAGTAATAGCTTGAATAATAGCAAAGACGATAAAGTTTGAGCCGCCCGATAATTGTGTCTCAATATAGGATGAACCTGCGAATAAGGCAACGATAATAAAAAATAGACTCATAGTTAAGGACACAGCCACAGATGTATCTCGTAAAAAACCTAGAGATTTTGGAACTTTTATATCTTCTGTTGATTTGGCTTTGTTTCCAAAGAGCTTCCCGATTTTAGCAGATACATAATAACCAACACTGCCAAAATGGCCAACAGCAAAATCATCATTGCCGGTTATTTGACGAACGGTTGGTTGTAAAATGGCAGGGAACACAACCATACAAAGACCCAGTATAATAGAGCCAACGATGATAAGAGGTGTGCCACTCATACCGCCGACTGAAAGTGAAGCTGCGATTAAACACGCCATAAATAATGTATGATGACCAGTTAAAAAAATATATTTTAAAGGCGTAAATCGCGCAAATAATATGTTCATAATCATACCGAAAACCATAATCATGGCAGTAGATGTTCCGAAACTAGTTTGAGCGGCTGCTACAATCGCTTCATTATTTGGGATAACCCCTTGGACATTAAATGCATGATCAAACATTTTACTAAAATGATTTAAAGAACCAATTAAAACGCTTGCACCTGCGCCAAGTATAACAAAGCCCATAACCGTTTTTAATGTACCAGAAAGAACTGTTGAAGTTGATTTTTTTTGGATTAATAAACCGACAAAAGCGAATAGGCCGACTAATATAGCTGGTGTTCCTAAAATGTCATTCATAATAACATCTAACATATTAACACCTCATCCTATCCAATTTTTAATTAAGTTCAAATTCAATCCTTTATAACAGAGATTTAAGCTTTAATTTAATTTCAGAAATACTCATCATATTAACAATACTAACGATATGACCTCTTTCTTCGGGCAATTGATTGACAATATCTTCTGCGCCAATATAAATATCCGCTTTCTCTGCCTTGGCAGATGCTAAATCGGTATGCGTTACTTCTGCAACTTTTCCAAGTTCAGTTAACGCTTTTTTTACATTCAATTCCATAATAAAACTACTGCCTAATCCATTCCCGCACACTACTAAAATCTTCATCAAGATTACCCCTTTGCCACAATTTGTTGGATTTCTTTGATAATATCGTCTTTATGCTGGCAGGCGATGATGCTGTCGATTTGATTGGGTTCTTGCAAAATCTTTGTTAAGTCAACTAATGCCTGCAGATGTGACGCATGATCGGTCGCAGCCAAGACGATAATTAAGAAAACAGGCTTTTCTGGTCCAAACAAAACAGGTTTGTGTAAGCTTAATAGGCTCATGGCTAGCTCATTTACGCCTTCTGTGTGCTGTGCATGTGGAATCGCTACTTTTGGTGTAATGACTACATAAGGCCCATGCTTTTCAATGGAATGAATCATTGACTCAATATAGCGTTCTTCGATTTTATGCTGCTTTAATAGTGGACTTGCCGCTAAATGAATAGCTTCCTGCCAAGTATTTACAAAATTCGCCAGTTGTATAGTATCTTTTGTCAGTAGCTCAGTTAACAAGTACAACCCTCCTTTTATAGGGATAAACAATCCCCATTCCATGTTATTAATGTTGATTATGGAATTATGTCATTAAAGGATATATTTTTTGTTTGGCTAAATCGATAAGTGTAAAAGGAGCAACCATGACCTTATACTAGATGTCACTAATACTCAACTCATGGCAATAATTATTGAAATAATAAAAATTGTCGATTTTGGGAGTAGTGATGAAAAAATATTATCCTTTGAGAGTAACGAAATGTAATTGAAATTAAGAGGTGCAAAAGCATCTTAGAAAATAGTATATACATGGAAAAGAAGGAAATGTATTTACTTCTTCCCGGGATACTATATACTTATATGTAATAAATTTCTATTTAATGAATGTATGGGCAAGTCCTTATAAATGAGAGGAGTATTATATGAAAAAGAAGACTGTTTTATTGACAGGTGCTAGTGAAGGGATTGGATTGGAACTAGCAAAAATATTTGCTACAAATGGAGATAGACTTATTTTGATTGCTCGTAACCAAAAGAAATTAGTCGAGGTTTCCCAAATTCTGAATCCGCTAACAGAAGTAATTATAATAGAGAAAGATTTATCAAAAATTGGCGCAGCTAAGGAAATCTATGATGAAATAAGATTAAAGGGAGAACATATTGATATACTTGTTAATAATGCTGGAATGGGATTGCAAGGATATTTTCATCAACTATCAGAGCAAGAACAGCTACGCATGATTCAGTTGAATATTATGACTTTAACTGAACTTACTCATTTATGTATACAGGATATGCTAAAAAATGGTTATGGTCGTATAATGAATATTGCCTCTATTTCATCTTTTATTGCTACACCAAGTATGGTTGTATATGGAGCAACTAAAGCTTATGTATTGTCTTTTTCAGAAGCATTAAATATAGAACTTCAGAACAAAGGAGATTTTGCTGTAACAGTTGTTTGTCCTGGACCTACTAAAACAAATTTTTCAAAAAATAATAATATGAATCAATTGGATCAAATTGCAAGCATGGTTGGTACTAGACCAGAAAAGGTAGCTGAAATGGCTTATAATTCATTAAAAAAGAAAAAAATTACAAATATACCTGGTAAGCGTTACAAAGTCGCTATAATAAGTATGAGATTTTTACCAAGATATTTAGTTCAATTTTTAATTGGTAAATTGATGCTAAGTAAATAAGGTGGTATTTGAAAAATCTAAATGTTTTATCACAATAAAATTAGTTATTTAACTAACTAACTCTTTTACTAACTTTAAACTGAATCGGAGGTATTCTTTTGGCGAAACCTATTGGAAAATCAAAGCAGGAATTAATACAGGCAGCAATGCAATGTTTAGTAGATAACGGAATTGCAAATTTTACGTTGAAATTGGTTGCTACATATGCTGATGTAACACAGGGGACTATTTATTACCATTTCAAAACGAAAGAACAAATACTTTTAGAAATAATTAAATATATTTGTGAAGATTCTTGGGGAAAATTATTTGAGAATGATCAATTTACAATTAGCGTTGCTCTTGAAACTATAAAAAGTCGTTTTAAAAACGATGCATTCTATCATAAATTGTTAATTTCATTGATTGTTCTTGGATTTAATAACCCGTTAATAAAAGAGCAACTTGGCCAAGTTTTAATGAATGAAAATGATAGTTTGCTATTTGGTATAAAAAAATTATGGAGAGCTTCACCAATTGATGGGGTATCGTTAACAACATGGAGTATTTTTTTTAATGCATTGATTGATGGCATAGCAATACAGTTAATTACATGTGAGGATTTTCCAATAGATACTTTTTATAAAGAGCTAGAAAAGATACTCATCACGCTTCAACAATTGGAAGAGTAAATCTATAATCACTAATAAAAAATGAGAATACAACAAACGATCTATCATAAAAATTTGTAATTTGTTTAGAGGCAGAATAAATTTAAAAATCAGCATAAATAAATATTTGCATTTATTCCATAAATTGTTATAATTTGTATTAGTTAGTTAACTGACTCAGATGATAATAAATGTGATTTAATCTGAAAAATTAAAAACGGTTTAACTTTGTGTGATGAATACACTCATTATCGAGCGCAAAGTTAAACCGACTGAATTGTTCTCTCATGAAAAGATTGTTTTTTTAGTAATCCAGCGCGCTAAGTAAACAAATACTTTTATGTTTTCCATAAGTAGATATTTTACGCTGAAGTCCTTATAAGTCATAACAATAATCACATCTTATGCATATCTTCAATGTTTTAAGTTAATCCTTTGCTTTTCAGGGCAGAATTTATTAGTGTACCCTCTGTTCATATCTGACAAAAACTTAGAAACTTGGTAGTGTTCATATATCTCCTTTGAGAGCACTTGTTGAACTTCTTTCATTACTAGCTGTTCTGTACAAGTAGGTATAATGACATTAGTTCAAGCAGCCTCTCAACATAGTATTTGTTATGTATGAAATTCCGAATAGTACTATGCGATGGAGTCTTTAAATTGTTTTTTTATAATGAATTTTTGCAATATTCAATTTCGATGATGCAATTTAATGAAGTTATAAACACCTGTTGTTAATATAAGGATTTAGGAGGATATATATAAACTATGATTAAATTTTTAAAAGAAGTAATTCATTTAATGAGAAAAGCTGATGATTCATGGTTATTATATACAACCTCTAATGAAGACTCCCAATCTGAGTTAGATGCTTTGGATATAACAAATACTGATTCAGTTGTATCTATTACTGGGAGCGCTTGTAGAAGTTTAGCTTTATTAACTAAAGGTCCTAAAAGATTATATTCTGTTGATGCTGATGAGAAACAAAATCATTTAATGGAATTAAAATTAAATGCTTTTAGACATTTAACTTATGAAGAACTATTGTCTTTTCTAGGTATTTATCATACTAATGAAAGATTGAACTTTTATCAGAAAATCAAAGTAGATTTGACGCCTACTGCGCTGGCGTTTTGGAATAACCATACGAAAGAGATTGAAAAAGGAGTTGTATTTACTGGAAGACAGGAGCTTTTTTATCGTCATATCGTCGGTCCAGGGATTAAATTATTTCATAGAGCAGAAATAAAGGGGATCCTAAATAGTGAAACAATAGAGGAACAAAGAATAGCTTATGAAAAATTAAATAACGGTCGTTGGGAGAAGAATCTAAACTTACTCTGCAAGAAGGGACTTTATAAGCATATTTTAAAAGATCCAAGCTATTTCGCGTATAATGAGGTGAACTCAATAGGGGAATTTTTACATTCTCGTCTTGAAAACACCTTTAAAAATCATTCAATTAAAGAGAATCATCTGCTTACATTTTTATTAACTGGAAACTATGTATCCGAGAGATCTTTGCCAGTGTATTTGTTGAAGGAAAATTATAGTAAAATTCGTGAATATGCAAATCGCGTTGAAATTGTAACTAGCCCTATTGATTGTTATTTGAAATCAATGCCAGAGAATTCCTTTAATAAGTATTCTCTTTCTGATATTTCAGGCTGGGTTTCTGATGATCTTTTTGACACAATACTGAACGAAATAATTCGTACAGGTGTGAATGAAAGTATCTTCTGTTACAGAAATTTTTTAGCTGAAAGAAAAATTCCAGAAAAATATTTTGATCAAATTGAAAGGAATGAAAATATTATAAACAAGTTGAATCAAGATGATCGATCTTTTGCCTTTACGTTTGAAGTTGGAAAAATAAAGAAGGAAGTGAAGAATATTGTCTGCTTATAAAGTGATTTTGTGTGATCCAGAAATTGATTTAGAAGCTTTTATTGTTATAGATTCTATTGTTAATGGCATGAGTGCTGGTGGTCTTAGGATGACAAGCAATGTTACGTTAGAAGAGGTAGAACAATTGGCTCAAGTAATGACTAAAAAATACATTATTTCTGGTGTACATATGGGTGGAGCCAAATCGGGAATTGTATATGACCCTAATAAGCATGACCGAGAAAGGTTATTAAAAAGGTTTGCAGAATTAGCAAAGCCATTTTTAACAGAAAATTATTTAGTAGGGGAAGATTTAGGAATCACAGGAGATGATATAGAATTTATATATAATTCTATTAGCTTTGATCCAATCGCTACTATGAAAAATAAGCTAGAATCACAAGGATTAACAGTAAATGTTCCTCAAAATACATCATTAAAAGTTTTATTTAACGCAGGAAATTCTATTAAGTTGGTAGGGTCAACTATCATTAATTCGACACAAATAATATTAAAAAAATTAGACAAATCTATAGAGAATATGAGGGTAGGGATTCAAGGATTTGGAACAATTGGCCAGGTGAGTGCGGAAGCTATATATAATCTTGGTGGTAAAATTATCTCTATTGAAGATAAAGAAGGGTGTATTTATTACGATGATGGATTAGATATACCCGATTTAATATCTAAAACCAATAAAACGGGAATTATTGATCGTACGTTAATATCGGAGAATTATATTTTAAAGCCCAACGGAACATGGTTAGATGATGCGGAATTGTTAATCCCTGCTGCTATCAAACATTCTATAAATGAATCAAATGTAGATAGAGTGAATGCTTCTATAATTATTGAAGCGGCAAATTTACCAATTGAAATAGGGATAGAAGAACGTTTAATTAACAAAGGAATTATTATAGTTCCAGATTTCATATGTAATAGTGGAGCAGCTGCTTTTTTTGGTATGTTGGCTTCTGGACAAGCAAATTTTGAAGATATATTTGAAAAAGTGGAAACGAACGTTAATAATTCGTTTAATGATATTCTGGAACATAAATCTTTATTTAATTGTGATATAAGGGAATTTGCTAATCAGTATGTTTTGAAAATTCAAAGAAGTTTAGCGTTGGGCGATAAAGCAAATGTGTAAAATACAAATAAGTTAGAAAATTCTGATAATATAATGTGTGATTAAACAATAGAAAAGACTTTATGAGGTTCAAGATGAAATTTCCAACGCCAAAGAAATGGGTCAAATCGTCAAATCATTGATATATCAACTAATATAGGGGGTAGTGGGAAATGCCGTTTTTCTTATTTTGGGGCTTTCTTGTATGGTTAGGTGCAAGTTTAATTTTTAGGATTTTAGGTCAAGTATTTTTTATTCCTGACAATACATTGCTGATGGTATCGTCTTATATTTTAGTAATTCCGTTGATTCTAGTTCTTACATTCCCTATTTATAAATTTAAAAAAATTCAAAAGAATAGTGAAAGAATGAAAGCTGCAGTGTGTATAGCTCTTCCGGGAATGTTAATTGACGCCATTGTATTAATCTACTTTGATCAAGTTTTTGTAAATTTGTCAGTCGATACAGATAGATTTTTCGCTTCATGGTTAATGTGGGCATACTCGTTGATTCTCTTAACTGGATTTTTTAATACAAAGAAATTGGAGGGATAGTTTTGTATAAAAATATATTTATTACTGGGGGGAGTGGAGTTCTTGGAACCTCTGTAATTGAGAAACTACATGATTTTAATTTATATTGTTTAGTCCACAGTACGCCACTAAAAAAAGATAATGTTAAAACGATAATAGGTGATATACGTTTTCCTCAGTTAGGTTTAAATGATAACGATTATATTGAGCTATGCGAAAATATAGATTTAATCGTTCATATGGCAGCATTGACAAATTTTAATATGTCATACGAAAAAATTAGTACTACAAATGTAACAGGGACTCTGAATGTTTTAAAACTAGCAAAAGATGCAAAAGTGCCATTGTATCATGTTAGTACAGCATATGTTCATAATTTCAATCAAGAGGATTCATACATTACTACGGGTAATGGTTATGAGACTTCTAAAATAGAAGCAGAAAAATATCTTTGTGATAGCGATATTCCTATAACGGTCATCCGACCTTCAATTATTTTAGGCGATTCAAGAACAGGAGAAATTGCTAATGAACAAGGTTTTCATTATATTACCAAATTATTATTACAAAATCGAATACCTATTATACCCGGAGATGCTGAGGCAAAAATAGATATAGTGTCACAAGACTATGTCGCTAATGTTATTTCTCATTTAATAAGGAGTAATAAAGCTGGAGGAGAATTTTTTGTAACATTAGGAAATAATGCACCGAATTTAGAGGAGGTAATCCATAATATTATACATTCTGGTATTAAGATTACAGGTCAGTCGCTTACTATACCGAAAATAGTATCGGGCGAGATGTTTGATCGATTAATAAAACCAGTATTTTTACCAAAATTACCTATACAATATCGGAGAGAAATAAAAGTCGCTTTGTATATGTTTAAGTATATAAATATTAGTGGTTGTTTACCTAGTTCCATGGAATCCCTGTGTAATACCTTTGGAATGGAAGAACATCGCGATATAAAGGAGGTTATATATAATAATGTGAAGTATCTTGTAGAAAATGAATCACTAAAAGCTACTGTATAAAAATTTTTATGTTAGTAGGATATTCAGAGACTCTAAGGAAAAAGTCCTTTTGAATGATGAAGGAATGTTACCGATTGGACTTATGAAGAAGGATAATAATAATTTCTTTTAACATCAATGTGAAGTATTCTATGAATTTCAAATAACTTAAAAACGGATTAAATCGATTAAACAATAAAAATATATAGAGGGAAGATCTAATGGGCAAAATTGAGAGAAAAGCTGTAGTAAATATGTATCGAGATCATGTAAATAGTGGTTTTGCAAAACTGACTGAACTAATGCAAGTACCACTCCAAGTTACATCTAATGGATGTTATGTGTATGATGAGGCTGGAGAGAAGTACTTAGATTGTGGTGGATATGGAGTATTCTTATTAGGTCATTCTCACCCCCGTATTATTGATAGAATAAAGCAACAACTAGATAAGGCTGCGCTATCAAATAAACTATTAATAAATCCAGAAATGGGTAAAGCCGCTAAGTCATTGGTAGAAATTACTCCCGAGGGTTTAGATTACGTACTTTTTTTAAACTCAGGAACAGAAGCAGTTGAAGCTGGATTAAAAATAGCAAGACTAAATAATCGTAGTACGATTATCTCTACAAAACAAGGTTTTCATGGGAAAACACTTGGAGCTCTTAGTGCGACTGGTAGAAGGGAGTTTCAAGAACCCTTTAAACCACTCTTACCAGATGTTTACCATGTTTCATATGGATCGCTGATAGAACTCGAAAAAACATTAAGAAACCACCAGGCAAATGCAGTTGTAATATTAGAACCTATTCAAGGAGAAGGTGGAGTAAATATACCGCCCCAAGGTTACTTTCATGGTGTTAGAGAATTATGTGATAAATATGAAGCATTATTAATAATTGATGAAATACAAACTGGCCTAGGTAGATTAGGCGACTGGTGGGGAATAAATCAAGAGGGAATAGTTCCTGATATGTTGTTAACTGGAAAAATATTAAGCGGTGGAGTTATACCTGTTTCTGCTGTATTGGCAAATGAAAGAGTATTTGAGCCGTTGAATAAAAATCCTTTGCTACACACCTCAACATACTCGGGAAACCCTCTAGCAATGGTGGCAGTACAAGAAACGATTCGCGTAATTCAAGAAGAGGAACTTATTTTAAAAGCAAAAAAAATAGGAGAAAGATTCCAAAAATTCTTTGGAGAAATGCTAAAAGAGAATAAAGTTGGGCTTGCTGATATACGCGGAAGAGGTTTATTGTGGGGATTTGAATTTGAAAATAGTGGACTATCAGGGAGATTTATGATGGGTCTTTTGAAGAAAAAGATTATTGTGTCTACTTCTCTAAATTCTAATAAAGTAGTCCGAATTACGCCTCCTGCGATTTTAGAGGATGAGCAGATAGAATATATCGAAAATTCTATTAAAGATGCAATAAATCAAATAGCAAATATCAGTGTGAAAATATAATGATACTAGGGGGATAGTATGGGGAAAATTATTATAACATCTTGTATACCGGGAACGAAAGCACTAGAAATATATCTTAAAATATCTGATTTCAGTAAATATTCTAACTTCATCGATGTGATACGAGATATATCTGTAGAAGTAATAGACGATAATTCAAGTATATCGAAGTGGGAAGTAGATTTTGAAAATGGAGTTCTTTGCTGGAAAGAAAAAGATTCTTTTGATAGGGCGGCATTAAGTATTAATTTTGAAAAGTTCGAAGGTGATATAGATAAATTTATTGGGAATTGGAGTGTGAGACAGGAACAAAATGATTCAATATTAACATTTGAAGCAGAATATGATTTGGGCATGTCTTTATTAGAAGATATTCTAGATCCAATTGCGGGTGATATTCTTGCACATACAATACAAGAAATATTAAAAGGCCTCTTTTCCGATGTCCAATTTATAGACATTAATATACGGACACTAGCCTTAAAGGGGGAGATTTAATGACACAATTTCTAGCTAAAGAACGAGCGGTATTAGAAAAATATTTCCCAGGTTTTGATGATTATTTAACCTCTTTCTCTTTTGAAGAACGGGAAGAAGAAACTAAAATTCTCATAAATAAATTTAGAAATATAAATGGTACTTCTTTATTGATTCCAAAAGAATTTGGTGGTATTGGAGCAAATATTATTGAAAGTCTATCTATTCAAAGAGCAATAGCAACTAGATCTCCATCATTAGCAATTGCATTTACGATGCATCATTTTTCAGTTGCATCTTTAGTTGAAATTGTTCAATCTAATGGGCGCTTAGATACTGTATTAAAATTAATAGTTGAAGAAAAATTCTTATTATCTTCCTGTTTTGCGGAAGGAAATTCAAATAATACTTTTTCGCCTTCAGTAAGTGCTGAAGACAAAGGAGATTATTTTATTATTAATGGTACAAAAAAGCCTTGTACTTTATCGAAATCTATGGATATTTTAACAGGCAGTGTAAAACTACCGGATGGAAGACTTGGTATTTTCACAATTCCTAAAAATAGTCAGGGAATTGAAGTGAGAGAGTTTTGGAAGCATTGGATATTAAAGGGGAGCGAAACAGAAGAAATCGTATTAAAAGATGTAAAAGTACCTAAAGATTCAATGTTTATTGCAGGAAATGAAAAAGAATTACATCCTTCAATTGTGAATGGTTTAATATGGTTTGAATTAATAGTTTCCACATCCTATATTGGCGTTTGTTCTTCTTTGATTGAGAAAGTAATTTCACAGGGGAATTTGCCTACTTTTGAAATAAGGAGCATGGTTTCATTAATAGAGGCAGCGATGAATGCTATTGAAGGTTTAGCACACAAGTTTAGCTTGAATTATTCTGAGAATATACTACCTGAAGTAATTTTTGTGCGTAAAAGTATAGAAGATATTATTAAGAGTGTCGCTTCTGATGCAACAAAACTTTTAGGTGGAATGCAATTTATTACAAATAAAGAGATATCTTATCAATTATTGGTTTGTCAGTTACTTCATTTCCATCCACCAGCAAAACAAGAATCTTGTCAAATAATGGATAACTTTTTGAAGTATTCTCCTGAAAGTGTTCTAAGCTAAATCGATTATTTAAAGAGCTTAGAGCTTTATATACAATAGTCATTATTGTGTTGTAATGATTAAACAATACTTTCTATAAAGAAAGCTTTGCGGGCAATGCGGCGGATATTGAGATTTGGCAATAGCACGGGGACATTATGGTAGAGATATCAACGAAAGAGAATGATGCATTAAAGACCGCTGTTATAGAATGGTATGATCAATTAAAATTACCTTTTCAGCGGGTGTCCAATCACCCGCTGAAAGCAGGTAAGCTTCCAGACGCAATTATGCTAAGGTATAATTGGTTGGGATAAGTAATGAAAAATATTTTTAAAAATTCGCGATATTTCTTGGAATAGCGAACAGACCGTGGTGCTTATCATCTACATGGCTTGTTACGCGTTTGGAGAAGTAGAGCGAATTTTCTTTTTGGTGTGAAGTAGAATAGAAGGTAAATAAAAACAAAGAAAAATTTGTTCTAACTTTTTCATTTTAGCTTACACTTACTATAGGACGAACTTAGTGTTGAGCAAGGGAGGAAATGACATAGCGAAAAAAATGGGAATTGTCGCGCTACTTTTATTCGGTGTTTATGTGCTGTGTATGTATTGGTATATATTCCATAGCGGTGGTGGTACAATACCTCGAGCGATGCAGGGGACAGCTGCAGATCCAGTGATGTTTATGTCTGAAAAAGAACTATACTTAAGCGGTGAATATTCTAAAATACGGAACTTCCTATTCTTTGTTGCTACACCTTTGGAATGGTTAATTTATTTCATGATTTTAATTATGGGCGTATCACGTTACTTTGAAAAGGTAGCGACGTCACAAACAAAATGGAAGCTGTTACAAAATGCAAGCTACTTATTCTTATTATCACTTTTACTATATGTTGTACTATTCCCACTCGATTATTATCGTTACAATTTAAGCAAAACTTATGGAATTAGTACACAAGGGTTTTCGTCATGGATGCGAGACGGCATTATTGATTTTTGGGTTAACTTTGGCATGAGTTTAATTATCGTATCTGTCCTTTATTGGCTCATCAAAAAAAGTGCCAAAAGATGGTGGTTATATGCATGGTTTCTAACGATTCCATTTACAATATTTGTGATGTTCATTCAACCTGTAGTCATCGATCCTTTATATAATGATTTTTATCCGTTAAAAAATAAGGAGCTAGAAGAGAAAATCTTGTCTATTGCAGCACAGGCAAATATACCAGCAGAGCACGTATATGAAGTCAATATGGCAGAAAAAACAAATGCCCTAAATGCCTATGTAACGGGTATTGGCAGTAATTCGAGAATTGTGCTATGGGATACAACCTTAAATCGTTTAACAGATAATGAAATATTATTTATCATGGCACATGAAATGGGACATTATGTTGAGAAGCATATTTATTTTGGCATTGCTGGGTATCTTCTGTTGACCTTGCTAGGCTTATGGCTGACGGCGAAATGTTTGAGGTGGTTCATTGGACGTTACGGACAGGTATTAAAAATAAAAAAAATTGGTGATATAGGCTCTTATCCATTGTTCTTACTCCTAACCTCTGTTTTATTATTTGCTTCAAGCCCTTTATCGAATTATGTTTCAAGGTATCAGGAAAATAGAGCTGATCAATATGCGATTTCACTAACGGGTGATCGAGAGTCCGCAATTACAGCATTCCAGAAGCTAACGATATCTGGTTTGAGTGAGGTAAATCCACAGTTACTCGTAAAGTGGTTCCGTTATACACATCCGCCAATGCTTGAACGTATTTATAAGGTAGCGGAGAAAGCTGAAGAGAATAAAGAGGAGCCGTTAAAAGAAGTGCCGTTAAAAGAGGAGCAGAAAAAAGACCATCAAAAGAAATAAATGTCGACGTTTTCATCGCAATAGTGCCATACTCCAGGTTTTTTGAACGAATAAGTTGGGTATTCTAAGGGGAAGAAGTACAAAACTCGTTCGTTAATGATAGGGGAATTGTTATGCGAAATATTGTCGTTATTACACTTTCATCGATTTTAGTCGCCCTTGCTTACAATCTTTTGTTAATTCCACATGAGATTTTAAGTGGGGGATTAAGCGGGATTGCTATCATGCTTGGTATTATTACACCCTTGAATACAGGGGTTTTAAATTTACTATTGAATTTGCCTTTGCTTATTTTAGGGGTCTTGAAGCTAGGGAAGCGGTTTATTGGCTATACCATTCTTTCTGTAGTTGTCTTGTCGGTAAGCTTGTATATTATTCCGGTTTATAAAGCTACACAAGATCCAATTCTTGCCTCATTATTTGGTGGTGTTATTGTGGGCATAGGGTTGGGGTTGATTTTTCGTGCGGCAGGTTCTTCTGGTGGTTTTGATATTATAGCGATGCTGCTAAGTCGCAAACGAGATTTTCCACTGGGTACATTAATCTCTGCGATGAATGGTATCGTTGTAGCTATTTCCGGATTCGTCTTTAGTTGGGATGCGGCATTACTGACGCTCGTATCAATTTATGCTACAGGGAAAGTTGTCGACACCATTCATACGAGCCATATTAAATTGACACTGATGATTATTACGAGCAAGGGCGAGGAAGTAAAACAGCAGTTACTGGAAAAGCTTCATAGAGGTGTAACTATTATGGATGCGAAGGGTGCTTATTCAGGCGAAGGGCGGAAAGTTTTAATTACCGTCATTACACGTTATCAGCTTGCCGATGTTAAAGGTATGATCAAGGAAGCTGATACTAAAGCCTTTGTCAATATATTACAAACTACCGAAGTTATCGGCGTGTTTGACAGAGGTATAAAGTAATGGGCGCCCTATCATAACGTGTCGCTGCGCTTTCGCACAAAAACCTTATTTCAATATGGCTCATCTGGCAATTTAAACTAAATAATTATTTCCCCTACACACGTTGTTGATTATAATAAATATAATCGAACGTGTGTTTTTACCTTCTTTCTGCAGGTGTCCAAATACCTGCAGAAAGAAGGTAAGCCTCCGGCGGATGTCACGGAATCGGAAAGGAGTTCATATAGAATGTTAGCCTAAAATCATCGCATCCATACGATAACGGCTAACTGACCTGCATCGGTAAAAACGCCACGTCCTGTGGCATTACCGAAATGGCTGACGTCGTGTCGGCTCTCACGCAGGCCTAAGCACAAAGCCGATTCCGGACGCAATTATGCCGAGGCATAATTGATATTAGAAGGAAATGGGGTTAAATAATGAACAAAGAAACAATTCATGAATATTGCCTAAAACTTCGTGGAACAACGCATGATTATAAAGAAGAATGGCGAGCGGATCGTTATCATATTGGGGGTAAAATGTATGGGATGATGGGCGGAGATGCTACCGGAAGACCAGTACTTACATTAAAATGTGAACCTAATCGAGCTGAAGAGTTGAGAGAAGCCTATGAAGGTATTATTCCAGGTTACTATATGAATAAAACACATTGGAATTCAATCTATATGGATATAGATGACGTACCTATTGATTTAGTTGAAAATTTAATCAAACATTCGTATGAGTTAGTTTTCGGAAAGTTAACAAAAAAAACTCAGCAGGAAATTAATGTAGTGGAAGATATGAAGTAAGAAAACAAGTAGGATGCCCCACGCAAAGAAGTAAGAGCAGATCAGCCTAAGAAATGTAAGAGAAAAGTGCTCGGGTAAGCCAAAGAACTGATCAGGTCCAACGGTATTTAAAAGGAATACCCCCAGAAGCAATGAAACCCCACGCAAAATAATAGAAACCAAAAAAGAATCTGCAAGTTTCTCGGCTCAATCGCGGAGAAAACAGATTCTTTTTTCATGCTATACCTAATTATATCCACGTTCACCAAATGGCTGAAGCTTGTCGAGCCATTTTTGTTCCAGCTTTTCTAGCTCTTTTTTGGCATCGAAATAGCCCTCTTCTTTTTTCTTCAAATATTCTACAACTTCAATATCGAAAGCATCCTTGCCGAATGTGTTGTAATCGGCTTGTAGCTTTTTATTAGTATGTGTATTTGTTTTTAATGAAAATTGAAAGCCGTTTAAGCGTTTTAAATTATTGAAGCTACCAACAAACAGTTTACCATTTTGTTGATTGGTCATTGTAAAAACACCAGCTTCGATTTTTATTTCTTTATACATTTCCTTTAATTCTTTTTTATGGTCCATTGGAAACCCTGCTTTCTTATTTTTTTATCCAGTAAGCACTGCCATCTTCTTGTCGATCCATGAAGCCGTATTCAATTAAATAGCGACGTATTTGCACATAGTCCTCATACATCGGCTGAATCACTTCGTTTAATTCTTTTTCGGAATACTGTTTTGTTTCATCGAAAAGCTTTGTGATTGCACGGAGTATGACAATTTTATGTTTTTCACGTTTTGGGAAGCGGACAAGCTCTTTGCCAATACCGTTTGGAAAGTACTTTTCAAGTAATTGCTGTTCTTCAGAAATCGTAATATTATAGCGATCGTCGACCATCGTAGCCGTTTTGTGAATAGGTACAAAGCTGTCTTCCTTTTGATTCTGTTCTTTTAATAGTTCCATCATTGCAAGAAAGGTTTTCGCTTGACGTTCCTTTTCTTTAAGGGTAAAGCGATGATGACGTATCGTTGTCGCACTACCAATCTCCAATTCTTCTTTAATGTCTTGATCGGATTTTCCTTCATAAAATAAGCGCAAAATATGACTTTGATGATCAGTTAGCCCTGTCATTTTTTTATTAAGGCCATTTAAATAATGAAATACGGATTGGTGTGCAGCAGTAATATGATGTTGCATAAATTTTTCTGCCTCGTAGAGAACGCCTTCATGTGGATAAATAATACCCTTTTCAATCTTTTCCCCGCAAAGCAAACAAGTGAAGTGTGTTGCTTCATCGTTGTAGCCTTTTTTTATGTCATGAATCGAAGCTTGCCAAAATAATTCATTTACATCCATTGAAAGTCCTCCTGTAAAACAAACGATTGTTCATTTTGTTTGCTTATATATTATTAAAATAACAGATTGTTTAAATAGAATCAATAAAAAACACATCGTTTTATAAACGATGTGCGAAATTGTTTATTTATTTTTCTTTCTTTTTGAAAATAATGATAGATAAGATTGCTAGCACAATAATTGTGACGATAATAATGATCATGCTTGTTGAGGTGCTTAGTATATTTCCATGAAGGTCATAGACAATGCCATACATTTTTTTGTATTCTTCTAATTGTGAAGCGGGGGCACCATCGAAAACCTTGGAGATTGAGCTCTCCATAAAGGCGTTGCGTAATAGTAAAGTTGTATGGCTGATTGGGAAATACATAATAACATTTTGAGCAAAGCTTGGCAGTGCACCAACAGGTACATAGACACCACATAAGAAACCGAGTGATGTGCCAACGATTGTACTGAGCGTTGAAAATGAATGTTGGCTTTTAGCAAGTAATACAAGGAAGAGATTAAAAACACTGGCAAGTAACACAGATAAAAATAGTAAGCCTACTACTTTTAAGAAATCCCCAAAGCTTAGTAGTTCACCGCCTGTTGATACGATAAAAATTTCACAGCCAATAAGGGCGATAAAGGAAAAGATACAGCCAATGAATAAGGCATTTAATACATAGCTAAATTGAATAGTTGCTCGCGAGATAGGGGCTGTTAGAAAATCAGCTTGCGCTTTTGATTCAAAATCCCTTACAGCAATACCATACGCAGCGAGTGTAGTGGAAACAGCGGTCATAGATAGTAAACCAGCGACAATCCATTCATTGACCATCGCTACCAATGCTGGAGTAGCCTTTGTCACTTCTTCAATGGCATTTACTTGCATTTTTTGAAGAAATACTGCGTAAAGGACGATGACAATTATGACAGCAAGTAGCGAGTAAAAAACTTGTGTTTTATCACGTCTAAAAACCTTGTTATTTCGTTTTACTAAGCTAAATAATGCTTCCATTAAGCTGCATCTCCCTCGGCCATAATATGAAGAAAGACATCATCCATCGTACCTTTGATTACTTCAAACGAAGCAATAAGCGACTCCGCTTTTTTTAATAGCGTTAAAGCATGTAGTGTCGATTCGACTCGGATGGAGAAAATACCTAGGTTTTCTGAATAGGAGATAGCATTTTCCTCGAGCCACTGTATCCCTTCAGAATTATTATGAAAAACAAGAGCCATTGAATCATAGGCGTATTTTGTTTTAAGAGCGTCTGGTGTTCCTTCAGCAACAATTTCTCCTTCTTTTAAGACGATGACATGATGAGCGACTGCCGCTTCTTCCATATAATGCGTAGTTAAAAAAACTGTCATGTTTGTTTCGAGCTGAAGCTGTTTAATGGCTTGCCAAACGAATTGTCGTGTTTGTGGATCAAGTCCAGTTGTTGGTTCATCTAAAAACAATATTTTAGGTCGATGGATAAGGGCTCGAGCGATATCAGCACGCCTTTTTTGACCACCCGATAAAGTTCCATATTTGCGCTTTTCTATATCATCTAAATGCAAATATGTTGAAACGAATTGATAATTTTCGGCCAATTGTTTTTTCGATAAGCCATATGTTTTACCACGGTGAATTATATTTTCCCGCACCGTTAATCGTTCATCTAGTAGACTTTGCTGGAATACGACACCAATGGATTTTCGAATTTCCGCATTGTCGTTGCTTGCATCAAGTGTATAGCCATTAATGTTTACAGTACCGCTTGATTTTTTTAATAATGTACAGAGTATTTCAATGGTCGTTGATTTCCCTGCACCATTCGCACCTAAAAAGGCGAAGAGAGAGCCTTGTTCAACCGTAAACGAAATACCCTTTACAGCTTGTTGTTCGCCATATTGCTTACATAGATTTTCAACTTGTATAGCAAAAGTCATATTGTTTATTCCTTTCTTTTTTGAATTACTTGATTGATTTTTGCAATATCACTTTTTTGAAGTACATAAATAATGCACCAAGCGATAAAGAAAATAATAGCTTCACTTACAAAAATGTATGTAATGCTTGAATGTTCGAACCAACGCCCAAAATAGCCTGCAATCATGACACACAGCGTAACTGCAATTACATGTAGAATAAACTGAGCAATAAAAGGTAAACGTTCAATATCATAGATGATAGAAAGTAGACCTATTGCAACTCCAAGTATGGCGGCGACGATAATTTGTTCAAGTAATTCCGACCCTGATATCACTGCGTTATTAGATATGACACTTAATGTTACTAAGGTGTAGGAAGAGCTTAGTGATATGAGTAGACCGATTGTCATCATACGTATAAATTTTTTCATATTATGAGTCCCTCCCAATTCCTAAGTGTTGTTTTAGTTCTTTTAAATATTTGCGGCTAACATGGACGGACACATCATTTTCTAAAATCAGTTCTGTTGTACCGATTGTACCCATTTGAATAGAGGCAATTTTGTTAATGTTGACGAGTGTCGATTTGCTGACTCGGGCAAAGTCTTTCGCAAATTGTGCTTCTAGCTCATATAATTTACGCTTCGTTTCGAATTCCTGTTCCTCCGTCTGCAAAAATACTTTTGCACCCTCTGCGTATATGGAGTAAATATCTGAAATTTTTAGCATATGAATTTCTTGTTGAAAATAGCCATCTAGCATTGTCGTTTGTGAAGTTTGTAGCTGCTTCATCAGTCGTTCAATTTGCTCGTTGTATTCCTTCGCATGTATATGAATCTCAGTTTCTTCTAATGCACTGTTGATCGTTAAGTGAATTTTCATTGGAGGCCTCCTTTACATATCTCCGCAACGGAGAATCACTGAATCAGGTAATAATAATGTAGCATAGAAAATTTTAGCTTGGAGAAAATCTTGGATAAGAGGTTAAATTTTATAAATAACAGGTTCAATTTTAACGATATACGACATTGCAAAAAAGTGATGAAGTAGAAAAATAGGCAGGTTCACGGCATAATAGAATGATACAGTCACGAGGGGTTGCTTCTATGTTTATTTTTGACAAGCACATGTTTATTACATTATGTATTGGTTTAACAGGTGCGATTTTATTTAATGTATTACATATTCCAATGCCGTGGTTACTTGGAGCTATTGCGGCGGTGCTAATTGTTCAGTTATCGACAAAGGTACAATTGAAATGGCATAAATATTTCCGTAATTTTGGTTTAATCGTTGCGGGGTATTCCATTGGTTTTGCGTTTACACCAGAAGCGGTGCAAGATATTAAACAATTTTTAGGCAGTATGATTGTTTTAAATATATTATTTATTGTACTGTTTTTCGGCGTTAGTTATTTAGTAGCAAAACGTGCAGATTTAGATTTTGCGACCGCGTTGACCTGCTGTGTACCTGGTGGCATGTCACAGGTTGTTGCCTTTGCCGAGGAGCAAGGGGATATGGATATGGTCGTCATTACGTTCTTCCAAATATTACGGGTTCTTTTAATCGTCGGCTTTGTGCCATTAATGGTGTCAGACTCTGGGGGAACTAGCGTAGTTGTCAACGGAGCGTATACATGGAGCCTAATAGCTTTACTTGCTGTGTGCGGAGTAGCGGGTTGGCTAGCGCAAAAGGCAAAAATTCCGACAGGCTATATGCTTGGTCCAGTGTTTTTATTGATGGGCATCAATATGGCAGGGATTGATGTGCCGAAATTGCCATTGTCACTACTTCATATTGCACAACTAATGCTTGGTATTTACATCGGACTTTTATTGAAAAAAGACGATCTACATTTATCGAAGAAGCATGTATTTTACGCTTTTGTATCCGCAGGTATCTTTGTTGGCGCAGCATATGGCTTAACATTTGTCATGCAGAGTTTTTACAGCCTTGATTTTCGAACAGGCTTTTTAAGTATCGTACCAGGCGGCCTTGATCAAATGGGGATTATCGCCGCTTCCGTACATGCAAAGGTCACAATCGTCACCGCATTTCAGCTATTCCGCGTACTGGTCGTATCCGTGTTCCTCGTACCATTTGTTAAAATGTTTGTGAAAAAAGTGAAAACGTAGAGGCTGATGTATCCCATCAGCTTCTTTTTTATCTTATAGGCTCTGATAAATAAATTGAGAAATCCAATTCTTGACTATTTGCTCAAATAAATGAAAATTTAATATTGCTGACCTTGGGGCCTTGTGCTCGTACGGTCCCTAGTCGAAACATAACTACCATTCTATACCAGGTGATCCAGTGTTTATGAAACTTAAAACTTATCGTAACGTCTTTACCTTCAAAGGATGAAGGGAGAAGTACATTGTTTAAATATGTGATACAACTAATTCTTGGATTCTTGACTTTATTGGTGTCAACAACTATTTCTTGGTATGAGGGAAGTGGTATCATAGATAATACGCTGGAATGGAAGTATTCAACCCCGTTTTCTCAGATATTTAATATTGAGATAAACAATGGCCAGGATATTAGTCAGCTTGATTACTTTGTCTATGCGGCTAAATTCCAACCATTTTTCCCGACTATTATGACAGTAAGTGTTCTTTATATTTGTACTGTACTTATATTTTTCATTTTTCAACTAAATCATCAGTTAGCCATTATTTTGTCAGGGATTATAAGTTGTGTATTTATTGTTATTAGCGGTATATTTTTTAATTCATCAACTGTTGGAGGAAACGTATTCTTTTGGATTACGGCTGTCAGTGCATTAATTTTTATAAGTATGGCGATAAGTTTATGGTACAGAAAAAAATGCATGTTTAAATTACAACCATAATAGTTGATTAGTGCAACATAAACGTGCGAGCTCTAGTATATAAGTATTTGTACAAGAGTTCGCATTTTTTTAAAAAAAATCTTGATTGGGGAATGAGTGTTGAATTTTAGGGAAAATTGGCACTCAGTCGGAAAGGAAATCAACCTTTGTTATGGAACGGGCTGAAAAAATGTGAAAGAATGTAATTTGCTCTTTTCAAAATTACCTGAATTATGGTAATATAAATTTAATTATATTGAACGGAGGTGAAAAGGAATGAATAAAAACGCTACGAAAACATGTGTAAAGGTGGATACAGCTATGTATTTTGCACGTGTGATTACTTTCGATTTTGCGAACAACGGGATAGGTCTGTCCATTTTTAAGCAAAATCAAATATCAAACGTAGCGAATTAACCATTCTTTTTCACAAACTAATGAGGAAAAGACTGCTTGTTAATCGAGCAGTCTTTTTTGTGTCTTTAGATGTTTTTCGCACGTTTCATTGGAGGAAAAAACGATGCAAATTAAAGCTGAACAAATACAAAAAATTATTGGTGGAAATGTTTTATTTGAAGGGCTTCAATTAGAAGTAAATACAGGGGAGCATGTTGCCGTTGTTGGTGTGAATGGTAGTGGGAAAACGACTTTATTACAGTTACTAGCTGCTTTGGATGCGCCAGATAAGGGACGAATCATAAAAAGTAAGGAAGCGTCGATTGGTTATTTACATCAAATTCCACAATATCCTTTGTTCACAGTGAAGGAAGTGTTGGAGGAAGCATTTGCGGAAATTTTTGCATTAAAGGCTAAAATGACAAAGCTTGAGCAGGAAATGCAGTTAGCTGTAACAGATAAGGTACTCCAGCAATATGGTCAAGTACAGGAACAGTATATGCTGCAGGGTGGCTATGAAATTGATGCGCAATTAGCGATGATTGCAAATGGTCTAGGTATAACACCTTTGCTTGAGCAACCTTTTAGTAGCTTAAGTGGTGGGGAGAAAACGAAGGTAATGCTAGGGCAAATCCTTTTAAGTAATCCTTCTATTTTGTTATTAGATGAACCGACCAATCATTTAGATATGCAGGCAATCGAATGGCTAGAAAATTATGTCCGAAATTTTGCAGGAATTGTTATTGCAGTATCACATGATCGCCACTTTATGAATCAAATGGCTCAAAAAATAATTGAAGTTGAAGATGGAGAGGCATTTACGTACATTGGCAATTACGATGCATTTGTTGAACAAAAGGAAGCTAAGCTTGAACAGCAATTTGCTCAATACGAAGAGCAGCAAAAGAAAATTAAAAAAATGCAGGAAACAATAAAGCGCTTAAAGCAATGGGCGAATGAAGCGAATCCGCCAAATGCTGGCTTGCACCGTCGTGCTAAAAGTATGGAAAAAGCACTAGCCCGTATAGAGCGTGTGAAGAAGCCTTCAACGAAAAAGAAAATGAATTTAGCGTTAACGATGGCTGAACGTAGTGGTAAAGAGGTTGTACAAATGAAGGGCATTAGCCATGCATTTGAGAAACCGTTATTTAAGGAAAGTAATTTAGCGGTTTACTTCGGAGAACGACTGGCGATTGTTGGAGGCAATGGCAGTGGGAAATCAACGTTATTAAAAATGATGTTAGGTGAAGTTGAACCTAATGAGGGTGTTTGTCATGTCGGCAGCAGTGTTAAAATTGGTTACCTTTCACAGCAATTTGAACATAAAAATCCGGCCATTCGCTTAATAGATGCCTTCCGTGAAAGTGTCTCGGTGTCAGAGGCTGAAGCGCGTCATATTCTTGCTCAGTTTTTATTTTATGGCTATGACGTTTTTAAAAAAGTGAAGGACTTAAGTGGCGGTGAAAAGATGCGCTTACGTCTAGCACAGTTAATGCATGAGGATATTAATTTATTGATGCTGGATGAACCGACCAACCATTTAGACATTGAAGCGAGAGAGGTATTGGAGGATACACTAGAATCCTTTGAAGGGACCATTATTGGTGTTTCGCATGACCGTTATTTTTTACAAAAGATTTTTACAAAAGTTGCATGGATTGAGCATGAGAAGATTCAAGTATTTGAAGGTGACTATGAATGGGCAAGACAAAAACGTTTAGAAATAGTAAAAGAACCAGTTTTAAAAGAAGTACCTGAAAAATCCTATGCTGTTAAAAAAGAGATACCAATTGAAGAACAAATTGAAAAGCTCGAAATGAGATTAAAGGAGCCGACACTTGCTAAGGAGCAACGTCAAAAGCTTGAACAGCAGCTAGAGGATTTATATGAAAAATGGATTGAGGGAGGAACTGAGCATGCATAAAATAGAGCATATCATGCAGTTAGATATTGATTATATTAAAAGTTTTAGTGAGATGGAAACATGTAATGAAGGAGTATTATTTTACAATAAGGAAATGCCAACATATTACGACGCCAATCATGCACACATTTGGAAGATGATTGCCGAGCCAAATATGTTTTTAAAGAAAATTAAAAATTTCTATCAGTCAAAATCTCTCATCCCAAGATTGTATTTATACAACGTAGAGGAAAATCAGTCATGTATAGAAGCATTAGAGAATCATGGCTTTCAATATGAAAGTTTTACTGATGATGTACAGTGTTGGAATGGTGAATACTCGCAATTAGCTCATAATCCAGCCATACAAATTGAACATGTAACAGATGCCAATATGGAGGAAGCATTAGCTGTAGAAATGAGCATTTCTACATTTGGAGAGCCTGCATTAATCAAAAAAGCTTTTGAGGAAACATATCATTCTCCTCATTTTATGTATTATTTATTAAGATTGGATGGCACAGCTTGCTGTACTGCCAATATTTTCGTCTCAGGAAATCAAGGGAGGGTCGAAAGTGTAGCAACACTTGAAAGCTATCGAGGTCGAGGTTTGATTGGATATATTCTGCAGCATATTCAGCAAGAGTCGATAAAGCAAGGGTTAGAATATCTCTGGATTATGCCTATCAATGAACAGGTTGCCAAGGTCTATGACAGGGCAAATTTCAAATCAGTAGGCACAATAAAATCAATTCATGCCTTTACTGAAGGAAAAAGCATTAAGCAAATACGACAAGAGTCTTAATTAGGATGAACGATAAAATATTTTGCCAAACTCCTGTGGGACAGCAATCGCCATAGGAGTAGTGCTTTTAGGGGTTTAATTTTGTTTATTTTAGTCGTAGAATATGTTCAAATCGTGTAAGTCAAAGCTTGTCAGAGGTAAAGTGGTAAAATCCTCCATTTGGAAAATATGGTGAACCTGAACAGTGTTGACTACTCGGGATTTTTGAATTAATGTTTCGAAAGAAGGATTTTCAATCTTTAAAAGTTTTTTACTTGAAAAAATGGCGAATTCGATTTACTCTCTTTAGAGATACTTGTTTAATGGACTTGGAGGATATGAAATGCACGGAATTTATATACGCTATAATGTCTTAGAAGAAACCCCAGCAGCACAATGGCCCAAAAAAATGGATGCATTTGCGTATGTTCAACGAGGAAAGCCACAACAAGACAATGACAACTTGCTATCGATGGAAGAGCTAAAAAGCCATGCAATTCGCTATATTAAAAGCTTGAAAGATAATGCAGGTGATCATTTAGTAGAACAACGCAATGGTGAAATCGAGCACTTTGATCGACGCTATATGGAATCCTTAAAGCTAAAGGAAAGCATCGATTCACAACTTATTAATCTAGAAGAAATTCGTTTACTTTTACAGCTAATGAATGTATTGAATTTATCACATGGTTTCGGAGAAAATGCTGGAAAGCTACTTCGTCAAATTACCCCATATGCAAAAGAGGTAGAGCACCCAACATTCCAAACAACTCGTGTTGAGCGACATTTTTATTCAGAACTAATTGAACAAATTGAAGCAGTTTATGCACGAATTATGCGTCACCACAACCCATCAACGACTGAAATGCAGCAGTCAGAAAAGATATGGACAGCAGTTTGTGAGCAAGCAATTGAAAAGGTAGAATCGCGAATTGAACGCCTGTCTTCTATCAAGTTAAAGCATGAGAAAAATTTGCTAGAGTTTAGTCAATTAAAACAGCAAACTATCGAGGCAAAGGAACGCCTAGATATTGCTGTCAATGATCTTGATGCTATTTTAAATGTACTAGAATCTTAAGGCTATGTTAAAGCCTAAATAATGCGGTTTGAGTGGGGTTTAGCTATGAGCTAGCCCATTTTTTCAATAGCTCAGTCAAATGTGTTGGTTGAATCAAAAGAACTACCAACACATTTGAAGGCGGTGAACAATAAGGAACCAGAAATTGCTTGGACTCAAGTTCTACGTCGCACATTTTAAGGTAGCCGAACTTCATAACAAAATCGAAAAGACATACTTCAATTGCCTTTAGGAAATTGAAGTATGTCTTTTTTTATGAACAAGGGAAGGTGCCTGTTTTAACCTTGAACCCCAAGAACTCTAGATTATGAAGTCAGGCAGATTGTTCCAGTTTTAATACCAGTTGGACCGTTAAACCCTGGAATTGTATCGATTACTGTATTTGTTTCTATATCTATGACAGACACGGTATTGTCAAGTTGATTTGTGACATAAGCAAGTGTTCCATCTGGCAAGATGGTTACTTGGTCAGGGGATAATCCTACAGGGATCGTAGCAATCACCAAATTGGTTAATGTACTTATTACAGATACAGTATTACTACCTTTATTTACAATGTAAACAAATATTCCATCAGGTGTAATGGCTGTTCCAACAGGTCCTGTTCCAACAGGAATTACAGCAACTACCGTATTTGTTGCAGTATTAATTACAGATACTGTGTTACTATTTTCATTTGTAACGTAAGCAAATTGTCCGCTCGGTGTGATAACGATGGATCTTGGGCGAATACCAATTCCCACAGTGATAGTAGCAACCACGGCATTTGTAGCTGTATTTATTACTGATACTGAATTTGAATTTTCGTTTGCAACGTAAGCAAATGCACTGTCTGGAGTAAAAGCTATGCCCTGAGGTTGGAGCCCTACTGGAATAGTAGCGGTTACCGTATTTGTAGTTGTATCTATGACAGATATAGAGTTAGCTCCAAGTCCGTGATTTGATACATAAGCAAGTAATCCATTTGGTGAAATTGCTACACCAAGAGGCTGAAATCCTACCGGGATGGTAGCGACTACCGCATTTGTTGCCGTATTAAAAACCGTTACATTATCCGAGAAGAGAGCTGGAACATAACCAAATTCTCCATTTGGTGTAATCGCTACTTCTAAAGGAGCAGATCCTACTGGAATGGTAGCGACTATAGTATTTGTAGCTGTATCAATTACTGATACCATATTATCAGGAGTTGCTTGCTGACCAGCGTCTGTAACGTACACTAAAAAATGACAAGGTGGAGTTGGTGGTTCAGGTATAAATGGTGGTGTAAATGGTGGCTTACAAGGACAAGGACAACAAAAACCACAACAATTACAACGACAGCTTGGATTTGATTTAAACTTGAACTTTATAAATTTATTTTCTTTTTCCACAATGCACACCCTTTCTATTACATATGGATACATTGATACTATATGCAAATAGAATTATGTTGCTTGTGCATTTTTACCTACACTAAATAAGTTTGAACAGTGTCGAGTGGTCGTTTATATTAGTTCCCGATAATTGTTTGATTCCTAAATTATAGTGTCTGCTGGTGATTCTTTGAAATGTACTTGTTTCTGTATTTATATGGTAAAATTAAATGTGCAAAAGGAGGTATTCTATTGTTTAAAAATGTTTCAAAACTCCAATTGGCACTATCTTTTTTTATGGTTCTTATCGGTTTTTTACAAGCATATAACCATTGGGGAGAAAGGACTGCTTTATCATTATTCTTTTTAACTTCTAGTATTTTACTTTTACTTCTTTCGATCATTGGCCTGTTTGTTTATAGGAAAAGGCAAATATCTAATGCCTAAAGAGCTTTTAAGGGGCTCTTTACAATGTGTGAGTAAGAAAGATTGAGGTGAATCGTTAGCCCCAATCTTTCTTACTCACACATTCCTGTACACACGCTTGCTGTATTTTTCTAGCCAAACCTCAATTTTACACCTTGAAAGCCTCCTACAATATCTCCTTAGTTGCCATTATTCCTTTTATTATGACCTGGCTATTATATTTTAAGAATCATACTATTTAAAAACACATCATTCGAAAATTAAGAAAACGGTAAAAATTACGAAACCTTTTATAGACTGCATCCGTATAGTAGGTAATACAATGAAAAGGGGTGAACAACTTGACGCTATTTGGCTATTCACTCGAGCAAATCTTTTTAGTGGGATTAATATTTGGGGGCCTTGCAACACTTTTATTTACGTTTTTTAGTGATGCTGTCGAGGGCATTGGAGAGGGGCTACCGATTTTTAATCCAAGTGTCATTCTATCTTTCATTACGTTGATGTCAGCAACAGGATTTATTTTAGAAAAACTAGCCTTCTTCCCTAGCGTTTGGAACATTGTTGCTGCTTGTATCATCGGAGCTATTTTAAGTGCACTATTTTATTTATTTGTTCTAGTTCCGCTACGATCGGCCGATGTTTCGTTAGCTTATACAGAAGAATCGCTTGGCGGCCAGCTAGGAAAGGTTATTGTTCCAATCCCGATTGACGGTTTTGGGGAGGTAGTTATTGAAACGACTAGCGGAATGATTTCAAAGCGAGCAACAGGATTTGACAATGAGGCTATCGATTACGATACGACGGTACTTGTTGTAGAAGTGAAAGAAGGAACGCTTTTTGTGAGATCCTATGATAAGAAATTTTTATAGAGGAGCGATATGTATATGTCGATGGAGATTTTAATTGTAATAGGGATTGTAGCCTTTGTTTTAATCGCACTAGTTGCACTGTATGTGACAAAGTATCGTACAGCGGGTCCTGATGAAGCACTGATTGTGACAGGTAGCTATCTTGGCTCAAAAAATGTACATAAAGATGAGTCAGGAAATCGTATAAAAATTATTCGTGGTGGCGGTACATTCGTATTCCCAATTTTCCAGCAAGCACAGCCATTAAGCTTATTATCTAGTAAGCTTGATGTGACAACGCCTGAAGTGTATACGGAACAAGGTGTACCGGTTATGGCTGATGGTACAGCTATCATTAAAATCGGTGGTTCTATTTCTGAAATTGCGACGGCAGCGGAGCAGTTTTTAGGGAAGCAAAAGGAAGAGCGTGAAAATGAGGCACGTGAAGTGCTAGAAGGTCATTTACGTTCGATCTTAGGTTCAATGACGGTTGAGGAAATTTATAAAAACCGTGATAAATTCTCTCAGGAAGTACAGCGTGTTGCATCTCAAGACTTGGCGAAGATGGGTCTGATAATTGTTTCCTTTACGATTAAAGATGTACGTGATAAAAATGGCTACTTAGAATCGCTTGGTAAGCCACGTATTGCACAGGTTAAACGTGATGCGGATATAGCTACCGCAGATGCTGAAAAGGAAACACGCATTAAGCGTGCTGAAGCATCGAAAGAAGCTCAAAAGGCAGAGCTTGAACGTGCGACAGAAATTGCTGAAGCAGAAAAAGAAAATCAATTAAAAGTAGCAGAATTCCGTCGTGAGCAAGATATTGCTAAGGCACGTGCTGACCAAGCATATGAACTTGAAACGGCTCGTGCGAAGCAGGAAGTTACGGAACAAGAAATGCAGATTCGCATTATTGAACGTCAAAAGCAAATTGAATTAGAAGAAAAAGAGATTTTACGTCGTGAGAAGCAATACGATTCAGAAGTTAAGAAAAAGGCTGATGCTGATCGTTATGCTGTCGAGCAAAATGCAGCGGCAGCCAAAATGCGTGAACTAGCGCAGGCAGATGCGGAGAAATACCGTATCGAATCATTGGCGCAAGCCGAAGCAGAGAAAATTCGTTTGGATGGTCTTGCAAAAGCGGATGCTGAGCGTGCAAAAGGGGAAACAGATGCGGATATTATTCGTCTTCGTGGTCTAGCAGAAGCAGAGGCAAAACGTAAAATTGCGGAAGCCTTTGAATACTATGGTCAAGCAGCTGTCCTGGATATGATTGTACGCATGATGCCAGAATATGCGAAAGAGCTTGCGAGTCCACTTGGCAATATTGATAAGATTACTGTTGTCGATACTGGTGGTGGGGAAGGCGGCGGTGGTGCTAATAAAGTAACTGCCTATGCAACAAATTTAATGTCAACATTACAAGAATCGTTGAAGGAGACTTCAGGGATTGATGTGAAAGAACTTATTGAAAGCTATGCAGGTAAGCATACATTGCGTCCTGAGCTAGAGCAAATAGCAGTAGGCTTAGGAAAGCAAGCACCAGCTACAGCTAATGAAATACAAGACGAGATAAAAGAAACAGTTGAACAATAATAGAAATAGCCGCCTGATATGATTTCAGGTGGCTATTTTTGCTTCTATTTTTCCTTCCACTCACTAGCGAGTATGCCATAAGCAACGTGGTCAACATAATGATCATAAAGCCATTCTGCTGCACGAATCGTCCCTTCCTTAGTAAAGCCTAGTCGTTCAGGGATGGCACGGCTTTTGGCGTTGCCCACAGCAGCACGAATTTCGACCTTGTTGAGCTGTAAATCCTCAAAAGCATATTGTAATAATGCCTGTACAGTCTTTGTCATAATACCATGTCCTTGAGCTCCTTCGCTGAGCCAATAGCCAATAGCAGCTATCTGATTGCTATGATTTATCGTATTAAAGCCAGCAATGCCTACGATTTCATTTCGAAAAATGATAACAAGAGAGAGGCTGCTTTTAGCTTCGTGTCCTTTTATACAGCCTTCTATATATGACGTAGTATCGACTACTTCTTTTGTAAAATCCAGCCACGGCAACCATTCCCGTAAATATGCACGTGATGCATCTGTTAAGGCAAAAACAGCATTTGCATCTTCTAATTCGACAGTACGTAAAGATAAATCCGGATTAATTGTAATTTGCAATATTCTTCACCTCTTTATTATTTTAAGGCGTTATGCATAAAGCCCTTCATTTCGTGACTAAGAACTGTTAACTCCTCAATAATTTCACTAAAATCTTGAACGAGCTGAGCCTGTTCGTTCGTTGCGTCATTGATTTGCCCCATATTTTGCTTAAGGTTTTCAAGGTTTCTATTTATATTTCGTAGGGAGGCTTCAATGTTTTCCGTGGCGCTGGATGTTTCGAACGAGAGCTTTCTAACTTCCTGCGCTACGATGTTAAAGCCAGCACCGTGCTGACCTGCACGAGCCGCCTCAATGGATGCATTTAAGCCGAGTAAGTTTGTTTGGCGAGAAATACTTTTTATTAAATCTGTTACTTCATTTGTCTTCTCTGAATCTTCAAGGGCGTGCTGTGCTTGTTTGTTAATTTCCTCACTTGTTGCTGCTAATTCCTGTGAATGTGAGGCGATTGTATGTACTTTGTCCTGTAAACTGTTTACAATGCTATCCATTGTCCCCATATAATCCTCGAGTTTAAGCTCATTGTCGATTGGTAATCCAAATGCTAGGGCACCTACGACTTTACCATTTTCACGGATTGGAAATGAAAAAGCATTGATGGCAACTCCGTATACATCCTTTGGTATAACGACATCAGCATTTTTCCCAGTAAAGGCAATGAAAACATTTTGGTCATTAGCATTTACTTTTTGTCCATCTAGGTAGCCTGAATCTACACGTTTGCCAGCTAAATATTTTACAACTATTTCACTTTCCTTCTCGACGACAGCCACAATTGCCTCTTCCTTTAATGCAAGGTGGATATAAGGTACTGAAAGTGCTAAAGCTTCAATAATTTTCATAAAAATTCCTCCAAGTCTGTGCAACGAAAATAGTTTAGTCATCGGAGCTTTTTACCAATGATTGCTAGATGATTACTTTCACTGTAACACAATATTTGCCAACCCAAAATAGAAATTTATTTGAAGATATGTAATTGTGATCATGGGAAGATTATCAAATGAAATAATGCACTCAACACTAAAAATAGTGCGCTCATCATCAATTGTTGTGGATGACATTTGTTAAAACGTATGCCAAATAGATAGGTTGATTGGAGTGGAGACTGGGCAACTCCTTGGGGATTAGCAATAGATGAACGAAGGCTAAAACCATCACGTCCTGTGATAACGCCTTCGTGACCAACCTCGTGTTGGCCCGAGACCCTGGAGCGCAAGCGAAGCGGCTCATCGGACGCCCCCAGGAAAGCGCCCAGTCGGAACGGAAATCAACAACACGTTATGGCAATGATTCAAACGGTGGCAAATTTGTCTATTTTTTGACAAACAATCGTGTGTTTTGAAGATCGTTGTATTAGAATAATAGTAGAATTGGAAGAACGTAAGGAGAGAGAGAAATGGATTACATTCAAAAGGGGACAAAGTCGTTTCATAAAGCAAACTGGGCTTTATTTTTAGCAGGCTTTATCACCTTCGCCAATTTATATGTATCACAGCCATTATTACCAACATTTGCGAAGGAGTTTCATGTATCACCTGCAGTTGCGAGTTTAACGCTTTCTGTGACAACTTTTGCGTTATCCATCAGTATGATTATTGTGGGCTCATTATCAGAAGCATGGGGTAGGAAATCTTTGATGACGATTTCTATTTTTGCGGCATCTATTATTACACTTGCACTCGCCTTTTCTCCTAATTTTGAAACGATATTAGTGTTACGTGTTATACAGGGCGTTGTTTTTGCAGGATTGCCAGCAATTGCGATGGCTTATTTAGGAGAAGAAATGGATCCAGCTAGTTTAGGTATTGCGATGGGCTTATACATAAGTGGTAATTCGGTAGGCGGGCTTAGTGGCCGAGTTATTATAGGGACATTAACGGATCTTTACAATTGGCAGGTGGGAATGATTGTACTGGGTGTCATTAGTCTTGTGATTAGCGTGTTATTTATCTGGATGCTACCTAACTCCAAACATTTTACAGCACGCCCATTGCAGATAAAATCATTGACGGTATCTCTTTTTCAGCATTTAAAGGACTTATCTATGCTTTGTCTTTTTGGCATTGGCTTTGTATTGATGGGAAGCTTTGTGACTCTATATAACTACATTGGCTTTAAATTGATGGCGCCACCTTATAATTTAAGTGCTACGATTGTTGGTTGGATTTTTGTAATTTACTTAGTAGGTACATTTAGCTCTGCTTGGTTCGGTAGTCTTACTGATCAATATGGACGTCAAAAGATGTTGTTATTGTCTATTGCGATCATGTTAGCTGGGGCGATTTTAACATTAAATGGGCTACTTAGTTTAAAAATTTTGGGGATTACAATCTTTACATTTGGCTTCTTTGCAGCGCACTCGATTGCCAGTGGATGGGTAAGTAAACGAGCCACTCATGATAAAGCACAAGCCTCTTCTCTCTATTTATTTTTCTATTATTTTGGCTCAAGTGTTGGGGGAACAGTAGGAGGGGTATTCTGGATACATTATGGCTGGGGAGGCGTTATTGCAATGATTGCTGTATTTTTAGTCGTTGCATGTTTGCTCTCTTTTTTGTTAAAGGAAATTATTGCTAAACAACAACAGATTGCAGCAGAGCACTAGAAATAGTATTTTTTTGCTTAGCTATTTACTTTCGCGTATAAAAATGATTTGTCGTAAACTATCTGATAGTATAGTGAGTAGACTGGTGATAAAGAGGAGTTGAAAGAATATGTTCGCGCGTTATAAAGGATTTTCGATTGTCTTAGCTTTTCTAGCGGTAGCATTTGTTTTGACAGGTTGTGGAGCTGCTAAAGACAGTGGGAAATCGGAAGGAAATACGGCAAAGAAAACAGAAGAAATTGAGGATTATTCATCAAAAGTGAAGGAAAATCCAATTGTGACGATCACGATGAACAATGATGAAAAAATCGTAATCGAATTAGAACCTTCTACCGCGCCGAATACGGTAGCTAATTTTATTTCGTTAGTAAAAAAAGGTTTTTACGATGGTCTTATATTCCATCGAGTTGACCCTGATTTTATGATTCAAGGTGGAGATCCTTCAGGTAATGGTACGGGTGGCCCGGACTATTCGATAGAAGGTGAGTTTTCTTTAAATGGTTTTAAAAATGATTTAAAGCATGAACGCGGTGTCATTTCGATGGCTCGTTCGCAGGATCTGAATTCTGCGGGATCTCAATTTTTCATTATGGTAAAAGAAGCATCACATCTTGATGGCCAATATGCTGCCTTTGGAAAAGTAATTGAGGGGATGGAAACAGTAGATGCTATTGCTACTGCTGAACGAGAGGGTGAAAAACCATTAAAAGATCAGCAGATGAAAAAGGTAGAAGTAGATACAAAGGGCTTTGATTATCCAGCCCCAAAGGTACTAAAATAACAGATGTGAAAATCTGAAGTACAATACAAAACAAAGAAGCATGAGAGATCAATGATGATCTTTCATGCTTTTTTGTATTTACCCCATAATATTGTAGCCTGCGTCGATGTAAATCGTTTCGCCTGTTACACCACGTGATAAGTGAGAAAGCATCACGATTGTCATATCTGCCACTTCGTCTTGTTGAACATTACGTTTTAATGGAGCTGTTTCTTCGATTTTGTGTAAAATTGTATTGAATGAAGGAACGCCTTTTGCAGCAAGTGTGCGAATTGCTCCAGCTGAGATCGCATTAACGCGAATATTATCTTTGCCAATATCTGCAGCAAGATAGCGCATAGATGCCTCTAGTGCAGCTTTCGCTACACCCATGACATTGTAGCCGTCAAGGACACGCTCTGCTCCTAAGTAACTCATTGTTACGATAGAGCCGCCTTCAGTCATATAAGGATGTGCGGCCTTTGCTGCTGAAATAAGAGAATAGGCGCTAGTATCTTGTGCAAATGCATAGCCATCACGAGTTGTATCTAAAAAGCGATTGTGTAAATCTTCTGCATTGGCAAAGGCTACTGAATGCACGATACCATGGATAACGCCGACTTTTGTACCGATTTCATTGAAAGCCGCTTTTGTGCTCTCGTCGCTGTTAACATCACATTGTACGATCAGTGAATCAGATTGTCCGATATTTTCTAATTGCTTTTGTAATTTTTTTAATGAACGTTCTTGGCGATATGTGAAAATAACATTTGCACCTACGTCAAATAAACGTTTTGCGATACCCCAAGCAATACTTCGATCGTTTGCCACACCCATTACGACAATATTTTTATCTTTTAATTGTAATAAATTATCCATCATCTATAAGAACCCCTTTATAAAATAATATCTGTTATTAGTACCAACTACTAAAATCTTATCATACATAAAAAATGGTTGCAATAACAAGATGAAAAGAGTGGCCAACTTTACGTTAGAAAACAAAAAAATTCATCTCTGCTATGTTAGAGATGAATCCAGTAGATGTTATTTAATTGGATCAACCAAAGTATGTATATCCCATGGGAAATTAACTTTAGTGTTTGTCACGTGGGGATAAAATAAAGGCACCCAGTTAAGGATGCCTTTAAAGATACGTATGAAGAACTATTCGAATTTTAATGAGTCGCCATCAAAAGTTTCATCTGCTACTTTGATTGAGTCAGTTGGGCATCCTTCGAAAGCATCTTGCATGTCTTCTAGTAGATCTTCTGGAACTTCAGCAGTTCCCATGTTATCATCTAAAATAACGAAGGCAATACCTTCATCATCATAATCATAAATATCTGGTGCTGCGGCTCCGCAAGCGCCACAAGCGATGCATGTATCTTTATCAACAATTGTGAATTTAGCCATTTTTCTTTCTCTCCTTTTACATGTTCCTATAAAGCTTCATACTCATTTTAAAGATGTTTATCTTACATTTCAACATAAATACTATTAAATTGGAGGAATTTGCGTCTATGTTTCATCAAATTTTATTGCAAATCTTTCAAAAACTAAATAACGAACGAACAATTTCCGCTGCTTATCACGTATTGAGAGGAAAGCGCTCAGGTCAGACTATTCAAGACATTGGCCTATTTCAGTTACATAATTATTTTGGGCTATTACCTAAGTTACCTAGGAAGACATTTGATGAAGCCGTAACTTCGTTTTTACAGTATAGTTGGTTAACTATGCAAGAATCTGGTCACTATTCCATGAAAAAGCTAGGTTTACAACGAGCGGAGCAGACTCCTTATTTTTTATTTGACGGATGGCACTATCGGGGAAATGAGCATGTATTTTTTGCGAGGTTCTCGTTAATTGTACAAAGTTTATCTTTTCAAAGTGCTGGTGTTCGTTCATTTTCTCCTATTAGTAAGGATACGAATATTCAGTCTTGGGTTCGTACATTTTTAGTCGAGCATAACTATCAAGATGGGCATTTACAGCAACGATTATTGGCAGAATGTGAACAGGTGCTTTCTGTGTTACCGTTATCAGATGCCAACAAACAGCTTGTCCTCTATCGGTTGAGTGGTCATAGTATACCAGGATGGACGTGGCAGCAGCTCGCGAGTGAACGTAAGGAAACAATTTTAGATTGTCAGTTAGCGTTTATAGAATTGCTACATACATTATTAAATGAAGTTCATCAGTCAAATGATTATCCGTTGCTTGGTAAAATGGCAGAAGGATTAAGAGTAAAAGCATTACTAACTGATTCAGCGCAGCAAACAGCACATTTATATGAGCAGGGCTATTCAATTGAACAGATTGTGCAAATAAGGAAACTAAAACAAAGTACAATCGAGGATCATTTGGTGGAATTAGCCATGAACGAACCGAACTTTTCGATTGGTCCATTCGTCTCATATGAAGAAGCGGAAAAAGTCTGGCAAGCTTCGAAACACTATCAAACAAAAAAATTGAAAACATTGCATGAAGTAGTTGAAGGTATGAGTTATTTCCAGTTAAGGCTTGTCCTCGCGAAAGGAGAAGTATAAATGGAACTTGAACAAACGTTGGCAAAGTATTTTGGCTATACAACATTTCGTCCAGGCCAGAAAGAGGTCATTGAAGCAATCCTAGAAAAAAAAGATGTTATTGCTTTATTACCAACAGGAATGGGTAAATCTCTTTGTTATCAGCTACCAGGATATATTTTGCAGAAGCCGGTTTTAATTGTTTCTCCTTTGCTTTCTCTAATGCAGGATCAGGTAGAGGAGCTAAAACGCTTTGGTGAAAAGAGGGTAGTTGCCTTAAATTCATTTTTATCCGTAAGTGAAAAACGCTATGTGTTACATTTTTTAGAGCAGTTTCGTTTTATCTTTACGTCACCAGAGATGCTTTTACAGCAGCAAGTTCAAGACAAGCTTTCGCAAATGCAGTTAGGTCTTATCGTCGTGGACGAAGCACACTGTATTTCTCAGTGGGGCTTTGATTTTCGACCAGATTATTTACGAATTGGACAATGGTTTTCGCAAGTAAATCGTCCACCGGTTTTAGCATTATCAGCGACTGCGACGAATAAAGTAGTCAATGATATACGAGATACATTGTCGCTAGATACACCATTTGAGTTTTTGTACAATGTGGATCGGCCTAATATTCATCTTGGGCGTGTCGTATTTGAGGATAAGGCAGATAAAACACACTGGATTTTGCAACATGTTAAAGAGACGGCAGGACCGGGTATATTATATATGTCCTCACGGAAGCGTGCTGAACAATATAGCGAAGCGCTTATACAGGCTGGTATACGAGCGGCAGCTTATCATGCAGGCTATGGTGCTGAGGACCGTCAGTTTATTCAGCAACAGTTTATTGACGGGGAACTCGACTGGATTGTGGCTACGAATGCTTTTGGAATGGGTATCAATAAGTCAAATATTCGTCAGGTTATCCATGAAACGCTGCCTGCTAATGTAGAAAATTACATGCAAGAGATTGGCCGTGCAGGGCGCGATGGTCAGCCAGCGCTCGCAATTTTACTTTATAGTGATGGTGATGAGGAACTTGCGAAATTTGTTGTAATAGGCGATTTGCCAACAGCTGGTCATGTTGATCGTTATCAGGAACTACTAAATCAACAAGTACATCCTTCACAAATGTTGAAAAATGGAGAGCTGAGTGAGACCGCTTTTCGTGTGCTTGATTACTGGCTACAACAAGAAACGATGGAACAAGTTAAAGTGCGTTTAAATCATTTGGCGCTAGAAAAGTATCGTGCTGTCGATGAAATGCATAAAATTACTCAGACAAAAGACTGTATTCGTACACAGCTAGTCGGGTATTTTGGGCAAAATTTGCTGAAAAAACCAGAAAACTGTTGTGAAAATTGTGGAATCCATTATGATGAAATCAATAAGGTACGCTTGAAAGAAGAGAAGAAAATAGAAATGATCCCATGGGGAAGTCGGCTAAAGCAACTCTTAATGGGTTGTTAAAGGCTCATCACTAAAAGTTGTGGATGACATGTTGGAGTGGAAACTAGGCTCTCCAGGAAAGCGCCCAAGCCCCACGTTATGGTGATATGTCCTTTTTAGACTATAACTGACGGTCATTTACTTTTTTCGCAAAATTCGTCATAATAGAATGATAGAAAGCGTAGTAAGGTTGGAGGAACGGCGAATGAGTAAAGAAGATTATCGCGATAAAATCGAAGAACATCGTCAATCTTTTGAAGAAGAACAAAAAGAACAGCAAGCTTTATCTAGAGTTTCAAGAATGAAGAAAAATGGAAATGACAATAAAAAGCCAAGTAATACAAAACGAAAACCGCCATTAATGACGATTCTTTTTGTAATTTTTATCTTAATTCCATTATCGATATTAGTCTATTTTTTGAAATTCTATGAACCTGGAACAACAATTGAAGAGGCTGAAAAAAAATCTTCGGATCAAATTGTAGAAATTGACAATTCAGGGGATGATGATAAGGTACCTGTGTCAACTGACAAAAACAAAACAAAAGAAGACGATAAAGCAAACAAAGATAAAGCAGACAAAGCAAAGGAGCCTTCTAAGAAAGACGCTGAGAAATTAGCAGCTGAGCAGAAGGCGGCTGAGGAAGCGAAAAAGGCAGAAGCAGCCAAGAAGGCAGAGGAAGCTAGAAAAGCCGACGAAGCTAAAAAAGCTGAGCAAGCTAGAATAGCACAAGCAGAAGAGGCTAGAAGAGTAGAACAAGCACGAAAGGCCGATGAAGCGCGTAAAGCTGAGGAAGCACGGAAAGCAGAAGAAGCAAAACAATCTGCAAATGCAAGTACCCATACTGTAAAAGCAAATGAAAATCTATATCGTATTGCATTGAATCACTACGGTGATGGCAGCGAAGCAACACTAGCGAAAATTCGTGCAGCAAACGGTATGTCTTCAAATAATGTAATGATTGGGCAAGTGATTAAGCTACCATAAGAAAACGGGTGTCATTCTTTGGCAATTATGTTTTTCTAGTATAAAATAATGGACAAACGTCAACACCAAATATGGTTGAGACGTACGTCTGATTTAGTGAAAAGGCGATTCTTCATTATAACGAATCGTCTTTTTGCTTTCGTAAGGAGATGTGAAGGAATGATTTATTTTGGACTATTTGTTTTAGTAGTCATCGCGTTCCTGCTTTATATGTTGAAGGTGGCACATGAAAATAATGTTTTGCATCATCAATTGTTATTAAAGGGTGAACAGGAAAAAATCCGACTATTTTTTATTTCGGATACACATTTACGCAAAATTAATCGCCAGATGATTGAACAGTTAGATGGTCAGTTTGATGCTGTTATTATTGGTGGAGATTTTGCAGATGGACGCACACCTATTCAACGTATTCATGACAACCTAAAATTATTAACTCCTTTAGGACCGACTTTTTTTGTATGGGGTAATAATGACAGAGAAGTAGGTGAAGGACGATTACGAAGTATTTTGCAGGAACATGGTGTTCAGATCATCGCGAATGATGCTGTATTACTACCTAAAAAAAACCGCTTTTGGCTAAATGCAATTGAAGACACATCTACAATGAAATATAGCTTTGATGAAGCATTTGCAAAGGTAGGAGAGAAAGACTTAGTTGTTTTCATCTCACATAACCCTGGTGTTTTTGCAAGAGTCCGTGCAAAATTTAGAGCAGATTTAATGATTGGTGGGCATTTACACGGTGGTCAAATTAGAATGGGTCCGTACGGTGTGCATCCTAATGGCTCTTATCGGGAGCGTGAGGGTGTGATGACGTTAGTAAGTAACGGCTATGGTACGACATTATTACCTTTCCGACTTGGTGCGAGACCACAGTGTCATATTATTGACATTGAAATTTCGGGTAAATAAACAACCAAAACTCGATTGAAGGCGTATAATGGAAGCGATAAGGATTTATTCGGTAAAAGCCCGATTATTGAAAGTATTAGCAAATTGCTGATACAAAGTTGATAGGAGTGTCAAGAAATGCAGCAAGTAGATGCAATTATTGTTGGAGGAGGCCCATGTGGTTTAGCAGCAGCAATAGCCTTGCAAAATATTGGATTAAAGCCAATTGTCATTGAAAAAGGCAATATCGTAAATGCGGTTTATAATTACCCTACGCATCAAACTTTTTTTAGTACGAGTGAACGACTAGCTATTGGTGATGTTCCCTTTATTATTGAAGGTCGTAAACCAAAGCGAAATCAAGCACTAGTTTATTATCGAGAAGTTGTACGTTTGAAAGATATTCGAGTAAACCGCTTCGAGAAAGTAAATAGCGTTGTGAAAAATGGAGCGGTGTTTACAGTAACGACAGATAAAGAGGTCTATTCAACACCTTATGTTGTGATCGCAACAGGCTACTATGACCATCCGAATTTTTTAAACATCCCAGGTGAGAAATTGCCGAAAGTCTTCCATTACTTTAAAGAGGGACATGAATTTTTTGATACTGATGTTCTCGTAATAGGTGGAAAAAATTCAGCAATAGATGCAGCGCTTGAGTTGAATAAGGCTGGAGCTCGCGTCACAGTTGCCTATCGTGGTAGTGAGTATTCACCAAGCATCAAGCCATGGGTTTTACCAGAATTTGAAGGTGTAGTACGAAATGAAGAAGTCAAAATGCATTTCAATACGAATATACTGGAAATCCGAGAGCATGAGGTCATAGTAGAAATTGATGGTAGCAAGAAAACTTTAAAAAATGATTTTGTTTTTGCTATGACAGGCTATCATCCAGATCATTCATTTATTCGAGCTATGGGTGTCTCTATTGATTATGAAACGGGTCGTCCTTTCTTTAATCCAGAAACTATGGAAACAAATGTAGAAGGATTATTTATTGCGGGAGTTATTGCAGCTGGAAATAATGCCAATGAAATTTTTATTGAAAATGGCCGTTTCCATGGCGATAGTATTGCAAAGACAATTGACAAAAGAGCAAAATAGCAAGAGAAGCTGTATAGGCATATAAGCTTATACAGCTTTTTTTAAAACGTCGGATAGGAGAGAGAAAGCGACGGAAAGAAGGGCTAGAGTGACGGATGAAAGAGCCGAAGTGACGGAAAGAAGGGTCAGAGCGACGGATGAAAGAGTCGAAGCGACGGATAGAAGAGCCGGAACGACGAAAAGAAAAAGAAACGACTGATGAAAGAGCCGAAGCGACGGAAAGAAAGGCCAGAACGACGGAAAGAGCCGAAGTGACGGAAAGAAGTGTCAGAGCGACGGATGAAAGAGCCGAAGCGACGGAAAGAAAGGCCAGAACGACGGAAAGAGCCGAAGCGACGGAAAGAAGTGCCAGAGCGACGGATGAAAGAGTCGAAGCGACGGATAGAAAGGCCAGAACGACGGAAAGAGAACAGAGTGACGGAAAGAAGTGTCAGAGCGACGGATGAAAGAGCCGAAGCGACGGAAAGAAAGGCCAGAACGACGGAAAGAGCCGAAGCGACGGAAAGAAAGGCCAGAACGACGGAAAGAGAACAGAGTGACGGAAAGAAGTGTCAGAGCGACGGATGAAAGAGCCGAAGCGACGGAAAGAAAGGCCAGAACGACGGAAAGAGCCGATAAGCGGCTCATCAGATGCCCCCAGGAAAGCGCCCAGTCATCACGGAAATCAACCCCACGTTATGCTGATAATACATAATTTGTCTAATGGAAGTTGATAAAAAAGGTGTGAAAGAATGATTGGATTATATTGTATTCTGAGTTATATTATAGGGAGCTTTATGACGGCGTATGTTGTAGGTAAAGCATATGGTGTTAATTTACAGGAAGAAAGAAGTAAAAACTTAGGGGCTAGGAATGCTGGTAGTGTGATTGGGAAAGGTGCTTTTCTATGGACCTTTTTAGGGGATTCTTTAAAAGGTGCGCTCATTGTTGGTGTAGGGCGTTTATTGCATTTCGAAGAATGGGTAATTGTTTTAGGCGCTAGTTTGGGCATGCTTGGTCATATGTTTCCATTTTGGCTTAAGTTTAATGGGGGAAAAGGAGTAGCCACTTTTATAGGTGTAGGTCTGGCATTATCTCCAAGCTTATTTTTCATGATGGTTGCAGGGACATCTATTACGCTCAGTGTAACTAGAGCTTTAACACTTAGTATGTTAGGCGGCTTTGTCTTATATGTTGGAGCGATTGTTTATACAGATAAATTACTGTTATACATACCGATACTAGTAGCAATAAGTATTGTGCTTATTAAACATATGTCGAATATTAAAGAGGCTTTAGAGAGAAGGAAGTGATTATATGTATTGGTGTAAAATTGCGCATACAGAAGCGGAGTTTGAGGAAATTGCACGATTAAATTATGAAACCTTTGTCGAAGAAATTCCACAGCATAAACCAAACCCCGAAAGAAAAAAAGTTGACCGTTTTCATCATGAAAATACGTATATTGTTGTTTATAAAGGAATAGAACTTATAGGCATGCTTGCATTTAGAGATCGTAGGCCGTTCTCAATTGATGAAAAGATAGGAAAGGTTGAGCAGTATTTATCAAAAGAGATTAGTACTAAACTTTGTGAAATTAGATTGCTTGCCGTCAAGAAGGCATACCGAACAGGAAGAGTACTGCTGAAATTGACACAGGCATTGACTGCTTTTGCATACGAAAAAGGCTATTCGGCAGCGGTTATCTCAGGTACTACTCGTGAAGAGAAGCTTTATAAGCAAATGGGCTTTACCCAATTTGCACCTGCTACAGGGACCGAGGATGCTTTATTTTTACCAATGATATTAACGAGACAGCAGTTTGAAAAGTCTTTACAGCAAAGACTGGCGAAGGAGTGCCATACTTTTTATCCAGGTCCAGTGAAACAAAGAGAACCATTTATGTATTCAGAGCTTTCTCATCGTTCGTTAGGCTTTCAATCATTATTTGAGAAAATGAGAAATAAGTTGCTACAATTATCAGGAGCAGAGCATGTAGCTACAATTGTAGGAACTGGGACATTGGCAAATGAAGTTATGCTAGGGCAATTGAAGGCTCAACAATCAGGGCGTGGACTAATTTTAACAAATGGTGAGTTTGGAGAACGTCTTCGAAAGCAAGCAGAGAGATGGTCATTGGATTTTGATGTAATTGAGCAAGATTGGGGAAGTTCCTTTGATACAAATATTTTAGACGCTTATTTGGGAAAAAGATCTTATCAATGGCTTCTTGTAGTACATGGAGAAACGTCGACCGGTACTTGTAATGATTTAGAGGGAATTTTACAGCTTACAAAACGATATAATATAAAGCTTTGCATTGATTGCATTAGTTCTTTCGGAGCAATGTCATTTTCTTTAAAAGATTGTTATTTAGCGACTGCAGTGAGTGGAAAAGCAATTGGTGCGCTCAGTGGTTTGGCTTTTATTTTTTCGCAAAACATGGTGAAATCTTCTTCAACATTACCTGCTTATCTCGATTTAGCTAATTACCAGCAAGGCGCGATTCCATTTACATTACCAGCAGTACTTGTTGCAAATGTTACTGCAGCATTACAAGCGTATCCAGAAAGATATGGACAGTTACAGCAACGTTTTAAAACATTACTGCAACTACCATTTATGCACTACCAAGTTTCAACTAGACAGTATCCGATGCTGATTACTTTACAACTTCCTAAGACTTTGGCAAATCTACAGAGAGATTTAAATTTAAATGGTTATTATGTTCATGCAGATAGCCAATACTTACGTCAAAGAGATTTCATACAGCTCTCAGTTATTCAGCCGGATTTTGAGATAGCAATCAATCATTTACATAAAATCTTGAATTATTATAAGCAAATTGGAGATGCATAAGCTTAATTGAATATTGAATACATTAGCTTTACATGAAAAATTCCTTTAAATCAAGAGGAGTTCCTACTTTGTTGAGCCCAATTAATAATTTTAGTCGCGCCTTTTGACCATTAATACCAGTTGCAAATATAGCTCCTAAATCTTCGAGCATTTTGCCACCGCCAACATAGCCATATACTCCTTCAGCGATACCATTAAAACAACGGGATACGAGTATAACAGGAATACCGCGCTCTAAAAGACTTTCAATACCTTTAACAACTGCTGGAGGGACGTTGCCTTGTCCAAGGCCTTCTAACACAACGCCATCATATTTACATGCGAGTACTACATCAAGTAAGTCAACCTCCATGCCAGCATACACTTTCAGCATGGCTACTCGTTTTGATAATCTATCAATTTCTACATATTGACGGCGGATAGGGGCATGATGAAATAATATTCTTGATTTTGTAATAAGTCCAATCGGGCCATATTGAGGTGACTGAAAGGTATTTACCGAACTAGTGCTTGTTTTTGTCGTGTTAACAGCAAGGTGGACCTCGTCATTCATGACAACAAGCACACCTTTCTCACGAGCTTCTTCATCAACGGCCACACGAACTGCTTCTACTAAATTATAAATACCGTCTGCACCGAGTTCGTTTGAGGAGCGCATTGCACCTGTTAATACAATAGGAATTGATAAATCAGTCGTTAACTCTAAAAAATAAGCTGTTTCTTCTAATGTATCAGTACCATGAGTGATAACAACGCCATCAATTTTCTCCTCTGCAACTTTTTCAATAATAAGATTACGTAATTTAAGCATTTCTTTTTGTGTAATATGTGGTGATGGGAGATTAAAAGCCTCCATTTCAATAATTGTGGCAAGTGCATTAAGTTTACTGCTTTCCTTCATTAAAGGATTTTCTTTGTTTGGCATAACGGCACCTTCATCACTCATTGCCATAGAAATTGTTCCGCCTGTATGAATTAATAAAATTGTTTTTTTCATAAAAAATATTTATCTCCTTTTAAAAAGTTTTATGTCATATCATGGTATAATAATAGCAGTTTATCTTCATGTAATAGATATTTATTGTCGAAAACGGAAGCTTAATGTCTCATAAGTTTTCCACCTGAGATATACGGATATAATTTTTTTATGCAGGTGTCCAATAATCGGTAGAAAAAGATAAACTTGGGAAAGAAATTTTACATCCTTTGAAAACGCCAAAGTTAACCAACATTATGCCCTGCCGCTTCGCTTACGCGCAAGAATAGATTTGCTGCTGCCGCTGTCGCTTTCGCGCAGAAAACATTGTTGGTTTAAGCATTAGAAGGATGTCACGAATTTTAAAATCTTAACATAATTATGTCAAGGCGAAATTGATTTTTTGAAAGGAGCCGGCATCATGATCATTATATTATCAGCTGCCATTGCTCCCGGTCTAGCGCTTTTTAGTTACTTTTATTTGCGCAATCAGATGGCAACGGAGCCAAGAAGAACCTTACTTCAAACGTTTTTGTATGGCGCATTTTTAACGTTCCCAATCTTGTTCTTACAATATGTACTAACAGAGGAAGGGGTCTTTCGTTATCTTTATCTACAAGATGTAGTTTTTTCTAGTGTAGTTGAAGAATTTTTTAAATGGTTTGTTCTTTTGATCGCAATCTACAATCATGTAGAATTCGATGATCCTTATGATGGCATACTGTATGGTGCAAGTATATCTCTTGGTTTTGCCACGATAGAAAATGTGCTTTATTTATTTTCTTTCGGTTTGAATACTGCATTTATGCGTGCATTATTACCTGTATCCAGTCATGCTTTGTTCGGTGTTGTTATGGGCTATTATTATGGACGTGCCAAGTTTTCTAAGCTTGCAAAAACGAAAGAAATGATTGCTATGGCGATTTGTGCACCGGTAGTATTACACATTTTATATAATACAATTTTATCATTCAAAGGGTATTGGGTATATTTAATGATCCCTTTTATGCTATTTTTGTGGTGGTTTGGGCTACGGAAAGTCAAGCTCGCTCACTATCACCTAGTACAACATTTGCATATGCATAAAAAAATATAAAGCGTAGAAATCTAAAAAAGATTTCTGCGCTTTTCTATTTTTAACTGAAAACATTTGCTGAGAGGGGAACTCAGTCTAAGAACGCCACGTCCTGTGGCAACGACAGAGTGACCAACATCACGTTGGCCCAAAGCCTCCGGCGGATGTCACGGAATCGGAAAGGAGCTCTTAAAGGATTTTAGGCTAACTGACCTGCATCGGTAAAAGCGCCACGTCCTGTGGCATTACCGCAATGACCAACATCGTGTTGGCCCTCGTGCTGGTCTAAGCACAAAGCCGATTCCAGACGCAATTTTGCCGAGGCAAAATTGATATGTATAAAATGAGTCGTTTGTTTCAAGCTATGAAAAAAAGGAGTGATAATAATGCGTTTAGTAAGCATAGTTTTTGCTTTGATGTTGGGAATTAGTATATTTGCTATTCCACAAAATGACGCCATTGCATTTACCGAGCAACAGATTTCTCGTGGTGCTTATGGAGATGATGTAATTGAGCTACAGGCAAGGCTACAATACTTAGGATTTTATAAAAGTAAAATTGATGGCAAATTTGGCTATAACACATATTGGGCTTTACGAATTTTCCAAGAGAAATATGGTTTACCAGTAGATGGAATAGCCGGTGCTAAAACTAAAAAAACTTTATCGGGTTATTCAGATTACGATGAAGGATGGGTCAAAGCGCAATTAAATGCAGGAAATCAATTTACTTATTATGGTGGAACGCCACTTGAACAGCAAGTGAAAACAAACACTGGCGGCGGTGGAGGAGGAGGTAAAAGTAGTGGTAGTACTAATAACAATGGTACTAAAACTCAAGTACCTCCAAAGTATACTGACAGAGATGTACAGTTAATGGCGAATGCGGTTTATGGTGAAGCTAGGGGAGAGCCTTATGAAGGTCAAGTAGCTGTAGCGGCTGTTATTTTAAATCGTTTGGAAAGTCCTGAATTCCCAAATACTATTTCAGGTATAATTTTCCAACCATTGGCATTTACCGCGGTGGCAGATGGACAAATTTGGCTTGAACCAAATGAACGTGCAAAAGAAGCAGTTCTCGATGCTATGAATGGATGGGATCCTTCAGAAAATGCATTGTATTATTTTAATCCGAAAACAGCTACAAGTAAGTGGATTTGGTCACGACCTCAAATTAAACGAATTGGAGAACACATTTTCTGTTCATAGAAAGGAGGAAAACAAATGAGAACTATGCTCGTTATACTCACTGCGGCAGTTATTGGCTTAGGGGCATATAGCATTAATATGCACGGAAAAAATGTAAGTTTACAACGTACTGTGCTAGCTCAGTACACAGATAATTTAACGGATGCATCAGAGAAATTATCGCATCTACAACAAGCTGTTTCACAGTCTCTATTGTTTCAGGATGACAATGCCATTCACAATGAATTAGATTCCGTTTGGCGACTAAGCTCTGACGTTCGATCTTCGATGTCGAATATTCCTATCGGGCAGGAAATGTCGAACGACTGGCTAAGTTACTTAGGACGTCTAGGAGATGAGGCAAAGAAAACATCTAAAACTGGTGATTATAAAGCTTGGCGAGAAAAAATGCCACAAATCTCAACTAATTTACAATCACTTTCTGATGAATGGTCAGCTGCAACAGTAGATTTTTATAAAAACAACGGTAAGATGGATGTCTGGTTAAGACAAGTAGATACGAAGAACCCAAATACAACATTTGATAATGTGCAGAAGACATTAAAGGATTACAGCGAAAAAGACTTCCCACTTACATTAAGCGAATCGGATTGGCAGAAAAAAATAGATCTTAAAGCATTACAAGATTCAGTCATTACTGAAAAAGAAGCGTTGGAAAAAGTAAAACAATTATTCCCTATCATAAAAGACGCAACATTTACTGTGACGAAAAGTAGCGATACTGCACCATATCCGTTTTATCATATCCAATTCCACCAAGACATTCGTTTAGGATATGTCGATCTAACAGAAAAGGGTGGACATTTAATATCCTATTTAGTGGAACGTCCAGTAGATGAAGCAAGGTTATCACAAGATGAAATTATGAAAAAAGCTGAAGAATATGTAAAACGACTTGGAATGAATGATGTTGCATTTGTTGAATCTCGTGAAAACCACCAAGCATGGCATGTGACATTTGCACGTGTTCACCCTGGCGATAATGCATTGATTTATGCAGATGGGGTGCAATTGAAACTTGCTAAGGATACAGGTGAGTTACTTGGTGCAAATGCGATGGAATACATTCAGGCAGAGACGATTAAACCACAAACTCCAAAACCAATTGATTGGAAAACTTTCTTCGATAATGATGTGAAAGTACAAGAAGTGAGAAATATTTATACAGATAACGGTTCGTTTGAACAACGTCTTTGTTATGAGGTAATTGCGGTCCGTGATAAAAACGCGCAAGAAACATTCCGAATTGTTATTGACGCTGAAAATCACAATGTTTTAAAAGTGGAATATTTAACTTAATATAAGAAAAAACTACCAGTTGATATAGCCAAAATGGGCATCTCATGCGATAATAAATGTATATTTGTGTTCGGGGAGATGCTCATGGAAATAAAAATTGGTACACAATTAGAACTAGAACCAACTTATACAGAGCGTGTTGAAAAATTCCGCTGTAAAGTTGTAGAACAAAAAGAAAATATTGTTTATATTGATTATCCAATAAATGTTGCCACAAAGAAAACTGCATTTCTAATAGATGGTTCAGAATTTAGAGCAACTTTTCGAACAGAGGATAAACAATCCTTTGCTTTCAATACTGAAGTGATTGGACGTAAAGCTGGTAATATACCTATGATTATGTTGCATTGTCCAAAGGAAGATGACTTTATCAAAATTCAACGTCGTGAATATGTACGTGTGGAAACGTCTGTGGATGTAGCGATACAGTTTAAGGATTACAAACATCAGCTAGTAACATCAGACATTAGCGCAGGTGGTTTGGCAGTGACCTTGAAAGGGGCAATTGCTTTCCAAGATGATGATGAGGTTCAGCTAACAATCGTTTTACCATTTGCTAATGGGGATGTAAAATACGTGGTCACAGATGCGACGGTTGTTCGTATATACGAAAAAGATGATAAAAAAATGGCAACTATTCAACTAACAGATACTGATGATGTAGACCAACAGCATATTGTTCGTTTCTGCTTTGAACGTCAATTAGTGAATCGTCGTAAAGAAATCAATCCTTTTGATGCTTGACTTTTTCAAAGCCGGTTCCGGACTTCATTATGCCGAGGCATAATTGGTGGGTCTTCCCAACCTCTATTGGTGAGTGGAATATTCCATGAAATTTTGCAGGGAGTTTACACACCTTCAAATCGAGTAGTATTTTGATTTAAGAAAGCCCTCTGCTTAAAGAGGGCTTTTTTATGATACAATATGGTGTGTTAGAAAGTAGGGGGAAATATGAAGAAAAACATTCAAATTGCGATTGATGGACCGGCTGGTGCTGGGAAAAGTACAATCGCGAAAATTGTTGCAGAGGCACTTGGATTTACTTATATCGACACAGGTGCTATGTATCGTGCTGTGACGTATAAAGCAATGCAACAAAACATACATTTAAATGATGAAACAAAATTAGCAGAAATGCTAGCATCGAGCACAATGGATTTAAAGCCTTCTTCTGAAGGACAACTTGTCTTTTTAGACGGGAAGAACGTGTCGGCAGAAATTCGATCTAATGAGGTAACTTCATCTGTTTCACAAGTAGCAGCACACGCTAAAGTACGTGAACTATTAGTAGCACAGCAACAAAAGCTTGCGGCTAATGGTGGTGTCGTTATGGATGGGCGCGATATTGCTACGCATGTATTAAAGACTGCAGAACTAAAAATTTTTATGTCTGCAACTGTAGAAGAGAGAGCAAGACGTCGTTTTATAGACAATCAAAAGCGAGGAATTGAATCTTCTATTGAAAAGCTTCAGGAAGAAATTGCCCTGCGCGATAAAATGGATAGCGAGCGTGAAGCATCGCCACTAATTCAGGCAGAAGATGCCGTATTTTTAGATACGACAGCATTGTCAATTGATGAAGCAGCACAGGCCATTTTAAAATTAGCGCAAGAAAAAATGGTATAAATCCTAAAATTTCAGACATTTTTTGAATTTAAAGGATTTATTTTTGTCTTTATCTTCAATTTCGAATAAAATAGTAAGGGAAGATGCGAAGGAGGGTTACATATGTCTGAAGAAATGAACTATGCAGAACAAACGTTTAACGAAGGTGATATCGTCAAAGGTATTGCAGAGCAAGTTGATGAAAAAGCAGTAACTGTTTCAATTCCAGGTGCACCATTTGACGGTATTGTACCAATAAGTGAATTATCAAGCTTACACATTGAAAAAGCGTCTGACGTAATTTCTGTTGGAGATGAGTTAGAGTTGATGATTACAAAAGTTGAAGAAGAAAACTATGTATTATCAAAACGTAAAGTAGATGCTGTAAAAGCATGGGATACACTTGAGCAACAATTCAACGCTGAGGAAATTTTTGAAGCGGAAGTAAAAGATATTGTTAAAGGTGGTCTTGTCGTTGATTTAGGAGTACGTGGCTTCGTTCCAGCATCCCTAGTTGAAGACCACTTTGTTGATGATTTTGAAGACTATAAAGGCAAATCTCTTAGCTTTAAAATTGTTGAGCTAGATAAAGAAAAAAATCGCTTGATTTTATCACATCGTGCTGTAGTGGAAGCTGAAAAAGCTTCTCAAAAGAAAGATGTTATTAACCAGATTAAAACTGGCGATGTCTTAGATGGTAAAGTACAGCGTATCGCATCATTTGGTGCATTTATTGACCTTGGTGGTATTGATGGCCTTGTGCATATTTCACAAGTGTCTCATGAGCATGTGAGTGATGTGAGCGAGGTTTTATCAGAAGGACAAGAGGTGAAGGTAAAAGTCCTTTCTGTAGACCCTGAAAATGAGCGTATTTCGCTATCCATTAAGGAAACGATTCCTGGACCTTGGTCGAACATCGAAGAGCGTGCTGCTAAAGGAACCGTGCTAGATGGGAAAGTAAAACGTCTTACTTCATTTGGAGCTTTTGTAGAAGTTTTCCCAGGTGTAGAAGGATTAGTGCATATTTCGCAAATCGCGCATAAGCATATTAACACGCCACACGAAGCTCTTAAAGAAGGACAAGAGGTACAGGTAAAAGTGCTTGACGTTAATGCTGAAGAAGGTCGCTTAGCTTTAAGCATTAAGGATTTACTTGAAAATCCTGAGGCAGAGGAAGTTGTCGACTATGAATTGCCAGAAGAAAACACAGGCTTCTCTTTCGGTGATGTCATTGGCGATAAGCTGAAAAATTTTAAATAAACTAGACATGCGAGGATGCAGTTTGTGTCCTCGCTTTTTTATGGAAGAAATAGATAGAAGAATCAAAGAGATGGATAGAATAAGTCAAAGCGAGGATAACCACATCGAACCACAAGATTTAAGAGAAAACGATGAAAAAAATTCCAGAGAAATGAATAGAACTGTACATAGCGTGCACTTTTATGGATATGATATGATATAATGGCATTTTTCGTGTATAATAGCGAAAGACAAGAAGTTGGAAGGATGAAGTACAGATGACGAAACCAGTAGTAGCCATCGTAGGTCGTCCGAACGTAGGTAAGTCGACGATTTTTAATCGTATCGTTGGAGAACGTGTATCGATTGTGGAAGACATTCCAGGAGTTACACGCGACCGTATTTATAGTTCGGCAGAGTGGTTAGCACATGATTTTAATATTATTGATACAGGTGGTATTGAGATTGGGGACGAGCCGTTTTTAGAGCAAATTCGTCAACAAGCAGAGATTGCCATTGATGAAGCGGACGTTATTATCTTTATGACAAATGGTCGTGAAGGTGTAACAGCTGCTGATGAGCAAGTAGCAAAAATTTTATACAAAACAAAAAAACCAGTCGTTTTAGCAGTGAATAAAATTGATAACCCGGACATGCGTGAGATGATTTATGATTTCTATGCGCTTGGCTTCGGTGAGCCTTGGCCAATTTCTGGTTCTCACGGCTTAGGCTTAGGGGATTTATTGGATGAATGTGCAAAACATTTCCCTAAAGAAGATGAAGATCAATATGGGGACGAGGTCATTAAATTCTCGTTAATTGGTCGTCCGAATGTTGGGAAATCTTCGTTAGTAAATGCATTTTTAGGTCAAGACCGCGTTATTGTAAGTAATATCGCAGGTACTACTCGAGATGCTATTGACACGCCTTATGAGTATGATGGACAGGAATATGTCATTATTGATACTGCAGGTATGCGTAAAAAAGGGAAAGTATACGAAACGACAGAGAAATACTCTGTATTGCGTGCGTTACGTGCAATTGAACGCTCTGATGTTGTTTTAGTTGTTCTTAATGCAGAAGAAGGCATTCAAGAGCAAGATAAAAAAATTGCAGGCTATGCACACGAAGCAGGAAAAGCTATTGTTATTGTTGTTAATAAATGGGATGCTGTTGAAAAAGACGAAAAAACAATGAACGTCTTTACACAACAAATTCGCGAGCATTTCTTATTCTTAGACTACGCACCAATTATTTTTGTTTCGGCCAATACAAAGCAACGTGTACATCAAATTTTACCGATTATCCAACGTGTAAGTGAAAACCATGCAATGCGTATTCAATCATCTATCCTTAATGAAGTGATTGAGGATGCAGTGGCACGCAACCCAGCACCAACTGATAAAGGCCGCCGTCTTCGCATCTACTATGCTACCCAAGTTGCGATACAGCCACCTACTTTTGTGGTGTTTGTTAATGAGCCAGAGCTAATGCATTTCTCTTATGAACGATTTTTAGAAAATCGTATTCGAGAAACATTTGATTTTGAAGGAACGCCAATTCGTTTAATTACCCGTGCTCGTGCTTAGGAAAAATATACACATACAATACGCCAGCCTGACAATATTGTTGGGTGGCGTCTTTTTACAAGAGAGGAAAGTATAATTTTCCTAATGTTTACTAAAAGATTGCTTTGAAAGATTTACTGTTGTAAGCCTTTATCTAGCATTTTTTGTAACAATAAAAGTGAATTGTCTTTTCTTAACAAGGGAGGATTTTTGAATGGAAAAAGTTTGTGTGTTAGGGGCAGGCTCTTGGGGTACAGCACTTGCGATGGTACTTGCAGAAAATGGGCATGATACACTTCTATGGACTCATCGAACTGAACAAGCTGAAGAAATTAACAACTTGCATACAAATAGGAAGTATTTACCTGAAACGGAACTGCCAGCAAATTTGTATGCAACAAGTGATATCGCTCAAGCAGTTGCTCATTCAGAAACAATTGTCGTAGCTGTACCTACTAAGGCTATTCGAGAAGTATGTGAAAAGATGATAGCAGAACTCGATAAAAAAGTACTGTTTGTTCATGTATCAAAGGGGATTGAACCCGATACATTAAAACGAATTTCAGAAATTCTGGCAGAAAGTCTACCAGCTGAAAATGTAGAAGAGATTGTTGTACTTTCAGGTCCAAGTCATGCAGAGGAAGTTGTCTTACACCACCCGACAACTGTCACTGCCGCTTGTGCAAGCATTGAAGCAGCAGAAAAAGTACAGGATTTATTTATGAATCAATTTTTCCGTGTCTACACAAACAAAGATGTGATTGGCGTAGAAATAGGTGGCGCATTAAAGAACGTAATCGCATTAGCTGCGGGTATTTCTGACGGCTTAAATTATGGTGACAATGCCAAAGCGGCACTTATAACTCGAGGATTGGCTGAGATTTCACGTCTTGGTGTTAAAATGGGGGGGAATCCATTTACATTCTCAGGACTTACAGGTATGGGGGACTTAATTGTAACATGTACAAGTGTGCACTCTCGTAATTGGCGCGCAGGTAATTTACTCGGGCAAGGAATGAAACTGCCAGAGGTACTAGACCAAATGGGCATGGTTGTTGAAGGGGTACGCACAACAAAAGCTGCCTATCAACTAGCAGAGAAATATGACGTTGCTATGCCAATAACTGCGGCGCTTTATAGTGTTCTATTTAGTGATATAGAACCGAAAGTAGCGGTTGATGCATTAATGATGCGTATGAAAAAGCGAGAAATCGATGACATGATATACTAAATTAATGAAAATGGATAAATAAGGTAAATCAATATACCTAATCTATTTGATTAGTTTTGTCATAAAATGGACATAAATAAGGTGTCTCAGGGAATAGCTGAGACACCTTATTGTGCGCTTTTAATTGAATATTTTATAAAGGTTGTCCATTTAACTTCTTTCAGCAAAAGTCTCCTACCTCTATAGGCAGTGGTATGATGCGGTTTTAAGCTACTTTTCAGCGGGTGTCCAAACATCCGCTAAAAGAAGTTAAAGCCTCCGGCAGATGTCACGGAATCGGTAAGGAGTTCTTTGTGCAAGCACAAAGCCGACTCTGGACGCAATTATGCCTCGGCAAAATTGATGATAGTTATTGGACAACTATTTCTTTTTAGCGAAAGCACATAGTATAATATACTTTGATTGTTTTGTGACGTTGAAGAAAGGTGGTTGTCTTGAATGGGTCCGTTAGAACATTTGCCTGCGCTTGATGTAATGTGGGTATCATTTTATTGTATCGGCTTTATGATTATATCTGTCGGTTTAATTTATTTAGCTCGTCATAAGGTTTCGAACGTTTTTTTACGTACAATCGTAAATTTATTAGCATACATACTGTTTGGACTTGGCACATTTTTAATGGTATTAATTGTTGCCACATGGCCATAAAAATGATGAGGTGGAAGTGACATGAAAAAACTAAGTGCGTTTCTATTTGTAATTGTAACCGCTGTACTTCTAGTAGGTTGTGCATATCCAGAAGACGAAAAAAGGGCAAAATTAGTGCCTGATGCTGACCAATTAGCTGCGGTTCAGCGTGCGGTTGATGAATACCGTGAAGCAACGGGTGGCCTAGTTCCAATTAAAAATAGTGAGCTAGATACAGATTTATATATAAAATATTTAATTGATTTTGACAGACTAATGCCAAAATATCTTGCACAAATTCCAGGGAACGCCTATGAAAAGGGGGGGATTTTCCAGTATATTATTTGGGATCCTGAGAATGAAGCTAAAGTAAAATTAGTAGATTTAAATGCTGCAGAACGAATTCGAGAAATTAATATTCAAAAACTTGCTACCCAATATTTACCGATAAAGGGTGCGACTTCTGATAATGTATATCAAATTAACTTTGAAGAATTGGGCTATAAAACAGATGTAACTGTGAAAAGCCCCTATTCTGGTGCCGAATTACCAATATTTATGACCGGCGATGGCGAAATGCATGTGGACTATTCCATCGATTTAGGTCAACTACTAAAGGAAGACAAGCCTGATGTGAAACCTGGGGATGATATTCGTCAGCTACTTGTCGATAAATATCCAGTAGTACCAGCTTATTCTATACCATATACAGTAGATGAAAAAGGTGAGCCAATTTATTTTATGGAAGCCTATAATAGTGACGCAAAAAAAGCTAGAGAAAAAGCTAGAGAAAAAGCAATTCAAGAGTCTGAATCCAAAACTAAAAAAGATTAGTCACTAAGCTCCTTACATTTGTGAGGAGCTTTTCATATTTATCTATCCGCTCGCATATAGTGAAAAAGCGTAGATAAAGGAGGCAGAAACCTTGAGTGAAGCAGTATTTAGAGAAATTGCAGAGCGCACAAATGGCGATGTTTATATTGGTGTTGTCGGTCCAGTACGTGTAGGTAAATCAACATTTGTAAAAAAGGTTATGGAAGCGGTCGTGTTACCAAATATTGTGGATGATACAGAAAGAATGCGTGCACAAGACGAGTTGCCACAAAGTTCGCCGGGGCCAGTCATTATGACTGCTGAGCCGAAGTTTGTGCCTGCCCAAGCAACACGTATTGCGGTCGGTGATGATGAAATGTCATTTCAAATTCGGTTAGCAGATTGCGTTGGTTATGTCATTGAAGGTACAAAGGGCTATGAGGATGAAAATGGGCCGAAATATGTGCATACACCATGGCATACAGAGCCTATCCCTTTCCAAGAAGCGGCGAAAATAGGCACAGATAAAGTTATTCGTGACCATGCCAATATTGGAATTGTTGTAACAACAGATGGCACGGTAAATGGAATAAGTCGTCGTGCGGCAGAGAAGGCTGAAGAGGAAATTGTAGAGCAATTAATGGATATTGGAAAACCTTTTGTTATTGTATTAAATTGCCAAATGCCAGCGCGAGAGGAAACGGTACAGCTTCGAAATGAGTTATTTGAGCGCTATAATGTTCCAGTAATTGCTACATCAATTGATCAAATGCGTGCATCTGATATTCAGTTTATTTTGCAAGAAGCATTATTTGAATTTCCAATTCGAACAATTGAGGTGGAAAAACCAGATTGGTTAGATGTTTTAGATGCAACACACCCATTGAATGTTGCATTAATTGATTCGATGGAAGAAGTGTTGTCATCTATTATGAAAATTAGAGATGTACAGCAGGCGTCAGATGCCTTTAAAGCCATTGATTTTATTGACCAGAGTGAAGTGGTGCATGTAGATGCTGGTGTTGGGACCGCAGTCATTCGGGTGTCATTACAAGGTGAGCTATATAAGTCGGTTTGCAATGAATGGCTAGATGAACCGATTGAGACGAAGCGAGATTGGCTCCTATTTATTAAAGAGGCAGCAGAAGCAAAAGAGGCGCAAAAACGCTTTAAAACTGCTATTAGTCAAGCAGATTCGACTGGTTATGGCGTAACATTGCCGATGATGCAGGAGTTTGAGCCAACAGCACCAGAGCTCATTAAACAAAATAATTTTTATGGTGTACGTATGAAGGCAAAAGCGCCATCATACCATATCATTCGTGTAGATATGGAATCAGAATTCGCACCACTAATTGGCTCTGAATTCCATAGTCAACAATTACTTAAGGATTTAAATCATGCCTATTTACATGATCGTGAAGCTTTATGGAACACACAACTTTTTGGAACTCCACTACATGAAGTGTTAAAAGAAGGAATACGCTATAAAATGGATGCTGTTCCATCAACAGCCAAAAAACGGATGCGCCAAACAATTGAACGTATGGTGAATGAAGGTGATAGAGGATTAGTTACATTTATTTTGTAGTGAAAAAATGAAAAATAAAGCACAAAAAATTACTACAGGGCTCTTCGTTTTTATGCGAAAAGTCCTGTTATTTTTGTTTTTTGGGTGAAAAACGTATTTTTTGGTTATAATCATGAATGAATACAGTTGCGTAGCGGTTTTCATTGTGTTAATCTTTTTACAGAATTGGTTCATGACCCTTTGAGAGGAGGTGAATGGTGTGAATAAAACAGAATTAGTAAACTCTGTTGCTGAAGCTGCAGGTCTTTCTAAAAAAGACGCTTCTAAAGCAGTTGAAGCTGTATTTGATACAATTCAAGATGCTCTTGCAAAGGGTGACAAAGTACAATTAATTGGTTTTGGTAACTTTGAAGTACGTGAACGTGCGGCTCGTAAAGGTCGTAACCCACAAACTGGTAAAGAAATCGAAATCGCTGCTAGCAAGGTACCTGCTTTCAAACCAGGTAAAGCGCTTAAAGACGCGGTAAAATAATACACGTCTAGTAGTTACATAGAGCAGTCTTCATGTAAATAACATGGAGGCTGCTCTTTTTAACTTCTTTCAGCGGGTGTTTGGTAGCGTCAGCTTTAAGTAGTCTTTAGACCGTCTGTTGGCCTTAAGCCTCCGAACACAATTAAACCAAGAGCCAATTAATCTTTACTACGAAAAGTTGGCGTTGATAGCTAAATAGGCTAAATGTACATAGAAAGATGAAATAAACGTAAGTGTAATCGTTATAGATATCATATGCACAATTGAGGAACATCACTAAATGTTGGGATGCCCTTTGCTAAAACATATACCATAATATTAGTTGATTGGAGTGAAGACTGGGCGACTCTTTAGGGATTAGCGTCACAGATGAGACCATGGAGCGTAAGCGAAGCGGCTCTCGGGCGCCCCTAGAAAAGCGCCCAGTTGGAACGGAAATCAACCACACGCTATGTTGTTGAGCTGAAATTTAGTAAATATGCTCCTAATTAGAAAGTAAAAAGTGGCAATTTTTCTCATATAGGGATGAATTTCTTTTGAATCAAGTAAGTCGTTTTGCGCTTACCTTTTGGATATGCTACGATGCATAAGGAAATGTGTTATGTATTGATACGCAGGAGGGTTTCACGGATGTCGAATGTTGATTTATTAAAAATAGAAGAAGCAGTAAAAATGATTTTAGAGGCGGTAGGTGAAGATGTAAATCGTGAAGGTTTACTCGATACACCGAAACGTGTAGCAAAAATGTATGCGGAAATGTTTAGTGGCTTACATGAAGATGCAAAAGATTATTTTAGAACAGTGTTTCATGAAGACCATGAGGAATTAGTACTTGTAAAGGACATTCCGTTTTATTCGATGTGTGAGCATCATTTAGTTCCTTTTTATGGAAAGGCTCATGTCGCATACATACCAAACGATGGCATTGTTGCTGGACTAAGTAAATTAGGACGTGCAGTAGAAACTATTGCTCGTCGTCCGCAATTACAGGAACGAATAACTTCTGCTGTGGCAGAGACAATTATGGAAATGCTCTCTCCGAAAGGTGTTTATGTAGTGATAGAGGCGGAGCATATGTGCATGACTATGCGAGGACTTAAGAAACCAGGATCTAAAACTGTGACATCGGTTGCACGTGGTATTTACGAAGAAGATGAAGTAAAACGTAGAGAAGTTTTATCATTTATTCAAATGTCTTAAATTGAGTATCTAATTATGTTATGATGGACTAAGAATTTGTCGGATTTAAGGAGTGTACAGACAATGGCACAAGATTATATTGTTATTCAAGCAGAGGAAGATGGCGTACATGTAATCGGTTTAACACGAGGTACAGATACAAAATTCCATCATTCTGAAAAATTAGATGCAGGCGAAGTTATGATTGCTCAATTTACCGAACATACATCTGCCATGAAAATTCGTGGGAAAGCACAGATTCATACAGCTCATGGTGTTATAAATAGCGAAGCTAAAAAGTAATAGCGAGAAATACTATTCAGAAATGCATTATGAAAGGTATTGTGTCTACGCAAATTAGTGAGGGCACATATAAATCGACTAGATGTGTAAAACTTAGTAATGATGTTTTCTATTCGATTATTTCAGCGACTGTCAAACATCGCTGAAATAGAGGAACTCAGTCTAATAACGCCACGTCCTGTGGCAATTATTTATCTGTGCGGAAGCGAAGCGGCAGCAACAACACACTACTGAGTGACCAACATCATGTTGCTTCCGAACGCAATTATGCCGAGGCATAATTAATAGGCAGTTGGATTTCTTCCGTTTTTTAACGGGGAAGCTCTTCTGCCTATCATGTTGAATAAAGCAAAAATTTTTTATTCCGAATCGTCGCGTATGCTATAATGACTCAGTAAGCAAGCGTTAGGTTATGAAATGCCTAGCGTATTTGAAAGTGAAATGGAGTAAGATCTATGAATGCAACATACATTCAAAATTCAATTGCACAATTAAAAACAGAGATTTTCATGGATGTTCGTCATAGAACTTTGCAAAAATACACAGGATTGCCTGTGCTCGATGAAAATCAATTATTTTACTTGTTAGTGCCCTTTATTAATGGGGAAGAGTGGCAACAAGATGAAAGAGAAGCTGCAATCACTGTTGGAATTGTGTACGCAGCCTTAGCAGCGCACGATCATATAAAAGAACTAGATGCCACATCAAAAGAACAGCAGCTAACCGTTTTAGCTGGAGACTTTTATAGTGGCCGTTATTATGAGATTTTAGCGATGTCGGGAAATGTCGCATTGATTAAAAATTTGTCACAAGGAATTGTGGCACGTTGTGAACACCAAATTAAAGTATATGAGGCAGAAAAGCGATCAATCGAACAATGGTTTGCCTCAATAACTAACATTGAATCAGGATTAATCTCAAAATTTTTTGAGCTCTATTCATTTAGTGATTATATTCCAATTGTGGAGAAGAGCTTATTAATCTTGCGTTTAGAAAGAGAATTGGCGGCATATCAACGTGGGCAAGTATCTTTAATGAGTAAAGTTCTTGAAGAAAGCGCGAGATCTGCTGGAGTGATCTATGGCGACGTCATAAAGAACAAAATTGTGCAATTAAAAACAGAGCTGTTACAGGTGATAGAAGATGCATCGTTTTTACAAGGTGATGTGAAACAAGCTCTACAAGCACGTGTAGAGGCAACGATAGCTTCTACTAATGGATAAGAGAGGTTTTTCAAAATGGCTAAAACGAAAGAAGAGCACGTGCACGAAGTATTTGAAAGTATTTCGGAAAACTATGACAAAATGAATGGCGTTATTAGTTTCCAGATGCATGTTGGCTGGCGCAATGATACGATGAAGCACATGGCAGTAAAACCTGGAGCGAAGGCTCTAGATGTTTGCTGTGGTACGGCAGATTGGACAATTGCATTAGCCGAGGCAGTTGGTGAAGGCGGAGAAGTAAGAGGTGTAGACTTCAGTAAAAACATGCTGAAGGTTGGCGAGGAAAAGGTAAAGTCATATCCACAGATTGAACTAATACATGGAAATGCTATGGAGTTACCTTTCCCAGACAATACTTTTGATTATGCAACAATTGGTTTTGGGCTTCGCAATGTACCAGATTATTTACAAGTTTTAAAGGAAATGAATCGTGTTGTAAAACCAGGGGGAATGGTTGTTTGCTTAGAAACATCTCAATCTGAAATTCCAGGCTATCGACAACTATTCCGTTTCTATTTTAAATATATAATGCCGATATTTGGTAAAATATTTGCGAAAAGCTATAAAGAATATTCTTGGCTACAGGAATCAGCAAATGATTTCCCAGGTATGAAGAAGTTAGCGGCATTGTTTGAGCAGGCAGGTTTAGAAAAAGTAACGTACAAAGCATACAGTGGCGGTGCTGCGGCAATGCATATGGGCTTTAAAAAAGTACGTTAATGGGGGAAGGTTTTCACACGTGGAAAAGATGAAGTTAAAACTACTCTATTCCGATTTGAAATCAGATATCGATATCATTGAACAAGAATTAGAAAAAGCAGTGAACTCTTCTTCATGTTTGATCAATGATGCTTCTCTCCATTTATTGCAAGCTGGTGGCAAACGGATACGACCAATTTTTGTGTTGCTTGGCGCGAAATTTGGCGAATATGATATCGAAAAGATGAAGGATGTAGCCGTACCAGTAGAGCTTATTCATATGGCATCACTTGTGCATGATGATGTAATTGATGATTCCAATATGCGAAGAGGACGCCCGACGGTCAAATCACAATGGAATAATAGAGTTGCAATGTACACGGGCGATTTTATTTTTGCGCGTGCACTTGAATATATTACAAAGCTTGAAGACCCATTAGTTCATCAAATTTTAGCGCGTACAATGGTTGAAATTTGTAACGGTGAAGTCATTCAAATCGAAGATAAATTTAGATTAGATCAAGGATTGAAGGATTATTTTAGACGAATCAAACGAAAAACGGCATTACTGATTTCTTCTAGTTGTGAACTTGGTGCAGTGGCAGCAGGTGTCGATCCCAAAACGGTGAGACATTTGAAACGATTTGGCTATTTTGTGGGCATGAGCTTCCAAATTATCGATGATGTTTTAGATATTATGGCAACAGATAAAGAATTAGGGAAGCCGGCAGGTAGTGATTTACTGCAAGGTAATATTACATTACCGATTCTAATGTTAAAAGATGATCCCGTAATGCAACCTTATTTGGCAAAAGTATTTGCAGGCACATTGACGGAAACAGAACGTCAAAATATGCTGCAGTATGTGCGTAAATCTGACGCGATTGAGCAAGCTAATAAAATGAGTGATAAATATTTAAAAAAGGCATTACAGGAAATAGATGCATTACCAAAACATCCCGTCAAGAAAAAACTACGTGATGTCGCTTTATTTATGGGTAAGCGTAAATTCTAGCTTTTTGTTGTACAAAGGCTCATTTTTTGTTAATATTTATCGGTAGGTGTAAAACCTGTTATACGAATTTAAGGAGTGTTTTAAACATGGCAATCGAAAAAACTTTTTTAATGGTTAAGCCTGATGGCGTAGAACGTCAAGTAGTAGGAGATATCGTAGATCGTTTTGAACGTCGCGGTTTTGTATTGAAAGGTGCTAAATTAATGGTAATTCCTACAGAGTTAGCAGAAAAGCACTATGCAGAGCATGCAGAGCGTCCATTCTTTGGTGAATTAGTTGATTTCATCACTTCTGGTCCAGTATTCGCTATGGTATGGGAAGGCGAAAACGTAATTAAGCTAGCTCGTACAATGATGGGAGCAACTAAACCTGAAGAATCTAACCCAGGTACAATCCGTGGTGACTATGCAACAACTGTTTCTCACAACATCATTCACGGTTCTGATTCACTTGCTTCTGCTGAGCGTGAAATCGGCTTATTCTTCGGTGAAGATTTAGTTTAATTCGCAAAGTTTAATTTGCAAATAGATTAAGCAATCTCAATTTAATTTGAGATTGCTTTTTTTGTGCTTCTAAATGGAGTAAAGGATAGTTTTGTTAAAGTAATAGGTAGAACCCAAGAATTAAAAGTATATCCACTCAAACTGTGGATAGAATTTTCTAGATACATATAGAATTGTTATATACTTCTTAGTCATGTAAAATAAGAGATGTAATATTCTGATAATTACGGTTTTTAACTTCTTTCAGCAGAAGTCTTCCTCCTATATAGGCGGTCAGATGAATGCGGTTTTAAGTCACTTTTCAGCGGGTGCACAAACATCCGCTGAAATAGAGGAACTCAGTCTAAGAACGCCACGTCCTGTGGCAACGACTGAGTGACCAACTTCGTGTTGGCCTAAAGCCTCCGGCGGATGTTACGGAATCGGAAAGGAGTTCTTAAAGGATGTTAGCCTAAAATCATCGCATCCAGCGATAACGGCTAACTGACCTGCATCGGTAAAAACGCCACGTCCTGTGGCATTACCGAAATGACCGACATCGTGTCGGCCCTCGTGCAGGCCTAAGTACAAAGCCGATTCCGGACGCAATTATGCCTAGGCATAATTGAAATAGCTTATTATCAAGAATATATTTCATAACATCTAAATACATTGGATGATAGGAAATGAGAGAGATGACAGTGCAAAGGGGATTTTAAAATGAGAGAAGTGGTGATTGTTTCAGCTGTTCGTACAGCGGTTGGCAGGAGCAAAGGGGCATTAAGCAATGTTCGAGCAGATGACTTAGCGGCAGATGTTCTGCAAGAAGTAGTAAAACGAGCAGGTATCAATAAGGGTCAGGTGGAAGATGTAATTTTTGGCTGTGTAACGCAAACTGCTGAACAAGGATCAAATATAGCCCGTACTGCATTATTAATGGCAGGCTTTCCAGAAAGTGTTCCAGGTGTGACAATCGATCGTCAATGTGGTTCAAGTCAGCAGGCTGTACATTTCGCAGCACAGGCTATTTTAGCAGGGGATATGGACATTGTGATTGCTGGCGGGGTTGAAAGCATGACAAGGGTGTCAATGGGGTCTAACATGAAGGGGGCCCATGCAGGTAAACGATTACAAGACAACTATACAATTATACATCAAGGGTTATCAGCTGAGAAAATAGCGGAAAAATGGAACTTATCAAAAGAACAGTTAAATAACTATGCTTACAATAGTCATAGACGAGCATTAGCTGCAATTGAGGCTGGCCATTTCAAAAAGGAAATACTGCCTGTCCAAGTTACGCAAGAAGATGGCGCAGTTACAACGTTTTCTGTTGATGAGGGACCTCGGGCAGAAACGACAGTTGATAAATTAAATGGGCTTAAAACCGTATTCCAGGAAGATGGTGTGATTTCAGCTGGTAATGCAAGTCAAATGAGTGATGGTGCCTCAGCGGTAGTTATAATGTCTTTAGAAAAAGCACAGGAGCTTGGCATACAACCGCTTGCTAAAATTGTTACAAGAGTTGTTGTTGGCTCAGATCCGACGTTAATGCTAACTGGTCCAATTGAAGCAACTAGACAAGCGCTAGAACGTTCAGGTCTTACGATAGAGGAAATTGATACGTATGAAGTGAATGAGGCTTTTGCGCCAGTACCACTTGTTTGGTTACATGAAATTGGAGCAGATCCAAATAAATTAAATCCAGATGGAGGAGCAATTGCCTTAGGGCATCCATTAGGAGCGTCAGGTACAAAGCTGTTAACAACGATGCTATACAGAATGGAACGAGAAAATTTACGTTATGGCTTACTTGCAATTTGTGAAGGTATGGGAATGGCGAATGCCACTATTATCGAAAAAATGTAAAAGGGGTTGTGTTTCATGAATGAAGTAATAGCAGTTGTAACAGGAGGAGCATCTGGTTTAGGAGAGGCGACTGTTCGTAAAATTGTTGCAGAGGGTGGTAAAGCAGTCATTTTTGATCTTAATGACGAGCGAGGACATGCACTAGTAGAGGAGTTAGGGGAGAATGTCCAATATGCACGTGTAAATGTCACAAAAGAAGCTGATGTAGCGGCAGGTCTTGAGCAAGCAGTAGCAAAATTTGGGTCCATTAATGTCACAGTGAATTGTGCTGGAATTGCTGATGCAAGTAAAGTGCTTTCAAAGCGTGGTGTACATGCCCTTGATTTGTTCGAAAAGGTGATTTCTGTAAATTTAATTGGTACTTTCAATGTTATTCGCCTAGCAGCTGAGAAGATGCAACATAATGAACCAAACGAGGATGGTCAGCGTGGCGTTATTATTAATACTGCATCTGTGGCAGCATTTGATGGACAAATAGGACAAGCAGCATATAGCGCGTCAAAAGGTGGTGTGGCAGCGATGACGTTACCGATTGCCAGGGAGCTTGCTGAAATTGGGGTACGTGTTATGACTATTGCTCCAGGATTAGTAGAGACACCAATGTTTGCATCATTACCAGAGCCAGCAAGAACAGCACTTGCCCAAATGACACCGTTCCCTAAACGACTTGGGAAGCCATCAGAATATGCGCTATTGGTCGAAAGTATTATCAAAAATGGTTTATTAAATGGTGAAGTAATCCGCTTGGACGGCGCGATTCGTATGCAGCCGAAATAGGGGTAACATGAATGTGCTCGACTCTAGCTAAATAAGCTAGACTGTTCATAGAGCATAGAGAATGAGCAAAAGCTCCTGTGATTATGCATTTGTGAAGCTCTGAAGTGAAAAGGTACTTGTCTACGGTTAGCGAGGGAAAAAATTAACTTGTTTTATATGGTTCATCACTGAAAGTTGTGGTTGACTTTCGTTAAAACGTCTGCTTAGTAAATAAGTTGATTGGAGTGGAGGCTGGGCGACTCCTTGGGGATTAGCAATAGAGGAACGAAGGCTAAAACCATCACGTCCTGTGATAACGCCTTCGTGACCAACATCGTGTTGGCCCGAGACCCTGGAGCGAGCAGAGCGAGTGAAGCGGCTCATCGGACGCCCCCAGGAAAGCGCCCAGCCGGAACGGAAATCAACCACACGTTTTGGTGGTGATCCTTTTATATGTAATTATTGGTAGTAACAGTAAGCCTTGGACGATTCAAAAATTTATGAACAAAGGGGAGCGTTTTTATGCATATGATGGATACACCTTTATTATTAACAAGTTTTTTGGATCGAGCAGAACGATTTTTTCATGCGAAAAAAATATATTCGCGGACAAGCCCTACAACAATTCACGAGTTTACCTATAAAGAATATGTAAAACGAACTCGTAAGCTAGCAGATGCCCTTACAAAGTTGGGAATGGAGCGAGGTATGAAGGTAGGTACCTTTGCTTGGAATCACCACCGTCATTTAGAAGCATATTTTGCAGTACCATGCGCGGGAGCTGTATTGCATATGATTAATATTCGATTAGCACCTGAGCATATTGCTTATGTTATTAATCATGCAGAAGATGAAATATTACTAATTGATGATAACTTAGTTCCACTTATTGCACCGATTGTCTCACAGCTTAAATCGGTAAAGCATTTTATCGTAATGGGAGATGCTGACGAGCTAGAAAACATCCCATTACCGAATGCTCTATCTTATGAGGCATTACTCGAAGAAGCAAATGAGAATTTTAGATTCCCAGATGATTTAGATGAAAATACACCTGCTGGTATGTGCTACACAAGTGCCACTACAGGAATGCCAAAGGGTGTGGTGTATACACATCGTAGTATTGTCCTCCATACGATGACAGCAGGACTCTCTGATAGTATTGCAATAGGCGAGGCTGATGTTTTACTACCTGTCGTACCAATGTTCCATGCGAATGCGTGGGGATTTCCGTTTGCTGGTGTATTATTTGGTGCTACCCAGGTGCTACCAGGGCCAATGTTTACACCTCAGCTATTACTTGATTTAATTGAAACATATAAGGTAACGTTGACTGCAGGAGTACCGACAATTTGGCTTGGGGTATTACAAGAGCAACGCAAAAATCCTCGTGATTTGTCTTCGATACGATTGATTGTATGTGGTGGTTCAGCATCGCCGCTCGGTTTAACTCGCGGTTTTGAGGAGGAGCTTAAAATTCCTTACATGACGGGCTACGGAATGACCGAGACATCGCCGCTTGTTAGCATATCGACGTATTTAACACATATGCAAGATTATACGATGGATGAAAAAATGGATGTTCGTATTACACAAGGAATAACAGTGCCGCTCATTGAAACACGCGTAGTCAATGAAAACGGTGAAGTCCCTTGGGATGGCAAAACAATGGGCGAATTGACAATTAGGGGCCCGTGGATTGCTGCCGAGTATTATAACGATGAACGAACTACGGAAGCCTTTAAAGATGGCTGGCTCTACACTGGTGATATTGCTGTAGTGACAGTAGATGGTTATATTAAAATTACGGATCGTACAAAAGATTTAATTAAAAGCGGTGGAGAATGGATTTCTTCAGTAGAGCTTGAAAATGCTTTGATGTCACATCCTAAAGTGTTTGAGGCTGCTGTTATAGCAATTCCTCATGAAAAATGGCTTGAACGACCTCTAGCATGTGTTGTACCAAAACCTGAATTTAAAGATGCTATTACGAAATCCGAGCTACTAGAAGATTTACGATCGCAATTCCATAAAACATGGATTCCTGATGACGTTGTATTTTTAAATGACATACCGAAAACTTCTGTAGGAAAATTCATGAAGGTAAAATTACGAGAAGATTTAAAGGATTATCGAGTAGAGGTTTAGAAGACTAAAAAACTTGAAGATGGTGATTAACTACCTTCATTTTTTATGGATTAATACCATAATGTGTGGTTGATTTCCGTTCCGACAGGACGTAGTAGCATGGTTCAAAAGGATGTTTTATCACGAAGGAGTTACCATAGGACTTGATGCAATTTATGAAATGGCTACGTTGTAACAAATTAAAAAGAATAATTTAGCTAAATTAATGAAAGAATGAAAAGAAAAATGAAACTATTTTTTCGATTTTGCCGTATAATCATTATAAATGAAAGGATGTGTACGAATTGATAGCGGAGATGGGGATTATTGCAGGGGTAGTTATTTGTTTAGCAGCTATTTTTACAGATACACATACAAAAAAACAAAAAATTAAATTGAAGGCTATTGAGAAGGAAGTAGAGCTAGAGAAGCTCAGATTAGAAACGTATACGATGGAAACAGAAAAATTACGTCTAGAATTAGAGCAATCCAAAGTGTTATTGTTAGAGGAAAAACAAAATTCAACCAAGTAACTTAGATTACATGTGAAAGACTATTTCAGGAATGGCACTTTTCCGCTATAATGGAAATACGACGCTAGAGGGGAAGAAGACCGTATGTCTGATTATGAACAGTTTATAGAAGGTATAAAGCGCAAAACAGGAATAGATTTAGCGCTATATAAAGAAGCACAAATGAAAAGACGATTAACATCTCTGTATGAGAAAAAGGGATATCGTAATTTTGTGGACTTTCTAAAGGCACTTGAACAAGATCGTGATTTAATGAATGAGTTTTTAGATCGCATGACGATCAATGTTTCTGAATTTTATCGCAATGGGAAGCGCTGGGAAGTGTTGCAGAAAAAAATATTTCCGAAATTACTGCAATCTAATAAGCGTTTAAAAATTTGGAGTGCTGCTTGTTCAACGGGTGAAGAACCCTATTCTTTAGTCATGGTATTATCTCAATTAGTGCCATTATCTCAAATTCAAATCATTGCTACTGATTTAGATGAAAATGTTATTCAAAAGGCGAAATTAGGTGTCTACCCGGAGCGCTCATTAGCAGAAGTGCCGAGTGATATTAAAGCCAAATATTTTGAGCAAGAAGGTTCCTTTTATAGGGTTAAGGATGAGATTAAACGTTGTGTGACGTTTAAGAAGCATAATTTACTTAAGGATCATTACGATTCTAATTATGATTTGATTGTTTGCCGCAATGTGATGATTTACTTTACGGAAGAAGCAAAAGATCAGATTTATACGAATTTTAGTAAAGCATTGCGCAAGGATGGAGTTTTATTTGTTGGATCAACAGAGCAAATCTTTAATCCATCTCGTTATGAGTTTGAAGTCGAGGATACATTCTTCTATAGACGAAAATAGTTAATAATATGAGAAAAGCATTCGTACAATAGACAATATGAATGTCATGTACATATTTTTAAAGCTTTAGACATAGATGAATCGTACGCTTTTCGCTTGATATAAGCAAAAAGCGTATTTTTTATTAGCTATCTCGCATCAAGGTCATTAAGGCTCCAACCTCAAAATTTAGCGAAAGCTTAGGTAGGGGATTAACTGATTGGTGAATACTAATAATAAATGGAGATGAAGAACCTATCTTTTTCTAAATGAATCGTTCAGAATATTCAAATTTAGTAAATTGCTCTAAATTAACGTAAAAAATCTTGAAAATAAAAGTTGCTGGAACAATTTGGAATTTACAAACAATTAAAACGAGTCTTAAAAGACATTTGCAAAAGGACTGTTTTTTTAGAGAATATATGTTATAGTGAAAAATACATACTTTAGCGAGTTGAAGGGAGAAAGCGTTTATGCGTTACTTAACAGCGGGAGAGTCACATGGACCCCAATTAACAACAATTATTGAGGGCCTACCGTCGCTCTTACCAATCACAGCAGAAAAAATTAACCACGATTTAAAACGTCGTCAAGGAGGACATGGACGAGGCCGCCGTATGCAAATCGAAACAGATACAGTGGAAATAGTCGCTGGTGTTCGTCACGGACAAACACTTGGTTCTCCCGTAGCACTCGTAGTCACAAATGATGACTGGAAGCACTGGACAAAAATTATGGGAGCAGAACCGTTAGAAGAAGATGTGAATCCTGAAGATATCAAACGTCAAATTTCCCGTCCTCGTCCAGGACATGCGGATTTAGTAGGTGGCATGAAATACGGACACCGTGATTTACGTAATGTACTTGAGCGTTCTTCTGCTCGTGAGACAACTGTTCGTGTAGCAGTAGGTTCTGTTGCCAAAGCGCTATTAAATGAATTAGGCATTTCCATTGTGGCACATGTAACAGAAATCGTTGGTATTAAGGCAGACACTTCCTTAGTGGAAGGGAAATCTGCAGATGAAATTCGTGCCATTGTTGAAGCCGATCCTTGCTATTGCGTTGACCCAGAGGCTTCGGCAAAAATGGTGGAGGCAATTGATGAAGCGAAAAAAGCGGGTGACTCAATTGGTGGTGTTGTTGAAGTCATCGTTGAAGGAATGCCAGCTGGTGTTGGGTCATATGTTCATTATGACCGTAAGCTAGATGCAAAATTAGCAGCTGCCATGTTATCTATTAATGCATTCAAAGGTGTTGAATTTGGAATTGGCTTTGAAATGGCACGCCGTAAAGGCTCTGAAGTACATGATGAAATCATTTGGTCAGAGGAAGAAGGCTATACACGTGCAACAAATCGACTTGGTGGTTTAGAAGGTGGAATGTCTACTGGCATGCCAATTGTAGTACGAGGTGTAATGAAACCAATTCCTACATTATATAAACCGTTGCAAAGTGTAGATATTGAAACGAAAGAGCCATTTAAAGCAAGTGTAGAACGCTCGGATAGCTGTGCAGTACCAGCAGCATCAGTTGTTGCTGAGCACGTTATTGCCTGGGAAATAGCGAATGCAATATTGGAACAATTCCATAGCGATCAATTACCTCAACTAAAAGCTCAAATCGACGAACACCGTCGTTATACAAAGGGGTTCTAATATGCGAGTACCAGTAGCGACGAAATCGCATCAATATGAGGTTGTCCTTGGTCATAAATTTTTAGCAGAAGCAGTAAAAGCATTTGACGATAAGCTTCAAAAAGCGGATAAGCTCATTGTGTTTACGGATACTAATGTGTGGGCAGCTCAAGGAGATTATTTCAAGGCTAATTTCCCTTATCATTTTGAGGTCTTTATCTTACCAGGTGGTGAGGCATGTAAAACATTTGAACAATACAATGCAGCGCAAACATTTTTACTTGAACAAAAATGCTCGCGTAAATCATTTATTTTTGCATTTGGTGGGGGAGCTGTAGGTGATTTAACAGGCTTTGTTGCAGCCACTTATATGCGTGGGGTGCCGTTTATTCAAATCCCAACGACGATTTTGGCACATGACTCCGCAGTAGGCGGTAAAACAGCTATTAACCATCCGCTAGGTAAGAATATGATTGGTGCGTTTTATCAACCTGAGGGAGTTATTTACGATACTGTCTTTATCGAAAGCTTACCTGAACGCGAGGTACGTTCAGGGACAGCAGAAGTGATCAAGCATGCGATGATTTCTAATGCAGTGTGGTTAGAGGAATTAATGGCTGAAGAGACAGTTATTCATTTCACCACTGAAGAATTAGCGGAGCAGCTTAGAAAAGGTATTGAAGTGAAAGCGCAAATAGTAGCAGAGGACGAAACCGAGCAATCTGTGCGAAAATTTTTAAATTTAGGCCATACTTATGGGCATGCCATTGAAGCGGCCGCTTGTTATGGAAAAGTAGCGCATGGTGAGGCTGTAATGATTGGACTCGTATATTGTTTATTATTAAGTGAACGATACGGTGAATTAGATCGTAACTTCACTACAGCATTTTTGCAGTTTGCAGTGAGGAATGGCTATCCATTTGAAGCTGTAAATGAATATTCCTTTGAACAGTTAACAGAGTATTTAATGAAAGATAAAAAAGCGGAGTATGGTATTTTACAATTTGTGTTGTTGGATAAAATTGGTAAACCTTTCGTGCAACCAATTGATTTAGCGGAGTGCAAAGAAGTAGATGCCGAATTCCGACAGCTATTAGCGGAGGTGCTTGTATGATTCGTGGACTTAGAGGAGCAATTACAATTGAATCTGACAAGCCAGAGCTTGTATGGGATGAGACAGCAAGATTAGTGCGTGAAGTAGTAGCAGCCAATAATGTGGAAGTAGATGATATTGCTTCTATACTAATATCCACAACGCCTGATATTACGTCAGCATTTCCGGCACGTGCTGTACGGTTAATGGACGGGTGGCAATATGTACCTGTCATGTGTACGCATGAAATGGACGTGCCAAACGCATTGCCACTTTGTATTCGTGTATTAATCCATGCAAATGTGGAAGTAGCACAAAAGGATGTAAAACACTTGTATCTCAATGATGCAGTGAAATTAAGACCAGATTTAGCCCAAGCTAATAAATAGAGGAGATGTTTGAGATGAAATGGAAACAACAATTGGACGGAATGCAAGCATATAAGCCTGGTAAACCAATTGAAGAAGTACAACGTGAATATGGCTTACAAGAAGTCGTAAAATTAGCATCTAATGAAAATCCATTTGGGTGTTCACCTAAGGTAACTGCTTATTTACAAAATAATTCAGTAAATCATGCGATCTATCCAGACGGCTATGCGCAAAATTTACGTACAGCTGTTGCAAATCATCTAGGTGTCAAAGAAACACAGCTTCTTTTTGGTAACGGCTCTGACGATATCATTGCAATTATTACTCGTGCATTGTTGTATCCAGGTGTAAACACAGTGATGGCAGACCCATCCTTCTCTCAATACTGGCACAATGCTGAAATAGAAGGCGCAGAGGTACGCAAAGTTCCTTGTATCGAAGGTGCCCATGATCTAGATGCAATGGCAGCAGCAATTGATGGTAATACATCGATCGTTTGGGTTTGTAGTCCAAATAATCCAACTGGTGTGGTGATACCTGATGTTGAATTGCGTGCATTTTTAGCTAAGGTTCCAAGTGATGTACTAGTAGTATTAGATGAAGCATATATCGAATACGTAACGCATCCTGGTCACAAAGATACTCTACCTTTAATAGAAGAGTTTCCAAATGTACTATTAATGCGTACATTCTCAAAAGCATATGGCCTTGCTTCTTTCCGAGTTGGTTATGCAATTGGGCAACCAGAAGTAATTGCAAAGCTTGATCCAGTAAGAGCGCCATTTAATAATACAATTTTAAGTCAAGCAGTTGCGACAATCGCTTTAAGTGATCAAGAGTATATAAATGCTTGCCGTGAAGCAAATGAAAAAGGTAAAAAACAATATATTGAATTCTGTGAGAAACATAATTTGAACTACTTCCCTTCTGATACGAACTTTATTTTCTTTAATACGAATGCTGATAGTGATGTTGTCTTCAATGAGCTAATGAAACGAGGCTTTATAATCCGTAGTGGAAATGCGCTAGGATTACCTGGGTTTATCCGTGTGACAATCGGAACAGAGGCTCAAAATGCAGCATTGTTAGGTCACCTTAAAAACGTCCTAAAAGAGCAAGGAGTTTTTGCATGACGACACGCAAAGTGCTCGTTATTGGGCTAGGCCTAATTGGGGGCTCGATTGCCTTGGCATTGCAAAAGGCACCTGAAACAAAAATTATTGGCTATGATATGGATGCGAAAACACGTGAACATGCGAAAACATTAAATATTGTTCATGATATTGTGACAGATCCAAAAGAAGTTGTGGACGACGTGGATGTAATCATTTTTGGAACGCCCGTCAACGCAACGCTTGAATGGATGGAACAATTAAAAACATGGCCGTTAAAAAATAAAGTAATCGTAACAGATACAGGTAGTACAAAAAAGAAGATTATGCAAAAGGCTGGGGAACTACGTGAGTTAGGTATTACCTTTATTGGAGGACATCCAATGGCAGGCTCACATAAAAGCGGTGTTTTAGCTGCTAAGGCTCACCTTTTTGAAAATGCGTATTATATGCTAACACCGCTCGCAGGTGAAGAAATTGTCAATATGGCACAGCTTGAAAGTCTATTAAAATTTACACATGCAAAAGTTGTTAGTGTATCTGCTCGTGAGCATGATCATATGACAGCTGTAGTTAGTCACTTTCCACATGTCGTTGCTGCTTCTCTTGTGCATCAGTTGGGCGGAGAAAATGGGGAATATCCAATGACACGTTCACTTGCTGCAGGTGGCTTCCGTGATGTAACGCGAATTGCCTCGTCCAATCCGATTTTATGGCGAGATATTACATTACAAAATCGAGAAGAGCTTATTGCACAGCTAGAAGGCTGGGAAAAGGAAATGAGTCGTGTTAAGGAGTTGCTTTTCAATGGTAGCTCGGATGACATAGAAACATACTTTGCGGTTGCTAAAGAGCTAAGAGATGAATTACCGATTAGTGCAGGTGCAATGTTCACATCATTTGACTTATATGTTGATGTTCCTGACTATCCAGGGGTTATTTCTGAGGTGACAGGCTTACTTGCAGACGAAGCGATTAGTATTACAAATTTACGTATCGTCGAGTCACGAGAAGACGTTTTCGGGATTCTTGTTATTAGCTTACAAAGTGAAAGTGACCGTGAACGTGCAGCAGCGTGTATACAAAAGCGTGCTAATTATGAAACATATATTTCATAGGCATCCAGGAAATGCCTTTTTAAAAGAAAGCGTCGGAAATACGGCGCTTTCTATCTTCATATTGGAGGGAAGAAGACGATGACTGAAAAAGTATTACAATATGATAAACCTTCCTTACAAGGGACTTTAACGATTCCAGGTGATAAATCTATCTCTCACCGTTCCGTTATGTTTGGAGCCATTGCAACGGGTAAAACAACAGTTGATGGCTTTTTGTTAGGTGAGGATTGTTTAAGTACAATTGATTGCTTCCGCAAGCTCGGTGTGAAAATTGACGTAGAAGGAACAAATGTATCCATCGACAGCCCAGGTATAGAGGGGTGGCAAGAGCCTACAGAGGTACTATACACAGGAAATTCTGGTACAACGACACGCTTAATGCTAGGGATTCTAGCTGGATCTACTGTACATTCAGTAATGACAGGCGATGCGTCCATTGGAAAGCGACCGATGCGCCGTGTTATTGATCCGTTACGTCAAATGGGTGCACACATTACTGGAAGGGCAGATGGACAATATACACCATTAGCCATTCAAGGTACAGTATTACAAGCTATTGATTACCACATGCCTGTTGCAAGTGCACAGGTGAAGTCAGCTGTTTTACTTGCTGGTTTACGTGCTGAAGGTACTACAATTGTGCGAGAAATTGAAGTATCTCGAGACCATACTGAGAGAATGCTACGTCAATTTGGTGCACAGGTTGATGCGGTGGAAGGTGTTATTTCATTAAAAGGAGGCCAAACTTTAACAGGGACACATGTGTCTGTGCCAGGTGATATTTCATCTGCGGCCTTTTTCTTAGTAGCAGGGGCCATCTGTGAGAATAGTAAAATAACGCTGGAAAATGTCGGAATTAATCCAACACGAGATGGTATTATCGAAGTGCTTCATAATATGGGAGCTTCTATAACACTTATACCGGATGAAGATAGCCAATCAGAGCCGACAGCAACAATTACAATTGAAACATCAACATTAAGAGGCACTACCATTGAGGGAGATATTATTCCTCGTCTTATCGATGAAATCCCGATCCTTGCTTTACTAGCAACGCAGGCAAACGGTAAAACTATTATTAAGGATGCCGAAGAGTTAAAAGTGAAGGAAACAGACCGGATAACGGCTGTTGTGGATGAATTGAAAAAACTTGGTGCTAATATTGAAGCTACTGAGGATGGAATGATTATTGAAGGACCTACTCCATTACGTAGTGCTAGTCTTCAAACCTATGGTGATCACCGTATAGGGATGATGGGCGCTGTTGCAGCACTAATAACAGATGGGGCTGTAACTTTAGATGACGCAGAATGTATTGCGGTTTCATATCCATCGTTTTTCGAGCATTTAGAGGAAGTAAAGTAATAAGGTGCTTGACTCTCCAAGTCTTTTGGGGAGTTTTTTCTTGTTTCGAGAGAAAATGTTTTGTAGCATAAAGGTATTAATGAAAGAATAGGTGAATAACTGTGAACAATGCGATGACTGAAATGATGCAAGCACTTGAACAAGGGGACTTAGCATTAATTGAACAGCTACTTGAAACATTTTTAACGAAAGAGCTACCTGAGGACATTTATGCGCTAGCTGAAGTTTTTATGCAGTATGGATATATGAAGGAAGCTGACCGTGTACTGGAGCATTTACAATTTTTATTCCCAGAAGAGGCGCAGTTGAAAATTGATCGTGCAAACGTCTTAATGGAACTTGGCGATGAAGATGAAGCGTTAGATTTTTTATTAGAAGTAGAGGAGACAGCTCCAGAATATCCTCAAGCATTATTAGTATTAGCGGATTATTATCAAATGCAAGGATTGTTTGAAGTAGCAGAAATGCGCATTAATGAGGCACTATCTATATTACCTGATGAGCCATTATTACAATTTGCTAAAGCGGAGCTTTTATTTGAAACAGGTCGTTTCTTAGAGGCTGCGAGACTATATGAAGAATTGTATGAACAACAAGTTGAATTTGCTGGGGTAAGCCTTACTGAACGACTTGCTGAGGTGTATCGAGCAGGAGCTGCCTATGAAACAGCCTTAGACTACTATTTAAAAGCACTGGAAGATGAAGTAAAGCCAGATGTTTTATTTGGTGCAGCGTATTCAGCCTTTCAATCACAAAAATATGAAATGGCCATTAAACAATTAGAGGAATTAAAAGAATTAGATCCTGATTACTTTTCTGCCTATTTATTGCTTGCTGAAAGCTATGCCATGACGGAGGACAATAAAAAAGCATACGCTGCCATTCTAGAAGGATTAAAGCGTGACGAATACGATAAGTCCTTATTTTTATTCGCCGGTAAAATGGCTTTAAAAACTGGTTTGCCAGCTGAGGGTGAGCAGTATCTACGTGAAGCTATTGCCTTAGATCCTGAATACATGGAGGCAGTATTAGCGTTAATCTCCTTATTGGCACAGCAAGAGCGTCATGAGGATGTAATAGAATTATTTGAAACGTTGCAAAAAAATGATTTTGAATGGAGTACCTTATATCCATTTGCTGCGGTTGCATATGAAAATTTAGAATTGTACGACCGTGCATACGAATTTTACCGTTTGGCATATAATGATTTTAAGGAAGACGCAGCATTTTTAGAAAAGTATGTTTATTTCTTGTTAGAGGAAGGAAAGCGTTCAGAAGCTAAAGAAGTGCTCGGTCAATTAATAACTATTCAGCCGGGTGAACTGGAGTGGCAAGAGAAGTTAGAAACCTTAGAATTTGAGTAAAGGAGGGAGTGGGTATGACTGCTTCTGTATCAGTTGTCGATAAAAAAGCATTTGTTAGATGGTTTTTAAAAAATTATCAATTGAAACGTCGTGAGTGTGTATGGATTTTGAATTACTTATTAAGTAACGATGAGTTATTAAAACGAATTCGATTTGTTGAAGAAGCTCACTATTGCCCTAGAGCAATGGTAATGTCAACGGTCGATTCAACAGGAGTGCCGTTTCGTTTTTACAAAGGCAATGTAATGACAGCAGATGCTGAGAAATCCTTCCATGATTTACGTTTACATGAGCATGAAGATATGTATATACAATTGAATTTTCCAAATGTACCACCAAGTGCACAATACTTAGCAGTTCTTGAAGAAAACCCTTATATGCCAGAAGCACTGATTGTTAGTGAAAAAGATCGCTTACTGGCTGAAGAGCTGCTTTCCAACAGCTTACTCGTATTCCAAGAAGAAAAATTACTCGCGCAAATTGATGAAGCTCTCGATCAGGGAGATGAAGATCGCTTTTATGAATTGTCTAATTTGTTACAAGCTTTAAAGGAAACGGCTAATTTACGTTAGCTATAAGTAAAAATGGAATGTCCTTTATCTACCTCAATATGATAACATAACAAGTGAATGATTGTTTTCACTTTTTATTGGATATCCTATTGAAGAGTGGAAAAGGGCATTTTTTTATCTTCATGCAGTGGGGGTACCAAACCCCCTGGCGGATGTCACGGATTTTGAATTGTGCAGGCACAATTCAAAATCCGGACGCCATTACGCCAAGGCGAAATTGATTTATGCAACTAGAGGAGGTTTGTGAGATGTATTTTAATGCAAGTGATGTGACATTATTTATGGCACAGAAGGAATTTATCGATACAGCAATTGTTCCACTCGTAACCGTCGATTTAACTCCTGAAAAAATGAAACAGAGCGGTACAGAGGTGGATTTTTTGTTATCGCTTACATCTTTTATCGAACAACAGTTTAAAGGTCGTTTATTACTGATGCCACCATTTACGTATAGTGCAACATTAAAAAACGAAGATATGCCGAAGCAATTAGAGGCACAATTACATAATGCTGGTTTTAAGCATGTGTTCTTCATTACTTGTGACCATTTTTGGACAAATATTGGAGATGAAGTAAATGTTATTTGGTTACCAGCGATTCCGTTAGAAAGCATGGATAAAGGCGTGAAAAACTCCATTCTCGAAGATCAATTGCGACAAGTGATTCCGATGTTTTCGACCAAATGGACACAGATTTAACAATTAGTTTCAATAATTGTTCACATTCTCCAGCTTTCCACAGAATGCTATATTGACCAAGCTATGGAGTTGATATATCATAGATATGTCCTAGTATTACTATTTGTAAAAGACTGTCCGTTGGACTGACCTTTAAGTTAGAGGGGGGAAAAAAATGAGTAATAATCGAGTTTCACGTCGTCAATTCCTAAGCTATACACTAACTGGTGTAGGTGGATTTATGGCGGCAGGTATGCTGATGCCAATGCTTCGTTTTGCAATAGACCCAGTACTACAAAGTCATGCTGGTGGGAACTTTGTGAAAACAGAGCATAAAATCGCTGATATTACTGACAAACCTGTTAAAGTTGACTTAAAATTTGAACAAGTTGATGCATGGTACAAATCAGAAGTAACAAACGTAGCATGGGTTTTCAAACAAGGCGATCAAATTGTTGCATTATCTCCTGTTTGTAAGCATTTAGGATGTATGGTTGATTGGGGAACAGATTCAACACACCCAGATCAATTCTTCTGTGCTTGTCATGGTGGACGCTATGAGAAGAATGGTAATAACGTAGCAGGAACACCACCATTAGGTCCATTGGATGAATATGAAATTAAAGAAGATGATGGTTACTTATCGCTTGGGCCAATTCATCCAAATACTCTAGTTAAGTAAGGGGGTACAAAACAGTGCTAAATAAAATTTATGATTGGGTCGATGAACGCTTAGATATTACACCGATTTGGCGTGATATTGCCGACCACGAAGTGCCAGAGCACGTGAACCCTGCACATCATTTTTCAGCATTCGTTTACTGTTTCGGTGGATTAACTTTCTTCATCACGGTAATTCAAATTCTATCAGGTATGTTCTTAACAATGTACTATGTACCAGACGTAGTGAATGCTTGGAAATCAGTTTATTATTTACAAAACGAAGTAGCATTTGGTGAAATCGTACGCGGTATGCACCACTGGGGAGCTTCATTAGTAATCGTTATGATGTTCTTACATACACTTCGTGTATTCTTTACAGGTTCTTATAAGAAACCTCGTGAATTAAACTGGATGGTTGGTGTAGGTATTTTTGGTGTTATGATGGGTCTTGGTTTTACAGGATACTTATTGCCTTGGGATATGAAAGCATTATTCGCTACAAAAGTAGGTATCCAAATTGCTGCATCTGTACCGTTTATCGGTGAATGGATTAAAATCTTATTAGCGGGTGACTCAACTATTCTTGGTGCTCAAACGTTAACACGATTCTTTGCGATTCATGTATTCTTCTTACCTGCAGTATTGTTTGCATTACTTGCAGCACACTTTATCATGATTCGTCGTCAAGGAATTTCAGGGCCGTTGTAATAGTTCTTGACGGTTCGATGATTTTTTAAAGGAGGGGACATAATGCATCGCGGAAAAGGAATGAAATTTGTTGGTGATTCTCGTATTAAAGCGAATCACAAAATGCCGAACGTTCCAAAGGATTATTCCGAATATCCAGGTAAGACGGAAGCTTTCTGGCCGAACTTCTTACTAAAAGAATGGATGGTTGGTGCTGTATTTTTAATTGCTTATTTAATATTAACAGTTGCACATCCATCACCACTTGAAGGACCAGCTGATCCGACAAGAGCGTACATTCCATTACCGGACTGGTACTTCTTATTCTTATATCAATTATTAAAATACACATATGCTTCAGGTCCATATAATGTTATTGGAACAGTTGTAATTCCAGGTCTTGCATTTGGAGCGCTATTATTAATGCCATTTTTAGATAAAAGTCCAGAACGTCGTCCATCTAAACGTCCGTTACCAACAGCGTTTATGTTATTGACTCTGGCAGCTATGTTTTACTTAACATGGGAAGCAGTTGCTAACCATGACTGGGAAGCTCAAAAAGCAATGGGTGCAATTGAAACAGAAGTTAAAGTTACTATTGATGAATCACTACCAGGTTATAAAATTTGGACTGGTGAAACAAGTGAAGCAGCTCAATCTTGTATCGGCTGTCATGCGGCTGACTTAAAAGGTGGCCCAGCTGCTCCAAAATTACTTGGTAATACACTAACAGCTGACGAAGTTGAAGATATTATCCATAATGGTCGAGGCCAAATGCCAGCTGGTGTATTCAAGGGTACAGATGAAGAAGCGAAGCAAATAGCTGAATTTGTTGCGAGCTTAAAAGAAGATAAATAAGTATAGTTTAAAAGAGTCAGGAAACTGGCTCTTTTTTTCTTCTAGTATAATAATGTGACTGTTACAACTTCAAAAAAGTTCCCGCAAAATGTATTTTAGTTCTATAATATTTATGAGGACATACATACTATTTAACATAGAGGCAAATATCCCGCCTCTCCTGCGCCTAGTCGGAACGAAAATCAAACCCACATTATGGAGATTGCAAGAAAGTACTACTATATTCATTTTCGATAGTATGTAGCAAATTAAAGACTGGTTTATACATAATAACAATTAAAAAAGGCATCTTAGTAAAGACAGAAGATAAAGGAGCTTTAATTATGCAAATTACACGTGCAAACATCTGGTATCTCCTTACACATAAATCATTTTTAATATTATTACTTATTATCAATCTATTAGGAACTATTTACGGTTATTATTGGTATGGAGGCCAGCTTGCCATCACGAAGCCCATCTTTTATATTTTTGTGCCGGATAGCCCGACAGCCAGCCTATTCTTTTGTTTTGTATTGTTAGCATGGATTATGGGGAAAAAATGGCCGCTAATGGAAGTGCTAGCACTTATAACACTAGTGAAATATGGAATCTGGGCTGATGTTATGAATATTTGGACGCTGATTGAAACTGGATCTATTGGCTGGCAAGGCTGGATGCTTATAGGCTCACATTTTGCAATGGCTGTCCAAGCAATTTTGTATCTCGGTAAATATGTTTTTTCATATTGGCATATTGCTGTGGCAGCGGTATGGACATTGCATAATGATGTGATTGATTATGTATTTGGCCAAATGCCGATGTATCGTGATTTAGCAGATTATACAAGTTATATTGGCTATTTTACTTTTTGGTTATCAGTTGCATGCATTTTTGTAGCCATCTTCTCAATTAGGTGGCGCAAATATTTGCCGAATTAGGTAAATGATTATAGAATTATAGTATCGAAGTAGAAAGGGGTTAGAAAATTGTCAACAAGTATGTATATTGTTTATTTTGCAATCATAATGCTGCTACCACTTTACGCACAGATGAAAGTAAAGGGTACGTATAATAAGTTTGCAAAAGAACGTACAATGAAGGGACAAACAGGTGCAGAGGTAGCGCGTGCGATTTTAGATGCGAACGGCTTATATGATGTACGAGTTGTTCCAACACAAGGTGTGTTGTCTGATCACTATAATCCGGCAACAAAAACAGTTGCTTTATCGGAAAGTAACTTCTACGAAGCGAGTATTGCTGGTGCAGCAGTTGCTGCCCACGAGGTTGGCCATGCCATCCAGCATAAAGAAGCTTATTCAATGCTGACATTACGTAGTAAGCTAGTGCCAGTTGCAAATATTTCATCAAATGTGTCTTGGATATTTGTAATGATTGGTATTTTTGCAACTAATCCGAAATTTTTACTTTTAGGTATCGTATTATTAGCAGCAGGTGTGGTTTTCCAATTAGTAACGTTACCAGTAGAGTTTGATGCATCCAAGCGTGCGTTAGTGCAAATGAATTCTCTAGGAATTATTACGAATGAAGAAGAGCGCCCAGCACGTAAAGTGTTAAGTGCTGCAGCATTAACATATGTTGCCGCAGCAGCAGTAGCTGTATTAGAATTATTACGTTTAGTATTAATCTTTACAAATATGCGAAGTGACGACTAATAAAAAACTTGTTGTAGTGGTAATTCACTATAGCAAGTTTTTTAATCCGTTAATTTACTATGTAAAAAAAGCCTACCTTCAACGAAAAAGTAAAATGTTTTATTCGAGGAGAGCAGGCAGATTATTAATGTTAATGGAGCGGTTGTTTTTGGTCGTCTAGTGTGAAGCCTTCACCTGCAACATCTCGTACTTCTATGATAGAAACGAATGCGTGTGGATCCACCTCATGAACAATAGATTTTAAGCGTACAACCTCATTGCGACCAATGACACAATAAATAACTTCTTTTTGTTGCTTAGTAAAATGGCCATGACCTTCAAGTATAGTAATACCGCGTTCCATTCGTAATGCGATCATTTCAGCAATGGCGCTAGATTTTTCAGATATAATAAGTGCTCCACGTGCTGCATATGCTCCTTCTTGAACAAAATCAATAACGCGCGCGCCAACAAATACCGCAACGAGGGTATACATCATAGAGCGTGCATCTAAAAACGTTAGCCATGATAAGATAATGACAATGGCGTCAAAGATGAACATCGTTTTCCCCATACTCCAGCCAAAATATTTATGACCAAGGCGAGCCAAAATATCTACACCGCCTGTTGTACCACCGAAGCGAAAGACGATACCGAGCCCTAGTCCAACAAAAACCCCTGCAAAAAGAGCAACAAGTAACAAATCGTCCTCTAAATGAATAGTAAATTGATACTTTTGGAAAACTTTAAGGAAAACCGAAACAGATAAAGTTCCAACAAGCGTATAAATAAATGATTTTTTCCCTAGTAAACGATAACCAATAATAAACATAGGAATGTTTAATAGTAAATTCATTAAAGCAGGGTCCCAGCCAAGTGTGAAATAAAGTATGAGTGTAATCCCACTTAGGCCACCTTCACCAAGTTGATTTTGCATGTTGAAGTGGACGAAGCCGAAGCTAAAAATTGCAGCTCCGAGCATTATTGCAATGATATTGCTGATTTTGATCTGTTTTAGCATATGACCTCCTGAAGTTCCAAACAAATGAAGTAGTGCTATCTATTATCTGACATTTTATTGTTTTTGACAACAATGGTGTAAATTTTATACGATGGTAAGTAGGAGTGTGATTTAGATGACTGAACAAGTGACAATGCAAGCTTTACAGCAGTGTGTAGATGATTATATAGGACAATTTAAAGAAGGCTATTTCCCGCCATTCGAGTTATTGGCACGTCTAACCGAGGAACTTGGTGAATTGTCTCGTGAAGTGCAGGATGTTTACGGGCAAAAGAAGAAAAAGAGTACAGAGGAAGCAAACAGTATTGAAGAAGAATTAGGCGACTTTTTCTTTGTTTTAGTGTGCTTTGCAAATGCACAGGGCATTAAATTAGATGAAGCACTTTTACGCGTTATACATAAATTTGAAACAAGGGATAAAGATCGCTGGACTAGAAAGGATGAAGAATAATGTCAATTCGTGTAGCAATAGCAGGACCTAGGGGAAAAATGGGGGCTGAGGCTGTACATACGGTCATGAAGCATGACAAAATGGAATTAGTAGCTGTACTAGATTATAAGGAAGTAGGAAAAACATTAGCTGATTTGGAGATGTTTCCGTCAAGTTATACGGCTCCAATCTTTACAGATATGTCTGACCTTGTAGAGGCGACTGCACCAGACGTATTAGTAGATTTAACTAGCCCGCATGCAGTATACAAACATACTAAAGAGGCCTTGAATTTAAATGTACGACCTGTAATTGGTACAACAGGCTTTACAGATGAACAACTAGTGGAATTATCAGCAATGGCTAAAGAAAAAGAACTAGGCTGTATTATTGCTCCAAACTTTGCGATAGGAGCAATCCTTATGATGAAATTTGCTAAGGAAGCGGCAAAATATTTACCTGATATTGAAATTATTGAAATGCACCACGATCAAAAGCTGGATGCTCCATCAGGAACAGCTGTTAAAACGGCACAATTGATTCAAGAAGTGCGAACACAAAAGATGCAAGGACATCCAGAAGAAAAAGAAACGATCGAGGGTGCAAGAGGTGGAGAATTTGATGGCATGCGTATTCACTCAGTTCGTTTACCTGGTTTAGTGGCACACCAGCAAGTGTTATTTGGCGGTGATGGGCAGCTATTAACAATTCGTCATGATTCGTTAAACCGTAATTCTTTTATGTCTGGCGTAGCATTCTGCGTAGAAGAGGTCATGAAAATGGATCAACTTGTATATGGTTTAGAAAACATCATCTAAAGATTGGGATGGAAGCATTATGAAAATCGCATTAATTGCACATGATCGTAAAAAAGATAATTTAGTACAGTTTGCTATTGCTTACCGAAATATTTTAAATGAGCATATGTTGTTTGCTACAGGTACAACAGGACAGCGTGTTATGGAAGCTACAGGTTTAGAGGTAACACGTTTTCGTTCAGGGCCACTCGGTGGCGATCAACAAATTGGCGCAATGATTGCCAATAATGATATGGACATGGTCATTTTTTTCCGTGATCCATTAACAGCACAACCACATGAGCCAGATGTTTCTGCACTTATTCGTCTTTGTGATGTTTACCAAGTGCCACTGGCCACAAATATGGGAACAGCAGAAATATTACTAAAAGGCCTACAAGAAGGCTTTGTGGATTGGAGACTGATTCAAGAAAGACGAAATTAAAAAGACGTGATTTAGAAAGGATGATAATCGAATGAAAAAGCTAAAAATCGGCATTACCTGTTATCCAACAGTTGGAGGCTCTGGTGTTATCGCAACAGAATTAGGAAAAATGCTTGCAGAGAGAGGGCACGAAATTCATTTCATCACCTCAAGCGTACCATTTCGATTGAATAAAATTTATCCAACCGTCTTTTTCCATGAAGTAGAAGTTAACAATTATTCAGTATTTCAATATTCGCCATATGATATAGCATTAGCGAGTAAAATGGCGGACGTGATTAAGGATGAAGAACTAGATGTGCTTCATGTGCATTATGCAATACCACATGCTGTCTGTGCTGTTTTAGCACGTGAAATGAGTGGTCGTGACATTGGGATTGTCACAACGTTACACGGTACAGATATTTCTGTGCTTGGGCAGGATTCCACTCTTTCACAGGCAATTAAGTATGGCATCGACAAATCAGATATCGTTACGACAGTGTCAGAGGCATTAAAGCAACAAACCTACGAGCTTATCGATACAGTAAAGCCGATTAACTCGATTTACAACTTTGTTGATGAACGTGAATACTTCCCGCGCAATCCAGGAAACTTAAAGGAACAATTTGGAATTGAAGAAGATGAAAAAGTTATTATTCATGTCTCTAACTTCCGTAAAATTAAAAATCTTCCGCATATTATTGATGCCTTTATGAAGATTCGTGCAAATATGAAGGCAAAACTATTGCTTGTAGGAGATGGTCCAGAAAAGCATCGTGTAATGGATCAAGTAAAGGAAAGTCCTTATATGGAGGATGTTCTATTTTTGGGCAAACAAGAAAATTTGGCTGAATTGTATGCGATAAGTGACCTTAAATTATTACTATCACAGCAGGAATCATTCGGGCTAGTTTTACTTGAAGCAATGGCTTGTGGTGTACCTTGTATTGGATCAGATGTAGGCGGTATTCCAGAAGTCATTGAGCATGGTGTAGATGGCTATATAGTGGATTTAGGTGATACGGACGCAGTGGCAGAGTATGCCGTGAACCTATTGAAGGATGATGAGAAATTACAACATTTCCGAGAAGCAGCTATCCGTGCTGTTGATGAAAAATTCCATTCATCTAAAATTGTAGAACAATATGAAAAATTGTACGAAAAGGTTGCTGAAAGAAATCATGCAAAACAATAAAGAATGGCAAGCAGCCTATTCAGTTATTGAACAACTAGAAAACGCAGGCTTTGAAGCAGTGATCGTCGGTGGTGCAGTACGAGATGCTATACTCGGTCGTCCTGCCCACGATGTAGATGTTGCGACAAATGCGATGCCAGACGAAGTAAAGTCTGTCTTTAATCGCACGGTTGATATAGGGATTCAGCATGGGACGGTACTTGTTATCGTGCCAGCTGGATCGGTGGAGGTAACGACATATCGCACAGATGGTGAATATACGGATCACCGTAGACCCGAGGAAGTGCAATTTGTACGTTCGTTAAAAGAAGATTTACAACGCCGAGACTTTACGATGAATGCCATTGCGATGCGTCGTGATGGTTCTTTTGTTGATTTTTACGGAGGACGCCAAGATATTGAGGCTGGTGTAATTCGAGCTGTTGGTGATGCACAGAAACGTTTTTCGGAAGATGCATTACGAATGCTGCGGGCTGTGCGTTTTTCGGCTCAGCTTGGTTTTCTAATTGAATCAGAAACATTGAAAGCAATGCAGGACAAGGCTGATAATATTTCTTGGATTGCGAAGGAGCGCATAAAGGCAGAGCTCGATAAGCTATGGGTAGGGAAAGATGTTCTTAATGGTATAAAAAAGCTTGAGGAAAGTAGCTTAGTGAATTATTTGAATGGTACTTTTCAAGCTGATGATTGGAATGAATTTAACACGCAGGACAAGCTATTAGGCTGGGCATATTTTGCGGTATTACAGTGTGATGATTGGCGAGAAGTGCTAAGTAGCTATCGTTTATCCAATAAAGAGATGGCATTTGTAAAAGCTGTGTTAGAAGCATTAAAAGCGTTAAAAAGTGGCTGGACGAAAATGGATTACTTTTTATATGCTCAACAGGAACTAAAGGCAGCTTGTTATTTTGCGGAATTGAGACAGCTTGATGTTCAAATGCCACAGCAAAGTATCCATGAAATACAGACGAAGCTTCCCATTAGACACAAGCGAGAGCTCATTGTAAATGGTACGGATTTATTGAAATGGTCTGGAAAAAAAGGTGGACCATGGGTAAAAGAAGCGTTGCAGGCGATGCTTGAAGCTGTTGTGAATGGTGAACTTCAAAATGACCGACAACAGATAAAGCATTGGATAGAACACGATTATTTCAAAAAAGAATGATCAACATCGATTTTTAAACAAGGAGCCGTCTCAAAAAATGAATGAGACGGCTCCATTTTTTTTTTTGCTAGCATATTTTTTAGCTTATCATCAAAAGTTGGAAGTGACATTTGTTAAAACGCTTACCATGAGTATAAGTTGAGCGGAGGCAGGGCGACTCCTTGGTAATTAGCGACTCATCGGACGCCGCAGCGGGAACGGAAATCACCACTCGTTATGACGGGGATCCAACGATAGTTAAAAATAATGAATAACTAGTTGCTAAAAGATATTTGATGATAGATTGTGGTCAATTGTCATAATTTACAGTATGATTAATACAATTGAATCAAAATTATGTAAGCATAAAAATATAGCAGAGTTTAATAAAGGATTGATAGCATGAGTATTTCCATGAAGGATGAAATTTTAAAAAGAATATTAGCTGCTAATGGTGAAGCGGTTTCGGGTCAGGAGCTAGCAGATTCCCTTGGAGTATCACGTACAGCTATATGGAAACATATGCAGTCGTTACAGGAGGAAGGCTATACATTTGAAACGGTAAAGAAAAAGGGCTATGTACTGACTGGTGTGCCAAATAGCTTAAGTCCAACACAAATCGAACTATTTTTAAATACGGAACGTTTTGGACGTGAAATTCATTATTTTGACGTTGTAGATTCAACACAAACAATCGCTCATAAGCTTGCACAGGAAGGCGCTCCTCATGGCACGATTATAATCGGTGAGGAGCAAACTGCTGGCCGCGGTCGTATGGCGCGTCCATGGGAATCTGCAAATGGTACAGGTATTTGGATGACCGTTATTGTGAGACCGGATGTTACTCCTCAGCAAGCTTCATCGTATACGCTTGTCGTAGCAGTTGCAGTTACGATGGCTATTAAAACATTATATAAACATATTGAACCAGCCATTAAATGGCCAAATGATTTGCTCATTAAAGGTAAAAAATGTACCGGTATATTAACAGAAATGCAGGCTGAAGCAGACTGTGTACAAGCACTGCTAGTAGGCATAGGTATTAATGCAAACCAAGTTGAATCAGATTTCTCCCCAGAAATCGCTGATATTGCTACATCTTTACGTTTAGAAGCGGGTGAGGAAATTAATCGTGCAGCCCTCGTTGCATCTATTCTTCAATATTTAGAACAATTCACGGATCTATACGTGAAGGATGGCTTTGCTAGCATTAAAACGCTATGGGAACAAATGTCATGTACCATTGGACAACGTATTGAAGTCACGACTTTACGCGAGCGCTTTGAGGGCATTGCCAGTGGAATTACGGATGAAGGTGTACTACAGCTAACAGAGGATGATGGCACAGTCCGAACAATTTATGCTGGAGATATAAAGATTTTATAGAACATACAAAGAACGTATATTTTCAGATTGAGAATATACGTTCTTTCATATTTTTCGAGAAAAAATATTTAAATAGCTCTCTATTTTATTTTTTCTGTAACCTTATCAATATTATTCCATACATAAATAAGCTCTTCTACTATTTTCCCACCAATTTTTATTTCTACGTTATTAACATATTGTGCACCATAATATTCATAGAAATCACGTGTTTTATTTTCTGCTAATACTTCGACAAATACTTTTTCGTATCCTTTTTGTTTAAAATAGGCGAATACTTCTTTGAGTAGTTGCTTCCCGATTCCCATCCCTTGATATTCTTCTAAAAGATAGATAGAAGTTAAATCAGATGCATTGGGTACTGAATTAGTTTTTCGTTGGCCACCAGTTGCAAAACCTATAATTTCTTCTTGTTCGTTTTCCGCCACCAGTACATAATTCGTATCATCTGAAATATTCTTCTTCCAAAGTTCTATTCGCTGCTCGTAAGATAAGCTATTCAAAAAATCATCTGGAAGAATGCCTTTATAAGTCGTTCGCCAACTGTCAACATGTACTTTTCCGATACCTTGAGCATCTTCAATGTTTGCTTTTCTAATTTTCATATTGATCACCTCATAAATCGAATTTTATCTCCAAGATGATGGGGTAACTGACCTGATTCACCTCAGATATTGCCTTCACTTACAAGAACCGATTGCTCTGATGAAGATTCCTATTCATCTGCTCAAATTAAATTTTTATTTCTAAAATATGGGTACAGAATCATTGCGCAATAAACGGGAAATTCTTACTAATGTTCAGAGGGAAGAACTGAATCAAATAAACTAAAAAGGCAGAATCACAAGTGTATAAATGCTGCCTTCATAGTGTTGGAAATCTAATTGGTCAAAGAAATCTTTATGATGTTGTGGCTCTTTTAATGAAGATAAGTTCTGTCTTAGGCTACTCACCATAATCGAACAAATGTGGCATTTAATAGTGATGCAAATATTGCTGTTACACTTTTGTACATAAAAACAGCGTGTTGAAGTTTCATTTTATCATTATAATTTAGATTGAAATGCCAAAAGATACATGCTATGTGAAAAAGTTGATTGGAGTGGAGGCTGGGCGACTCCTCGGGGATCAGCGTCACAGATGAGACCCTGGAGCGAGCAACGCGAGTGAAGCGGCTCATCGGACGCCCCCAGGAAAGCGCCAGCCGGAACGTAAATCACCCCCCGTTTTGCCAAGAGCCCTTTATTTAAACCTTAACTGTAAGTCACCATGTGAAAGTGTTGCTTTTAATTGGTTATCACCGTTATAAGATTGCGATACCTTGCTGTTTTGATCCTCGTTATCAACAGTAAGATCCCCGAAGTCAGTTTGTAATTCAAAGCCAAGTGCACTCTTTTTATTTTGTAAGTGAAGTGTAGCATCCCCAAAGTTAGACGTAATAGTAGATTGACCATTTAATGTTCCATCAATATTAATATCACCATGTTCACTTTCGGCAACGAAGCCATTACTTGAAAATTGTTGTAATCTCATATCACCAAATGATTGTGTAATCTCTGTTTTACCACCAGTAGTGTCTTTAAATAGTATGTCTCCAAAATCTCCAATAAGATTTAACTCCTGATAATTCAGTCCACGAATAGTTGTATCCCCAAAATTACTATCAAGGATAACGGTTTTCAGTTTTACATCTGAAGGAACATAGATTTTGATAGAAGGAGTTCTGGAGCTGAAAAAACCGAATTCGAAACCATTCTTCTTCTTACTCTTTGTTTCAACAGTTAATGTATTATCTTTAATACTGTACGTCACATCATCATCTTTAATAACATTTGTTTCTAATGCATAACGATTACTAGTAACAATTTCAACATCTCCATAGTGATTGATAATATTGAGGTTAGTGAAATCATCTAGTTTATAGGAATTATTTACGAGTTTATTGTTCTCTGGCAATTGGATGCCCTCACCATTCACCACAAAACTCCATTTCCCACCAGAGAAATAACCAACTAGAGCTAACAGTACGCCTAAAGCGATCATAGTAATGGCAATATGGGTATGTCGGGACGTCATTAGTATCCCACCTTCCGCTTCTTCGTTATTTTATGGAACAGTTTACCTAATGCTTCAACACAAACAACAACGATTGTTTTGATCAAACGAGTAACGATTGGGAAAAGCAAGATGCCCAAACCTGTTACGATAAAGCCCACACCCATAAAGAGTAATGCTGTTGGCCAGTCCTGAGTTAAAATGAAGAAGCTTGAAATAAGTGCAGCGATTCCACCGAAAAAGATACCAAGTACAGTTGCGATAATTGCGATGATAACGCTGAATATAACTGCTCCAAATGAAAAAATAAGTGCTATTGCAACTACAAGTAGCGGTAAAGAAAGTGGGGCAGATATTATTGCTAGAATGATAAGCCAAATCGCAGACACATTCTTCTTAGTCGAAGTTGAAGTTTCTTCTAAATCCTTTAATGCATAGTCCGCCATTATTTGTGATGCAACATGAGAAGGGGAGCCTAGTTGTTGAATGATTCGCTGTTCGTTTTCCTCTCCTGCTTCATCGAAATATTCCTCATAATAGGCAAGCGCAGCATCAATCTCATGCGCTGGAAGACGTTGTAATTTCCCCCGTAGCTTTTTCAAAAAGCTTGCTCTATTCATCATATTTCCCTCCTATAAGTACACAATCAACCATTTCTTTATACTGTTGCCATTCTTTTAATAGTTCCAGTAATCGTATTCGACCTTGCTCGGTAATTTGGTAATACCGTCTATTTCTGCCTTGATAGGGCTGATCGTATGTTGTTAAGCAATTTGCTTTTTGTAAACGACGTAATACTGGGTACAGCGTAGATTCTGATATATCCATCACGGATTGTATTTGCTGTGTTAATGAGTAACCATAAGCATCCTCTTTATCGACGATGGCGAGTACACAAGCGTCAAGTAAAGCTGAGCCAAGTTGAAATGTCATCTTCTCTCACCTCACAATGTATTACCTATACAAGGTTTTATATTATACGTCGTATAGTATGATGGAAGTATATTACATATCACATTGAATTGTCAAATTTTATTAAAAACGTTCAAGAGAAAAAAGATGACAGTAGCGTCATTTTAAATTGACAATAAAAGGGATGATGACTATAATTAAAATGACAACAGTGTCATTTTTAATGTTTGGAGGTAGAGATAATGCCAAAGGTAAGCCATGAATATGTACAGGAAAAGAAAAACAGCATTTTAGAAGCAGCTATAGCAGTATGTCAAGTAAAGCCACTTTATGACATTACGATGAGGGATATTATTAAAGCGTCAGGGGTAAGTCAAGGTGGGATTTATCGTTATTATTCAGACTTGGATGAAATACTTATTGAGGTTATTAATCAAGTAAATGCTAACGCAGACTATAAACCTATTATCGATGGAATTACGGGTACGAGTAACTCTCCCTCAAAAACAATCATTAAATTATTTAGTTTTCTTGGAGAGTACATGAAGGAAAACGTATCAACAGTTGGCAAAATTCAATTTGAGCTTACGATTTTATTTGCTAACCATCCAGATAGAGAAAAGAAAATTTTATTAAACATTGTGGAAAATGAAAGTGGGCAATATTTAATGCAACAAATTTTTCATTCAATCCATAAGGGTATTTCTTCAGGATGCTTTAATCCTGAGATTTCGATAGAGGATTTATCTGCCTTTATGATGACATCTATTGATGGCATTGTGAGAGACGTTGTCTTGCAAAAATGTTACGGGATGTTCTCGAATGATCAAGTGCAGTTTGATGAGATTCGTTTGATGAATACACTTTGCAAATCCGTATTATTACTATTGGGTACGAAAGAAGGGGAGGATTAAAGTTGGGAATAGAGATAAGAAGATTTCTATTTTATACCTTTGCTACGTCTTGGATAATATGGGGCAGTTTAGCTTTGTTAACACAGCTAAATTTGCTGGAGTTTGGCAATGCAATATCAATGCTATTATTTATTCTCGGCGGCATTACTCCTGCAATTTGTGAGATTTGGTTGAAAAAGAAATATTCGACTAAAGAAGAGTTCAAATCATTTATCCATAATGTGAAAAATCCTAAGCTTCCTGTTTCATGGTACCTATTTGCAATCGGATTCGCATTTGCGGCGTGTTTTTTACCAACGCTTTGGGGTGGAGCGACTATGGAGAATCCAATGTATTTGGCGTTACTTGAATTGCCGATCATGATTATTGGAGGAGGACTAGAAGAAATTGGCTGGCGTGGTTTTTTACAGCCTACATTACAAAAAAGATGGTCTCCTTTCACAAGTACCATGATTGTGGGCGTTATTTGGGCAGTCTGGCATTTGCCATTATGGTTTGTCATTGGATCAAACCAAATGAACATGAACTTCCTATGGTTTTCTCTAACAGCTTTAGCACTATCCTTTTTATTGACAATCATTTACCTCTCCACTAAAAGTATTTTTCTCTGTATTATTTTCCACGCTTTAATTAATTCATTTTGGGATGTCGTCTTTGTACCAGTTACAAATGTAACATCTGGTTTATTCACATTTTTATTTGCCCTGTTTCTATTTACAGTGTATGAAGTTTATCGAAAATCAAACTTTCAGAAACGAATGGTTTGAATTTAGTAATATTTATTGATCGTAATTATTAGAAAATAATATTTGAAGATTACTAGGGGAATCTGTTATAGTATTTGCGAAGGGCAGTATCCTTTTGTGAACGGCACCTTCAAAAACGTAAGAACTATTTACAATAAATATCTGCCTTGATCTTTTAATGACAGGGACGGAAGAAAACAAGCGTTCAAAAATATAACTTGATTCATTGGAATGGGCAATTCTCTCAAAGAGATTTGTTTCCGTATCCCTTTATTAAGTTATGGCCTCTAATCTAAAAGCAAGAGGTGATTTTTGATGACGAACGAAACACTACCCTTCTGTCCATTTTAGGAACAGAGGGGTTTTTCTGTTTTCTTTCCTTAAAAAAGGAGGACTACATGATGAAAACAACTTCAGATTTTTTAAAGATGAAGGCAGCAAATGAGAAAATCGTTATGCTCACTGCATACGATTATCCTGCTGCAAAATTTGCCGAGGAAGCAGGCGTCGACATGATTCTAGTGGGAGATTCACTAGGTATGGTCGTACTAGGCTATGATTCTACAATGCCAGTAACAGTAGCCGATATGGTTCACCATGCAAAAGCAGTGCGCCGAGGGGCAAAGGATACGTTTGTTGTTGTGGATATGCCATTTGGTTCGTACCACTGTGATGTACACGAGACGTTGAAAACGGCAGTATCTATGATGCAGGAAACAGGGGCAGATGCATTAAAGTTAGAGGGTGCAGACGATGTTCTACCAGCAATTCGTAAATTAACGTCAGCTGGTATTCCGGTGGTAGCTCATTTAGGTTTACTACCTCAATCAGCAGGAGTGCTTGGTGGCTACAAAGTTCAGGGTAAAACAGCTGAACAAGCAACGAAACTCATTGAAGATGCAAAAAAATGTCAAGAGGCTGGAGCATGTGCAGTTGTCTTAGAATGTATTCCGCATCAGCTAACAGAGATGGTATCCGCTAATCTCATTATTCCAACGATCGGTATTGGAGCTGGTGTTGAGGCTGATGGACAAGTGTTGGTTTATCATGACATGTTAAGCTACGGTTCCCATCATGTACCAAAATTTGTGGAACAGTTTGCTAATATGGGCAAAGAAGCAAGCCATGGAATTGCTAGTTACGTAGAAGCGGTCAAGGCAGGTACTTTCCCTGCGCCGAAGCATTCCTTCACAATGAAAGAGGAAGCATTGGATCAGCTATATGGGGGCGTAAAGTAATGAAAGTCGTCACTACAATCCAAGCACTAACCATAGAAATCCAAGCAGCTAAGCAAGTTCAAAAAACAATTGGACTCGTTCCAACAATGGGATATTTACATGAGGGCCATTTAACGCTAGCAAAAACAGCTCGTGCCGAAAATGATTTAGTCGTTATGAGTATCTTTGTAAACCCAACACAATTTGGCCCAGACGAAGACTTTGAAAGCTATCCACGTGATTTGCCACGGGATACTGCTTTAGCAGAGTCTGTCGGTGTAGATATTGTTTTCGCACCGAGTGTTGAAGAAATGTATCCGCATGATGGCGGTATTCGTATTCATGCGGGTGAACAGGCAACCATTCTTTGTGGGGCGAGCCGTCCAGGACACTTTGATGGCGTTTTACAAGTCGTATCAAAATTATTTCACCTAGCACAGCCGTCACGAGCTTATTTTGGACAAAAAGATGCACAGCAGGTGGCTATTATTGCTACGATGGTACGCGATTTTAATTTCCCTTTGGAATTGCGAGTAGTACCCATTGTACGGGAAAAGGACGGTTTAGCGAAATCCTCTCGTAATGTCTATTTAAGTGAAGTGGATCGTCTTGAGGCACCAGCAATTAATGAAGCGCTACAACTTGCTCGTGATAGCTTTTTAGTGAATGGTGATGTTGCGAATGCGCTTGCTAAAGCAAAGGCACACATTGCAGCACGTACACACGGCCACATAGACTATATTGAACTATTAGCGTATCCAGATTTAATACCGGCAACTGCTGAGACGGAGCAAGTGCTTTTAGCTGTAGCCGTCTATATTGGTAAAACTCGATTAATTGATAATTGTATCTTTAATGTGAAAGAAGGATTGTAATATGTTACGAATGATGATGAACAGTAAAATCCACCGTGCTACAGTGACACAAGCAGATTTAAACTATGTTGGATCTATTACGATTGATGAGGATATTTTAGATGCAGTAGGGATGCTACCAAACGAAAAAGTGCATATCGTTAATAACAACAATGGCGCACGTTTTGAAACATATATTATTGCAGGGGAACGTGGATCAGGCGTTATTTGTGTGAACGGTGCAGCAGCACGCCTAGTACAACGTGGAGATATTGTGATAATTATTTCTTATGTGTACGTAGATAATGCAGAGGCAAAAGATCATAAGCCAACAGTAGCCATTATGGGCGAGGGCAATACAATTAAAGAAATGATATCGTATGAGCCAGAAGCAACGGTGATGTAATAAAGAGGAAGTGTGTACAGCTGTACATGCTTCTTTTTGTGTTCAATTTAAAGAGGCGAAGGGATGCCGTTGAGCCAAATTTGTGATAAAATTCATCTATCTAATGTGAACTGTGAGTTGAGATGTATGATGGAAAGTCAAAAGTATGCAATTGTTGATTTAGAGACGACTGGTCATTCACCGGCAAATGGCGACCGAATGATTCAAATAGCAATTGTTATTATGGAAGATTGGAAAATTGAGCGCACCTTTACGAAGTTTATTTATCCAGGTAAAGCTATCCCAACGTTCATTCAGGATTTAACGCATATTACGGATGAGGATGTAAAGGATGCCTTGCCGTTTGAGGCACATGCCGACTACATATATGAACTGCTTGCTGATTGTGTATTTGTCGCGCATAATGCGGATTTTGACTTATCCTTTTTACAAGCAGAATTCAAGCGTGCAGGTTTACCGAAATGGCAAGGTAAAAAGATGGACACGGTTGAGCTTGCAAAAATACTATTTCCAATGTCACTGAGCTTTAAGCTAGGTGATTTAGCGGCAGATTTAAATATAGAGCTAACAAATGCACACCGAGCAGATGACGATGCCCGAGCAACTGCTGAGCTCTTTATACATTGCTGGAAGGAGCTGCTTAGTCTCCCTCAGCTAACTCTTGAACAAATGCATAAACGTTCATTCAGATTGAAATCAAATTTATCCCAGCTGTTTTTTGAGGCACTTCAAATTAAACGACAGCATGTAACTGCTAATGAGAATGTCTCCTACTATCGCAATTTGGCTATTTGTGATGGACGAAAAAAGCATACAAATAATGCGGAAATTGTATCATATCCACAAACAGCAGCTGACAAAACGGCATTAATGACAAAGGCTATGGCGAATTTTGAGCAACGACCGGCGCAATTTGAGATGATGGACACTATTTGGCAAGCACTCAATGACAAAAGGGAATGCGTTATAGAGGCTTCAACAGGCATTGGTAAAACAGCGGGCTATCTACTTCCTGCGATTTTATATGCTCGAGCAGTCGATAAAAAAATTGCGATTAGCACATATACGTCACACTTGCAGGAGCAGCTTGTTGAAGAAGAGCTACCGAAGATTGAAAAAATCCTTGGCACTAAAGTAAATATTGCTGTTCTTAAGGGCATGCAGCACTATATTGACGTTGCACGCTTTGAGCAATGTATGGCTTATGCTGATGAAACTTATGATGATACCTTTACGATTTTGCAGATTCTCGTTTGGCTGACTAAAACAGAAACAGGTGTGTTAAGTGAGCTCAATGTATCGGGTGGTGGCCAACTATTTTTAGAGAAAATACGCAAAATGCCTGATGAAAAGCCTTCGAAGGGCTTTGATTTCTATGAGCAAGCGTTAAAAAATAGTGAATTTGCAGATTGCATTGTAACCAATCATTCTATGGTACTCAGTGATTTAGTCCGTCAAACACCGATCTTTACAAAAATTGACGGATGGATCATTGACGAAGCACATCAATTTATACAATCTGCCATGCAGCAGGACGAAGTTGTCTTCTCCTATACGCAGTGGAAGTATATTTTCGGTCAAGTAGGAACGATGGAGGAAACGGCTTTGTTCCAGCAATTTAGTCAGGCCGCTAAGAAAAAACAACGTGTTTCTATGCAAAGCTTACAGCGACTAGATGCACAATTTATACGCCTACAACGGACATTCGATGACACTATTCAGCGAGCTGTTCAAAAAATGCAGCAACAAATAAAAGGGAAACAAGCTAGTAGTAAATGCACTTTGTTTTTAGAGGATGTATCGCTAGCAAAAGAACCGCTTCTACAAGTAAGTAAGCTCACGCAGCAGTGGCTTGATCTTGCAACAGAAGTAGGACAGGCTTTTGAAAATAATATTGAGCAATTAGATAAAAATGAGCTCTATATATTATCGGAATGGCATTATTGGATCCGTGAATTAAAAGTAAAAATCGCTGAATGGGAGGAAATTTTCCTATCGTCACAGGATGATAATTCAGTGTGGTTAGAATTTGATTTACGGAGCGTTCCAGGCAGCTTGCAAGTCTTTAAAAAGCCTGTTAATGTCACGCCAATCATTGAAAAAGTACTGGCACCGCTTCGTAAGCAGGCAAGTATAGTATGGACTTCTGGTACTTTGACTGTACCAGGCAATGAGCGTTTTGTGACGCGTCAGCTCGGTATTTCTGATAGTGTGCAAGTAAGAAAGCTACAAGCGCCCCCATCCTATTATGCAGGAGCGAAGGCATTTATTGTCACAGATATGCCCGATATTCAACATGTGTCACAGGATGAATATATTGAAGCGGTCGCCCATGCGATTACACGTACAGTTCGGATGACAGAAGGACGTTGTTTTGTCTTATTTACTGCACAGGATATGCTTCGAAAAACAGTGGAGCTTATTCAAGATAGTGAACTACTTGATGACTATATGCTCTTTGCACAAGGTGTAACAGGTGGTAGCCGTATGCGAATCCTGAAATCATTCCAAAAATTTAGCCATGCCGTTCTTTTTGGTACAAACAGCTTCTGGGAAGGTGTAGACGTTCCGGGTGACGCACTTGCGTCGGTTATCGTTGTACGCCTGCCGTTCTCCTCACCAGAAGAGCCTGTATTTAAGGCGCGCGCAAAGCATATTACCGCACAAGGTCGCAATTCCTTCAACGAGCTATCACTACCAGAAGCCATCATGCGTTTTAAACAAGGCTTTGGTCGTTTAATCCGTTCATCACAGGATAAAGGAGCCTTTATCGTTTTAGACCGCCGCATTTCAACAAAGTCGTATGGTAAGGAATTTATTAAGGCATTACCACCAATTGATGTTAAGAAATTGCAGCTACCTGAGTTGTTAAAGGAACTTAATAATTGGCAGAAATAGTTGGAACCCCTTTACTGGTTAAAACCTTAAAAAGCGTGAGAAATCAATGTCTAAAGTTGATGTCTCACGCTTTTCTAATGTGAAATTTTATTAGCTTGCCTATAGATATTACTTAGATAGTGAGTCTTTGATCGACTAATACAATCATTAGATTCACTTTCTTTAGCAAAAACCTATCTCAATTTAGATAAAGGGTGTAATGCTAAAAACAATACCATGACTAAAAAAATTAATTTTTTACTTACAATTTCTTATACTCCTAAATTTAATGTTTAAAAATTCGTACCAGGGAATACCAATAAAGAATAGTGATAATAGAAGAAAAAGAAAATCATCTGTTTGGACACCATCTGCAAAAAGGATTAGTGATACGGCAAAAAATGCTAAAATCCTAATGATTATTAGTTTTTTCATAAAATACTCCCCTTTCTGTTTGTAGAATGGTGAAAACGATTTTTTTAGAGAAAATTGGTATTGAAATCATTTATAGACTATTCACATTTATTATATATAATATTTGAAATTTTTAGTTACTTAATTTTTGGAAACTAAATAAGTTAGCGTTAAGTACTATTTCAGATATATAGTTCATCACAATTTTGGTTGCTTCTTCCGAGTCATAGCTTTTTCTGTTATTTAAAATATTTGTAAACATCCCTTGCCAAATTAAAATGGTTAATTCATTGATTGAATCAACATTTTCCTCATTTAGGTACCCTTCTTTTAAAGCGATCTCTAACATGGAACGACCCCGTTTTGTCATATTATGTTCAAACAGGATAGATGCTAAATCTTCTGGAATGTTAATTAAATCATTCGGATAGATTTGATAATAATGTGTAGTAATTTTTCTGGCGTTTCCCCTAAGTCCATAATAAAAACAGCATGAAAAATTTGTGGTTTTTGAAAGGAATGTTGGCAAAAGCATTCCCAAGCCAATAAATATTTTTCAATTGGATCTTTACCTTTTTGAATGTAAATGGCGACTTCATCGGTGTAACTTTTCATAAATTTCATGGAAGCAAAAAAGATGAGATGAGAGATTTCTGAAAAATAGTTATAAATTGTTGCACTATTATAACTCGGGAAAAGCGAAAAGAAATTGCAATGCAAAGAACAATGGCCAAGTTACAGGAAACATAAAAGATTAATAGAACAGCGATCCACAGATTGCTGTTCTATTTTTTTCTGAAAAAGATGACATTATTGCAATGGTTTATGCCATACCCTGTAAGTAAATCTGGGAAAGATTAAGGAGAAAATATGGACAATTTTATTTGCAATTAAATGTAGAATCTATGAAGAGTCTCAATCACTGAATATCAAGTTACATGGTTTTACGGGCCTTTCTTCTTAAAGCCGTGTAGTAACATTGGCATCAAAAAATTCAACACAATTTCTGCCTCGTTCTTTTGCTTGATATAAAGCTTTATCACATCTTGATAATAATGTATTTCGTGTATCACCATCTACATAGCTAGTTACACCGAAGCTACTAGTTTGTCGTTGCACAACAGGGAATTGATGATTTTCTAATTGTTGACGAAGCATTTCAGAAAGCATTACAGCATCATCTAGTGTAGTTTGAGGGCAAATAACTAAAAACTCTTCGCCACCCCATCTTCCAACTGTATCCTGCTCTCGGATAGTATTTTGCAATATCTCTGCTACGCTCATTAAAACTAAGTCGCCTACTTGATGGCCAAACTCATCGTTTACTACTTTAAAATAATCAATATCTAATAGAATAATAGAAAACGGAGTCTCATGATGCTGAGCATGTTGAAATGCTTCTTCTAACACATCATCTAACTTTACACGATTTGGAATTTTAGTTAAGCGATCTGTATTTGCTAATTTTTCAAGTTCAATTTTTGCTCTTTCTAGTTCTTGTGTTCGTTCTTTTACTTTATGTTCGAGCGTTTCATTGAGCGTTTGTTGCATTTCTTGATGTTCTTTTTTAATAATATTGATTTTATCGACTAATGCTAATGACAAAAATATAGATTCAAAAATAGCACCAATTGCAGGTATCTCTTCAAATATTACGGGATGGAATGGAATTAAACTTAAAAAGGCCAATGCTTGTACAATGATGGTACTAAGCAGAACAGTCCAACCTACCATATAAAATCTAGCCATTTTCTGACCTTTTAATAACACAAATATTCCAGATAACCAAAGGAAAATAAAGACAACTAAGGCAAAAATAATTGTAAAATTATTGGTAATCGTAACATCAGGGACTATGAATGAAGCAATTAAAGAAAGAATTGTAATCCATAATAGTATATTTCCTATTTTGTGGAATTGAGGTACATATTTTTTTAGTTCTAGAAACTCTTTGCAAAATAGAATCATAAATAAAAGCAAAATATTTCCACTTATTGCGGGTGATTGTATAAAGTACCATTTAGGTAAAAGCTGTCCTACCAGCTCAATATCTAAAGAATTCAATGTGGCTTGATAGAGGATAAAACTACACATATACAAAACATAGTAAAAATAAGCCTTTTCTTTTAACGAAAAAAATAAAAATAAATTGTAAATTAATAATGCTGATAAGAACCCATAAAAAATTCCTGTTAAATATTTATAGTCAATAATCTTATTGATAAAGCTTTCCGTTGTAAAAAGATAAGAAATTGAATTTAATGGTAATTCGCCGTCTAATTTTATATAAATTTCTTGAACAGATGGATCTTGGATTTGAAATAAATTAGAGCGATAATGAATGTTTTGGTCGTCAATATTTGATATTCCTCTATTTTGAACACTATAGGAGCCATCTTCTTTCACTAGATACATTTCGATGCTATCTAGCTTGTCTGTTACCTCTAACCAGTAAGACTCCTGTTTATTCTTTAATATTTTATCGGTATCTAATCGTAGCCAAATTGTATCTTTTGTATGCCAAAAGAATAAATAATTCTCTTTACTGACGACAAAGGAATTATCATATGTACCACTTAATAAATCTTCTATCGTAATTTTTTTTGACGGGTCACGAAAAATATCATAATGCTTTCCCAATATAATAGGGTCCGATAGTTCCGCGGCATGACATGGCAAGCTGAATTGTGTAAAAGTAAATATAAGTACGATAAAAAAATAAAATACTAGGTTAGCTTTTATAATTTTATTTTTCAACATTTATTCTTTCTCCTATCCTAATCCCTAACCTTTAGTTACTAGTAAGGATGCTAATTAAAAGTAAAATAAGGTACTCTAAAAATAGAGTTTTTCCCGTAGTAACGAGCAGTAATTTATCTGTACCGAAAGCGAAGTGTAAGGTACAAGACTTTCATCTTTAATTTCAGTGTGCAAAGAAGCTAGGTGGGAGATTAGCTGCTCGTAAAGGTATGATTGATAAAGACTGATAATCGGTGAGGGGATGAAGAAACCCAATTGATTAAAGTATAACTTTATGTAAATATATCACAACTATTATATGTTTAGGATTTTTACGAATTGCAAATAGAGGATAATATAAAAAGTTACGATAATTGGTAACCGAAAGAAGATAATTTGGTTAGGATTTCTTCGATTTTTTCAAAGACCATAAGAGTAAGAATGTGGACGAAGTGAATGTATATTTCCTTATAATATGATGTCTGTAAACCAATAAGGAGGATGCAGAAGGTGAGCTGGGATTTTTAGATGCAGTATCTAATAAGCAGCTTTTTAAAAAGCGGTTTATTTCCTTCGATTTTTTAACGTTCCCTTTGATAGTAATATAACTTAGCCTAGGCATGCCTTTTGTATAAATAAGCGGTTACTGCTAAAAATAAGACCGTCAAAATGAGCGATTTAATTACACAATAAGTATTTGTAATTTTACCACTTGTTATGACAGTTTTTTGCAATATCGACGCTTTTTATACATGTGAAGAATGAACTTCAAGTGTATTGGTGGCTTCGTATATACAAGTGAAGGAGGTGTAAACGTGAGCGTAGTTTATAGAATCGCTTTAGTGTTAGTCATCGTGGGAGCAATCAACTGGGGACTTATAGGATTTTTTAGATTTGATTTAGTTGCCTATTTGTTTGGTGGACAAACAGCAGTATTGTCACGATGGATTTATGCATTCGTTGGATTAGCAGGACTAATATCCTTACCTGTGCTTATTATGCGATTTGATGAGGACGAAGATCTTGTTCCTGATTTAAATATTGATCATGACCATCATACTCGCATCGACAGAAATCCAAACTATGGTATGGAGTTTGGTGATGAAGCAGATTTTACTGCATTAAAAACAACTAATGTGCTAAAAGAAGAAAAAAAGGATTCACATAGCAAAAATAAAAACAGAAACAAAAATAAAAAATAACCTCGAGTGTATTCCTCAAAAAATTGGTGACCGTTGTGAACTGCCCCGTAAAAGTTAAACACCCATCTAACTTTTACGAGGGCACTGAAAAACTTACGTTTTCATAAAAGCGAACCTTTTTCAGATAAAAATAAGGCACTTCTTGTTCAATTTTGAACAGGAAGTGCCTTATTTCTGTCTCCATTCCTTATTCATTTTCGTTTAGAAGGTTAATATCCGTTTTAAATTGACAGCGAATATCGTTGTAGCACCTTGAATTTCCATGCCAAATAGACCCGCAGTCGATGCCGTATCGTACCCGTGTCCGTTTTTTAATTCACTATTCTTTGCTTCTACTTTGTAGCGATTTGCGGCTAATTGCTTAAAGGATTCCGTATTTTGAAATGCCTCTTGTTCGGCATGTGTATCCGACTTTTAATAATAAGTACTTAAGAGGAATGGCATTACGTCCATTGTCTAAACAATATAAATGAATGAAAAATCAACGAGTTCATTGATTTGGCGAAGTATATTATCTTTTGGTACAACTATATCGTAGATCGCCGTATATGGACTTAAATTAAGGTTTCTTGATTGGAAATCATCCGGGGCACCACCTGCACATTAATTCTTTTATTATAAAGGAAAGCGTGACTAAAAAAATAGTGTGATACATTGCGTTGTTTGGAGAAGCATCGCTCGACTCCTGCGGGAAAGTGATCTGATCCCGCACGAAGCGAAGCGTAGGAGGAGGCTCGGCGCTCGCCCGCGGAAAGCGAGCGGAATGCTTCGGAAAACAACAGTAGAGTCACAGTGCCAAATGAAAAAAGCGGGGTATTCAACGATTTAATCGTTGAATACCCCGTAATGTGAGAAGATATAGACTTTTTCAGTACCCTCCACTTTTACGGGGGTTTTTTTATGGCAAAAGTAAGTCCTGAACAACGTATTCAAGCAGTCCAACGATACTTAAATGGAAATGAACACAAACAAACTAAATTTGGATTTAAGAAGGGAAATCTTATGGTGATAAAATTTATTGATGCGTCAACACATCCTCAATCAAAAATGCAATATAGAGATTTGTTTTTGTAAATGGGTTACTTAAGTCCATATCTAATAGCGTTTCTATTTTTTTAATTTTATAAAGTACGGTGTTGCGATGAATAAACAGACGCTCACTAATCCTACGGGTACTTCCATTTTCATCGAGATAAATGCGTAGAAATTGTACATAATCAGAGTTGTGCAATTCATCATAGCGATAAAGCTGACCTAAGATGTCTTGGCTATATGATTTGATTAATGTTTGATTTTGCACGGCCATGATAATTTTGTACGCACCAATTTCTTTATATTTATATAGGAAGCGATTGTTATGAAGCTTTGCTAATTGGATTACTGTTAGTGATTCATCATAGCTTTTGCGAACATTTTCAAGCTCTTTATGATAATTTCCTTTACCAATGATAATATCCAAGTAACCATTTTTTTGCGTAATTTTGTCGTAAATTTCTTCAACAACTTTTGAGAAGGGAGTATTGGGTGTATTGATTTGTGCTTTGTCGATTAAAAAGACGAGGTGATTTTTATGCTTTAGTTTTAAGAAGCGTTTATATCTATTTTGAAAGGCAAATTGGATCATGACCTCGTAGCGGTCAATATTAGTTTGTGCACCATTTGTTGTACATGAAATAATGGCTAGTTCTCTACCTTGTGGAAAACCTAGTAGTGCTAATTGATCTTTAATATAGTTGGAGTTTTGTTTGTAGTGAAAAAGTAAGTTATAAAGAACCTTTTCTTCGATAGAAAGCTCTTGATGGTGATTGGCGATAAATTGAAATGTTGTTTTTAATAGATCGGCTATTCGATAATTCCATGGCATGTGAAAAATAGGGAAATCATGTTCATTGGCAAAAGAGATGACTGATTCTGGTATATTTGGAATATATGGTCCTGTATTAATAATGAAACCTGCTACCTTTTTAGTGAAAGCTAGTTTAACAAGTTGCTCTAAGGAATCTCCATCAGAAGATAAATTAATACCTGTAGTCACGACTAATTCATTAGGTCTACAAAACATAATTAAATCGATGCTTTCTACTACGTTAATCCCTGTAACTCTTCGATACGTTCCGTTATGTCCAGCTACTAATGTTAGCATTGGGAATTGAACTCCCTCTACAATTTTGCGAATTGTCCCCATTTTCTCCCCCCTTATTATGAACATAACTTACCATATATTATGTGCAGATGCACATATTTTTTTAGTTTGCTATCTATATCTCATAATTTTTATCTTTTATAGAATGTGTATAACTACTGTGAAAGAGAGGACTTGCATATGTATAAGTGTAATAGTAGACGATTGCAAGAGTTAATTGAACAATTTAGTCAATTTGGAGCTACTGAAAATGGTGGCGTAACTCGTTTGTCTCTTTCGAATGAGGATGTATTAGCAAGAAACTATTTTTGTGAGTGTTGTGATGAATTAGGGATGGACATCAAAATCGATGATATGGGTAATATTTATGCCATTTTACCTGGGAAAAAGGATGTTCCACCAATTGTTATGGGGTCGCATTTAGATTCTGTTGAAAAGGGTGGGAAATTTGATGGTGTATTAGGCGTTTTAACGGCTATTGAGGCTATTAGAACGTTAAAAGAAAACGAGATTGAGCTAGATATCCCGATAATGATTGTGAATTTTACGAATGAAGAAGGTGCTCGTTTTGATCCAGCAATGATGAGCTCTGGGGTTATTTCAGCGAAATTTGATAAAGAAAAAATGCTACAATCTATCGATAAAAATGGTACTAGTTTCAAAGAAGCACTGCAAGCAAGTGGCTATGAGGGAGATCAAGAAAATCGTTTAAAGGAAGCCCTTGCTTATATCGAATTGCATATCGAACAAGGGCCTGTTCTAGAGGCGAAGCAGTTGGAAATTGGCGTTGTTGAAGGTGTATTAGGTATGGTGTGCTATGAAATTACGGTTTCAGGGCAGTCCAATCATGCTGGAACGACACCGATGACAATGCGTCAAGATCCGATAATCGTAACTTCAAAAATCATTACGTATTTACATGAAGAGCTCGGAAAAATTGATGAACAGTTAGTGTTTACCTTTGGCCGAATGAATGTTTCACCAAATATTCATACCGTAATACCGAACAATGTGACATTTACGATAGATTCACGTCATCAAAAACCAGAGATTATGCAAAAGGTAGAGGACATACTGAATAATCTTCCTACAGAGGATATGGGCTGTAGCATTAAGCCAGTTAAGCTATGGGGTAGAGATACAGTCTATTTTGAACCTTATATTTGTAATGAAGTGGAAAGGGCTTGTCAGAGCTTCGGCTATACTGCTCATCGAATGTTTAGCGGGGCAGGGCATGATGCGCAATATATTGCAAGCATTGTTCCATCAGCGATGATTTTCGTACCAAGTATTAATGGTAAAAGTCATTGTGAGGAAGAGGAAACAACATTTGAGGATTGTGCGAAAGGAGCAGATGTATTACTTGAAACAGTGTTGACGCTGCAAACAAAGTTCAGTATGGGGGAGACATACACGTTTCATTAAAGTAGGTTTTCCTAACATTTATTATGATTGAGCATTCTCCATTATTTTACGAAGGGTGAGGGCAGAATGAAAAAAATTATTAAAGGTGGACGAGTAGCGACAGCTGCAGATGTTTATGAGGCAGATATTTTAATTGAAAACGGAAAAATTGTTCAAATTGGCAAAAATCTATCCGACATTGGGGCAGAAGTTATTGATGCAACAGGTAAATATGTGATGCCAGGAGGAATTGATCCGCATACACATTTAGATATGCCATTTAACAATACTGTGACTGATGATGATTGGAAATCTGGTACCATTGCAGCAGCTTTCGGTGGAACAACTACTATTTTGGATTTCTGCTTAACGGCTGGCGAGGATAAACTTTCAACTGCAGTTGAAAAGTGGCATGACAAGGCAAAAGGGAAATCGGCTATCGACTATGGATTCCATTTAATGATTGGTGATTTAACCCCTGAAACAGAAGCCGAATTGCCGCAAATCTTAGAGCAAGAGGGCATTACTTCTGTCAAAGTATTTATGGCTTATGCGAAAGAATTTCAAGCCTCAGACCGCACCCTTTTTAAAGCTTTTAAAATAGCGAAAGACCTAGGTGCTGTTGTTATGGTGCACTGTGAAAATGGTTCTGTTATTGATGAGCTTGTAGAAGAGGCGCGACGTGCAGGTCATAAGGAGCCGATTTATCATGCGCTCACTCGTCCAGCTGAATTAGAAGGCGAAGCGACAAAACGTGCGATTGAGTTAGCCCATATTGCTGGCGCTACTCTTTATGTTGTACATGTAACTTGTAAAGAGGCAGTAGATGAGATTATTGCTGCGCGTGAAAAAGGTTATGACGTTTATGGTGAAACATGTCCACCATATTTAACTTTGGATCAATCTGCTTTAGCACAACCAGGTTTTGAGGGTGCAAAATATGTTTGGTCCCCACCACTTCGACCGAAATACCATCAGGATCATTTATGGAATGCTCTAAAAGCAAAACAACTACAAACAATTGGCTCTGACCAATGCTCATTTAGTTTTAAGGGTAAAAAGCAGTTAGGAATAAATGATTTTTCTAAAATTCCTAACGGTGGGCCTTTTATTGAAGATCGCTTCAGTATTTTATATTCAGAAGGTGTAGCAAAAGGAAAAATTTCTATCAATGAGTTTGTCGATATGATTTCCACAAGCGCAGCAAAAATATTTGGTTTATTCCCACAAAAAGGAACGATTGCAATCGGTTCTGATGCCGATATTGTTATTTTTGATCCAGTGGTAAAACGAGAAATTTCGGCGAAAACACATCATATGAACGTGGATTATAATCCATATGAGGGATGGGAAGTAACAGGTGAACCAATAAGCGTACTCGTACGTGGAGAATATGTCATTAAAAATAAAGAATTTGTTGGTGTACTAGGTAGCGGGCAATATATAAAACGTGCATTAAAAACAACGACTGCAGAAGCACTAAACATTTAGTTTGTATTATGACCGATTGCTTTGGATGGAGAACAGAGCAATCGGTCTCGTAATATCTTCATTTAGCTACAGTGGACTAACTACCTCTATAGGTGGTGGGATGGATGTTGAATGTGGCTCTTTTTTCAATGGTGTAATTAATAAGGCTCATCACCAAAAGTTGTGGATGACATATGTTCAAACGTATGCCATTTATATAGGTTGATTGGAGTGGAGGCTGGCGACTCCTTGGGGATCAGCAATAGAGGAACGAAGGCTAAAACCATCACGTCCTGTGATAACGCCTTCGTGACCAACATCGTGTTGGCCCGAGACCCTGCAGCGCAGCGGATGTTTTCTGTGCGAAAGCGTAGTGCTAAGGTAGCGGCAGCAATAAAAGCGGCTCATCAGACGCCCCCAGGAAAGCGCCCAGCCGGAACGGAAATCAACCACACGTTATGGTGACGAGCCATGATAAGAAGGAAAAAAATGAACACATGAGGGGGATGTGGAAATGGCTTCGAATCAAGAAAATACAATGTCCCAACAGTTAACACGTAATTTTATGGAATTGACAAGCAGAATGACAAAGAATGAAGCAATAGAGGAATCCAATCGTTGCCTTTATTGCTACGATGCACCGTGTATTAAAGCCTGTCCAACGAGTATTCAAATCCCGAATTTCATAAAAAAAATTGCTTCTGGTAATATGAAGGGCTCTGCTACGACTATATTAGAAGCAAATCCAATTGGTGCAAGCTGTGCAAGGGTTTGTCCAACGGAGGAACTATGTGAAGGGGCGTGTGTGTTAAATTCCTCAACAAAGCCAATTAAAATCGGAGAGCTACAGCGCTATGCAACAGATTGGGCAATGTCAACGAGTGCTCAGCTATTTAAGCAAGGGCAAAGCAATGGACAGAAGGTAGCGATTATTGGTGCAGGTCCTGCTGGTTTATCGGCTGCGCGTGAATTAAGTCGATTTGGTTATCAGGTCACTATTTATGAAGCTGAAGCGAAAGCAGGTGGCTTAGGGAGCTTTGGTATAGTATCGTTCCGTTTACCAAATGAAGTCGTTGATTGGGAAATTGAACAAATCGAAAAGCTTGGAGTGGAAATCAAAACAAACACAACTGTCGGTGTAGATATTTCTGCTGAAGAAATTTTGGAGCAATATGACAGTGTTATTTTAGCAGTTGGTATGGGAGCTGTGCCGAATCTGGGCATTGATGGAGAAGATTTAGACGGTGTACATGATGCGATAGAGTTTGTCAGAAAGACAAAAATGGGACCGCTTACAAAAGGTATTGTTGGAAAGCGGGTGGCTGTCATTGGTGCGGGAAATACCGCGATTGACGGTGCTACATGTGCAGTGCGCTTAGGTGCTGACAATGTTCAAATTCTTTATAGAAGAACACAAAAGGAAATGACGGCGTACAAATTTGAATATGAATTTGCCAAGCAGGATAATGTGGAGTTTAAGTGGTTAACAGCACCGAAAAAAATTATTGGCAATGAGTCAGGTGAGGTCAAAGGCATTGAATGTGTGAAAATGAGGCTCGGTGAAGCGGGTGCTGATGGTCGTCAAAGACCAGAGGAGATTAAGGGGTCCAATTTTATTATTGAAGTGGATGCTGTTATTAAGGCAATCGGGCAAACACGTTTTGTGTCATTGATTGAAGCTTTTGGCTTACAGCACACAAATGGTGTTGTTGATATTGATGAAACGACAATGCGAACTTCGAATGACAAAGTATTTGCATGTGGAGATGTCGTCTTCGGAAATGGCCAGGGCGAGGCGATGGTTGTAACCGCTGTACAGCAAGGAAAAGACGCAGCATACAAAATCCATGAACGTTTAACTTCTTTCAGCGAAATGTCTTCTGTACCGAAAGCGTAGCGACAGGTACACAAGTCTCCCACCTCTATAGGTGGTGAGATGAACATAGATTTAAGCTACTTTTCAGCAGGTGTCCAAACACCCGCTGAAAGAAGTTAAAGCCTCCGGCGGATGTCACAGAATCGGAAAGGAATTCTTTGTGCAAGCACAAAGCCGATTCTGGACGCAATTATGCCGAGGCATAATTGATAAAAACCAAGTGAGATTGCATAAAGGGGGAACTACTATGGCAGACTTACGCATTGACTTAGCGGGCATCAAATCGCCGAATCCATTTTGGCTTGCATCAGCACCACCAACGAATTCAGGTTATCAAGTACAACGTGCATTTGAAGCGGGGTGGGGCGGTGCTGTATGGAAAACATTGGGGGATCCGATTTTAAATGTTTCTTCACGCTTTGCAGCTGTTAGCTTTAACGGACAAAGAGTAGCTGGCTTCAATAATATTGAATTGATTACGGATCGTCCGTTAGAAGTAAATTTACGAGAAATTTATGAAACGAAAAAAAGGTTTCCGCATCACGCAATTATCGCTTCCTTAATGGTGGAGCCAAAGCAAGAAAAGTGGCATGAGATTGTAAAACGAGTAGAAGATGTAGGGGTTGATGGTCTTGAGCTTAACTTTGGTTGTCCACATGGGATGGCGGAACGAGGAATGGGATCTGCCTCTGGTCAAGTACCTGAGTTAGTGGAAAAGCAAACGTACTGGGTGAAAGAGGCTGCGAAAACCCCAGTAATTGTGAAGTTAACACCGAACATTACCGATATTACGGTAACGGCAGAAGCGGCTACAAGAGGTGGAGCAGATGCCATTAGTATGATTAATACAATTAACAGCTTAGCTGGTGTCGACCTAGATACATGGAATACAGTACCTCATGTAGCAGGAAAGGGTGCACATGGTGGCTATTGCGGTCCTGCCGTTAAACCAATTGCACTCAATATGGTTGCGGAGTGTGCTCGTAATCCATTAATCAATGTTCCTATTTCGGGCATTGGTGGTATTTCCAACTGGCAAGATGCTGCCGAGTTTATATTAATGGGAGCTACTGGCGTGCAGGTTTGTACAGCAGCAATGCATCATGGCTTTAGTATTGTTGAGGATATGATTGATGGACTCAATAACTATTTAGACGATAAAGGCATTGCCTCTGTCATGGATTTAGTAGGTCGCTCAGTTTCTAGATATTCCAATTGGGGTGACCTGGACTTAAATTATAAAATCGTGGCTGAAATTAATAATGATGTTTGCATTAACTGTAACAAGTGCCATATTGCATGTGAGGATACATCGCATCAATGTATCGATTTATATTCAGAAGATGGCCGCCCAATGCTGAAAGTGCGGGAAGAGGATTGTGTAGGCTGTAATTTATGCTCAATCGTTTGTCCTGTAGATGGTGCTATTACAATGGTTGAACGCAAATCTACAGTTCCACCAATGACTTGGAATGAACGTCAATCTCTAATTAGCAGTCTAGCTAAGTAAAAAGTCTAAAATCAATTTCGCCTTGGTGTAATTGTGTTTGGAGACTTAATCTATATTAGTTTCACTACCTTCTAATGTGTTAGTAATTTGTCGAATGAAGATAAACTGAAATTCCACCTTCCTTTAGCATTTTCGTGAAGGAAGGAATAACCTCATGTAAGTTGTCACGGAAATTTGATAAAAGAAGGAGAGATTATATGGAACGTGATGGGAATTATTTAAAATCCCCGGATTTACTTCCAGTGACACATCAACAAAGAAATATTGGAACATTTGGTTTTGCAGTAATTTGGATAGGGATGGCAATTGTATTAGCGGCTTTTGCAATCGGTGGCTCGGCAATCATGAGCTTACCATTGCCAATGGTGATTTTAGCAACGTTGATTGGCTCTTGTCTAATTGGGGTATTTATGACGTTAATTGGAGATATTGGCATTGAACATGGCTTATCTTTCCCAGTATATATGCGTGCTCCGTTCGGTACATTTGGCACACATATCCCGTCACTTGTACGCGGTGTAACGGCTGCATGTTGGTTCGGTCTGAACACTTATTTTGGAGCATTAGCGATAAACGGCATTTTGAATTTACTTTTTAGTTTTGATAATTGGTTTATCTGTTTCATTGTCTTTGCAGCACTTCAATTATTTAATACATCACTTGGGATTAAATCTATTGAACGTTTTGCAGATTTGGCAGCGCCAGTTATTATTTTAATTTCCTGTTGGATGTATTATACACTGGCAGATCATGCAGTAGCTCAAGGGAAAAATATTTGGACGTGGGTGGAATCGCCGACAACTGGATTTACAGCCTTCACTGCATTTATGGTAGTGATTATGGCGAATATGGGATTTTGGGCGACACTAGCAGCCGATATGCCTTCACTTTCAAGGTTCTTTAAAGCACCGAAAAATGAACGCAATTGGTTCAAACGTAATAAAACACAGCTAGTTGGCTCATTAATCGTCATGCCGATTACAAATACTTTCATTGTGACAATTGGTGCTGTGTGCTATATGGCTGTTGCCTCTGCTGATCCTATCAATGCTTTACAACAAAGTGCAAGCGGTTTTATTTTAGGCATTTTATTGTTAATGATTGTATTAGCACAGTGGTCAACGAACACCTCTGCAAATGTTATCCCAGCTGCAACGATCTTCTCAAATATCGGTGGGCCAAAAGTGCCGTTTTGGGTTGGGGTTGTTATTGCAGGAATCATTGGTATTCTAGCACAACCTTGGAGCTTATTTGATGTGTTAGTTAATGCACTATTAATTATTGGGGGAATTTTAACAGCCATCGTTGGTATTTTATATGCTGATTATTATTTAATCCGTAAGCGTCGCGTGCATGTCAAAGCACTGTATGAATTAGATGGCCAATTTAAATATTGGAATGGATTTAACTTAGCTGGTTTAATCGCTTGGATTATCGGTGGTGCAGTGGCAAATATTTTCTCTACTTATTCTTCGTTAGTAGGGTTCTTTGTAGGGGCACTTGTATATTATGTATTAGCGAAGTACTGGTGGTTCAAAAAATACCCTCAAGCTGAGCTAGAAGATCCATGTGATACAAAATATTTAGGGATTACAGCTGGTCACAATTTGGATGAACTATTTGGACAGCAACAAACGCCAGCTCCTACTGTTGTCCCAGATGAGAATGATGTCGTTGAACAACCAGATCCGCTGTTAGATATAAAAGGTGCTGAATAAAGTGAAACTTTAATCAGTGGGGGTTCATTCCACTGATAATTAGTCTTCAACATTCGGGCTTTTACGGGCAGTTCACTCCTTTACTTTCGCTGAATTTGTAGGTGGGAGTATTGTACCTGACTCTTCGCTTTCGGTACAGATAAATTACTGCCCGTTATAGCTGGATGCACTAAACACAAAACGTGTTTTCAAGCGGTTGATAACGGAAAGGTGGAGTGTTAGCATGTCAGAATATCAACAAAGCACAGAGGAAATAAAAAAAGTGGATCATTATTTAGATAGCGGCTTTAAAATCAAATATGTTTATGAAAATCTAAGTGGGATGTTTGTAGAATTTGCGCGTCAAGAAGAGGTAGTTCTGCTGCAAATTCTAACAGCAGATGCACGCAAATATTTCTCTGCAAAGCTCCAAGAACAGACGTTATTACAGTAACCAAGTAGACTCTATTCCATTCAATGGAATAGAGTTTTTTTACGTAATCAAATACGCTTTTACGCTAAGTTGATTCGTTTAATGCTAAAGTGACGGATAGAACCGCCAAAATGATGGATAGACCCATCAAAGTGACGGATAGAACGGCCAAAATGATGGATAGACCCATCGAAGTGACGGATAGAATCTCCAAAATGATGGATAGAACCACCAAATTGACATATAGAACACCAAAATGCTCAGAATCCTTGTCTTATTATTGCAATAATCGTGTTTTTCCTAAAAATACAATTGTGTTTTTCAATAGAATTTATTATTATTATAAGATAATTCATCGTAGAAAGAACTTCAGAAAGAGGCGTAACTTAGTGGCGAATAAAGAATTAAAAAGGGGATTAGATGCACGGCATATTCAAATGATTGCTCTTGGAGGTACTATTGGCGTGGGCTTGTTTATGGGCTCTGCTAACGCCATCCAATGGACAGGGCCATCCGTGCTCCTTGCATATGCTATAGCAGGTATTTTTATTTTTTTCATTATGCGAGCAATGGGAGAAATGCTGTACATGGAGCCAAGTACAGGTTCCTTTGCAACGTTTGGCTATAAATATATACACCCATTAGCCGGTTATTTAACGGCATGGAGTAACTGGTTTCAGTGGGTCATTGTTGGGATGTCAGAGATTATAGCAGTAGGAACATATATGCAATACTGGTATCCTGATTTACCAGCATGGATTCCAGGTTTAATTGCAATGGTGATTTTAGGCGTTGCCAACTTTATTTCTGTTAAAACGTTTGGAGAATTTGAGTTTTGGTTTGCCATGATTAAAATTGTGACGATTGTTTTAATGATCGTTGCAGGCTTTGGTCTTATCTTCTTTGGTATTGGTAACGAAGGTGTGGCAATTGGATTATCGAACCTTTGGAATCATGGAGGCTTCTTTACAGGTGGTTGGACAGGCTTCTTCTTTGCGTTATCATTAGTAGTTGCAGCCTATCAAGGCGTTGAGCTTATTGGGATTACGGCAGGGGAAGCGAAAAATCCTCAAAAAACAATTACGAACGCGATTCAAAGTATTATTTGGCGTATTTTAATATTTTATATCGGTGCAATCTTTGTCATTGTAACAGTTTATCCGTGGGATGAATTAGGTACGATTGGTAGCCCATTTGTTGCAACTTTTGCAAAGGTTGGAATTACCTCTGCAGCAGGAATTATTAATTTTGTTGTCATTACAGCAGCAATGTCAGGCTGTAATAGTGGTATTTATAGTGCGGGACGTATGCTGTATACGCTTGCCATGAATGGGCAGGCACCTAAATTTTTTGCGAAGCTTTCTAATAATGGTGTTCCTATTTTCGGCACAGTAGGCGTGCTAGTTGGTTTGGTCATCGGTGTTATTCTAAGCTATATAGCGCCAAAGAATTTATTTGTATATGTATATAGTGCAAGTGTATTACCTGGGATGATTCCTTGGTTTGTGATTTTAATAAGTCAAATACGATTTAGAAAAATAAAAGGTGAACAACTGTCAAAGCACCCATTCAAAATGCCCTTTGCACCATTTACAAACTATATAACGATTGCCTTTTTAGTAATGGTGCTTATCGGTATGTGGTTTAATGATGATACTAGAGTTTCTCTCATCGTGGGAATTATTTTCTTAGCTCTTGTTATCATTAGCTATTATGTTTTTAGAATTGGAAAAGAACGTCCGGTTAATAAATAATTAAATGTTAAAAGGGTGTATTTCTACTATGAGATACATCCTTTTTGCTTTTGTAACAAAGGATTTGGCTCATTTTGCCGCAACTATAAAAAAGGGACAAAAGAGTAAATAATGCGTCTCCATAAACAAAGGTTGATTTTCACTCCGAGTTGGCGCTTTCGCGGGCTTGGCTTAATTTCTTTTAATGGGTGTCCAAACACCTGTACCTGTCGCTACGCTTTCGGTTCAAAAGACATGTGCTGAAATATAGGAACTCAGTCTAAGAACGCCACGTTTCTCTAAATTAACAAAACACGATAAAAAGAAAAACCGAACTTTTCCTAAACACTTCATGAGAGTTTCATTGGATAGTTCGGTATTTTTGTTGGCTGAAACGCATTTGTCCCAGCCTCTTTTAACTATTGTTCTTTTCGCATAATAAAGCTTAAATGTCTGCCAACCTGTTTATCTTGTCGGTAGGAAAAACCATCTGGGCTAAGGAATGTGCACGTTGTATCAATCAAAATCTGATCAGCAGGGATACCTGCAAGCTCACATTGCTTTTTCACAGTTTGTTGATTATCGATATGATATTTATTTGTTTGTGCATTGTAATACATAAAGTCCTCAGCATAGCCTAGGTTGTGGAATTTTTCATAGACATCTGTATCCACCTCAAATTTCTCCTGACTAAGTGCCATACCGATTTGTACGTGAAAATCTTGTGGATTACATTGTTCATTTTTTGTCAAATGTTGGAAAAGTCTTGGTGTGACTTCCTTAACTGTGCCTTGCCATCCTGAATGTACTACGCCAATAAGGCCATTAACTTCATTATAAAAAATGACAGGTACGCAATCTGCTGTAAAACTACATAAAAGTAAATTCGGTTCTAATGTATAAAGTGCATCGGTATTACTAATGGCAGTGTCCATTTGCTCTGCGCCGCGTCCTTTATCAGAAATCGTGACTTTATGGAAATTAGCACTATGTGTTTGCTGTGTGCAAATAAAATTATTTAAGTCACATTCTAAAGTAGCTGCTAATTTTTTTCGATTGCTTAACACATCTGCCTCATTCACACATGTATGCAGTGCCATATTGTTATGTTCTAGCTCAATGTCATCCTTTAAGGTAGTGCCTGCGATAAATTGTTCGTTATCAAAATAAATTTTATTTTTCATATCATCACCTCGTCTTACTATATATGATTGGTTAATGAATGTATAGGCGCTTACTCTTATGATTTTTAAGATCTTGAGTATTTACATATCCTTTCTACTTTCTTTTGACATAAAGAATAGATTTCATCATATAGTATGGAAAAATGATAATTAGAGGGAAGGAGTTTGTAAATATTCATCAAGAAAAATTCATATTGATCAGCCAATTCGGCATGTGGCTATTTTGGATTATTACATATATATTAATCATCAAACAAGGAATAAAGGATAAGAAATATGGGATGCCTATGGCCGCAATTTGTGCCAATATTTCATGGGAATTTATTTTTTCATTTATGTATCCACTAAATGACTTGCAAAGGATCCTTACTTTCCTATGGTTTCTTTTGGATATCTTCATTTTGATGCAATTTTTACTTTATGGTTATAAGGAGTATAAAAAAATTATTCCGAGAAAGGTATTTTATACATCTTTTTTCATAACACTCGTAGTAAGCTTTCTCACGATTTTAGCGATGATGCATGAATTCGAAGATATGGCCGGCATATATGCAGCATTTTTCCAAAATCTGATGATGTCAGGGCTTTTTATTGCCTTATTCATACAAAGAGGGAACTTAAGTGGACAATCAATGGGCATAGCCATTTGTAAAATGATCGGTACTGTGTTTGCAGCAGTTTGCTTCTATTTGTATTTTAGAACACCATTGATTACTATCATTTCGCTTGCAATCTTTATTTATGATTGGATTTATATAGTATTGATCTATAGGTTTAGTGTGAAATATGCAAAATAATAAAATTGATAAAGGGATGTTCTGTACCCTGCATCTATAAAAAACAGCGCTCTACAATGTCATTCAACTTTGTAGAGTGTTTTTAACTTAAAAAGTTAAAGCCTCCGGACGCAATTATGTCGAGGCATAATTGATTTTATAAACAAATAAAAATGATGAAATGAAACACACTATCTGGAATACACGAATAAGATGTCTCTGTAGTATGACGATAGGGAAGGTGTTTTATTTGAAAAAGAAGTGGATAACCACACTAAGTATTATTTGTACGATTGGGCTAATTGGCTGTCAAGGGAAATCTGCGGATGAGAAAAAACAAGAACAACAAATTCAAGAGTCAGAGCATAAATCTGAAGATGTAAAAAAGCCTGTTACCTTTGAACAACAACAAGCAGAGTCAGTCGTTGTTGAAATAGTGGATCCTTCTACAAAAGCCATCGTACAAACAATTTCACCGCAAGAAATGGACTATGAACGTGACAGACAATCATATACAAAGCAAATTGAGCAATTAGCAAAAGATTTAGCGAGAGGGAATGAAAAAACAACCGGCTATGATAAACGTATGATACTCGATAAGCTGGACGATCAAGGAAAAATAATTAAAGGTAGTCCTTTAATTGTTTTAAAAGAAAGTGACTTAGTAGAGAGAATATTAGAAGCATCAGCAACTGGTGGTAAAGTGGAGATGCCTCTATCTTTTACAGAAAGCGGCTATAATTTTGAAGATATTCCTTATTTAGAAGACGTAGTTGTTGCATCCTATACAACCTACTTCAATACTCGTGATGTAGGAAGAAATAAAAATATTGAACTTTCGGCGAAGGCAATTAATAATGTTATCGTTGGAAGTGGAGATTATTTCTCCTTTAATACAGTCGTTGGACCAAGAGACGAAGTAAATGGTTATCAGCCTGCGCCAGAAATCATCAACAAAAAGGTTGTGATGGGCATTGGGGGAGGTATCTGTCAAACGTCCAGCACCTTATTTAACGCGGTTGATCAAATACCAGTCAAATTTGTAGAACGTCATCACCATTCTTTAGATGTCGGGTACGTTCCAAAAGGAAGAGACGCTACAGTTTCCTACGGTGGCTTAGATTTCAGATTTCAAAATACAACTAACGTACCTTTTTTAATTAAAGCTAGCTATAGTAAAAATTCTCTTACAATTGAGATAAGAACAGCAGAAAAATATGTAGCAATTTTGAAATAGCCATAGTATTGCTCTTTTGTAAAACGAGGAGTAGATTTCCGTTCCGACTAGGTGCTTTGTCGCTGACGCTTCGCTTTCGCGCTAACGTAGCGGCAACAGCAAATGTTTTCTGTGCGAAAGCATAGCGACAGCAACACGATGTTGGTCACGAAGGCGTTATCACAGGACGTGATTGTTTTAGCCTTCGTTCCTCTATCGCTAATCCCAAAGGAGTCGCCCAGTCTCCACTCCAATCAACCACTAAATATGTATCTTCAATCTGTTCCTCTAATAAAACGAAACTACAGCAATGTTTTTTATGTGCGAAAGTGAAGCGACAGTGGTATATCTGGGACCTTAAATTATTCCCACAATAATTGTTTTCAACAACAAGAGGATCATAGCCATTTTTTAATCGCTATGATCCTCTTAGTTTATATGATATTTAAAATCTCTTGTGGGGTAGCAACTTTGTACTCGGGTTCTTCTTGTTGTACAACATCAATAGCGTCATATCCCCAACTAACCCAAACAATGGGCACGCCCACTTTTTTGCAGGCTACAATATCTCTTTGCTCATCACCAATGTATAAAACTTCTGAAGGTGTAATGCCTGAGTCCTTTAAAAACTTTTTAATCACTTTATCCTTTCCAAAAATACGGTTTGAACAAAGAACATTTGACACACAATGAATACCGTTCATTTTTAGAAATTCTGAAATGTTCTCCTGTGAATTGGAAGAAATAATAAGGATTTTATAGCCCCTTTGATCAATTTCCGTAAGGACTTCTTTAATACCATCATAAAGATGAACATCATTTAATGACTGACGATATAAGCGGTAAAACTGTGGCAAAATCATGGGCAATTTATACATAGGGAAGTCGAATAATTTACTGCGCTCCGCTATAGATAATTTTTTCAATGATTCGATTTCCTTTAACTCTATTCCTTTAAATTTATATTTTTGCGCAATCGTATTCCAAGCTGATGCAAACACTGCTGTAGAATCTGCCAGTGTTCCATCAAAATCAAAAATAATATATTTCATAACAAACTTTCTCCTTTAATTATCTAGTTGTAAAGACGTTTTTTTCTTGAAAATGTTACTGCCTATTTTTAAAATAATGACATGATTATACAGAATATGTAACAGAGTATTATTAATAACCCCAGACGAATAAATTTTTTTACTAATGGATAAATATTTCTTTAAGTAAAGGGAGGTAAGGGGTGTTCTTTGGTAAATATTGTACCGAAAAATGCATCGAATTCAATAATGAAATCATCTGAAAATTTTTATGTAGTTGAATGGACAAAAAAGTACCTGTCATCCGTTGTTTGAGCTGGGTGACAGGTAGGAATACTATGAAGCATCTTGTGTTGTATCGCGTTTTTTTGTTAAATAATATGCATTTACCGAGGAAGTAATAGGAATGATAAGTGCGATTCCAATACCTGCGCAGAATATCATAATAAGTTCAGTGGCAAATACTTTTGAATTAATAATTTCACCAATTGAATAAGATAAATCTTTAAACCATATGAGCAAGCTTAAATATCCACCAAAGAAAGCGAAAAATAATGTATTTGTATCTGTACCTAAAATGTCCCTTCCGATGCTTAAACCTGATGTAAATAATTTTTTTCTGCTAATTAACGGATTATGATGAAGAATTTCATGCATGGAAGTAGCAATAGAAATGGCAACATCTAAAATGGCCCCAATCGTACTCATAATAATAACGGAAGCTCCAATTTGCACAAAATTGACACCAATATAAAGAGAAAATATGCTAATTTCTTCTGAGGATTCTTCCCCGAATCCTCGAATCATTGATTTCTCCGTTACAAAAACAATGAATAATAATAAAATTACAATCGTAATCATGGTAGAAATGAATGCAGTTACCGTTTTACTGCTCGTTTCATTAATAAAAAATAAGCTAATCCAGCTAATGACGGTACAGGCAATGAGCGTTAATAAAATCGGACTATTTTTCTGACTGGTCATTAAAAAGATAGTTATAAAGAGTACTCCAAAGTTTAAAAATAAAGATAGAAAAGATCGTACTCCTTTTTTTCCACCAATAACGATCATCAATATGAATAAAATGGCAGTTAACCATACTAATACATTCATTATTTTTCCCTCTTTCGATTAATGAAAAAAATAGAAGTGTATAAACTGATTGGAATTGTTAAGACCACACCTATTCCACCTGCTAGTGCCCTAGCTAATTCTAATGAAAGGTTCATGGAAAGTGTTTGCCCTAATGGATAAGAGTTTTTCAAATATAAAATCAACATAGGGATTGAGCCACAAATATAAACAAAAAACAAAATACTTGTAATCGTTCCCATAATGTCTTTCCCGATGTCCATCCCTGAGGTTTTCAGTGCTTGGTCAGAAATATTTTGGTTTTGCTCAAATAAAGCGAACATTGAAGAAGCCATTGTGATGGAGACATCCATTACAGCTCCTAGTGCTCCAATAAATAACCCAGCCATAAAAATCACTCGATAAGGTCGCGTTAAAAATTGCATCTCTTCATATCGAATTCCATTTTCGTTTGTGATCCACAGAACTAAAGCGCTAATCAATAACGAAATAAATGTTCCGATAAGTGTTGCAGCAATCCCTGCATATGTTTTTTCATTCAAGCCGTTAATGAGAATTAAAGAAATGACCGTAAATAAAAGAACACATACCCCGCTAATAAATATCAAATTTATATTAGATTGTATATATAAATCCAAAGCGTAGGATAAAACAAGAGAATTTACAATTAAACTGATGATTGAAAATAACCCTTGCCTTTTACCAACGATCAGCAAAGCAAAAATAAAAATCCACGCCACTATCAAGACAAACTGATCACGTTTCACGTCTAAAATAGCCCCAGTTAAATCCCCATTTTTGTTTGTATTTGCTTTAATGGAAACAAATAATTTATTCCCAACATGGTACTCTTGATCAAAGGCTCCAGATGCTGAATACTCATTTGTAAAATGAATAAGCTTACCTTTTTTTTCACCATTTTTTAATACAGCTGTAATTTGCTGAGTATATAAATGATCTTCATTTTCATACAAATCCGTTACAGGGTTTGATTCTTTTAATTCCGTTTTTATAACTTCCGCAATTGGACGATCATAAAATGCTTCGTTGTGATAAACGAAAAAAACAGAAGCGATAAAGCAAATTGCGATAAAGGTATAAAATATAACTTTGTTAAAAGATTTTTTTTTCAAGATGTTTTGCAATAAAAAAACCTCCAATGTGAGAAGGGAATCTAATCCTAGTCGTTGCGTTCATTGTTAACGTTGGCACGAACAATGACTCACAGTGTCACTATGAATTTTAATGTCAAGCGGATTAAAAAAGTGCCATTATAATGTAACGTGCTAATTGAATAGAGGTTCCTTAATAAGTAGCTTTTAGCTTACTTAGTTTTAGCATATTTAAATTATTGTTATTCATTGTGTAAGTATATATTAATTTATTCGCTTTAGATCAATAGTATGGTTATTAGCAGTGTCTTAGGGAAATATAGACAACTTAGCATATGAAGGAAGCGGTAAAATACAGAAGAGGGGTTCGAGGGATGCAGTCGCCCCAGGACCGATTTGGATGCCATTAACTGTCTCTAGGTATCCAACGGTTGTCAAATACGTCAATAAAACGAGCGGGGCATGCGCCTACCTATATTTAGCCCCCGATGACTCATCCTTCGTTATTGGTCAAGTACTACATGTGGATGGGGATCATTACTGAAATTTAGAAATTGTTTTTGAGAATTATCTGGATAAATTAATCAAGTAGTGTTATCGTAAGAAATAGCTAAATAAAATATCCTTCAGGGTAGGGTGAAATTCCCAATCGGCGGTGATGAAGAAATTCAAAGTCCGTGAGCGCAAGCTGATTTGGTGCAAATCCAAAACCGACAGTTATAGTCTGGATGGGAGAAGGGTAAAAGTGTGAGCTTTTTAAATTCGCTTGAGTTTATAAGGTTTGTTTGAGTATGCTTTTATTTTAACTACTTCCCATTTTATAGTTGGGAAGTAGTTTTTGTTTTATTTGGCTAAAAAATTGAATAGCAGTTGTTCTTCGGGGTAGGGTGAAATTCCCAATCGGCGGTGATGAAGAAATTCAAAGTCCGTGAGCGCAAGCTGATTTGGTGCAAATCCAAAACCGACAGTGACAGTCTGGATGGGAGAAGAACGATGAGATGACAGCCTATGGAAAAAAATATTATATCCATGAGGTTTATTTGTTGACGTCTTATGTATATGAACTCCCAAACCCCTTTAATCTAAGGGGTTTTTTGTTTGAACGAAAATTATTAAATGAATGAAAGTAGGTGTAAAAATGTTTACGGGAATTGTTGAGGATATTGGTACCGTAAAAACCATGCAAAGCGATCGGCAAAGTATGAAAATTACCGTTATTTCAAAGGAAATGGTAGAGGATGTAAAGCTCGGGGATAGTATAGCGGTCAATGGTGTTTGTTTAACAGTGATACATTTTAATGAACAAGAGCTAACGATGGATGTAATGCCTGAAACAGTGAGCGCAACAAATTTACAGCAGCTCGCAGTTGGAGATCCGGTAAATTTAGAGCGTGCTATGTCAGCTAATGGACGTTTCGGTGGTCATTTTGTATCCGGACATGTTGACGGGGTAGGGAAAATAGTGCGCAAGCGGCCATTAGCAAATGCAGTCTATATTGATATTGAACTATCAACAGAGTTAACGAACTACTGTATTCCAAAGGGTTCTATCACAATTGACGGAACGAGTCTAACACTCTTTCATGTCGAGAAAAACGGTGTCACAGTATCACTGATACCTCACACATACCAGGAAACTATTTTAGGTATGAAGAAAATGGGTGATCTCGTTAATGTAGAAACCGATTTAGTTGGAAAATACATTTTGCATCAACTTAAGTGTGGACAGGAACCTCCGACCATCACAAGAGATTTCTTAGCACAAAACGGGTTTTAACTAACATTTTACGAACTGGAGGCGGCGATATTGCTACATTCAATTGAAGAAGCAATAGAGGATTTAAAACAAGGGAAGATGATTATTGTAGTAGATGACGAGGACAGAGAAAACGAAGGGGACTTACTCGCACTTGCGGAATTTATGACTCCAGAAACGATTAACTTTATGGCGACCTATGGACGAGGTCTTATATGTACACCGATTTCACAGGAGCTTGCACAAAAGTTAGCATTAAAGCCTATGGTTAGTATTAATACAGATAATCATCAAACGGCATTTACCGTTAGTATAGATCATGTAGACACAACGACTGGAATTAGCGCATTTGAACGGGCAATGACTATACAAAAAATGTTAGAACCACAAGGGAAAGCCGCAGATTTTCGTAGACCAGGCCATGTATTCCCGTTAATAGCAAAAGATAATGGTGTATTAGAGCGTAGAGGACATACAGAAGCTACAATTGATTTGGCCAAACTTTGTCATAGTGTTCCCGCGGGCATTATTTGCGAAATTATGGGCGACGATGGCAAAATGCTACGCTTTAATGACCTCATTAAATATGCAGCACAACATCATTTAAAAATGATTTCCATAGAAGCATTGGCAACATATCGTCGACAACAAATAATGGAAGAAAACACACAGACAATATAAAGGAACATCAACAAAAGTTTGGAATGACATTTGTTAAAACGTACTTTATGTATATAAGTTGATTGGAGTGGAGACTAGACAACTCCTTGGGATTAGCGACTCATCGGACGCCCCCAGGAAAGCGCCTAGTCGGAACGGAAATCAACCCCACGTTATGATGAGTAGACTAAATAATAGAGGAGAGATTCAAAATGGTTAAAACATTTGAAGCACAATTAATTGGTACGGATTTAAAAATAGCAGTAGTAGTTGGTCGTTTCAACGAATTTATTACAAGCAAATTATTAGACGGTGCATTAGATGGTTTAAAGCGTCATGGTGTGGATGAGAATTCTATCGATGTAGCATGGGTTCCTGGTGCATTTGAAGTGCCATTCATCGCGAAACAGTTAGCTGAAACAAAGAAATATGATGCCATTATTGGATTAGGTACAGTAATCCGTGGCTCAACAACACATTATGATTATGTATGTAATGAATCAGCAAAAGGAATTACAAATGTGTCACTAACTACAAATGTACCTGTTATTTTTGGCATTGTAACTACAGAAAATATTGAACAAGCGATTGAGCGCGCAGGGACTAAATCAGGAAATAAAGGCTATGACGCAGCAATGTCTGCTATTGAAATGGCAAATTTAAAAAAGTTGATTGGATAAATATTGTCGAATAATAGTATGGAAATTGCATATGTAAATTATTCTGAGAAGCATTTTAAACATTAAGTATTCTTGAATATTTTTATAAAACATGGGGAAAATATCCGTAAGTGTATTTATGTTATTACTCATAAATGTACTAATTTGGAGCTGGCTCAGTAGGAGATGAGGGATATTTCTTCAATGGAACAAGAATTAAATTTGAAATCTTTGAAGTCACTATTTCAACGCTCTGCTGATGTAATATTCCAAGAGTATTTCTTCCAGCAACATAAAGTACATTTGATAAAATGTGAAGCGATGGTTGATGAGCGGTTACTGCAGACCGTTATTGTGCAACGAGTTCAATCATTATTTACTGCAACAGCGGAGGAAATGTTAGAAGAACATATACAAAACAATTTACACGTTCCCCATCTTCAGAAAATATCAAGTAAAGATGATGCCATCACAAGAGTTTATAAAGGACATGTTTTACTCTATTTTGAAGATATGAATTTTCTGTATTCAAGTTATATCGCTAAAAAACCGAATCGGGAGCCTAAAGAAACAACTCTTGAATTAGTTGTCAAAGGTCCGAGAGATGATTTTATTGAGGATGTTTTTATCAATATAGCTTTATTACGAAAACGGTTACCTACTAATTCATTGAGTGTTGAAACATATGAACTTGGTAAACGATCAAAAACAACTGTAGCTGTACTTTATTTTGAAGATGTCGTCAATCAAAAAATGCTTGAGCAAATAAAACTACAGTTGCAACGTGTGGATACGGATATTGTATTTAGTGGGGATTTGTTGATGGAGAGAATTGAGCAGAGTGCAAAAATTCTACCTAGACATGATTATACTGGCCGCCCTGATTTTGCTGTACAAGCTTTAAGTAGAGGACGCATTATCATTATGGTTGATGGAGTATCATATGCCATCATTACCCCGGCTAATTCAATGTTACTTTTTAAATCCGGTGAGGATAATGAGTATCCGGTTATTGTAAGTTCTATGGAGCGTATACTACGAATAATAGCTATCTTAATAAGTATACTTTTACCAGGTTTTTGGCTTGCATTAACGACTCACCATCAAGAACAATTGCCATTCATCCTATTGGCAACTGTCGTTGAATCAAGAACGGGGCTCCCATTTCCAACTATTCTAGAAATATTAATGATGCTGTTTATGTTTGAATTATTTCGAGAAGCAAATATACATCTACCCAATGTTATCAGCGGTTCAATAAGTGTTGTCGGGGGATTAATTATTGGAGATGCAGCTATTAAATCGGGTGTTACGAGCCCTGCCATGATTGTAGTTATCGCTACGTCAAGTATTGCAGCTTTTACACTCGTCAATCAATCTTTCGTAACAGCAATGAGCATTCTCAGGATAATCATCATTTTAGCATCTGCCTTTTTAGGGTTATTTGGATTCTTTATTTCGGTGTTTTTCATACTTCTTTATACTGCAAACATACGAGTATTAGGTGTACCGTACTTAAATATGAGCGCAGATTTAAATTGGCAGGACATTAAAAAATCTTTAGTTCGCTTATCTCCTACAGGTTATCGAATGCGACCTGAATTTTTAAATGTACAAGATGAGACAAAGACATCAAGTAGGAAAAATAAATAGTTAGAATGAAGAGATCAGGCTTTTATAGGCCTGGTCTTTATATGTCTTATTTCACTGGACCTTTTATTTACTTGAAGCATTACGATGAATATAGAAACCAATTACAGTAGGTAAGGAGAGAAAATTAATGAGATTTTATGAAGAATTAATCGTAGAAGTTGTAAATCTAAGGGGCAGTTACTATCAAATTGGGCTTCAGCAAAGTAAAGAACTACTATCAACTTTTCATCCAATACAAAATGAATCTCTGAACTTTATAAATGTCCAAATGGCAAAACAATTACTACAATTTCATTCCCCTAGTCTTTTGCAAGAAATGGAAGGATTGGCCGTTGGATTAGCTCAAATGCTGGATTCTGTCATTGATATGTATAGTGGCTATAATATTACCTTTCCTGAAATGGGCTGTACTTCTTTTGTGCAAGACGGAAATTATATTAGAAACTATGATTTTAGTCCAACATTGTATGATGCAAGACTTGTATTTTCTAATCCAATGAATGGATATGCGAGTGTTGGATTTAGCCAACAAATTATAGGTAGACTTGATGGAATGAATGAATATGGGTTAGTTGTTGGTCTACATTTTGTCAACAATGAGTACAATGGTGAGGGCTTTATCGCTTCAACGATTGTCCGAATATTATTAGAGCAATGTAAAAATATTGAAGAAGCACTTAAATTAATTACAGAACTCCCACATGGTTATTGTTACAATTACTCAATGACAGATCAAAGCGGACAATCTATAGTAGTAGAAGCTTCCCCACATAAGCAGGAATTAAGATATGAAAATCCGTTAATTTGTACGAATCATTTTCAAACAACGAGTATGAAAGAGAAAAATAAGAAAAATATTCAAGGGTCTGTCAATCGAAAACATTTTATAAATTATTTAATTGAAAAAAATTTGACTACAATGGCTGCTTATCGACATTTTAATAATGGAAATTCTCCGTTATTTTTTAAGCACTATCAACAATACTTTGGCACATTACATACTGTAGTTTATTCGCCAAAACTTCTAGAAGTTATCGTTGGAATAGGGGAGGACGCAGAACCGATTACAATTTCTTTTAAAGATTATTTGGACGAAGCTTTAACACTTCCTAAAAGGATAAAAGGTCGGATTGATTCAAAAAGCGGAGAAAGAATGGAATAAGCAATATATAATAAGGAGGGGGCATATTAAAAATCCTTCTCCTTTTTAGTTTACTTTCTAATGAAGGATTATTAAACTAATGGTTGCGACTAGAATGGTGTTTCGTTCGAAAAATAAAAATTGTTTTAGAATTTTATCAGTTCCTGATAGACTTCTCCAACGTCAATAATGGGAAGGAGATAGCCCAAAAAGTAAGTGGCGATAAATGTGGGTTGGTAATAGTCAAAACTCGCTTGGGATGATAAGATAAGAACGAATATTTTTATTTAGAGAGGCGAAGAATCATGAAGTATGCATTTATCCAAGCCGATTCCGGACGTAATTATGTCGAGATATAATTGAACAACCATAAAAACGAAGTCTACTATAGTATTATAGGAATATTGGATTGAAATCGTTTCCCTAGTGGAGAGTATGACATGATGTTAACTTCGGCTAACGATTTTTGTATTTGATGCGAAAGTCAAGCCCAACTAAATTAAGGCATTATTCATGTCTATAGATGAGGAAGTACCAGTTTGTATGAAAACACGAAAAATAAAACTAATTTTACTACTATCAACTATCTTATTAATACTGTTTACAAGCTTAAACATCTTTACATCCTATATAAAAATGAAAAAGACAGTTGAAGAGTCAATCGCTAACCAAAGTCTGGAAGCGGCTATGTCTATTGCATCTTCAATTGATGTAGAGGCATACAAACAATTTTTAGATAACCCCGTGAAAAACGATTATTATTGGCAATTAAGAGATTACTTAAATGATGCAAGAGTAAAAATAGGTGCCTTATTTGTTTATACATTAGAGATTGAAAATCCAAAGGTATCCAAAGCAATGATTATGGGTTTACCAGCTGAATTTAAAGGCTTTGATATCGGAATGTACTGTACAGTACCCGAGATGCAAGTGCAAAGAGCTTATAATGGAGAAACATATGTAACAGAAGTAATATCAGACCCTGTATATGGCTCTTACTTATCTGTTGGTGCACCAGTCAAAGATAAAGCAGGGGAGATTATTGCATACATAGGTATTGATATTAGTGCAGACACATTAAATGGCATCAAGGGAAAAGTGATCAAAGACAATCTTTTCATCTTTATTTTTAATGGTGCCCTCATTTTAATCGTTATTTGCTCTGTTTTCTTCTTACAGAGATGGTATCAAAAAGAAGTAGCAGAGGAAGTTGGAGCGACAGAAGATACATATCAAGCAGAAATTAAGACTTTAATCACTTCCGTGTCCTCTTTAAGACATGATTTCACAAATCATATACAAGTATTGCATGGATTTCTGCAATTAGACAAACCTGATCAGGCCAAACAATATTTATCTTCACTATCCAAAGAGGTTCAGGCTATTAAGTCACTCAAATTAAATATTGATCATCCTGGCTTGGCGATATTATTACAAACGAAAAAACTAACTGCACAAAATCATAATATTGATATGGATTTTTCAGTCTCACAGGATGCATTTAATAAAATTAAAACAACGGATTTAATCAAAATCTTGTCGAATTTAATAGATAATGCGATTGATGCAGCAAATGAATTACCGGAAGAGCAACGAAAAATTACAATTTGCTGTAAAGCTGATGATAAGCAATATGAATTTAAGGTTACAAATACCGGACCAAACATTGTAGAAGCAGGGCAAATATTCAAGCAAGGATTTTCCACTAAAAAACCAGAAAGTGGTAAAATAAGAGGACAGGGCTTGTTTATTGTGCATGAAATTGTTAATAAGTACGACGGTCAAATTTCTATCGATTCATCAAAATATTTAGAAACAACAGCAATAGTTACCATTCCAATAAAGTAAATTTCTAAACTTCATGCAGAAAATTTTTATTAAAAGTTAAGTGTTAAAGTAATGCAAATAAAGCCGTCACATTTGACGGCTTTAATTACGCGCACGCATTTCTTCTAAGCAACGCTCTCTAAATATTCTTTAAGTTCCTCCGTAATCTTTGATAAAAATTCAGTAGTTGCTCTAATTGATTCTTCTCCTTCTAGCCGTGTCCCTATTTCATCTCCACCCGTTTTAAAACATAAGCCTCAAACTCAGTATAATCCTTGAACGGCTCCAAGCCCTTAGATGGATCTTTATGTTCGTTCGCCATATAAATACATCCCCTTATAACACTATCTTTTTGATTTCCTCGTAATGTTCATCCCAAAGTTTTTAGAACGCAGCCTTCAATTCTTCACCGGATAAAGCTTCTTCTTTAGCTATTATAAAAATATAAGAGCCTTCTGAATTAATGGATAGAACGTCCAAAGTCGTGGATAGAACCTTTGAAATGATGGATTAGAAAGTTCAAAGTCGTGGATAGAACGTCCAAAGTCGTGGATAGAATCTTCGAAATGATGGCTAGAATCACTAAAGTCGTGGATTTCATTTTGTTCAATTAACACATTCATTGACCTTACAGATAAATAACCATATAATGGAATTTACTTGATAGGTTAATTATGTTTCTTATAAAGGAGTGACGAATGTTGACAAAATTATTAGATTTAGACTCTCAAAGAAGGAACGCAATTTTAAATGCAGCTTTAAAAGAATTTTCATCACAGGGGTATGACAACGCTTCAACAAATGTAATTGCAAAAGAAGCCGGAATTTCTAAAGCCCTTATGTTCCACTATGTAAGTAGCAAGCAGGAGTTTTTTCTTGTTGTGTATGATTACTTTTCTGACCTAATAAAAAAAGAATATTTCGAATTGATGAATTATGATGCAAAAGATATTTTTGACAGATTGCGTCAATCATATCTTTTGCAAATTAAACTATCGGAAAAGTACCCTTGGATTTTAGAGTTTAATAAACTTTCACGAACTACTAATTCTAATGAGGTAAATGAGGAACTCGAAAATAGAACAAACAAAGAACATTCAAGCTGTTATTCTAAATTATTTGATGAAATAGATGAAACTAAGTTTAGAAAGGGGTTGGATCTAGAAAAGTGCAAGCAGTTTATACTTTGGTCTAATATTGGATTTACTAATGAAATATTAGATGATATTAGAAATTCAGAATCTCAGTCTTTGAACTTTGAACTCGTTATTGAAAAACTTGATGGATATTTTGATGAACTTAGAAAAGTATTCTACACGTCAAGAAATGAATAAGAGGTCGGGAAATGTGCATTCAACACGAAAAAAACGGTTGACTGCACGTATCAGTATCGTAATAGTACTTCCCCTTGTAGCACTAGTCATTTTCAATAATGTAGGTAAAGAATCGGCGGAGGAGGGATATGAGATGATTGATGCGCGTGAGCCGATAATTGTAGAGTTTCCTTTGAGAGGAGAATGGCACTCTCCTAACACTCCAGGTACAAAAATTCCGAGTCACGGCACAAACAAATTAGCATCAAGATATGCTTATGACTTTATACAAGTGGATTGGGAAAGAAAGGGCTGGCCCGCCTATCGCGTTAGCTTGGCGCAATATCTACTTTTTGGGGTTCACTTAGATGAATATTATTGTTGGGGTCAAGATGTTTATTCTCCTTGCGATGGGATTATTGTCCAAGCAGAGGATGGTTATAAAGAACGTACACGAACAAAATTGCTTTCAGATATGTCTAACGCTTATAAAAATGCTCATTATTTCGACCCGAAAAAAGACGACATACAAATAGTTGCTGGCAACTACATCATTATAGAATGTGGCGATAATGTATATGCTGCATTAGTCCATCTTCAAACAGGGTCAATTCAGGTTTCCGTTGGTCAGAGTGTAAAAAAAGGTGAAGTTATTGGTAGAGTTGGTCATTCAGGTAACTCCTTTGCTCCGCATTTGCATTTTCAACTTATGAATAGTAGTGACATAGCTACAGCAAAGGGATTACCTTTTGCTTTTGAACAATACGAATTATTTAAAAATGGCAAATGGGAAAAAGTAAATAACGGAATTCCAACAAATAAGGATAGAATAAGATTTCAAAAATCTGATGAATTGGATTAAATTAAAATTGCATAAAGAGGTACTGTCAGGAAAATGGGCTTAGCGCTGTAAATCCGCATGGTACCCATATAACAAAATTTCCCCTTACGGCAAACGGCCGAATGGGGAGTTTTACCGACGAAGTAAAGGGGTCTACCGACTAAAGAGGGAGTTTTAGCTGCGGAGTAAAAGAGTTTAGCGGCTAAAGAGGGAGTTTTAGCGGCTAAAGAAGGAGTTTTACCAGCAAAATAAAGGAATTATCCCGGAAAATTTAGTTGCTCTTTCGATGAAGTAACTCCTTTGCTGCTAAAAGCTTTTTCAACTTTCATTTCTACATTTTTTGAGCAATTCATTTCATATATTACTAATAATCAAAATGGTACTCTATTAGGAGGAGATGGAATAATTGGATGAATCAATCCTTGATTTATTGAAAAAGGGTGGATTTGTTTTGTATGCGAGGCATGGCCAAGCAACTGTCGGGTTAGATCAGCCAAATTTAAATTTTCAAGATTGTTATACTCAAAGAAATTTGTCTGAAGTTGGGCGAAGGGAGGCAATTTACTTTGGACAAATGCTTCGCTATTTACAAATTCCGATTAGTTCACCGATTGTCGCAAGTCCTTTTTGTCGTACGTTTGAAACGGCACAGTTTGCATTTCCCTATGCCTATATCCAAATTGATCCAATTGGATATGAAATTTATAAATTGGGTGGAAACATACCTATCGTTGAAAAAACAAATATATTATCAAATCTGCAATCGATGCTAGAAAGAAAGCCACCACAGGGTACGAATCAAGTGATCGTTGCCCATAGCTTTCCCGAAGGTGTTGGATTAGGGAATATTTCTAATATGGAAATGGTTATTGTGAAACCAAAAGGTCCTGGAAATGGGTATGAAATAATAAAAAAACTAACTTTAGAAGAGCTACCACTTTTAGGTAGTAGCTCTAATTAAGCTAGGGATGGGAGAAAAGTATGGAAATAAAAACAGTCTCGCAGTGCACGTTAGAGGAAATTTTAAAAGCTTGGAATAAAGGCTTTGAGGGGTATTTTGTCCAAATAGAAATGAATGAAGAGATGTTTTTAAACCGACTCGTTAGAGAAGGATTATCGCCAGAATTATCAATCGTCGCATTTGATCGTAATAATCCTGTAGGCATTGTATTAAATGGCTTTAGACAAATAGATGGTAAGAAAACCTCTTGGAATGGTGGAACAGGCATTTCTCCAGACTATCGCGGTAAAGGTGTTTCTCGTGTTTTAATGGAAGAAACAATCGCCATCTATGGAAGAGAGAATGTGGAAGTTGCAACGCTTGAAGCTATAAAAGAGAATAAAGTAGCAATTGCGCTATATGAGAAGCACGGCTATACAATTACAAATCAATTGCTATTTTTAAGTGGCGAATATGAAGCAAAAGTAGAGGAGCAAGCTACAATTCATGTGGAAACTATTCGGCCAGAGCAACTTCCTTATTTATTTTTTTATCAGGAAGATGTTCCTTGGCAATGTAGCTGGCAAAGTAATAAACAAGGGGAAGCTAAAGTTTTTTACAACGAGAATAATGAAGCGATTGGTTATATGTTATATAAAATAGTATGGGATCAGGATGGAGCCATCGACCACATAGTGCTTTATCAATTAGAGCTATTGGAGAATGGCAATGTAGATCATATTCCACACTTTATCGCAAGTATTACAAATCACAAAGTAAATATAGCCACGGTTAACTTTTTAGCAAGCAATCCAGCGGCGAGCTATTTGATGGAAAACGGGTTAGAGGTGAAGACAGCGCAAGTGCAAATGAAGAAGAAAATGGATTGATATTAGGTGAGTAGAGAAAATTACGGAAGGATTGAAACGTCAAAGGTTGAGCTCCAACGTTGATGAATTTAAATGAAGCTCGAATTGTTCCGAGAAGTTAAAGCCACGGGCGGATGTCACGGAATCGGAAAGGAGTTCTTATATTGGATGTTAGCCTAAAATCATTAATGGCTAACTGACCTGCATCACGGGCCTAAGCACAAAGCCGATTCTGGACGCATTGTTTATCTGTGCGAAAGCGAAGCGACAGCAACAAATGTTTTCTGTGCGAAAGCGAAGCGACAGCAACAATTATGCAGAGACATAATTGATCAGGTTGTAAACATTCAAGAATTCCGGTATACTAATCCGATAAAGAATGTAAATAAAGGATGTATTTAAATGACGTTTGAAGAGATATTACCACGCTTAAAAGCGGGAGAAAAAGTAATTCGTAAAGGTTGGGGCGGTGCCGAATTATATGTGAAGCTTGTTGGACAAAGCGAACATGATGGCGAGGCTTTGAATCCTTATTTTTTAATTAATGTACGTGGTGAGGGCTATACAATGTTCACACCGACAGTCTGTGATTTATTAGCGGAAGATTGGGTAATTGTCAATTAATCGAAAGAGCCATCTCAAATGAGGTGGTTTCTTTGTTTTTTGAGGAGAGATATGTATGAAGTTTGAAGAATATAACGGTAAAACGGTATTTGTAACAGGGGCTGCTTCAGGTATTGGTCAAGCCCAAGCTATTGCATTTTTAGAAAATGGGGCGAGTGTATTCGGGTTTGATTTAGATGAACAAGGGTTAGTAAATTTACATCATCAATTTCCTGAACAATTTGCCTATCAAGTAGGAAGTGTATGCAATAAGAACGATGTAGAGCAAGCATTTGAAGCGGCGATTTCAATATTTAAACAGGTAGATATTTTATTAAATACCGCAGGCGTTTTAGATGGCTTTGCTAAAACGCTTGATACAGATGAGGCGCTTTGGGATAAAATTATGAATACTAATGTAAAAGGTACTTATTTTGTGACAAATACGATATTACCCCATATGGTTAAACGAAAATCGGGCACGATCGTTAATATGGCATCTATCGCAGGGCTTGTTGCAGGTGGTGGGGGCGCGGCGTATACAGCATCTAAGCATGCAATTGTCGGCTATACGAAGCAGTTAGACTTAGATTATTGTCGTGCAGGAATTCGTGCTAATGCCATTGCACCCGGAGCCATTCAAACACCGATGAACAAAGCCGATTTTGAAGGTGATGGTGCAATCGCAAAATGGGTTGCCGATGAAACGCCTGCAGGTCGCTGGGCACAACCACACGAAGTAGCGAATTTAACACTTTATTTAGCAAGTTCAGCAGCTGATTATATTCATGGAGCTGTTATGCCGATTGATGGAGGATGGCTTACTAAATAATATTGTTCAAACGTAAATTCTTCTGCTATAATACGCAAGTAAGCAAAATTCAGCTTGCACTGCGGCACTTCAGATAGGGCGAAATGCTCTCTTCCTTTGGCCGTAGTTATTACTAAAATAGCGAAAATGCTATTTTACAAAGGAGAATAAAATTGAATACAACTATTGTAAAAGATTCTAGCCGTATTTCTGTAACCGAACTTACAAAAACGGCACTAGTTGCAGCTTTATATGTGGCTGTAACTGTTTTATTGTCAGTTATTAGTTTTGGGGCAGTTCAACTACGTTTGTCGGAGATGTTTAACTACTTGGCCCTATATAACAAGCGCTATGTATTAGCCGTGACTCTAGGGGTAGTACTCGCAAATTTCATGTCACCAACATGGGTATTAGATGTACCTATTGGTGGAATTGCGACATTTCTAGTTTTAATTCTTTGCAGAAAAGTAACGAAAAATATAACAAATGATATTGTGAAAATGGTTATAACTGCATTGATTTTTGCTGTATCAATGTTCACCGTTGCAGGACAATTAACAATTCTCAATGATCTTCCGTTTTGGGCAACCTGGTTTACAGTAGGTGTTGGAGAATTGCTATCCATGACTGTTGGTGGTATGACTATTTATTTATTAAATAAAAAAATTGATTTGATGAAATAAATTGAAGTAATAAAAGCAAGTCGCCATTAAAAGGAGACTTGCTTTTTTGATTCTATAAGAAATACTGGTTTGTAATCATAAATTCTTTTCTACCTTATTCTACGGTTACAGATAATTCTTTCACAAGGAGAGATGCAGAACCATACCCATCTGGCAGGAAGTAAAGATCTGAGCTAATTTCTTCGATATTATTTAAAAATTCAAAGAAGTTTCCAGCGATTGTCATCTGCTTCACAGGTGAGACAATTTTGCCGTCTTGAATATAGAATCCTTTTGCCGCGACTGAAAAATCACCGGAAATCGTATTCGTACCAGAGTGAAGGCCAGATAATTCAGTAATAAGGACTCCTTCAGAAACTGTGGCCATTAACTCCTCCTGTGATCGCTTACCTGGTGAAATATATAAATTTTGAGGTGCGATTGATAAAGTACCTTTGTAAGAGTCTTTATGTGCATGTCCGCTAGTTTCGCAGCCTTCCTGCTTTGCCGTTTTTCTATTATGCAATAGTGTTTGCAGTGTTCCATTTGAAATTATCGCCTGCTCCTTTGTTGCAACGCCTTCACCGTCAAAGCTTGCACCAGACAAAGCTTCAGGATGGAATGGAGCATTCAGTAATGTCAAAGTATCTGACGCTACTTTTTGTCCGACTTTCCCTTTTAATAAAGATTGGTCCTTTTGTGCATTTTCAGCTGACAGAATAGGCATAAAAGTACTTAGTAATGAGGCTGTCGCATCAGAGCGTAGGATGATTGGATATTTTCCAGATGGAATCGACTTTTCACCTAGATTTGCAAGTGCTTCCTCAGCTGCTGCTTTGGCAATTTCCTCAGCATTGAGAGAATGAAAATCACGTGTCATTTTCAAATACCCACCCGTTTTTAGTTCCTCACCTTCTTTGACGACTGTAGAAAGGAAGATGACTAAGCCGTTCTCCTTATTTGATAAGGAAAGGTTTTTACTATTCGCTAATGAACGTTCAGTAGTATATTCTTGAAGCAAACAGTAATCAAGCGTTACAATGCGCGAATCGAATGCTCGAATTTTTTGTTCAATTGAACGAAGTAGCTCAATTTTTTCTGGAATTCCGATAGTCTCTAATTCTTCATTGTAAAATACATATTGTGTGTATTCATTACTGCCTTCAAAAATATCTATGCCCTCATCTTCATCTAGAACGTCTGCATTTTCTTTTGCACTGTTGATTAAAAAGGACATCGAATCATCGTCTAGTTTTTCTGTATAGGCGTAACCCATTTTTCCGTTATGCAGCCCACGTAGACTTAGGCCACCATCTTCAGACGTTTGATAGCTATCAATCTGTCCTTCATAAAGCATACATTGAAAAGAGTTTTTTCGTTCATAATAAACTTCAGCCTCGTTAAAACCGGCTTCTATCGCCTTATTTAGTAGTTTTTCTTGATATTCAGCAATATTCATAACTTATTCCCCCTTTGTTCCTCCAACTGTCATTTCACTAACACGAATCATCGGCTGACCAACATTGACAGGAAGACTACCACTAATTGATCCGCACATGCCAGCACCGTGCGCAAGATTATTACCAACGCGATCAACTAGCTGTAATGTTTTTGCACCGTTGCCTATAAGTGTTGCACCACGTACAGGACGATCTATTTTTCCATCCTTTACAATATAAGCTTCCATAACCGCGAAGTTATAATCACCAGTCGATGGATTTACTTGACCGCCACCCATATATTTTGCATAAATACCATATTCGGTAGATGCAATAATTTCTTCAGGTGTAGAAGTGCCTGGAGCGATATATGTGTTCGTCATTCGGGATGTAGGATTGAAACGATAGGATTGACGACGTGAAGAGCCTGTTGGTTCAGCATTCATGCGGCGCGCATTAAATTTATCAATCATATAGCCTTTTAGAATACCATTTTCAATTAAGATATTTTTTCGTGTTTTTTCCCCTTCATCATCAATGTTAAGGGAACCCCATTCGTTTGGAAGTGTGCCATCATCAATATATGTAACAATATCAGGGGCAACTTTTTCACCAATACGATTTGCAAAAACGGAATTGTTTTTCGCGACGGCTGTTGCTTCAAGCCCATGACCACAAGCCTCGTGAAATATAACGCCACCAAATTCATTATCAATGATGACTGGGAATTTACCGCTAGGACATTCATCGGCATGAAGCATAGTGACTGCAATACGTGCAGCTTCACCAGCATAGTGCTCTAAATCTAGATTTTCGATAAATTCAAAGCCTGCATGTGCACCAGGACCATAGAAGCCCGTTTGCATTTCTTTGCCCTCGGAGGCAGTTACCTGGATGGCAAGTCGATTATGAATACGCTTGTCTTCTACAAATTTTCCTTCTGAGTTGGCGATTAAAACATGCTGATCTTCGTCAAGATACCGAACTTTAACTTGACTGATGCGTTCATCATAATTTCTAGCAATGCCATTAGCCTGCCGCATAATCGTTACTTTTCTAGCAAGCTCCACACTGTTTGGTAGAATGATAATGTTATGAATAGGGGTAATAATTTCTTTTTTTAGTGGCTGAATCGTTCCGGTAGCACCACCTTTAATGGCAAGTGCTGCTCGTTTTGCTGCTGCTAGTAAGCCTTCCTCTGAAAAATCGTTGGTGTATGTGTAAATGCTCTGAAGACCGGAAAAAATGCGTATACCAATGCCGAAGTCACGTCCTGAAATACTTTCTTCAATTTTTCCACTTTGTAATGTTAATTCATTGACGAACTTGTCCTCAATGAAAACTTCGGAAAAATCGCCACCTGTAGAAAGTGCTGCTTCAAGTACATTTTCAATAACTGATTGTTTAATCATATTTTCTCCTCCTTTTTTCAAGTATACCAAATAATTCAAAAATTCCGCATTTGTGAAGCATATCACATGATTATATATATTCTTTTTGTAACTTTTTATGATATGGAGTATGGATTATTGGAAAAATTTCTAATTTGGTTATGCATTTAAATAAATATCTATATGAGAAATCAAAAATTGATTATATTTAACATCTTCTTACACCAAACTAATGGAAAGGCATAGGAAGGTGATGGAATGAAGCAACAGCAATATAGTGCAGGGGATATAGTTTTCATTTTTTATCAACATCCATCTATTCAGGAAGTAGTAAACATACAGGAAGCGGCAGTGGTGAACAATCCTGATAATCCAAATGAGCTGGCGCTACTTCTCTTGGATTCGTATTATCCGCTAACAAACGATATGTTAATATTTACGAGCGAAATGGATGCTGAGCAAGCTTATCACCAATATTTTCATTGATAGAGGCTTACAATATGTAGTTCATTTAGCATTGATTTTCCTACATTAAAAAGTTGCATTTTCAACCCTATAATGTGAAGAGACGTAATAAGTTTTCTCTCAAAATCTTATTCTATAACTAACTGCGTTATATATGGTTCAATATATCTGCAATCTAATCCATCTGGTAACTTTAAGAGTGAAAAGTATTGCATTGTCTCTGATTCTTTATAATCAATAACTAAATCGCCTTTAACATTTCTTGTATAATAGACTGCCGTAACTGAGTATAATTCATCCCCATTCGAAACTTTAAGATAATAATCTGGTCCTGAAAAAACACCTAATAACTTTAGATCCTCTATAACTAAACCTGTTTCTTCTAAAACTTCTCTTTTTGCGGTATCTTCTAAGCTTTCCCCTAATTCCATTAAACCGCCTGGAAGCCCCCAACCTCCATCGTATCTTTTTTGTAATAACACTTCATTTGCGTTATTGAGAATTAATACAACTGAACCAGGTAAAATGATGGGTTGGTGTCCTACATATTGTCTTAAAAATTTAACTTCTTTCAGCGGGTGTCCAAACATCCGCTGAAATAGAGGAACTCAGTCTAAGAACGCCACGTCCTGTGGCAACTACTGAGTGACCAACATCGTGTTGGCCCAAAGCCTCCGGCGGATGTCGCAGAATCGGGAAGGAGTTCTTTGTGCGAGCACAAAGTCGATTCCGGACGCAATTATGCCGAGGCATAATTGATAGTATTCCATAGTTACACTCATTTCTGTATTTGTTATTGTCCTTATATATGAATTGTCTAAATAACAAAAAAATCCTCCTTTAATTTGTATAATCTCAATCTTGGTGGTAACGCTAACAAAGATAGTCATGAAGAAGGGGAGAATACAATATGGACTCATTTCAACCGAATTGTTGGTCGGAGCATGAAGAACTTAAGGTTGTTATGCTTTGTGCACCTTCAAAATTAGATGTACCAGATTTAACAATAGCTGAAAATGTAGGATGGGATGCTGCTGTTAATCATGTAAAAGCAATGGAGAATTTCATGGGATTTAAGACAACACTAGAAAATGCGGGTGTCAAGGTTATTGATTATTCGAAAGAGCTATCAACTGATGTAAAAATAGTAAGTGAGCAGCTTATTAATAGATACTTTGTACGCGATCTAGCCTGTGTTATAGGAAATAGTATTTTCCGTGGTGAGGCGGGTAGTTCGCTAAGGCGTCCAGAGTATCCACATGCACACTCGCTATTAGAAAAGTGGTTTCCAGAAAAACATTTAAAAGTGAAACAACCTTCTACTGCTTTAGAATGTGGAGACGTGCTGATTTTAAATAAGGATGCCGTACTTATTAATATTGGAATGAGAACAACGTTAGAGGCAGTGGAAAGTATCAAGGATCGTATCTTCCAAGAAGGATTTTCGGAAATTGCAATCATTGATTTGCCAAGACGCGCCGATACACTTCATTTAGATATGAATTGTAATGTGACGAACGCTAATCTGCTAATAGCTAAAAACTTTATGCGTTATTTTCCTGTACACGTGTTCACAGCTCAAACAAATCGTTTTGAAATGACCGAGCAATTTTTAAATCACCATGGCTTTGACGTTTACTGGCTTGAAAAATATAATACAATCCCTGATATCAATTTTATTAATCTTAATCCCGAAACACTGTTAATTAGTAAGCAAGCAGCGAAGCAGCACTGGACGAAGCATCCACTATTACAAAAGAAAAATTTGATAGAAATTGATGTCACGGAGCTTGAAAAAGGCGGTGGTGGCATTCGTTGCATGACATTGCCATTGTTAAGAAAGTAGCCAAAAGGCAGGAGGGGGGATCAAAATGACATCTAAAACAAGTAAAGGGAGGTTGTCTTGGTGGCAGCTTTCGCTTCTCGGTATAGGTTGTACACTAGGAACAGGATTTTTTCTTGGGACAAGTATGGCCATTCATAAGAGTGGTCCTGCTGTGGTGATTCCTTTTTTGTTAGCGGCAATTGCTACGTATATTGTCTACGATGCTCTTGTTAAGATGTCAGTTGATAATCCAGATAAGGGATCATTCCGTACGTATGCAAAGCAAGCTTTTGGCAATTGGGCAGGATTTAGTAATGGCTGGATTTACTTGATTTCTGAGATGCTTATTATGGGTAGCCAATTGACGGCGCTTGGTATTTTCACAAAGTTGTGGTTTCCGACGCTTCCATTATGGATGGCTGCGTCTATTTATGCTGCACTTGGATTAGCTGTTATTCTTACGGGTATGAAGGGCTTTGAAAAATTTCAAAATATTTTTGGTGCGTTAAAGGCAGCGGCGGTTGTGATGTTTATTATAGTAGCGGCTGTCTTAATAATAAAAGGATTTAATTCGGAATCAACGGCACTCGCTGCATTGCATGCAAATTATGAAGAATTTTTCTCACAAGGTGTGAAAGGAATATGGCTTGGGCTACTATATGCCTTTTATGCATTTGGTGGAATTGAGGTTATGGGGTTAATGGTCATTGATTTAAAAAATCCTAAAGAAGCACCGAAAGCTGGTAAAGTGATGCTTATTGCTATAACTATCATTTTTATAATGGCTATTATGCTTGCCTTGGCACTTGTTTCTTGGAAGGACTTTAATATTGAGGAAAGCCCATTTATTACAGCACTTAATGGCTATCACATACCTTTTTTTGCAGATATTTTTAACGGAGTGTTGATTATTGCAGGTTTTTCAACAATGGTCGCCTCTTTATATGCGGTCATAACGATTCTCATTACATTGGCAGAGGATCATGATGCTCCAACGGCTTTGGCGAAAAAAGGGAAGATGAAGATTCCGTTTCCTGCATTTCTCTTTTTAGCTAGTGGTTTAATCATCACTATTGTTATAGGTTTTCTTATGCCAGAAAAGATTTTTGAATATTTGGTTACAGCTGCAGGGCTAATGCTAATTTATAACTGGCTCTTTATCTTAGTGACATATAGAAAGCTAATGGAGCTGTCGAAGTGGGGGCATGTGAAGAATGGTATCGGGATGTTGCTCATTTTGGTAACGGTGTCTGGGACGTTAGGGGAAAAAACAAGCAGACTCGGTTTTTTCGTGAGCCTGCTTTTTATTATCATTATAGGAATTGCGACTTGGATTGTTATGAAAAGGCAAAAATACGGTAAGCATGTTTAACTTCTTTCGGCGGGTGTCCAAACATCTGTACCTGTCGCTACGCTTTCGGTACAAAAGACATCCGCTGAAATAGAAGAACTCAGTCTAAGAACGCCACGTTCTGTGGTAATTTATCTGTGCGAAAGTGAACACATGACTGAGTGACCAACATCATGCTGTTGCCGCTGTCGCTTCGCTTTCGCGCAGATAAAACCCTTGTGCTGTCGCTTCGCTTTCGCGCAGATAAAACCCTTGTGCTGTCGCTTCCTTTCGCACAGACAAAACCACGTTGCTGACGTTGCGTTAGCACTACGCTTTCGCGCAAAAAACATCTGTTGGCCCAAAGCCGATTTCGGACGCAATTATGCCGAGGCATAATTGATTATTGTTCTTTGTTCTGTGGAAAGATCAGAGAATGTTGCATGCGTAAAAAAGGACATTTCGATGCACTACTATTATCATCACTTAAAAAATACTGCTTCCATTCATAACTACCTTCTTGCCCATACCATTTTAAATCAGTATGAGCTGGGATAGCGTCGTATTCGTTAATGCGTTGACGGATAAGCTTCTTTAATTTTCGACCAAAGACAGTAGAGTCGTTCATTTCTTCAAATATCCAGCGTGGCTGAAAGGCCATTAATAAAGTAGAGAAATTACGACTCTTGCGCAATTTATGTGCGGGCGTTGCACAAGACACAAAATAAGGCTCACCGTTAAAACAAAATTCCCATTCATGATGCGCTGGAGCGGTTGGAATTTCTTTTGGCCAATCGATATCATCTAATTTCGTCAAATTGTTTAAAACAGACCAAAATAAATTTCTATAATCCTCAACATCGAAATTTTTATGCATATCATTAGGGGTCTTGAAGAAAATGGTATGTGTTGTATACTGACCAAACGTTTTAGCGTACTTATCGTATTCCTTTAAGCATCGTGCTAACGTCTTTATCGATTGCTCTTCTCGTGGATCTCCGATAAAACTATAGCGAAGCTCGTTCGATAAAAAGCCTTTTCTAGCTGGAATACAGGGAAACGTATTTGCTTCATCTGCAACCATGGCAGCGAAGTCTGTATATGCTGACTGTTGCCATAATGGAAGTGTTTCAAAATGATCTTCAATCCACTTCTTGTCTAACACTGCTACTTCCACTTATGTCTCCTCCTTCTATACATCTTTATACTATTAAAAAAAATGCAAATGGGTGACGATGTATAGGTATTAACGTTTTCTTAATAGCGAGGATAAGGGGGAATTAACATTAAACAGGATTATTACCATAACATGTGGTTGATTTCCGTTCCGGCTGGGCGCTTTCCTGGGGGCGTCTGATGAGCTGCTTCGCTGCGCTCCAGGGTCTCGGGCCAACACGATGTTGGTCACGAAGGCGTTATCACAGGACGTGAGTTTAGCCTTCGTTCTTCTAGCCTCCACTATATTCAACATATGTTTTAATGAAATACCTAATTTTTGGTAGATAAATCAATAGTTTCAATTTTATTTATGATAGATAAAATGATTAATGGTATGATGAAATCCTAATATTTCAATTATTTAACATTGTTTTTTAAGTGTTAAAAATTGAGAAGTTGAAAAAAATCAATGAAAGGGTGACAGGCAAATGAATTCGGCTTATATAAAATTAACAAATCGTATGTTAAGGATCTTCAAGAACGCGGAAAAGAAGCGTTCTCTTCACAGCGTAAAGTGTTACAGCCTATTCATTTTTTATTTGCTTGTTTAAAAGAAAAAGAGGGGGTCCTTGGCGAAATAGTATTAAAATGTACTATAGATGAAGCTTCTATAAGAAACTTAGTTAATGAACTTGATCTAATATCAGACAAGAATGTTACCAGTCATAATTTATTTAATGTTCTAATAACAAATGATGTTTTAACAGTTTTGGAACAAGCAACTTGTTATATGCAAAACTATAACCAAGTTTATATAAATGAAGGTCACTTACTTAAAGCATTAATAAAGACGAATATGCTTGAGGAATTCGTTTTTGAAGAAGATAAGAAAATGATTTTAAAGCTTGGTACTACTTCGCGGGATATGATTACTCATCTTCACAATTATCATTTTCCAGATTCGATTTATAGTAATATTCGTAGAGTCAATCGTGATGATAAAAACACACTAATTCATTTTGTAGTTGCTGAAACGGATTATGAGGCTGTAGATTTTTATCGACGCTATGGTTTTTTCATAACTAGCCTAGGAGAGAGAAATACCCAGGTGTAGAACGCTTTCTTTGTCAATATAATAAACAGTGAAAAAACCTGCATTGCTGTTCCTAATGAAAAACAATGCAGGTTTTTTTATGATTTTGGATTAAAGACCTTTTCGTCTAGAATGTTTAAAGCATAACTAATGTCCTCTAAATCTTTCTTAGATGCATGTTGAATAAGTTGTTGAAAGCGCTCATCAATACAGGCGAATGCTTCCGCCATTATTTTTTCTCCATCCTCTGTAAGGCAAACATAGTGCTTTCTTCGATCTTTGGTATCGCTAATTTTTCCGATAAACTTTCTTTCCTGTAATTTGCGTAATTCACGGCTTGTATTAGGTAAGGACATATGCTGGCAATCACTGATTTCAGTAGGCGTAACTGGCTGGCTTACTTTTATATATTCTAAAATTTTATATTGTACAGGTGTAATATTATCGATTTTAACGTTTTGAGTTAGTTCATGTGTTACTTGATGTACTGATGTTGTAAATGCTACGAACTGATTAAATAATTCTTTTTTGTCCAAATGTGTTCACCTCTTACAGACAAGATAACAAAAAACTTATCTTAAAACAATTATCATTTGACAACTAAAGTTAGGTGATTTATGATTTTGTTATCAAATGATAAGTAATGGAGGATGCATGATGAACACATTAGTTATTTATACATATCCCAATCATAAAAGTTTGAATTATGCTTTTTTTCAGGAGGTTATGAAAGGCTGTAATGACAATCCATTCATAAAGGAGATTCAAATACTAGATTTATACGAGGAGCAATTTGATCCGCTTTTAGTATTTCATGAACAGAAACGCCGTCGTGATATGTTTCGTGATCCAAAACTTGAGAAATATCGAGAACAAATTAGGTGGGCTGATAAAATCGTTTTTGTTTATCCGATATGGTGGGGAAGGCCGCCGGCAATGCTTTTAGGGTATATTGATCAATTGTTTGCGGCCAATTTTGCTTATAAAGATAAAAAAGGACTATTTCCTGAGGGGCTTCTTAAAGGAAAATCAGTGGTGTGTATTTCGACAATGAAGGGGCCAACAAAATATCCACTATTATGGCTAAATAATGCTCATAAAATATTAATGAAGAGAGCGTTATTTAATTTTGTTGGCATTAAACAAGTAAAGTTTTTTGAATTTGGCAATATGGAAAGTCAGAAGGGGAGACAAAACAGAAAACTCGAAAAAGTTTATCAATATTTTAGAAAAATAGCTTACTAGTTCATCTGCCTAATAGACTCGTGCGGACGAAGAATGAATCTCCTATTCGTTTGCACGAGCCTTATTGATTTCTAATGGCAGTGTTACAAAAAATGTTGTAAATTCAGCAGGCTTGCTCTCAACAGTGATTTCCCCGTTATGCATATCGATGATTTTCTTTACAATCGATAGTCCTAAACCACTCCCGCCATTCTCAGCTGTCCTCGATAGGTCAGCCTTATAAAATCGCTCGAATATATGCTTTTGTTGTTCCGGCGTTAAACCTATACCATTATCATGAATGGCAATGGTGATCGTGTCCATTTTCTTCAGCATAGATATTGTAATAGTGCCAGCAGCTGGCGTGAATTTAATGCTGTTGCTTAATAAATTCATCCATACTTGATTCATTAAATCTTCATCCGCTATTAGCGAAATGTTTTCTAATTGCATATTCATGTAGATATTTTTAGCTAGCCAATTTGGTTCAAGTGTTAGTACGACATTGCGCAATTGTTTATCGAGTCGGTAATGCCTTGGCTCGAAGGGGTGGTGTTGTGATTCTAACGACGTTAGCTTTAGTAAATTGTCACTAATTTTTGATAGTCGATTACTTTCCATCTCAATGATTGTTAAATAATGCCGTCGCTTATCCTCAGGGAGGTCAATGTTTTTCAACGCTTTAGCAAAGCCATTAATAGATGTTAGAGGTGACTGAATTTCATGTGATACATTCGAGATAAATTCTTGGCGCATTCTTTCCATTTCACCTAATTCGACTGCCATATGGTTGATGCCATGTATTAATTGACCAAACTGCTCTTCATCTGTTTTCAGATCTAATTTAACAGTAAAATCACCTTTAGCAATCCGGCTCAATGCATCTACAATCGTATTCCAATAGTTCCGTTGTCTTTTTAGTCCAATTAAAAAGGTGATGATGACTGAGCAAGCAAAGAGAACAAAAACACCGACTACGGTCCATAATTGAAGCCAGAAACCTTGTGGATGTTTGCCTAACCAATCATAAAGCCAGGACGTTATATGGTAGGAAATAAAAGCAAAGACGATGCTAATGAAAAGAAGAAGCATTAAAGTTAAAAAAAGCTTTAAAAAATTTTTTAGTCTTTTCATGAAACAAGTTCCAATCGATAGCCTAGGCCGCGAATTGTACGAATAGAAAATCCGCTTGTTTCTTGAGGGAAACGTTGACGAAGTCTTTTAATGTGAACATCGACTGTACGTTCATCACCTTCATAGTCGTATCCCCAAATTTCTTCGATTAGCTGTTCACGTGAAAAAGTTTTTCCAGCATAGCTTGCTAACGTAAATAATAGTTCAAATTCCTTTAAACGAAGTGTTAAAGATTCATCGTTATACAAGACTTCGTGTGTATTACGATTTAACTTAATATTGCCAGCTTCCACAAGTTGAGATAGGGAAATATGGTATCTTTTAAGTATTGATTTCACACGGACAATCAGCTCTGCTGGCTCAAATGGTTTAACAAGATAATCATCTGTTCCAAGATGAAAACCCTTTACCTTTTGCGAGGTTTCTCCCTTGGCAGTTAACATTAAGATTGGTAGATTATCATTAAATGAACGTATTTCTTCGCATAATTCCCAGCCATCCATATTTGGCATCATGATATCCATTATAATCATATCCACCTTCTCGGAATCCAATTTGGACAATGCATCCACACCGTCCATAGCCTCAATTACCTCCAAACCCTCATTCTGTAAAAATACCTTTACCAATTCTCTAATATGCGCATCATCATCTACAATTAATAGTTTTGTCATGGGTAACAAATCCCTCCGTTATTCCTCTTTGATACGTAATTGTTGCATGGCAAACTCTCGATACATGTTATGAGTCTCAAATAGAGTTTCATGCGTGCCGCTGCCTGTAATTTGTCCTTTCTCCACAAAAAGTATTTGATCAGCATCTACTACTGTAGATAGACGGTGTGCAATTACAAGTGTTGTTCTACCTTGCATTAAATTATCTAATGCTTTTTGTACATAGATTTCCGATTTACTATCTAGACTAGATGTTGCTTCATCTAGCATTAATATTTGAGGGTCACGCAAAAGTGCTCTAGCGATAGAAATTCGTTGTCGTTGACCACCAGAAAGTTTAATGCCTCGTTCTCCTACCTCTGTATCAAATTGCTCTGGTAATTCATTAATAAATTGATCGGCATAGGCCATTTTAGCAACTCTATCAAGCTCTTCATCCTGCACTTCTCTGTCAATGCCATAGCAAATATTTTCACGAATCGTACCAGACAGCAGTGCACTCTCCTGAGCAACGTAGCCGATTTGGCTTCTCCAAGAATGTAGGGAGTACGTGTTGATAGGGGTTTCTCCAAGTGTAATATTTCCGTTAGTAGGTTGATAATATCTTTCTAACAGAGAAAATGTTGTTGTTTTACCTCCGCCACTAGGTCCTACGATTGCCGTAACTTGACCTGGTTCAATGGTAAAATTAATATTCGATAAAATTAGATCTTCCCCATAAGCAAAGTCAACATTTTTTACATAAATCGGTTGATCCACTTTTTCTAATATGTTTCCATCGAAAATATTTTCTTCCTCATGCTCAAGTAATGCACTAATTCGCTCAGTAGCACCCATTGCTTTTTGAAGCTGTGTAAAGAACATTGTTAATTGGGTCATCGGCATGATGATTTGGATCAAATATAAAATAAATGCCACCATGTCGCCAGCTGTAAGTTCTCCTGAAGAAACTCGTACACCTCCATATCCAATAATGGCCACGAGAACTGACATTAATACAAACGAAATGAGAGGAGAAATAAGAGCATGGATTTTAGACTCTTTCAAGCCGAATGTAAAGAGGTTTGTAATACCTTTCTTACCACGCTCATATTCAATATTCTCGGCATTTGAAGCTTTTACTAATCGTGTTTCCGGTAAAACTTGATTGAGCACAGCCGTAAATTTTGCTGTCTCATCTTGCATTCCTTTTGAAATGACAAACATTCGTCTTCCTAACAGCATTAAAATAACCATAGCAAGCGGAACGGCAATCAGCATGACTAAGGTCATTTTCCAGTCTAAGATTAATAGAATGATGATTGATCCAATAATAGATATAACGCCTGATAAACAGTTCGCAAGATGTTCAGTAATGAGATCCTTGACAACAGCTGTGTCATTCGTAACACGACTTAATGTTTCACCTGTATCGTTCTCATCATAATAAGGAATTGGTAAATGAAGTAGCTTTCTCCAGAGCTGATCTCGCAATTTCGCGACAACATGATGTCCGACACGATTTAAATAATAAATGGAAAGTCCACCCGCAATAGCTTGTGCGATAAAAGCAATCCCTAATAAAAGTATTTGCCAATAATCAAGGGATGCTAATGAAAAGCCATCGACTAATTTTTTTGTAAATAACGGAACGATAAAGCCTACGCCCGTAGTAGCTAAACTCATTATTAATGCAATAATTAAAAGCCATATTGGTGGCTCAGCCTGTTTGACTAAGTGAACAAAGCGCCGCCAATCCTTCATTTTTGTAGTATCTTTTGATGCCTCCTGCAATGTAAATCCTCCTTCGATTTCATCAACAATAAAATATGAATCTTTTATGTTACTAACTATAGCATGTCTTTATGAACTGAATATGAAATGAGCAGGTAATGAGGATAGGTGGCAGGAACATAAAAAATTACACATCAGAAAAACGCGAGAAATCAATGTTTTAAAATTGATTCCTCGCGTTTTTTAAAGTTTCGACTAGCTAAGTCCAAGCATCTTTTTAATAATTATACTCGTCGATAGAACCAAGTACAAACCCTAATATTCCAAATAAGAACATTATTACTACATATACAACGACTGCAACAAGCCCCCATATTAAAGCGGATTTAGCTGCTTTAGGCTTTTCATCTTTCCATACAAAGTACATAATAATCCCTAAGAGCGGTACACAACAAAAAGAAAGGATGTTAATTGCTATATTTGGTTTATCCTCTGGGTTTGTATTATTTACACGAACACCACATTTTGGACAAATTTCTGCTTGTGCCGCAATTTCTTCATTACAGTGTGGACAAAACATATTAAATTATACCTCCTAAAAGAAAATTAAAAGAATTCCCATTTTCCTACTACTTTTCCCTCATAGTATTTTTTCCCGATTAAATAAGCATCAATTAAAATAGGTAAACCAACAATTATGAATCCAATTATTAAATTATTTAAAATAAAAACAGAAATCATTATAAATATAAATAAGCAAAGAAATCCCTTACCCATTTGATTATTAATGATTTGGCCTACACCTGGTATTAGAAATGTAAGTAATGCAGGAGCTAGTGGATGAGTACCTTTTGGAGATTTTCTTAAAATAATACCGCATGAAGTACACATTTCTTGAAAAGAATTTAATTCATTCCCGCAATGATGGCAGTAATTATGTACTTTGAATTTTCTAACACCACAATTTGGGCAAATTTCTGCATGCTCTGATAGATTGGATGCACAGTATGTACAAAACATTTTCAATCTCCTTAGTTAAAAATTAATGAACCAATATATTCCCCTTTTTTATAGAGAAAAATAGTTAGATTCCAAAATAAGAGAGCGGCGTGTAAAATCATAAAAACAATGCCTATTCCACCGAGTATTCCTGTTACTAATCGCCGATTGTTAGTACTAACCCATTTATTAAATAATTGTCCTGTTCCGTCTATAATCATAGGAATTGTTAAAATAAGAGCATAAAAAAAAGGTGGAACTTTAAATAATGCCAATATAATGCCAATTACATATCCTATACAAATTCCAGTGCAACGTGCGCAAATCGGAAATTGAACACCTCTATAAAAAAAAGATCTGCTTGGTAATCTATGGCAAAGGAACAAAAATTGAAAATATTGATTCACGAAATCACCTATTTAATCAAGTTTTTCAAAAAAAGGAAACAACGAATATAATATACTATTAAAAGGAATATTGGTAGTGCCTTCAATGAAAAAATTAATTTTTTCATAATTTAGTATAAAATGATTAAATGGATAGTTTTTTTTATTCCTGTGAAAAATTTTCTATCTTTTTCAAGAAGATGTTTAAAATAAGTTCCTTTTTTTGGAGGGATATCATATAATATTATAAACCGACAGTCGGTCTATTAGCATGGTATCTCATTCTATTTGAAAAGTATAAAAGTCACCATGTTGACTTTTGGGAAATCGTTATGTATCATTTAGTAAACATGGTGACTAAATAGAGAGGTGCTACATATGGATTTAAATCTTTTATTGAAGGAATTGCATTTTATGCAGCAAAGTTATGCGACATTGTTTTCAGTTGTCAATAAAGTTCAAATAAAAGGAGATGAATATTTAGAAGTATTAACTTCGAGACAGCATATGGCTCTTATTGCCATTGCCCATTTACCAGTAGAAAATACAACACTCGTAAATATTGCTAAAAAGCTTGGTACAACTAAGCAGACTGCGAATAAGTTAATAACGAGTCTTGTGAAAAAAGGCTATGTCCAAACGATACCAAGTAAATTAGATAAAAGATCGATCAATGTCGAGATTACTTCAGAGGGAAAAAAAGCTTTAATTGCTTGTTCGGAGAAGTCTACTTACTTTTTAGCAGATATCTTTAAAGACTTTAAAACTGAGGAAATTGAAACATTGTGGAAGTTATTGCAAAAACTTTATCGTTTTGATGGTGAGGAACTAGATGGGTATGAAGAAACGGTAAATATGGAGATCAAGGAACCAGAACAGATTTCGGACTTCCAAGAGAGAGTTTTAACAGAGTTATTAAAACGACGTTATGGAGATGAAGAACGCCATGATTAAAGGAGAAACATCATTTTCTTATCCTCAAAAAGCAAAAGATACTGAGCAGAAGTTAAAAGAAAAAGTTTATCTTATGAAACGTAAAATAAAGAAATCTGCGTATGAGGTTAAGGGGAAATTTTGTCGGAATTCAAAAAATAGTCGCACTGGAAATTATGTATCCATTATCGTAGGGTTCTTATTGTTAATAATATCTTGGAGTTCACAAATTAAGTGGCTCATTTGGTTAAGTACTATAAGTATTTTTAGTAATGTCTTTCTTCTTATAATACAAAAATATTCGACACTTTCAAAAGGGTCATGAATGTTAAAGAAAGGGGTCTAATGAATGGAATCACAGATTAATAGAAAAGGCTTTTCAAAAGATTTTAACCTGATGGTGATTGGGCAAATTATTTCTATTTTAGGATCTGCACTTTTAAGGTTTGCCTTATCGCTTTATGTACTAGATATTACAGGACGTGCAGATCTTTTTGCAGTACTATTTGCGATATCGAGTGTCCCAATTTTACTTGCACCTCTTGGGGGAGCAATTGCTGATAGGTTTAATCGACGCAATTTAATGGTGATTTTCGATTTTACGAGTAGCATAATTGTGTTTAGTTTCTTCGCAATGCTAGCGATTGGTAATAGTTCCGTTTGGCTTATTGGTGTTGTGATGGTACTGCTTTCCTTTGTTAGTGCAATGTACGCACCTGCAGTGATGGCCAGTATTCCAGTACTTGTAGAAGAGGAAAAGCTTGAGCAGGCAAATGGAATTGTTAATGGTATTCAATCATTGTCTAATGTAGCTGCTCCTGTATTAGGCGGAATACTGTACGGTATGATTGGCTTAAAAGTACTTGTCATAGTGAGTGGTGTGTTCTTTTTCCTTTCTGCCATATTAGAAATGTTTATTCATATACCATTTATCCAACGAGAGAAGAGCGGACATATTATTCCGACGCTTGTAAATGATTTGAAAGAGGGCTTTAGCTATGTAGTGAAGAAATCTTTTATATTCAAATGTATGATTTTAGCGGCATTATTAAATTTATTACTAACTCCGTTGTTTGTCGTGGGTGTACCGATTATTCTCCGTGTTACAATGCAAAGTAGTGATACACTGTATGGTGTAGGGATGGGGTTAATCGATTTTGCTACAATTTTAGGAGCTTTATCTATGGGATACTTTGCGAAAAAAATGGGCATCAATAATTTATACTTTTGGGTGTTTATCACCGCTTTATTGATTGTTCCAATGGCTCTAGCAGTTACGCCACTCATTCTTAATATAGGTTATTATCCGTCTTATACTTTATTTGTCGGTAGTGCGCTTATCATAGCTATGATTCTGACCGTTATTTCAATATATGTTATTACACTTGTACAAAAAGAAACGCCTAATGAAAACTTAGGGAAGGTCATGGCTATTATCATTGCCGTTTCACAATGTATGGCACCGATTGGGCAAATATTGTATGGCCTATTATTTGAAGCATTTAGTGTTAAAGTCTACGTTCCTATTTTAATGATTAGTATTGCTATGGTAGTGATGGCAATTGCCACAAAGAGGATTTTACGATTTGAAAAGAGCGAGGCAGCACAATGATTGTTGATCCTCTGAGATGTTAAACTTGTCTATGAAGAGGCTTTACAGGCAAGTTACTGACGAAACTAGCTTAGATTATTTGCAAATGATATAGTTTAAACTAACTAGCTTAGTTATAAAAGATGAAAAGCCAAATTTCCCTAATTGTTGAGGGGAAGTATGGCTTTTTTATATGGGAAGTGAGGATAATCAGCACTTTATCCATTTGTTTTTCAAAATTTGCAAAAAGGTAATATCATTAATATTTACATGATGATTGCCTTTTTGGTTTTTTATATGAATGTTGTTTTCAGTGGCTGACAATAAGGTTCCTGTTTTCATCAGTTGATCCGTTTTAACTTGAACAGTTTCTCTTATATAATTTTGTAATTGCTGATAAAGTGGGATGCCAAAAAATAAATTAATTAATGAAGGACGTTTTGACACAAATTCTCCGAAATTTAAAACGAGAGCTTTATTTTTAAGCATTTCTAAATCGTATGGCTCTTCTTCTTGAGAGTTGTTAATGTGGGATAGTGAAATGAGTCGCGTATATAAAATAAAGATAGGTCCACAATTCGTGTTCAACTGGATAAAATCTCGTCCTGCAATACTTAATAAACCTGCTTTTTCTTCAATTGTCTCAATTACTCGATTTTTTATTGTATCTTCATCTTTTGTTCTTTCTATAAATTTGCAATTAATTTTTATTTTCACATTTACACCTTGAAGTTTAAGGAAATGTAATTGAAGCTGGCGAGTATTGTTTACGTCGCTTTCTGAACCTAGTGATTGTAGCAGTTGATTTGCTTCATCTATACAAAATTTCAACTCATTTAATTGTGCCTTTGGTAGTGAGCTAGTTGGAGAAGAAAAAACAGGAGTTGGAATTTTGGGGTTGGATTTATTACAGGAACATGTTAGTTTTTTGCATTTTTTACAGCGCTTCATGTGGAATCACCTTCATTTTCAGTTGATGCTAAATAATCTTTAAGTGGAGCTAACAATGAATTTCTACTTTTTAGGACTCTAAAAATACCCCATAAACCTAATTCAATATCCCATCTAATATTTCCTGAACGATACAAATAGTCTCCTGGTTGCTGAGATAGTCCACCTGCTCCATAAAATAAAAGGAAATCGTCATTACTTCCAACAGTAGCTTCGCCTTTAAAGGAAACTATTGAAGAAAACATATCTTTTTTACTTCTAAAGAAGTGATGTTCATGAATGGTAAATGTATGAGCTCTCGGTTTATCAGCTGGGAATGCAAAACGAAATGTTACGGGGTCTCCAGGATAAGCCAAAAATAGTGGTGTGCTTGGATTTCTTACTTGAGTAGCACTGAAAACTTTGAAAACATTATTTAGATTTTCTACAAAATGACTAAATCTTTCTGCTCGGTAATTAAAGCCTCTTGAGCCTTGGTCTTCAAAATCTTCCACTTTTTCCTCTGCTTTGATGAGGAGTGGTTCGGGATCAATAATGACATTCCCTTTTTTATCAACAAGTCTTACCCCATCATGCATAACGATAGAGAATTCTCTAAACTCAGGGAGCAAAGGATTTGAAATAATAGCCTGATGTCCTAGATTACCCTCTCTTCTGGTCTTTGGATGGAGATACTTTGACCCTTTAGACTCAGCAATTAGTATGCCGAATGCCCCGTGGTGTCGATGATTTCGTATGTCGGCCATATCCCATAAATTAGCTGACCCAAAATCAGTATCGATATACCAGATATACTTTATGCTCTCACCTGGAGCAATTGTCTGATCGAGGTTGAATCCTACAGTTGCTCCATCAGAATGTTGAACGTCATAAATAGCTAGTTGAGCGTGTAATGAAATTCGTTGTGACGGGGGAAATGGTGCGCTAACAGGTACCTCGGGATAACCATGTAAGGCTCCGTGATGGAATGTATCGTTCAATTCATTCGTAAGTGTGATTTCTACATATTCTCCAACATTTGCACGTAATATTAAAGGCTCTGGATTCACTTTCTGTAAATGAATATTTTTTACATTTTCCTTGAGTGTGAAAATTATTCCAAAAGGATCGTGATCTCCTTCATTGTTATAGTCAATTCGAGCATTTATAGCAGCGACTTCATATTTTCGAACAATCGAGTTTGGTGGAATTGCGTCTTTCGGTATTGTTGCTTTTTCAGGGGGTTTCCCCGTAGGACTTGGTAAAGGATTGTGTCGTGACGGTGGGGCGTCTCGGTCTGGTAAAGGAATTAAATGTGGAACTCTTTTTTCAAACGATCTAAAAATACCCCAGTTTCCTAACCAAATATCATCGATAGAGCCATAATGATAGAGCATATCGAAATCTCCTTCACCTTCCATGTTAAATTCAAGTGTGAAGGATTCAGCAATAGCTATATGTTGCTGCTGATCTAATTTTGAAGATAAGTTGGGACGTTCTTTATGCCAACGCTGACGGTGAAGATTAAAGCTATGTGACTCTTCATGTGCGCCTTGAAGGAGACGGATTCGAACAGGATCTCCATTGTAGGTTTGAAGCAATGGTGTTACAGGATCGCCATGTACCCATGAGCTGAAAACATAAGCAGGATCACGAACGGGTTTTTTTAAACGAAATTGAATCGGTTCATTTTTATAATTGATAGACATAACGCCTGGATCTTCTGGTGAACCAGGGAAGGGTGGAGGATTGAGTGGACATCCGTCTTTATCAAATAACATCGTAAAATCTTGAACAAATAAATTTAATTCACGGAAATCGGGAATTAACGGATTGACGATTGTTGCTTGTGTACCGGATTGTATTTCTTTACCAGTAACGGAGCTTAAAAATTTTGAGCCTCTTGCTTGAACATTAATGCCGGCAAAAACACCGTGGTGCTGATGTTCGTTGGCAAATAAATGGTCGTGCCAAAAAGTTGCTTTTAATTCTACATCTGCAAACCACTGATATTGAATTGTCTCACCTGAAAGAATGCCTGAATCGTAATTCCATCCAACATTTGCACCATCTGAGCACAAAACATCAAATTTAACGAAGTGAACATGCATGCCTGCCTCATATGTGCGGTTGACTAGTTGGAATGCATTTCCGCCAAGTGTCTCGGGTAACTTATTTGTAAATTTAAAACGTATTACTTCGCCAGCATTTGCCCGTATAACCAATGGCTCGGGTTCTTTTCTACCTGCTAATATATCTTCTTCATCTTTAGCTAAAACATATAAGCGACCTTCAGGATCATGCCATCCTTGCTTATTATAAATAATAGGCATTTGTATAAGAACGACATCAAAGGTCCTTACTGGGTTTACATCTGGAATAGCTGGGTTGACAAAAACAGCCCCAGGAACAGCATTCGGTGCAAAAGAATTTTTTTCAATTTGAGTAGCTGGTCTACCACCTATAATGCCGAGTGGTGGGCGCGGTGCTTTAAGTCCGACAATTCCTGGCACAAAGTTTGGAAATCCTGGTTTCTCAGGTGTCGGTTTTGGTGGTAATGGTCGATCCGGCAGTGGATTAAGTGCTTTGATCGGCACGCCGTTCGGATAACACTGACTACCATCTTGTAACGTATCAAAATTACGTTGAATTCCCCACATGCCTTCTCCAAAATGGGGGTACAGATGACAATGGATAATAGCATCGCCCATTGCACCTTGTAATGAACCTGCCCCGTATACTGGTGTAACTAAATAGTTCGATTGGGGTGAAATGGCTTGCACATCAAGAAGGTCGGAGTTTTGATTTGTTGGTTCAGAAAACCATTGATGGACATGGTAGTGAAATGAATGTGTTTCTTTTATACCCGCATGAATGAGCCTGATTTTTAAGGGATCCCCTATATAGGCTCGTAAAATAGGTGTTGCTGGATCACCGAATACCCAAGAATCGTGATGAACCTCTTCGCCCTCACAGTCTGGACAAACAACACCTTCTTGAATTAATCGTAGTCTGTTCCGCATAGGCTCCGAACGGTAGTTAATGGAATGAGTTGCTTCTGGTTGAAGAGTATGAGGACTGATGGGCTTTTGCCCTGTTAAATCGTGTACCTCCTCCTCGTCGTGGAAAAACCAACCATATTCTCGATAAGAGGGGAGTAATGGATTGTGAATATCGGCAAAAAGACCACTATTAATTGGTTTGCCTGAAATAGGATCAGTCCAAGTAGATCCCCGTGGTTCTACAAAAAGTGCACCAAACAAACCATGTACATTACTCCCTAATTCACTTGATAATGTATTTCCTAAATCAGAGAAAAAATGGGTTCCTTCAACATGAACTTGCCATTTGTATACAATACTTTTTCCTGGTGGAACTGTCGTATTTGGATTTCGCCCAACAAAAGCTCCATCAGAAGTAAAAACATTATATTCTACATCTTGAATATGCATCGATGCATTGAAGGGAAGTTGATTTTCAAATACAACCTCAATATCATCACCTACATTTGCGCGAATAACTAATGGCTCAACCAAATCTACTGGCGTAAATGGATTCTTAGCGACTTTTTGTTTGATTAGACTTTCATTTTCCTTTAATACATACATCATACCCTCTGGATCGTGGTCACCGAATTGATTGACAACAATACGAATGGGGATAGCAACAATGTGAAATTGTCTAATCATTCATGCCATTCCTTATATCAGGTATAGGTCTGTTTTCTTTTTCAATATAAAACACTTCTATATCGTCAATGTGAACTCGAAATTTTTCTCCATCAAGCTCCGTTATATTCGTAATCTCTGCCTCTATAACTAAATAGTCACTAACCACTTCTGCAATAGGTCCGATAATTAGAAAGGGGTATTGGGAGAGTAATACTAATGCTCTAACACCTATATTATTCTCAAAAGCTTGTGTTACAACAGTTTGTCGTATGGTATTAATATCTGGCATGCTAATACCAAGTTGTGTAGCCAGTTTATTTATATCCATAGGAACCTCCTATTCTTATGAAATTTCTAAATGAAAACCTATACAAGTACAAGTTTCCGTTTACAATCAAATGGTGTAAATACTGCAATATGCTCCATAGGGAAACTTAGTGGTGTAGGAAATTTAAAAAACGGAGCGTTGTGCATTTTAATAGTTACTGGATCTAGTGTGATAAAGCCATTTGTGACTTCTACAACTTTTCCACAAAAAATAGGTCTAAATGTTTGACCGAGAATATTTAATTGATTTCTCTCGGTTACCAGTAATATGTTTTTCCCTTTCATCTCCAAAAAGATCTCATTTGCAGGAACTATTGGATCTCCCACTTTTCTTCACCTCCTTATATTTGTGAATGCATCGATTTATTATATTGAGCTAAAATAAATTTATTACAATGATTTCCATTGTCCGAATGATTTTTTAGAGGTTTTGTTATGTCCAAGCCAGTTTGAAAATAACCGTTGGAAAAAAGAAGTGACTCTTCCTTGCTTTATATACGTAATATGAGCAGTTGGAATTTCAGGCACATCATGATGCTTTAAATAAACCTTTCCAGGCGTGATATTAAGTATCTTTCCTTTTATTGAGGTTGTAGCATATATAGTCAGCTTCGTCCCTTTCCATGTTTTCAAATTGGTCTCTAATAATTCTTCAAAGAATTGTTGTCTTAATACTTGTTTATTTGAAACCGTATGACTGAAGTTTGTTAATAGTTTTTTTCGCAGCTCTTCATCAATCACGACATTTTGGTGTGTGTTATGAATTGCGGGAATGCCAAACGGGGATTTAGCTGAGTGAATTGTAATGTATGGTATCCAAATCCGAGTAAAGAGTGTTTTTAACATAACGAAATTTCGTCCTATTGTATGAACTTTACCCACAGTATGGATGTTCTGATCGCCATTTTTGGAATAGACCTCTACAAGCTGATTTTTTTTAAATTTAAAAAATTTCATAAGCATCATTTGCTTTTTAAAATGGGGGAGATGCTCCCCAAGGTTTTGTATATTTACACCATGAATAAATTCTTGTAATAACTTCAATTCATATAAAGGTAAAGGGCTCGCGGGAGAAGTGTAACATTCCTCTTTTTTTAGTTCCGGATGTTCATAATCATATGTGTTTGTAATGCCAACAACCTCTTTTGTTTTCTTCAAAAAAATCTCCTCCTGTATAACAAAAAATTTTGTAATTTCCAAAGTTAAGCTACCTACTTCAAAACTTTTGTATAGTGGAAGGAACATTAGTAAGAGTCTAAGTAATCAATTTATCTGTACAACAGGTATTTCTTTTCATGGGAATTTCATAACAAGAAGATGACATATATTGAAAATAAAGGAGCTGACTATTTGAGTGTAATATTTTGGTTAATATTAATGAGTTATTTTATTGTTTGTTTTGTCACGTATACTTTTTTATACAGGATAAAATTTTTAATTAGCTATCATCTTGGTATGAATATCGCCATGTTAAGTAGTGGAGTGATGGGATTGGCTGTTGGTGTAGTTCTTGGCAATGCATTTCCTAGCCATTATACGTTGGTTACGATTTTTGTTACGGTGATTGCCATGGCAATCGGTGCAATATTTGGCGCATTAGTGGACTACCAAACTTTGCTTTCAGGTGTTTCAGGAGGATTAATGGCGGGAATAATGGGGCCGATGATTGGTGTAATGGCTGATTTCGGTTTTATAATTTTTTGTACCATTCTTACGTATGTAATATTTGGAATGCTCTGTTTATCCGTACGTTCTTAGCGTTCGGATAATGGATTGTGCATTAAATGAAGATAGAAATAAAAAGGACGGTCAAGTGTAGTTAGAGTTTGGAGCGAATGACTTTTTCTGTCGCAATTATCACAATAACAGCAAGTAGTTTACACAGTAAATAAAATAGCCAATTGTTTAATGATTCTAATGTATTTGATAAATAAACAATCGCCTCAAAGAAACCAGTAATTAATAATACGATAATACACCAAAATGAGTATTTGGAAAATGAAGATGAAAATGAATGGATAAATAATTGATGCTTACGCCAAAAGCTGAGTATAAACAGTAGCCGTCCTGCCCAAATAGAAAATGCGAAGAGAAAGGCGCTATGACTAATGATCAAAAGACTAGGTGTTTCAAATGCAAATGAATACCCATTTAAGGCTAAAATTAAAAACATCCAGATTAGATCGAACCATTTTTTGCGAAATAGACAGACAAAGCCAATGAGTGATATGACAAGTGATACATACCACATCAAATCGAACGTAGAATTAATCAACGAATTACCAGAGTTGTTGAAAATCGTAGTAATGTTTAATTGCATTATAATCATTAAAAAAAGCCCAATTAGATGAAGTATTTGAATAATGATCCCATAAGATATATATTTTTTCTTCAATTCAGTTGAGTACCCTTGAACAATCCTCCACCAAAAAACCCAACCAACGATTAAAGATAAGCCTGCATAATAAATGACCTTCATTAAATAAATAAACCATTCTTTTTCTTTTAGGTCATAAAGTTGTAGAGTTTCTTGCTGGTATGAGATTGGTATGCATAAATTATTATTTCCAATTTGCTTAAATAATAAAGTACTGTCTATTTGAAACCGATAAGAACCTTTTACAGAATGTCCGTCATTAAATAAGACAACGTAATAGTGAACATAGTACATTCCATCCGGCAAAGTAGGCAATTCTAGCCGGATTTTTTGTTGATCGTCACTTATTTGAGCCTTATTACTAGTCACCGTTTGCCCCTTATTATCGACTACCTCAAGGGAGGCTTGTGCTCGTTTGATTTTCTCCTTAAAAGTGATGTTAATCTCTGTAGGAACTGTTTCCAGTTGGCTATTAGGAGCGGGGTATTCCATGACAACAGATGAGTGCCCCTTAATATATTGAACACATATTACAAGTAATAATAATACAAAGAAAAATAAGACAAATCGTGGTCTAATTTTCATTAGGTTAATCCCTCCTAAGCAATCCACTAACATATTTTATTCATGACAGTCGATTATGGACTATTACTTAGAAAGGATAATTGGAACGACGTACATAATAAAAACTGCCTAATAATTTAGACAGTTTGGAACGGACTCAACAAAAAGTGTCATTATTTTTATCCGCGAATAAATAAATTTTGCTGATTTTGTCTTTGAGGATTGTAACAATTGCACCGTCTTGTTCTTTTATATCTATAAAATCAATGCCGAAATTGCAAAGTACTCCGCGCTCCATCGTACCAAAAACGGTTTCAATTTCAGCTTTCTGTCCCTTATATCTTAATAATTCATAATTTAGATTATCCTTCAATCCAGCGAGATTTAAAACGAAAAACTTGTCACAGCAAATGCAAGGGTATTTAGAACACTTTATACATTTATGGACATGTTGTGTTTGACGTTTTATCTGCATTTTCTTATTAAGTGTGTCACTTCGCCTAGCGCACAAATCAATACCCCCCTTTTTAGATGCTTAAGTTAGTATATGCTAGTTCAATATATACTTTTAGGGGAATGCAAAGGTTCTAAAAAGTTGAATCGTTAGTGAGAAAAATTCTATTTGATCATATATAAAGTACATTGTTTCAACAAATGCCAAGCTACTTAATATGTTAGGAGGGCTTTTTTATGGGTAATAAAGGATTGTAACCTAAATTTAGAAATATATCTTGACCTTCAAGTTAGTTGAAGGTTTACATTGGAGTTAAGAGAGGTGTGATGATTTGAAAAAGTATATGACAATTCAAGAATTCTCTGAAAGAACAGGTATAGCCAAAAGTACATTACGATTTTATGAAACCAAAAATTTACTGTTACCGGAGGAAAGAAGTTCTAATGGCTATCGAGTTTATGCGGATAGTCAAATTGCAACTGTAAAGTTAATATCCACTTTGCGATTAGCAGATGTATCTATTCATGAAATTCAAAATTATTTACACGAGCAGGATGAAATGACTCGCCAGGAAATGATGAAAACGTGGATTCAAAATATGAAACAAAAACGAGATTTGTTGGATATTAGCTTACGTTACTTGGAGAGTAATTCCATTCGAGATGATATCTATTTAATTGATAAAAATGATGAAAAAATTATTTGGTATACAGCTCAATCCACAACGGGTAAATTTGGAGCGCACTTTGAAAAAAGAGCAAATGAATTAAAACAATTAAATATTAGCATTAAAAGTTATTATTTAAATTATTTATCTGGCCAAGATGTAATCAAAGCTCAAATCGGCTTTGGTGTTCCAGCAAATACAAACATGAATGATATAGCTGACAGTGATTTTATTGAACATATGCCTTCTTGTATTTGTTTGGCATTACCATTTAAAGAACAAATGTCAACGATCAAGGACGGATACATAAAATTACTTCAATACGCGCTTCAACATAAATGGGTACCGACCCGCTCCATTCTTGAGTGGTATCGAGGTAATGATTTTACTCAACTAGATTTATTGTTACCTGTTATACAAATTGAGTAGGAATAAAAGGACTGGGATAGTTTGAGGAGGTGCAATATGAAACGATTCATCCGCTTTTGTATGAAAAATGCTTTAACAATGATATTAGTAATACCTCTAATTATTGTAGGCGGAATTTATTCATTACAAACATTACATAGTGAGAAGTACCCGAATATTGATATTCCATATTTAACAGTAGTTATTCCTTATCAAGGAGCTTCACCCGAACAAGCAATGAATGATATGGGGGAGCAAATGGAAAGGGAATTTATGAAGCTAGAAGGGAGAAAAAATGTTTATACAAACGGTGTAGCCAATGCCATATATTCAACTATTGAATTTGAAATGACAATGAATATGAAGGAAGCAGAGCAGCTCGTAAGGAGAAGTGTAGATAAATTACAGTTGCCTCAATTTGCAGGGGAACCGAGGTATGAAGTAACTAAACCTGGAGGAAACCCAATAATTTTCTCAATGGGTATATATGCTACAGAAAAAAATGATGAAGTTGAAACCTTTGTAAAGAATACTATAATTCCACAAATTTCTGTAATAGAAGGTATAAGTGATATAGAAATCAGTGGAACAGCGGAAAAGTTTGTTATTATTCGACTCTTGCCACATCAATTAATGGCAAGTGGAATTACTTTAAACGATGTTCGAGAAGCTATTTTGTCAAATAATCTTTCGATGCCGACTGGAGACATCTCCATTTCAAATGAAGTATTGCCAGTGCGAATAAATAGCGAGCTAAAATCTATTGAGGACATTAAAGACATAAAGCTTTTTACTAAAGAAGTAAATTCGCAAAATATTACTACCACGAATTTAGGCGAAATAGCTGAAATTTCATATGAAAGTGATTACACAAACAATATGACACGCATTAATGGAAAACAGGGCGTAAGTTTCAGCATAATTCCTGAAGGTGGTGCTAATACAGTAGCAATCGTTGATCAAGTGAAAAAAGAAATAAATAATTTAGCTATTCTGAAAGATTTTAAAGTCGAAATCTTACGTGATCAATCCATCGAAATTAATCAATCGGTCCATTCTATGCTACGTGAAGTATTTTTAGGGGCATTAATGACAATCATCATCACCTTATTATTTTTAAAAAATATTCGTTCGACTATTATTGCCGTCATCTCCATCCCGGTTTCAATTTTTGCATCTTTTATGTTGTTGAAAGCATTGGGATATACATTAAATATTATGACACTTGCTGGTATTGCTGTAGCAGTTGGACGAGTTGTAGATGATTCAATTGTCGTCATTGAAAATATATTTAGAAGAGTAAGAGCTTCAAAAGAAAGAAATGTAGAATTAATAGAGCAAGCTACAAGTGAAGTAGCATCTGCGATTACTTCCTCAACGATCACAACTGTTGCTGTTTTCTTACCACTTGCCTTTGTGCCAGGAATTGTAGGAGGTTTTTTTAAGCCACTTGCATGGACTATTGTTATTTCATTGTTGATTTCATTAATTGTTGCTGTAACTATTGTTCCTATATTGTCCAAAATCTTTTTATTAAAAATTACATCTAAAGAATCACGTGAAAATAGACTTCAAACTTGGTATCGCAACTGTTTGACTTGGGTTTTACATAATCGTTTAATTACTTTAACCGTAGCATTATTAATTTTGATAGGTTCCATTTTCATTATTGCACCGAGGCTAGGGACAACCTTCTTGCCACAAGAGAAAGTGAATGATTTCAAGATAGACATCACAATGGCAAAAGGAACTGCTCCAATGAAAACAGCTGATGTCGTAAGTAGAGTAGAAAATATATTATTAGATCGAACGGACATCAACCTTATAAATTCTAATATTGACGGACAATCTGGAAGTGCGACGATTTCATTCGTTGTCAATGATTCTGTTGGAAATTTGACCGACTATGTAAATGACGTTCGCCTACAATTAACAACGATCACTGAACCAGAGGAAATGACAGTCGCAGGTATTGGTGGAATTATCGGAGGGGAAGAAAGCAGATACACACTAGTTGTAAATGGAGCGGATTTTGAGGATATTAAAAAAGCAAGTGAGCAGATTACAACGGCTTTAAAAGAAGTACAAGGAATGGAGGATGTGACAACATCTTTAGAAGGAGAAGTACCTGAAATCGTTTTCGATTTGGATGATAAAAAACTTGCTGAAAAAGGAATAACGCACGCTATAGTTGCACAAAGCCTTCGAACACTCATTAATGGGGATGTAGTAACGACCATGAGAGTTGAAGAGGAAACGAGAGAAGTGAACCTAGGGTTGAAAATGGATGAAGTTACATCTCTTGAAGATTTAGGACAGCTTCAAATTCGTAATGTAATGGGAATGCCAGTCTTTCTGCATGAATTAGGAGAGCTTAAGAGGGTTAATAATGTAACTTCAATTACGCATCTAAATGGCAATGAATATATCATGGTGTATGGAACAATTACTAATGAAAAAGTGGGAGATGTAACTGCTCAAGCAGATAAAGTAATTAATAACTTACGGCTTCCTGAAAGTATTAGTTATTATAAGGAAGGTGTATCTGCATCGATGGATGATGGTTTCACAGATTTGTCGATGGCCATAGCAATTAGTGTTATCTTAGTTTATTTGGTTATGGTTTTTACCTTCAAAGAAGGAAAGGCACCATTTGTTATTATGTTCGCTGTTCCATTTTCTATTATTGGTGCATTAATTGGACTTTATATTATAAAGGAACCAATCGGTATGCCAGCAATGATCGGTTTACTCATGCTAAATGGAATTGTCGTAACGAATGCTATCGTTCTAGTTGATAAGGTGAAGCAATTTGAAAGATTTGGAATGACCAAGCAACAAGCTTTAATTGAAGCTGGGGTCGTACGTATTCGCCCAATTTTGATGACTGCAATTGCAACAATGGGTGCATTAATCCCGATGGCTATTTCGAATGAAACGGGGATGATATCAAAGTCTCTATCTGTTGTAGTTATAGGCGGGCTATCTACTTCTACTTTTTTAACATTATTTATCGTACCTATTCTTTATAGTCTATTTAAAAAGAATTAAAATCATAGAGAGGCAGGTACATAAGTATATTTTCAAAAAAAGAATTTCTTCACATCAGAAAAGCGCGAGAAATCAATGTTCCTAAAATTGATTTCTCGCGCTTTTTAAGAGTATGACCAGTTTTGTCCCAGCCATTTATATTTGTAACATTAGTACCATCTTCTTCGACGCCTCGCAGGTATTCTTTGTCGAGATTGAAGCTCAGTAGACGGAAAGATTGGTTGAGGGGTGCTTTCAATAGTAGAACGAACAATTTGCTGTTCCGGCAGTTCTACTTTTGAAAAAGTGATATTTTGAGTATTGTTCAAAAGTGGTGAAGATAGCTGATTATATTCCACATTATCTTCTAAATAAGCTGTTTCAGTTGAGTGAGTAATGTTTTGAGTACTAGTTAAGAGAGGGATAGTTTGCGGAGTATATTCTATTTCGTCTTCTAAATGCGTTGTTTGCAAAGAAGCTTGAGAGTATACTACTATTTCTTCAGTTGGCGTGATATGTGGAGTAGTGTTCAAGAGTGGTACAGTATGCTCATTATTGCCCATAACAATAGTAGAGTCGTCATGATACTGTTTTGGCGAATGCTCAATTTCGTGGTGCTGGATTTCAGCATGTAGCTCTTGCACGGGGTGAACATCCTTCATGACGAGTATTGGTCGCATCATGTCATGATCTTCATGCTCTAGGAAATGACAATGCCACATATAATGGCCGACATGATCTTTCCAATGCATAATAATTTTCGTAATCTTTCCTGCTTCCGCTTTTACAGTATCCTTCCAACCTTGCTCATAGTTATGTGGTTTTTCAGGGGGACCTGTAAATTCCAGTCTACCTTCATTTTGATATAGCTCCATATCGAAAGGGCGTCGTTCTAGAATTTTAAATTGAATTAAATGTAGATGAATAGGATGATCAAACTGCGTGGCATTTATAAAATTCCAAATCTCTATACTATCAAGTGCAGGCTTTTCGGTAGTAGGATCATGATACATACGATTATTTAATAATAACATTGGTCGACCAAAATCATCTGTCGTAGCAGTTAATGGTAAGTGTCTCTCGATATGTGCATCGTGCGAATGTAAATCCATTGATACTGCGAGTCTTTCTGGTATTTCACTAGTATCCTCACACTGTAGAGGAAGACACACGTTAAACTGCATGATTACACGTGTATGTTCATCAATGAAATCTTCATCAGAATTGACTAACGTTATTTCCTGACCTTCATATGATGAAAAATCGACAATAACATCTGTTCGTTCTGCCGGCAATAATTCTACAGATTGAATTTCTTGAGGGGCTGTTAAAAAGCCTCCGTCTGTTCCGATTTGTATCATAGGCTCACCGTTTGAAAGGCTAATGACATAACCTCTTCTATTGGAGCCATTGAGAAAACGAAATCTATATTTACGAGGTTCGACATTTAAATATGGCCAGACCTTCCCGTTTACAACGATGGTATTACCAACAAAGCCAGGTGTAATAGATGGATGAACGGGAACTGGGAATGGTGGTTCATCAGGATAGAAAAGTGAGCCGTCTTCATTAAACGATTTATCTTGTATTAAGATGGGATACTCATAGTCACCACAAGGTAGGTTAGAACGCTCCTCAAGCGAATCTCGAAGTAAATAAAAACCGGCTAATCCCGCGTACACATTTAAACGAGTTAGCGCCATTGCATGATCATGATACCACAGTGTTGTGCCGGGTTGATGATTAGTATATTCATGTATTTCTTTATTGAACTTTGGACCTGTTTGCGCATAATCTCTTGTATACCATGCATCGGGATGGCCGTCACTCTCCCAATCTACATTTGCGCCATGTAAATGTGTAACAGTTCTTACTTCCTTTGAATCGTTTGCCGCATGAAGTGAAAAATCAACGGGTAAAAAGTGATTTAAGGGCAATTGATTTTTATATCTAACATAAATGCTTTTGTCTTTTGTAGCCTCAATTGTCGGTCCGGGATAAAGCCCGTTATAGCCCCATATGATTGATTTTGGAAAATCTTTATGGAAAGAATGCTCTGCTTGCATCATTTTAAGTTCATAATAATTTTTTCTCTGTTGGCCTTTATAATATTTAGGTTTAGCGGTAACCGGTTTTGGCAGCTCATCCACAAATTTTGGTATTGTCGCTGGATCTGTAGGGTTAACTTCTTTAGTCAAAACATCACGTCCCTTTTCAATTCTTAAAATTGCTCATTACCTCATCATATGGGTAAAAACAATAGGCAACTAGGACAATAATGGAGATAATTGTACTTATTAAAAAATATCTACACTTAATAATCTGCAGGAGTTCGATATTCAAAGCAAAGTATGGGTTTGTCGATTATTACTGCCAGAAGAGACGTTGACGTCAGAAGGTGTGGGCATGCACGTTTGTGTCAATTACAAAAAAATCTTTATATAAGCAGGGAGATCAAAGCTTGTACAGCGCTATAAATGACGGTCGTCCGAACTATGTTATTTGTGGATTAACATAGTTATTTAGCGACAAGTTTTACTTCCTATTTACAATTGTGAATAGGATTTTTTAAATTGAAAGTGTTATCATTTTTAAGGGTTGCACTAGAAAGAAAAAAATTACTACTCGAATCATTTGAAAACGTTATTCTATCAACGTACAATATATGAAATTAAGAAACACGACAGCACAAAATTGTTGTATAATGTTGTGGTATGAGGAAAGAAAGCAGGTTGACAAAAATGGAAAGCAAAATGAATGTATACGCAGTTATAGACATGCAAAAGCATCAGGCGTCTATGTTAAAGAATACGCTAGATGTGAAACATAAGGTGAATATATGAAAAACTGGTTGATTTTCATTTCTGTCTTTATGGTTTCATTGTCACTTGTCATTAGTATTTTAGTACTCTGGAAAGCCGAGGCTCCATTCCGTTCAATTGAAGAGAAGGCTGAACAGTTGGCACTCGATGCCAAAGCCCTCGCAATTGTCTCGGAGTCTTACCCATATAATGGCAAAAATTCGTATGTCACTGTGTTCGGGGTAGATGAAAATGGTGATAAAAAAGCTGTCTTTGTTCCGACGAATCTAAAAGCTGATTCAATTAAGGAAGTACTTATAAAAGATGGTATTACGGAAAAGCAGGCATTATCGGTTTTAAAAAAAGAAGGCAATGTACAAAAAGTCCTTAATACCAAATTAGGCTATGAGGAGCCTGGTGCTGTTTGGGAAATTACATACCTAAACGATCACGATAAGCTCAACTATGTCTATATTATGTTTAAGGACGGCGACTGGTGGAAGCGCATTACGAATTTATAAGAGGAGTAGATCCCGTATGAAAAATTTATTAGCAAACCGTGTAAAAACTTTAACACCTTCTTCAACTTTAGCAATTACTGCCAAAGCAAAGGAATTAAAAGAGCAAGGTATTGATGTTATTGGTCTAGGTGCTGGTGAGCCAGACTTCAACACGCCACAAAATATTTTAAATGCTGCCATTGACTCGATGGAAAAAGGTTTAACAAAATATACACCTGCTGGCGGCCTTCCAGTACTTAAGAAAGCGATTATCGATAAACTTCAACGCGACAACAATCTTACATACAAGCCGAATGAAGTAATTGTAGGTGTTGGAGCAAAACATATTCTTTATACGTTATTCCAAGTTATTTTAAACGAGGGCGATGAAGTTATTATTCCAATTCCTTATTGGGTATCTTATCCTGAGCAAGTAAAATTAGCGGGCGGTGTACCTGTTTATGTGGAAGGCACAAGTGAGCAAGGCTATAAAATTACTGCGGATCAATTAAGAGCTGCTGTGACAGATAAAACAAAAGCAGTTATTATTAACTCTCCTAGCAACCCATCAGGTATGATTTATTCTCGTGAAGAGATTGCTGAAATTGCTGCTGTTGCAGAAGAAAAAGATATTTTAATCGTGTCAGATGAAATTTATGAGAAGCTTGTATACAATGGTATTGAGCATTTTTCAATTGCACAGCTATCTGATGCAGTGAAAGCACGTACAATCGTTGTAAATGGTGTTGCAAAATCTCACTCTATGACAGGCTGGCGTATCGGGTATGCTGCAGGGGATGTGGACATTATTAAATCAATGACCGATCTTGCATCACATTCTACTTCAAACGCAACAACAACTGCACAATATGCAACAGTGGAAGCGTATAATGGACCACAAGACGCTGTAGAAGAAATGCGTCAAGCATTCGAATCTCGTCTTGAAAAAATTTATCCACAGTTAAGTGCAATTCCTGGCTTCAACGTTTTAAAACCTCAGGGTGCATTCTATTTATTACCAGATGTAGCAGAAGCTATGGCTCATACTGGCTATGATTCAGTAGATGCATTCGCTTCGGATATTTTAACAGAAGCAAACGTAGCAGTGATTCCAGGTTCTGGCTTTGGTGCACCAACTACAATGCGATTATCTTATGCTACATCTTTAGACTTATTAGAAGAGGCAGTCCGTCGAATTGATACATTTGTAAAATCAAAATGGCAAGACTAATCCTTTTAACCAACTTTGGAGGATTTCTATGAAAAAAATTATGATTCAAGATATGCCAAAGCATATCGGTGAAACCGTCAAGCTAGGAGCTTGGTTAGCGAACAAACGATCAAGTGGGAAAATTGCCTTCTTACAATTACGTGATGGTTCTGGTTTTGTTCAGGGCGTAGTTGTAAAAGAAGAAGTAGGTGAAGAAATTTTCGCCATTGCAAAAGGTTTGTCCCAAGAAACTTCAATGTACATTACGGGAGAGGTTAAAGCAGATGAGCGTTCAAGCTTTGGCTGTGAAATTGCTGTAACTAGTATTGAAGTACTACATGCTGCAACTGATTTTCCTATTACGCCAAAAGAACATGGTCCAGAGTTTTTAATGGATAACCGTCACTTATGGCTACGTTCTCGTAAGCAACATGCGATCATGAAAATTCGTAACGAAATTATTCGTGCAACTTACGAGTTTTTCAACAACAATGGCTTTACAAAAATGGACCCACCGATTTTAACTGGGTCAGCTCCAGAAGGTACTTCTGAGCTATTCCATACAAAATATTTCGATGAGGATGCATATCTTTCTCAATCTGGTCAACTTTATATGGAAGCGGCAGCAATGGCATTAGGTAGAGTATTTTCATTCGGTCCGACGTTCCGTGCAGAAAAATCTAAAACACGCCGTCACTTAATCGAGTTTTGGATGATTGAACCGGAAATGGCATTTGTGGAATTTGAAGAAAACCTAGAAGTGCAAGAACAGTACGTAGCGCATATTGTGCAATCAGTTCTGGCAAACTGCAAATTAGAATTAGAGCGACTTGGTCGTGATACTTCAACACTTGAAAATATTAAAGCACCGTTCCCTCGTATTTCTTACGACGATGCCATTAAATTATTACATGAACAAGGATTTGACGATATTGAATGGGGCGATGATTTCGGTGCACCACATGAAACAGCAATTGCTAATTCATTTGACAAACCTGTATTCATCACTTGTTACCCAGTAGGCATTAAGCCATTCTACATGCAACCACATCCTGACCGTGATGATGTAGTATTATGTGCAGATTTAATTGCACCAGAAGGTTATGGTGAAATAATTGGTGGTTCTGAGCGTATTCACGACTATGATTTATTAAAATCTCGTCTTGAAGAACATCAATTATCTTTAGATGCTTATGCATGGTATTTAGAGCTACGTAAACAAGGTTCTGTACCACATTCAGGCTTCGGTCTTGGATTGGAACGTACAGTGGCATGGATTTCTGGCACGGAGCACATTCGTGAAACAATTCCATTCCCACGTTTACTAAACCGCTTATATCCATAAGCAACAACTAGTTTGGTTTTAGGTTTTGCTGCCCGTTAAAGCAGTTAAAATTAAAAAAGTCGCGTAGTGATGTGTCTACGCGGCTTTTCTACTTACGATGGAAAAAGGAGTCAAGTATAATATGAGCACAAATAACAATCGACTCCGTACATGGACTGAGCAGAGAATGATTCAAATTCCTCAGCTTTTTTTTCAGTTTTATAAGGAGTTAAATATTGAGGATGATGAGGCACTTATTGTTATGCATTTACTTGCGTTCCATATGGAGGGAAATGATTTTCCTACGCCTAATGACCTGATGAATCGTCTTACAATGCCTGGCAATGACATTACTTCACGTCTACAGCGATTAATGCAAAAAGGCTTCCTTGAAATAACAAGCGACGTCGATGCAAATGGCAAACTATATGAAAAATATTCGGTATACCCAATTTGGGAGCGGATTATGCAGATGATTGAAATGAAGGAACATCAAAAATCAGCAGCATCGCTTCGACAAGAAGAGGGAGAAATATTCCGGTTATTTGAAGAGGAAATGGGGCGTCTTTTATCTCCTTTAGAGCTAGAAAAAATCGGATATTGGTTAGATGAGGATAAGCACAGTCCGGCGCTTATTAAGGAGGCGCTTAAGGAGGCTGTGTTTGCTGGCAAGCTAAGTATTCGTTATATAGATCGAATATTACTGGAGTGGAAAAAGAAAAATATTTCGACACCACAGGCTGCACAGAAGCAAAGCGAGCAGTTCCGGGAAAAACAAACATTTAACCGACCGCCAGTCCGAACAGTGCAGCAAGAAACGCAGTCGACAAATAAAGTACCATTTTATAATTGGTTAGAAGAAAGAGAATAGGGGGCTTCCAACATGTTAACAAAAAAACAATGGGAGCATTGTCTAGCGGAAATGGATCGTATGTTTCCTGATGCACATTGTGAGTTAGTACATGACAATCCGTTTGAACTAACTATTGCCACGTTATTATCGGCACAGTGTACGGATGTACTTGTAAACAAAGTAACGAAAACATTGTTTCAAAAATATAAAAAGCCGGAAGATTACTTAGCTGTATCCTTAGAAGAGTTGCAACAGGACATTCGCTCCATTGGCTTGTATCGAAATAAGGCAAAGAATATTCAAGCATTATGTCAAAGGCTATTAGAGGAATACGAGGGAGAAATACCTGCAAGCCGAGAAGCACTAGTCACATTGCCTGGTGTTGGTCGTAAGACGGCTAATGTTGTGTTGTCTGTAGCTTTTGAAATTCCTGCACTTGCAGTGGATACACATGTAGAGCGCGTCTCTAAACGATTAGGGCTATGTCGCTGGAAGGATTCAGTGCTTGAAGTCGAAGAAACAATTATGAAAAAAACACCGATGGACAAGTGGTCGAAAACACATCATCAACTAATTTTCTTCGGTCGTTATCATTGTAAAGCTCAAAATCCTAACTGTCACACTTGCCCTTTACTTGATGATTGTAGAGAAGGGCAAAAGCGTTTAAAAAAAGGGCTGGTGAAGGAAGCGTGAACGTAAAGGCAATTGAAAAGGAAAAAATAGATGCTTGGTTTGCAGAGTGGGCGGAACTAGAAGGTAAAATTCATGCTGCTCATGATGCAAGGAATGGTGAAACAAAAGGATTAATGGAAATGGCCATTTTATTGTTTGAGCGCTTAGTGCAAGAAGCAGGGGATGAAGTGTTGCCTATTAACGGTGTCGAACGATTAACCTTTATAAAAGCAAAACCTGGCCAATATGCCTGTTATCGTCAGCTCGATGAATTATTTAAGGAAACAAAAAAACGAGCAGCACGGCTACGCTTGCAGGCTGCAAAAAAGTAACATAGACAGATAGATTAAGCAAACTGAAAGATATAAAAGAGGCTGGTACATAACTGGTCAAAACCTTAATGGCGCGAGAAATCAATTTTAGAAATGTTGATTTCTCGCTTTTTTCATTTGGGACGGTAACTCTACTGTTGTTTTCCGAAGCATTCCGCTCGCTTTCCGCGGGCGAGCGCCGAGCCTCCTCCTACGCTTCGCTTCGTGCGGGGTCTCGTCTGTCTCGCTTTCCCGCAGGAGTCGAGCGATGCTTCTCCAAACAACGCACTGTGTCACACTATTATTTTAGTCACGCTTTCCATTATAATAAAAGAATTAATGTGCAGGTGGTGCCCCTGATGATTTTAAATCAAGAAACCCATAATTTAAGTCCATATTTGGCGATCTACGATATTGTTGTGCCAAAAGATAATATACTTCGCCAAATAGAGAAGGCGCAAAAAATAAAACATATTCTGCCACAATTAAGTCGGATATACATGCCGAACAGGAGGTATGTCAAAATACGAAAGCATTTAGGCAATTAGCCGCAAAACGCTACAAAGTAGAAGCGAAGAATAGTGAATTGAAAAATGGACACGGGTACGATACGGCATCGACTGCGGGTCTATTTGGCATGGAAATTCAAGGTGCTATAACGATATTAGCTGTCAATTTGAAACGGATATTAAAACTACTAAACGAAAATGAATAAGGAATAGAGACAGAAATAAGGCACTCCCTGTTCAAAATCGAACAAGAAGTGCCTTATTTTTATCTGAAAAAGGTTCGCTTTTATGAAAACGTAAATTTTTCAGTGCCCTTGCGTTGTGCTACTCTGCTTTATTTTATTCAGTACTACCGGTACCATCATCCGGTGCGGTTGGTTCAGTTGGCGTTGTTGGTGGCTTGTTACCATTATTGTTGCCGTTGTTACCTGGGGGGGTACCGTTATTTCCTGTATTGCCGCTGTTACCATTCCCACCAGCGTTACCAGTATTGCCACTACCATTACCATTGTTGCTGTTATTGCCATTGTTTCCATTTCCGTTACCGTTGTGGTTTCCGTTGTTGTTACCGTTGTCCCCGTTGTTGCCATTTTCATCAGGTGCTGTTGGCTCTTCAACATCAGGTTGATCCGGAGTATCTGGCTCTTTATCTTTATCTTTATCTTCTTCATCAGTCGTACCTGTTACTTGGAAGGAAGCTGTACCTGGTTTACTGCGTGTACCATCAACAACTGCTACGACAGAAATCGTGTAATTGCCATCTTTCAGTTGTTCGCTGCTAATTGTTAAGCCTTTGCTTTCCGATGTACCAAGAGAAATAGTCTCTCCACCTTCTCGTTTAGCAGATACCTCGAAGGTAGTTGGTAGCGGTTCATCTGTTTCCGGATCAAGCATTGCATCATGCTCCCAAGAAATATTGATAGATTGACCTTCTATATCAAGGCTTGCACTTACATTGTAAGGTGAAGAAAGTTCTGGCACTGCGTATTCATTTGAAACTTCCTTAGGCTCTGTACCACGTACAAATAGCTCTGTTCGACGTAACTCATTTGGAGTGAAATTACTTGCTAATTTAAGTGGATTTGTGCCTGCTTCAATTGTAGCTTCCACAACTGAGTTTGGTTTTTTGAAACGTGGTGTTTCAACGTTCGCCGAGATCTCTTTCATAATTTGTTTAAATAAATGTTGTGGTAAACGACGTTCATCCCAAGTTGTAATAGGATCAAAGTGTTTTTCATAACCACTCCAAATAGCGATCGAATAGTTTGTAGTGTACCCAGCAAACCATGACTCTGGTACACTTGTATCCGGTAAATTATGCTTGCTAAAATCAGCACTTGAATAGTTTGTTGTACCTGTTTTACCTGCGATATCTAATCCAGGTACATTGGCTGCAGTACCTGATGAATCAGGCTTATTGCCGACAACGTCACGTAACATATCTGTCACCATATAAGCTGTATAATCGCTCATTGCAACATTAGGCTCTGGTGTGTAGTCTTTTGTAGTTTTACCGTCACGGTAAACGATTTTTGTAATCGCATAAGGATCAGTGTAAACACCATTATTCCCAAATGCTGCATAGGAAGCTGCCATTTGTGTAGGAGACATCGTAATATCCCCACCACCGATCGCATCAGATTCATAAACTTTTTCAGCATTAATACCTAAACGACCAACAAATTCTTTAGCTTTATCAATACCAACTTCTTGTAATGCTTTAACAGCTGGAACGTTACGTGAAGCATATAAAGCTTTACGTGCTGTTATTGCTCCCATATACTTATTATCCCAGTTTGTGATAGTTTGTTCCGAATTTGAGTATTTCATAGGTTTATCCACAAGTGTTTGACCTGTTGACCATTTTAGATTTTCGATTGCTGGCCCGTAATCTAGTAATGGTTTCATTGTTGAACCTGGTTGATGTTTTAAGTCATATGCATAGTTGTAACCACGTGCAGCCCCGTAATGGCGTCCGCCACCGATTGCTTGAATTTGACCAGTTTTCGTATCAATAACAGACACACCCGATTGAATCTCTTTTGTTGGGAAGTTACTGTCATCATTCATAATATTTTCAACAATTTGCTGCGCTTTCGGATCAAGTGTTGTGTAAACTTTAATTCCTTCCGCCATTGCACTACCATCACCGTTACTCTCTAGCTCATTAATAACAACATCAAGGAAGGCATCATATTTAGAGCCAGAAAATTTTTGACGTGTCGCATCGTCAGCTAGGCCAGCTTGAACGTTTACTTTCTTAGCTTCTTCCATCTGAGCTTTTGTAATTTTACCATGTTGATACATTAAACCTAGAACTGTATTACGACGTTTTTCTGCAAGTTCAGGATTTTTCAATGGATTGTAAGCATTTGGACGTTGTACTAAACCTGCAAGTAATGCTTCTTCATCTAAAGTTAAATCTTTTAGTTCTTTACCATAGAAATATTGGGCTGCTGTACCGAAGCCATAAACACGACCTGACATGAGCATTTTGTTAAAGTACATTTCAAAAATTTCTTCTTTTGTATATTTACGTTCTAATTGGAAGGAAAGCCAAGCTTCCTGTGCTTTACGTTTTAATTTTTTTTCATTTTGTAAAAATGAGTTTTTAACAACTTGTTGTGTTAATGTCGAAGCCCCTTGTGCCCCGAAGCCATCACGGATGTTAGCGAGTATTGCACCACCAAGGCGATAAAAATCCATACCACCGTGTTCGAAAAAGCGTACATCTTCCGTTGCAAGGATGGCGTTAATCATATCCTGTGGTATATCTTCATATTTTACATATTTACGGTTTTCTGCACCAATCGTTGCAAATAAATCACCGTTTTTATCATAGAACTCTGAGGAAACTGGGTCCTTCAGTAAGTTTTCATCTAGTTCAGGTGCGCTACTTGCATAATAGGCGAATAACCCAGCACCTCCAATAAAACATGCAGCTATAACAGCTACTATAGTTAACGTAATGCGCTTGAACCATTTTTTCTTCGATGGTTTCGGAGCGCTTTTTTTATTTTTTTGAGCGAGAGCCTTTTGATGCTCACCGCGTGTCGGACGACGTTCAGTCATTCTACTATCTCCTCACTTTCAGAACCATGGCTTTTTGCTTCAATTAGCTTTTGGACAATCGGTAAATAATCGATCCGTGGATAATAGCTTGTAGGAATTTCAAAAGCTTCCTTTTCTATAGTTGAAAAGGGAATCGATTTACGTTCACCGTTTTCCATCGCTAGCCAGGCCTTTTGTAAAAAATCGTATGGCACGATAAAATATCGTTCAAAAGCTGAGAAACGAACGATAATAAAAGCCACACCATTTTGTTCCGTCACTTGCTGCATATGTGTCATTTGATGTACGTGAATATTCTTTAGGGGAAAACTGGTCTTTGTAGCAGTTTCCTTTGCATCAAAATCAATATAATGCCCATTCCAAACACCATTGTAATCTGTTGTCGACGGTGTTCGGAAATAAGCCTCACGAATAACTGCAGCACTTCGTGATGGGTACTCTACTTTGACGATTTGCACGGGAACAGGTTTCTTATGAATGATAGCAAGTCGCCTTTTTACATAATAATCATTTGCTTCATTAATTTCATCTTCTAGTGTTTTCCCTCGATTACTAAAAGAAAAATCCTTGTCCTTTCCCTTTTTTGCTGTTTTTTGAACAGTTGGATTAGGGGAATATAATTTCCCATTCGGATAACGAATTGTCACTTAGTTCACCCTCTATAATACTGCTATTATACAATAGTTTACCATGATTAAGTAGCAGTTCTCCACTTCCATTAATAGTATGATTGATGCTAGATTAACTATGGTTTAAATTACCATTAAGTAACCGATCTTTGGGCGATTTTCGCCTCTTAAAGTCGAAAAATATGATGTGATATAACCCGCGAATCGTCAAAATAACTGATGAAATTTTTAACGAATTTATAGAAAAAACTGGTCTCTACGTTAGTTTCTCTACTAGATAGACGATTTTGAAGACTACGAAAATAGACTAGTTCAATTAAATTTTATCGAAATACTTCTTCTTTCAGCTAACTTACGCTTATTTTGTCACGCATGAAGGTAATTTTATACATGCGAGGAATACATAAATTAAAGCAAAGGAGGCGTTATTTTGAACAAGTTAAAACAATTAGTTGCGCAGTTGGATCTGGTCAATCAATTACTGTTAACGAGAGTGTCTTTGGAAAACAACGCACAGAGCATGAATTTTTTTATGCAGCTCAAATCTGTTAGCCAGAAAGTAAGCTTAGCAGAAAAGAACTGGCAAGTAAAGAATGCTTGTTCGCCTATTAGTAGTGAAAAATGATAGACTTTGGTACACTTAACTCATATGCAATATAAATAACCCAATATGAGTATTTTTCATACAATATCTACCACGATGAGTGATGTACCTTGAATAGGACTCATCGACAAAAGCAGTTATGTCATTTTCTTGAAAGATATGCCATTTATATGGGCTGATGGGTGTGAAGACTTGGCAACGCTTTAGTCACTGGTGAGACCTGAGAATGAGCCAGTAGTGGGACAAATTTTAAATGCATTGCGTCCCATGATACCTCTTTTGTGGTCAACATTGTGCGCTGTCGTTGCACTTTCGCACAGTCAATGCGGAAATCAATCCCAAGTTATGGTGTTGAGCCATAAATAAAGCTTTTATACATCTTTGGGAGTAAAATTACGCATGTAATATAAATAATTTTGTAGACTAAGATAGAACGAATTTTAAAATAGTAGGTTCGCTTGCTTTCACGTAAATGGAGATGAATCTTCATTTTAAGGGTGGATTCAACCTAAATACGATAAAATTTTAAGGTTCATCACCAAAAGTTGTGTTGAAACGTGTGACATGTAATAGGTTAAGGCTGTCGCACAGAGGAACCTTGGTTGTGCCTAAGCGACTTATCGGGCGCCCTCAGGAAAGTGTACAGGCGATACGGTTTCAATCCTATGTTATGGTGATGAACCTTCATTAATGAAATGAGGTGCGAAATTGTTGTTAATACAGCAAACTTCCCAATTAATAGATGAATGTGAAAAATGTGTATCACGCTTTTGGCAAATGCGTGAGGAGGATCGTACTCCCGACTTTTTTGTGGAGGTTAAGCCACACGCTGATGTCATTCACCAGCTTTTAAAGGAATGGCAGCAGGAGGCGAATAAGTGGATTCAAAAAAATCAGCCAAAATATATGCATACACAACAAATTGCTTCAGCGGTGGAATCGATGGAGCAATTTGTTGTGCAATCCTTTTATAAAGAAACGAGTAAAAAGCGTTTTTTAGATGCGATTCATTCAACATCTTATACGTTAAAAATTTTTGAAAGGTTAATAAAGGAGTTAGAAACAGATGTTATCGAAAAAAAGGACCATTAGTGAACTGTTAAACGAATGGAGATATGATGAGGAGTTGAAGGAACGCATTTTACACTGGCAAACGCTTGAAGGGCGTGAAGCTAAATATGCACCTTTTCCAGAGAATTTACATCCTTCACTTGTAAAGGCTCTTCGAACAAGAGGGATAGAACAACTGTATACCCATCAACGTCAGGCGTTTGATTACGCGATGGAGGGTGTTTCCTTTACCGCCGTTACACCAACAGCGTCTGGAAAATCATATTGCTACCATTTACCGGTACTACAAAAAATATTAGAAGATAAAAATTCGCGCGCGATTTATTTATTTCCAACGAAAGCTTTAGCGCAGGATCAGAAAAATGATTTAAATGAGCTAATCGAACAAAGCGGTGAGGAAATTTTAAGCTATACGTATGATGGGGATACTGCGCCTGGCATTCGCCAAAAGGTTCGTAAGGCAGGGCATATTGTGATGACAAATCCTGATATGCTTCATTCGGGGATTTTGCCACATCATACGAAATGGGTTTCACTATTTGAAAATTTACAGTATATCGTCATTGATGAGTTGCATACATATAAAGGTGTGTTTGGCTCGCATGTTGCGCATGTTATTCGAAGATTAAAGCGTATTTGTGAGTTTTATGGCAGTAAGCCGATTTTCATTTGTACATCAGCAACCATTAAAAATCCAAAAGAGTTAGCAGAAGCTTTAACGAATGAAAGCCATGCCTTAATCAGCGATTCCGGAGCGCCAGTTGGGAAAAAGACATTTCTTTTTTATAATCCACCTATCGTCCATAAAACATTTGGCGTGCGTCGAAGTGCTGTTTTAGAGGTGAGCGATCTCGCGAAAAGATTATATACAGCAGGTATTCAAACCATTATTTTTGCTAAAAGTCGTGTGCGAGTAGAAATGATTGTGACGTATTTAAAGGAGCTTACACGCAATAAGCTTTTAGATGAATCGGTGCGAGGTTATCGTGGTGGTTATTTACCCTCTGAGCGACGTGTGATTGAACGAGGGCTTCGTGATGGTACTATTCAAACGGTGGTTAGTACAAATGCGCTGGAATTAGGCGTTGATATTGGCCAATTACAAGCATGTATCATGACAGGGTACCCAGGAAATATCGCTAGTGCTTGGCAGCAAGCTGGTCGTGCTGGCCGTCGTCAGGACGAGGCGCTAATCATTTATGTAGCACAATCGGCAGCACTGGACCAGTACGTAGTGAACCATCCGCTTTTTCTACTTGGCAGTGCACCAGAGGAAGCGCGTATTTATCCTGAAAATATGTTGATTTTAATGGATCATTTGAAATGTGCAGCGTTTGAGCTACCATTTTCCGTACATGATACGTATGGTGAATATGAAATTCAGGAGTTACTGGAATATTTAGCGGAGGAAGGCGTTGTTTTTAAAACGAGTGAGAAGTGGCATTGGATGAGTGACCGTTTCCCGGCACGTGACATTAGTCTTCGTTCTGCATCACAAGAAAATGTTGTAATAATTGATATGACTGTTCCTGCACAAACAAAGGTTATTGGTGAAATGGATCGTCATAGTGCGATGACATTGCTACATGAAGAGGCTATTTATTTGCATCAGGGCATTCAATTTCAAGTAGAAAAGCTTGATTGGGAAGAAAAGAAAGCGTATGTCCGAGAAGTAGATGTCGATTACTATACTGACGCTAATCTTGCAGTTGAGATGAAGGTGCTAGAGGAAGATCGGAGCCGAGGCTATCAGGGTGGTGTTATTGGCTTCGGTGATGTTGGTTTAGTCGCACAGGCAACAATATTTAAAAAAATACGCTTCGGTACACACGATAATATCGGTTCTGGCCCTATTCATTTACCACCGGACGAAATGCACACAAGCTCTTCGTGGCTATCATTCTCTGCGCTAGAAAAATGGTCGGAGGCGGAGCTAACGGATGCTATGACAGGAGCTGCATATGCGATGAATGCGTTCATACCTCTGTTTATTCAATGTGACAGCAGCGATGTAACAGTTGTCCCACAAGTTAAGGCCGCACATAATGAATTGCCAACGTTTTTTGTTTATGATAAGTATCCTGGTGGTATTGGTCTAAGTGAAAAGGTATATGAACTATGGGAAGAGCTATTATCGAGAACACAGCACCATGTAGTGAACTGTGCTTGTGAATCAGGCTGTCCATCGTGTATAGGAGCTCAAGATAGCTTACAACAAGCAAAGAAAAAAGTAGTAGAGTTACTTCGAATTTTAAATTAAAGATAAAAAGAGGGCATGAGAGGGAAAAGTGTTTTACATTATCCCATCAAGCCCTCTTCTTTGATTAGTTTTTAAATCATTTTACGGTTAATACAGTAAGTTCTTCTATTTGTCGTCCAGAAGCGTTAGGGTGTTTTTTTTAGAGAAACTTATTTCAGCAGATTGGTATAAAAAGTCGATAAACGATCGCAAATTAGCAATGCGAGAAAACGAATTTTCCGATGATTTTTCAGAGGAAGAAGAGGAACTTTTAGAAAAGAATGAAGCACTTGAAACTCAAACACTGGTGTTCACTGCTACGTTAAATGATCAAAAAATTAACTTTGTGAATATAGGAGGTATGTACGAATTGTCCAAGATGGTAACAAGTGGCGCTTTATAACAGGGGCATATAAAACACAGACAGTTACCAATAATGCAATTGCTGAAATGAAACGTCTTGGCATTTTATCATATGCTGAATCAATTCAAGCATAATTATAAAGCCCAGGTACTCAAGTATTTTTGAGTCTGGGCTTTATTTCGTTTATTTTATCGGTATATTTAGTAATTCAAAGTATACTCTATTAAACTTTAATTTAAAGCTAAGTCGAGTGACTAATATTATTGTTTAGTATACACTCCTAAAAAACCATCTTCATTATCATTATTCAATAGTTTTATTTCCTCATATTCATTCTTTTTTTTACTTTCGATAAGGAATAGCGTTTTTTTATTTGTTGTATTTCCTTCTGAAGTTGTATAGGAAAGGGTCAAAATTTTCTTTTCGTCATCTATTTTAAACGAAAAATCAGAATAATCTATCTTTTCGGAGTTTATTAGGATATATGATTTATACTTGTCTTCGTCATAAGCATAAGCACCATCTTTTAGCTCTTCTCCAAATACGTCAAGAACTTTTTTATTATCTTCGTGATTCGTGTTGAGTTCTAATACCTTTAAGTTTTCTAATTTCATAGTTTCAGAAATAATACTATCAGGATTTCTCACTTCGTTATCAACAGTCATACGGTTGCTACAAGCTGTTAACGTAAAAATTAGTCCAAGTAATACAAAAAAGGTTAACCTTTTTTTCACCATTCTTTTTCCACCTTCCTTCTAATGTTTTTAACAGTTCTTACTAACAGTATACACCTATATATATATAAATATTTCCATTTATTGTATAGCGGTATTTGTATTACAAAAAAGGGTAGGTTGTTAATATATAGTATCATTTGCAAGTAATAAAACATTTAAGATTTTACTATTTATTTCTGCGTTATTTTTAGTTTTAAGTTGCAGTAGCCTTGTAGCAAGTGCAGCCGAGAGTGATGATTTACCTGATTCAGAATTACAACCACTAGAGGAATTAGAATTACCAATGGATAATCAGTATAGCCTTACTACAGAAGATGGAAGCACAATTTTGTTTGAATCAGAAGAAGATTATCAATCTTATCTGAATGATAACATAAATGCTAGATGTGCTACATGTAATCAGACTACCCAGACAACACTTGAAAAGACAACAGTTTCAAGAGCATTCATTGGTTACCATCCCGCAACACCAGGCTGGGATAAAGTTGAAAGCTTATCAATAGCTGGTGGTATAACATGGAGTATAAGCGGCTCCTTTGCACATGACGGGTCAACGTTTGGTATCTCATTTTCACATAATCTTACTGCCACAAGAAATTATAAATCAGAGTACCCTAAAAAATATATCCGTGTAGGTGTTAGAAGAGATGTTATATATCACAAAGTGAAAAATGTGGTGAAAAACCCTGTGGGTACAGTAATCAATACTTATATTACTGAAACTGCAACTACAATTGGTGAAGTGTATACTGAATTAATGTATAAAGATTGATAGATTTTGAGTGTATAAGATTATTATTGTTAATGACTAATTCGAAAAACATGCTCATTAGTAGTACAAACTAGGAAAAGGTTTGTACTACTAATTTTTTTACAATGAATTGACTATGGCTCGACTTTGAGCACCTTGTTTATTTTTAGATTAAACTTCTAATTCATCATGTTCTTTCTTTTTAGGGACAACCTTCTTAACAACCAAACGAGGGTAAACAGTGTTTGTTGCCGTTTCTGTTTATGTTGAATTCTTGCGGTCAAAGGATTCTGTTATATAAGTAAACAAATAATATCTATTGAATGTATTTATATTATATAGGTATATGTATGATATATAGTATACGCCAAATACGCCTAATACACATATATTATATACAGGGGTGAAAATTTGTTTCCCTTAATGATCAATCGAGTGTTAATTTTAACGATGGTGACATAACTATATTTTGATGGTGTTTTACTGATGTTAAATAAAATACGCTTCGGTACACACGATAATATCGGTTCTGGCCCTATTCATTTACCACCGGACGAAATGCACACAAGCTCATCGTGGCTATCATTCTCTAGGCTAGAAAAATGGTCGGAGGCGGAGCTAACGGATGCTATGACAGGAGCTGCATATGCGATGAATGCTTTCATACCTCTGTTTATTCAATGTGATAGTAGTGATGTAGCAGTTCTCCCACAGGTTAAGGCAACTCATAATGAGCAACCGACGTTTTTTGTTTATGATAAGCTAGTGGTATTGGTCTAAGTGAAAAGGTTTATGAACTATGGGAAGAGCTATTATCGGGAACACAGCACCATATAGTGAGCTGTGCTTGTGAATCAGGCTGTCCATCTTGTGTAGGAGCTCAAGATAGCTTGCAGCAGGGGAAGAAGAAAGTAATAGAGCTGCTTCAAGTTTTAAATTAGAATATAAAGAGGGCTTGATAGGAAAAAGTCTAATACTATTCCTTTAAGTCCTCTTCTTTATTCGTGAATAAATCAATTTATGGTTGCTCTATTTGTAGCAAAAAATCTACTCTCAATTATCCGAAAAAGATTTCAATTATTATAGTAGGTGTGTTGATGAACTTTATCTACTAAATTCACCCGTACTCTGCGACAGAAGCAAAGCGACAAAAGCTAGCCCTTCTAAAAATCACCTCCTTTTTGTGCAATGGCTAAAAGTTGCACTATGATTACTATAGGTTATACTTGTGGTGAAAACCCAAAATAGTTTACAGCAAGCGAAGAAAAACGTCCTACAAGTTTTAGCAATTTTACATGCAGAAAATGAGTGAAGTAAATGTCTTACGAAAATAAAATTTTACAAATGAAAAAAATGCTCGGAAAAAAAACGACAACAACTATAAAAAAAGAGGATAAACCTGCTTATCAAAAACCTATTGCTCCAAGCTATACAGAGAAGTGGATAAAGGCGGGCCTGACAGTTGTAGAAAATGATTTCGGTATTGTTTTTAAACGACAAGTGCGTTTTCCTTTTAGTTTTCAGCATGGTCATTATAAGTTGCAGTCATATTTTGATGCATTAGTAAAATGGCAAGAGGCAAAGTTCGAACATCCATATGCGTTAGAAATGAATGAAAAGGTTTTGTTTTTTGATACGGAAACTACTGGCTTAAAGGGTGTAGGTACACAAATTTTTCTTCTGGGCTTTTTAGAAGTATCAAAAGAAGATGAAAGCTTTATTTTAACTCAATATATTCTAGCCGATCCTGCTCATGAGGCCGCGTTACTTTTTGAATCAAAGCTTTGGCAAAAAACAGCAACGGTTATTACCTACAATGGAAAAAGCTTTGACTGGCCGCAACTTGAAACACGTTGGACACTCCACCAAAAAGAATTACCTAAATTGCGTACACAGCGGCAAATTGATTTGTTGCATAGTTCAAAGCGTTTATGGAAAAATGATATGGAACGAATGAAATTAAAATCTGTGGAAGAAGAGAAGCTTGGCTTTTCCCGCATTGGAGATATACCTGGATATCTTGCACCAATCATTTATTTAGATGCAATCAAAAGTGGTGTTCCAGATGCACTTATGAAAGTCCTTCTTCACAATGAATGGGATTTACTTTCACTGATTACGCTTTATGTCCATTCTACAAATTTGCTATTTGAAGAGACAAGCGAAGAATCGGCAAAAACGTTTACAAATATCGGGAAATGGTATGCTGATTTAAAAGAGGGTTCACAGAGCGTAAAAGTTTTGGAAAAGGTAACGACCCAATTTGATGCACTTGAAGCAGGAAATGCACAATATTATTTAGCAATCCAGCATAAAAGAAATAAAAAGTTTAGTGAAGCGATCGATGCATTTGTGGCTGCTCTCCATTTCGTTGATCTACGAAAAAAGTTGCATGCATTAGAACAGCTCGCTATGATATATGAGCATCAAATGAAAGATTATGACCAGGCCCTTTATTATACGCAAGAGGGCATAAAATTAATTAAAAAGAATGAGCAATGGAGAGTAGAACAAAAGCAGAAATGGGAAATTTCGTGGGAAAAGAGGTTACTCAGGTTAGGAAATAAGAAATAATTTCCTGGGTAAGCGCAAGAAACGACAAGTTTAGCCTTACATTTGATGTTTTCAGACGATATAATGTGATGAAGTATGCTATAATGTAACGCATGTAGTGTGAGGAAGGGCGATGTGAATGGATATTAAATTAACGTCAAAAATGATCCTTGAAAAGGAATTTAAGAAAAATTTTAAAGGCTACAATGTAGAAGAAGTCGATTCATTTCTTGATGAGATAATACAAGACTATGAAACGTTTGAAAAAGTGGTGGCCCAACTTCGTGAAGAAAATAAACAGTTAAAAGAAGAAATGGATAATACGCCTAAGAGACAACCTGTCGCATCGGCTACTGGTACGACAAACTTTGATATTTTAAAACGTCTTTCGAATTTAGAGAAACACGTATTTGGTAGTAAGTTGTACGAATAATTTTTTATCAAATATATTGTATTTATCATAAAACTCTAGTATAATCTTTTTATCATCATGAAATTCTGGTAATCGCTGCGGCGCTAGACGTCGTAGAGGAAAGTCCATGCTCGCACGGTTCTGAGATGACCGTAGTGTTCGTGCTTACTGAAAAAATAAGGTAAGGCAGCTGTAAAGGCTGACGGCGGAAGGAAAACCTAAGTCTTAATGATATGGTTGAAACTTCCTGAAAGTGCCACAGTGACGTAGCTTGCTTGGAAACATGCAAGGTGGAACGAGGTAAACCCCACGAGTGAGAAACCCAAATTATGGTAGGGGCACTCTCTAGAAGGAATTGAACGGATAGAGGGACAGAGTTCGCTCTGTAGATAGATGATTACTACCCGGTCGTACGAGGCGATAGCTGTTTGAGTACTCGGGAACAAAACATGGCTTATGGAATTTTTTGATGCTTATTATGAAATGACAAGCGCTCTCCAATTTGGTGGAGAGCTTTTCTTTTGAATATAGTAAGAAAAAGTTACTTGTTAATCATGTCTAGGCATGCGCGATATACGTTTGAGAATAAGGCTGTACACTGCTGGTCATGCCTCTGTCGCTACGATTCGAAACATAAACATCTAATAAACTATTATCGCAACGATGTACATATTGTCTACATACGAGTAGACTGACGCAAAAGCGCTTTTCAGAAAAATGAGGGTAGTAAAGAGAGATAGGATGGAGCGGAAACATGAACGGAGTGAACGATAGTCTGGAGAAGCTAAATTCGATTTCCAAATATCCTACTGCATTAATGACAAAAATCTTCGAAAATGTATCTGAAGGCATCATGATTACGGATAAAGAGAAAAGAATAGAATTGGTCAATCCTGCATTTGAATTTGTAACCGGCTATAATCGTAATGAAGTAATTGGAAAAACGCCAGCCGTTTTACAGTCAGGTGTTCATGAATTGCAATTTTATTTAGATATGTGGCAAAAGATACGACAAGAAGGCAATTGGCAGGGGGAAATATGGAATCGTCGTAAAACCGGAGACGTATATCCAGAATGGTTAACAATAGTTGGTGTAGCCAATGATGAGGGAGAAATTACAAATTACTGTGGTATTTTCACAGATTTGTCTGAAAGAAAAATAGTAGAAAATGAACTAGAAAAGCGTTTATTAACGGACTCATTAACGGAAGTATCAAATCGATTTGCATATATTGAAAGAATGGATAATCTATTAGAATCAACTTCTACTATTTCTCATTCAGTACAGCATGCAGTCTATTTTTTAGATTTAGATCGATTTAAGCAGATTAATGATACGTTAGGTCATGCAGTCGGTGATACCATTTTAGTAGAAGTGGCAAAGCGCTTAAAAACATTGTTAAAAAATAAAGATATCATTGCTAGATATGGCGGTGACGAATTTATAATTACGTTAACAAACGTGAAGAATGCCAAAGAAGCCGCAAATTTTGCTGAACAAATTATTGGGATTATTGAACAGCCTTTGGATATTAATGGTCAAGATATTTTTATTTCTACGAGTATTGGTATCAGTATGTATCCATTAGATGGTGGAGCAACGGAGCAATTGATTCATAGCGCTGACAAGGCAATGACTTATTCAAAAAAGAATGGCCTCAACGACTATGCTTTTTATTTTGATGAATTGAAGACTGACTCTCAGCGTGTTTTATTATTAGATTCAGAACTACGGAGAGCAATCGAAAGCCGGGAATTTGAGCTGCATTTCCAACCTAAAGTATCTATGGAAAATGAAGAAATTCAAGGGTTAGAGGCACTTGTTCGTTGGAATAGTGAAAGACTAGGCTTTGTCTCTCCAGCAGAATTTATTCCGTATGCTGAGGAAACAGGATTAATCATTCCTTTAAGTGAAGTAATCATAGAAAAAGCTTGTGAGGCAGTAATAGAGATGCGTCAATGTGGCTACAAAACGCCAGTTGCTATTAATATTTCAAGCATTCACTTTAAGCAACAAAACTTTTTGGACTCTGTTCAGTCAATATTAGAGCGTTATAACACGGCTGCTAACAATTTTGAAATCGAAGTGACAGAACGTACTGTGATGAACAGTGCCAATGAAACGGTAAGCAAGCTTGTGCAACTGAAGAAAATGGGCTTTAAAATTTCTATTGATGATTTTGGGACAGGCTATTCGTCTCTTAGTTATTTAGTTCGCTTCCCCCTTGATTATTTAAAAATCGACCGAAGCTTCATTCAGCATATTGGCTCACTCGATGAAAAACAGGCAGTAGTGGATGCGATTATTCAAATGTCGCATCGCCTAAAAATGAAAGTTGTTGCTGAAGGTGTAGAACAAGCACAACAAGTGGATATACTACGTAAAATGAACTGTGATATAATTCAAGGTTATTACTACAGCAAACCATTGCCACTTCACGAACTTATTGAGTTTATGGAGTATTGGGAAATTGAACATCAAGGAAGGAATTAGTGTATGGCAAACTATAAATTAGTAGCAACTGCTGCAATGGGATTAGAGTCGATTGTAGCACAAGAGGTACAGGCATTAGGCTATGAAACGACAGTCGATAACGGCAAAGTGTATTTTGAAGGTGATGAAACAGCCATTGCACGAACAAACTTATGGCTACGTGTAGCTGACCGAGTAAAAATCGTTGTAGGACAGTTTCCTGCAAAATCTTTTGAACAGTTATTTGAAAGTGTAAAAGCTCTACCTTGGGAAAAATACTTACCAGTTGATGCAGCTTTCCCAGTATCGGGGAAATCTGTTAAATCCAAATTATTTAGTGTACCCGATTGTCAGGCAATTACTAAAAAAGCAATAGTAGAGCGCATGAAACAACATTATAAGCGTTTAGGATTTTTAGATGAATCCGGTGCAACTTATAAAATTGAAGTTTCAATTTTAAAAGATGTGGCTACACTTACTATTGATACTTCGGGTGCGGGCTTGCATAAGCGTGGTTATCGTCAAGCACAGGGCGAAGCACCATTAAAAGAAACATTAGCAGCGGCACTCGTACAAATTTCAAAGTGGAATCCGAATCGACCATTCGTTGATCCATTTTGCGGTTCAGGTACGATTGCATTAGAAGCAGCAATGTTTGGACAAAATATTGCACCGGGCTATAATCGTGAATTTATTTCAGAGAATTGGCCATGGATGAAGGCAAAAATTTGGGATGAAGTGCGAGATGAAGCGGATAGTTTAGCGAACTATGATCAACCATTAGAAATTATTGGGTCTGATATAGATCATCGCATGGTGAGTATTGCACAAGAAAATGCACTAGAAGCAGGATTTGGTGATATGATTGCGTTCAAGCAAATGCAAGCACGTGATTTTACAACTCAGCTAACAGATGGTGTTATGGTTGGTAATCCACCGTACGGAGAGCGTATTGGTGACATCGAAGTCGTGGAACAGGTAATTCGTGATTTAGGAAAAGTCATGAAAAACTATCCGACTTGGTCTGTATACATGTTATCCTCGATGAAAAACTTTGAGGAATTGTACGGTCGTCAAACGACGAAGAAGCGTAAATTATTCAATGGCTTTATTGAAACGAATTATTACCAGTTCTGGGGACAAAAGTCTAAAAGAGATTAACAAACGGTAACGGAAGATAAGATTTTTTCTTATCTTCCGTTTCGTCGCGTATAATAGGAACAGATAGTTAGAGGGGGAACGTCAATTGCGTAAATCTTTACCATTTGTATTAACGAAGGACCGCTCATTTTTTGAGTCATTAGGTGACTGGATGGGGGACGTCCTTTACGATGAATTACCTGAAAAGGGCTTTGAATGCCGTGATGAACAAATTTTTATGGCCTATCAAATTGAGCAGGCCCTAAAAGAGAAAAACGTGCTTTTTGCAGAGGCAGGTGTAGGGACTGGGAAAACAATTGCCTATTTACTACCAGCTGTATCTTATGCACGGTATACTGGAAAACCAGCCCTGATCGCATGTGCTGATGAAACCTTAATCGATCAGCTAGTAAAAGAGGGCGGCGATATTTATAAGCTACAGAAAACGTTAGGTCTTGAAATTGATGTTCGCTTAGCAAAGTCACGAGACCAATATTTATGCTTAAAACGTTTTGAGGAAGCTGAAAAAGTAGTGTCTGATGAATGGATCGACGATATTGCGTTTTCTATACCTGATGGAGTATATGCACAGGGCTCGATGATTGCTATACAACCTTATGGTGAACGTAGTGATTATCCAACTGTCAGTGATGAAGATTGGCAAAAAGTAAACTACAACTCGATTATGCAGTGTTCAGTATGTGACCAGCGTAATCGATGTGGTCAAACATTACATCGTGCACATTATCGTAAATCGGCGGATCTCATTATTTGTTCACAAGATTTTTTAATGGAGCATTTAGCTACAAAGGATTCTCGTGAACGTGAAGGGCAATTAGCTTTATTGCCTGAAGTGTCAATGATGGTGCTAGATGAAGGCCATTTATTAGAATATGCCGCACAAAAAGCAATGACGTATAAAGTACAGGCGACAACAATTGTTACATTGTTAGAGCGTTTAATGGTAGATGGTGTGCGAGAACGTACATTATATGCGATGGAAAAATTACAAGATGACCATGAGTTATTTTTTGACCAGCTACGAGATGATTTAGTAGCTTCTGAAGAAGAGCGTAAACGTATTAATAAATCGCCAAATCTATTGAAATACGGTAAACAACTTGTTGCTGATGTTGAAACATTACTCGAGGAATTTGTCTTTGAATCTGAAATGTATATGATTCCAGAGTATGAATTAAATATGGCAGAGGAGTATTTAGAACAATACGAGGCATCCTTACGTATTTTCATAGCGCAAGGAGATGCAGTCGATTGGTTGGAGGAAACTGATGGAGAGGAAACGCTCGTAATTATGCCGCGTCTCATCACAGAAGTTTTAGCAGAAAAATTATTCTCTAAAAAACTGCCAATAATATTCTCTTCAGCAACTTTATCAGTCAACAAAGATTTTTCCTATATTGCATATAGCTTAGGAATTCGTGATTATCAATCGTTTTCTGTTCCATCTCCATTCGATTATAAAGAAGTTATGCGAATTTATTTACATGAGCTATCTCAAAAGGGGAAAACGGCGCGTGTTCAACAGCTATTACGTGACGGTGAAAAAACATTAATTTTATTTAAATCAAAACAAGCAATGTTAGATTTCAAAGCGGAGTTACCTCTTATGGAACGGATGTATGTAGCGTTTGAGGGGGACCGTGAACTATCAGGAATTGTTCGTGATTTCCAAGAAGGCACCATCAAAACATTATGCTCCTATCATTTATGGGAAGGTCTAGATTTGCCAGAGGAGGCATTAACACGAGTTATTATTTATGATTTGCCTTTCCCTCCACATGATCCATTATTTGATGCGAAACGTACATTTGCAGAAAATCCATATGAAGAGGTGGAATTACCGTTTATGCAACTTCGTTTACAGCAAGGAATGGGGCGTTTAATTCGTACTTCAAACGACCATGGAGATATTCATATCTTGTTAAATGAAGAAGAATCAAAGCAACGTGAAACATTTGAAAATATATTAGCCGTTACACCAGAAATAAAGTAGAAAAAAGCGAGTTTGCAGCTGTTGCAAACTCGCTTTTTTATATATTAAAATAATATTTTTATCGTGCGATAATAATGAGTTTGAAAAAAGTGTTGAATATTTCTCTTTCAAGCTATATAGTTCTTTGTAATGCGATAAAAATTATTAAAATTATTTATTTTTTATATTGAAAATAATATTACAAAAGGTTTATAATAATGACAAGAAATTTCAAGAATAGTCAAAATAAATTTGTTTCAGCGGAAGTCCAAACTCCCGCTGAAACAAATTAAAGCCTCCGGACGCAATTATGCCGAGGCATAATTGATTTGTTGATTATTCCATGATAGGGGGTTTGAACCTGTCGAACATTCAATTGGTGTGCCAAAAATATACGAGCTTATCTGCCACAGATGTAGAAAAGTTAATAGAAATAGAAGCTACATTATCGTATTATGCTGAGTTGACAGATTGTTATATGTTCATAGATTGTATGCTGGAAAACTTACCACATGCAATTGTTGTGGCAGAGGCTTTCCCAAAAACAGAAAGTGGATTATACGAAAAATCTGTAATTGGCAAATTTGTATTTGAAAGCTTCGAACCAGCAGTATTTGCTGCGTTTAAAAATAAAGAAAAATCATCAATTACTAGAGCAATCACACAAGAAGGTTTAACGGTTGAACAAAACGTTGTCCCTCTCTTTAATGACCAACAACAGGTTATTGCAGTGTTAATCCAGGAAAAAAAGGTGGAAATGCAAACAACACCTATAGATGATTTTCGACATATGCCTTTTGCGTTAATTGAGCATATTGTAGAGCCAAATTCTCAACCGATTCCAGTGGTTTCTGATTTGCTAGTAGAATCAATTATTCTCACAAATCATGAAAACAAAGTGATCTATAGCAATCCTGCAGGTCACCGATTTATATCGGAACTATCAGGGCTAGAACGTTTTGACAACGTTGCATTGAATAAGATTTTACCTTTTTTACAGGAGGTCTATGATAAAGGCGATGATGTCTTTTTCTTAGAAATTACGATTGATCGTAAATCCTTTATTGTGAAGAAAATTCCTATTCGTGATCAAAACGATAAAGTGACACTCCTCATTATTCACGATCTTACAGAGCTTAAACTGAAAGAAAATGAACTAATGATGAAAACATTTGCTATACGAGAAATTCACCACCGAGTGAAAAATAATTTACAAACAGTTACAAGTCTATTGCGCTTGCAAATGCGAAATGACTTGTCAGCTTCTAGTGCAAGTGCTTTTCAAGAGGCGTTAAACCGAATATATAGTATTTCATCAGTTTATGAACTTATTTTAGAAAATGAGGATAATGCTGAAGAGAAAGTAGACGTTATCGCGTTGGCTAAAAAAATTGGACATAAAATGGTTGGGACATCCAACACACCATCTATTCAGTTAACTTTTCATGATGATAATGTACAGTTATTTTGTCATTCTAAAAAAGCTGTTTCGCTCGCGTTAATCATTTGTGAGCTACTGCAAAATGCACTGAAATATGCTTTTATTGGTCGTGAGGAGGGTACAATCAATATTCAATTTCAACAGGATGCTTCCACTATTTCACTTTATATTTCTGACAATGGCGTTGGAATGCAAGAGGTGAAGGCATCATTTGGAATGGAGATTATTACAAGGCTTGTTGAATATGATTTAGCTGGCACATTTTCAATTATCCCTAGCGAACAAGGTACACATACTCAAATTCAGTTCCCTGTAAGTGAGGAGGTATTTATCCTAAATGACTAGGAAAGTTATGATTGTCGAAGATGAGTCGCTTATTGCAATTGATTTGAAGTTTATACTAGAGGATAACGGTTACGAAGTGGTAGCACAAGCGAATAATGGAGAATCAGCAATTGAGTTGGCTTTTACACATAAGCCACAGTTAATCTTAATGGACATTAAAATGCCAAAGCTAGATGGTTTAAAGGCAAGCAAAATTATTGAACAGCAACTCGGTATACCGGTGTTATTTATATCAGCTTATAGTGAAAAAGAATTGTTACTGTACATGAAGCAGGACAATATTTTAGGCTATGTTATGAAACCGTTTTCTGAAAGGAATGTCCTTCCAGCATTGGAAGTGGCGTTTCACCAGATTGATAAGTTTAACCGTCTAAATGGAGAATTGCTGCATAAACAAACAGAATTAGAAAAGCGAAAGATCATCGAACGAGCAAAAGGTTTGCTAATGCAGTCAGAGAACCTTAGTGAGGACGAGGCTTATAAAAAAATTCGCAGTGAGAGTATGCAGACTCAACAGGAAATGGTGCTTATAGCAAGTCGCATAATCAATACATTACAAGTAAATAGATAAAGCAAAGACGCTTTAAAGAGAATTCCTCTTTAATGCGTCTTTTTTTTATAAATAACAAAATTAAATATTTTAGCAAAACTAAAGGGGTGATGAGAAGGATGGCAATGGTAGGAACGGTGATCGTTTATATTATTATGATTTGTGCAGTTTTAGGGGCAATCGGAGCAATTCGAGATGCTGAATATGGAATCGGGAAAGAGTTTATGAATGGTATTCATACGGTTGGACATATTTTTGTACCTGCTGCAGGGATCATGGCTGCTATACCTTACTTAACGTGGTTTATAAGTCATTTTATTAGTCCGATTTTTGAATTGATTGGTGCTGATCCAGCAATTGCAGCAACGACAATTTTAGCCTCAGACATGGGAGGATACCAATTAGCAAATGCATTAAAAGAGTCTTATGAAGGATGGGTTATGGCTCTAGTTGTTGGATTTATGTCAGGCGCAACAATCGTGTTCTCTATTCCAATGGGACTTGCCATGTTAGATAAGCGAGATCATAAATATATGGCTTTAGGTATTATGGCGGGTGTATTAACAATTCCGATTGGAGCATTTATTTCTTCCATCATGATTGTGACGTTTAATACAGACGTTCGTGAAGTGATTAGTACAACAGCTGCACCAACATATGTTTTTGCCATTTCAGTTTTACAAATATTAATTAATTTATTGCCTTTATTTATTTTCGTCGTGTTAATTGCGTTAGGTCTCAAGCTAATTCCAAATGGCATGATCAAAGGCTTCATGATTTTTGGACGCGTGATGGATGCTGCTATCAAGCTTGTGCTAGTGTTCTCGATTGTAGAAATTTTCACAGGTATTTTTACAAAGATTTTCGGTGCATGGGGCTTTGATCCGATCATGGCAGATAAAGTCGATCAATTCCGAGCACTAGAAACAGCTGGGTATATTGGTATTATGCTAGCGGGAGCATTCCCAATGGTGTACTTAATTAGAAAATATGCATCGAAACCTCTAGAAGCAATAGGTGGAAAATTAGGCTTATCATCAGTAGGAAGCGCAGGTCTTTTAGCGACGATTGCCAATATTTTAGCCATGTTTACACTCGTTCGACATATGCCACCGAAAGATAAGGTTATTAACATTGCCTTTGGTGTTTGTTCAGCATTCCTTCTAGGGGACCATTTATCGTTTACGGCTAACTTCCAGCCGACAATTATTTTACCTGTTATTACGGGTAAGTTTTTAGCAGGTGTGATCGCTATTATTTTAGCCTATAAGCTCTCTGTTCCAACAGCTCTAAGGCTAGAACAAGAGGATCGCAAGGCAGGCATTATTAAAGAAGGTGAATATCTAACAGATAAGAATCTTGAAAGAGGTGATGATGTGTGAGTGAAGAAAAGAAACGGTTTATTCAGGAGTTCGTGCCAGGAAAGCAACTAACATTGAGTCATCTAATAGCAAATCCTGATCCTGATATGTTTCAAAAGCTGGGCATTCAAGAAGCAGGTGCACTGGGCATCATGACATGTACACCGAGTGAGACAGTTATTATCGCAGGGGATTTAGCAACAAAGGCGGCCAATGTAAGACTAGGATTTTTAGATCGCTTTACTGGCAGTCTCGTTATTGTTGGGAGTGTTTCCGAGGTTGAAATGGCGATGTTAGAGATTAATCGTTTTCTATCAGAGATGCTAGGCTATACGCCATCAAAAATAACTAAGTCATAGGATGTGCCGTATGAAAAATCGAGTAATGATCATAGGTGGTGTGCAAGCAGGTAAGTCGACACTGATGAATGCGTTATTAGGGAAAAATAGACAAGCCAATAAAACACAGGCGCTCGTTTATGATGACTGGATAGTTGATACACCCGGAGAATATATAGAAAATCCGATGTATTACAGAAACATTATGGCAACATCGCTTGAAGTGACACATGTGATCTATTTGCAGGATGCCACTTCATCAAAGAGTGTTTTTCCTCCGCAATTTAGCTTAGGAATTCCTAAACTACAAATTGGTGTCATTACAAAAATTGATGCACCCCTTGCAGATGAAGAAAGAGCGATAAAGTTATTACAAAATGTCATGACGCATGGTCCAATTGTGAAAACCTCTTCATGGCAAAAGCTTGGTATTGAGTTTATTGCGCCACTTATTCAGCTCAATTCTGAAGAAGAAATTCGTCAGTTTGTCAAGGATCGTGATAGTCCTTATCTCATGTATTGCCCGTAGTGGCGAGAGGGGAGTGTAAGTTGAAGACAGAAAAAATTTATAGTGCAGGTATTGATATAGGTACAAGTACAACAAAGATGGTTGTCAGTAGTTTTCTGTTGAAAAACGTTGCAGGTGTAACGCATGTGCCACGCATAGAAATTATTGAAAAAACGGTTTTGTATCAAAGCCCTATTATTAAAACACCGTTTATTAATAAAGAAATTATCGATATGGAAAAAATCGAGCAATTTATTTTTCAGCAATATCAATTGGCCCAGATTTCACCAGCAGAAATTTCAACCGGTGCCATTATCATTACGGGCGAGTCTGCCACAAAGGAAAATGCCAGCGAAGTTGTTCATGCGATTGCAGATACAGCCGGGCACTTTTTAGTTGCTACGGCTGGACCCGATTTGGAAGGTATCATTGCAGCAAAAGGCGCAGGTACCTTACAGCAATCAAAAAATACTGCCAAAGTTATCGCGAACATCGATATCGGCGGTGGTACTGCAAATATTGCGGCAATGCAGTTTGGCGAAGTAATTGGTACGTGTACATTGCATGTCGGTGGAAGACTAATAGAATTTCAGAATGGCGGTGTTCAATCGATTTCACCACCCATTATGAAACTAATGGAGAGATGGTCAAAGCCATTAGAGGTTGGTAATTCAGCAGAAGATGTACGTGTCACACAAGTCATCCAAGAAATGGCGGATACAGTAGCGATGACGCTAAGTGGACAATTAACAGACGAACAGCATCCTTTATTATTAGGACATTTGCCAACTTGGGATAAACCGATTGATGCAATCGTATTTTCCGGTGGAGTAGCCGCCTGTATTTATGAAAATGAATGTACAAATCGACAGTATGATGATATCGGTGAAAAATTGGCAAAAAGGCTTTTACAGCATGAACAGTTACAATCCTTTTTATGGATAAAACCAGAGGAAACAGCTCGGGCAACAGTGACTGGTGCAGGTACGCAAACAACTGAGATCAGTGGTGCAACGATTCAAGTAGATGCGGAAGTTTTGCCTTTAAAAAATGTGCCTGTTTTCAATTGTCATATAGATACGCACAGCAAAGAATTCGACTATGCGGTGAAAACAGCTGTTGCACGAGCTGATGCTCTATTTTCTATACAGGAGAATCGTTCTCCGTTTGCACTTTATTTTAGTCATTTACCCTATTTAAGCTTCCCGGATGTCCATGCATTATGTGAGGCCATTTTGAAGCACTTAGCGACGAGAAGCTCCAAGGAAATACCAATTATCATAGTCATTCAATCAGATTATGCAAAAGTTATTGGGCAAACGATACAAGCGATCAATCAAACAGTTCCCATCATTTGCATCGATCAAATCAAAGTAGAAACAGGTGATTATATTGACATTGGGGAAGTACTACCGTCTGGTGTTGTCCCGGTCGTTGTAAAAACACTTGCTTTCCACTCAAAGTAAGGAGGATGAATGTGAATTTATCGGTGATATTTGGTGGAGAAAAATATAATTTTAATTCATTAAAGGATGTATTGGCTAAGGCCAACGAAGAAAAATCAGGAGATCAGCTAGCTGGAATTGCGGCTGAATCTGTACAGCAACGAATAGCGGCAAAGGCCGTTCTCAGTGAGCTGTTAGTGAAGGACATAAGAGAAAATCCATTAGTTCCCCCTGAAAATGATGAAGTGTCACGCATTATTGAAGGTGATATTAATGAGCAAATTTATGGAGAAATTAAAAACTGGAGTATCGAGCAACTAAGAGAATACATTTTATCCAATGACACAGGCGATCGAGAATTAAAACGATTAAGCAAGGGCATGAATTCAGAAGTTATTGCGGCGGTTACAAAGCTGATGTCCAACTTAGATCTCGTCCATGCTGCCAATAAAGTGGAAATATTGTCAACTTGTAATATTACTATCGGACAAAAGGGTACGCTTTCCTCAAGATTGCAGCCTAATCATCCAACAGACAATATTGACGGTATTATTGCCTCGTTAAAAGAGGGATTGTCCTATGGTATTGGCGATGCGGTCATAGGGATTAACCCAGTAGATGACTCAGTTGAAAGTGTGAAAAAAGTATTGCAAGCCACAAAGGAGTTTATCCATGATTGGTCGATTCCTACACAAAACTGTGTGTTAGCACATATTACAACACAAATGAAAGCTATTAAACAAGGTGCCCCAGCCGATATGATTTTCCAAAGTATTGCAGGAACGGAAATTGCCAATCGCTCGTTTGGGATTTCTGCTGACTTAATAAGAGAAGCAGAAGAGCTTGTGAAAAAGCAAGGAACAGGAACGGGCCCGAACTTATTCTATTTTGAAACTGGACAAGGCTCGGAGTTATCTGCTGAGGCACATATGGGTATTGACCAAGTAACACTTGAATCGCGCAATTACGGATTTGCAAGACATTTTAATCCGTATATTGTGAACACGGTTGTTGGTTTTATTGGTCCGGAGTATTTATACAATAACAAACAGGTTATACGTGCAGGACTAGAAGATCACTTTATGGGCAAAATGCACGGCATCCCAATGGGCGTTGATATTTGTTACACAAACCATATTAAGGCAGACCAAAATGATGTTGAAGATTTAAGTGTTTTACTAACAGCAGCTGGTGTCAACTTTATTATCGCTGCAGCTATGGGCGACGATGTTATGTTGAACTATCAGTCAATGAGCTTCCATGATGTCGCGACATTACTTCAAACGTTTGGTAAAAAACCAGCTCCTGAATTTCTAGCGTGGTTAGAAAAAATGGGCATTTATGAAAATGGTCGTCTTTCAGCTAGAGCTGGTGATTTATCTATATTTGAAAGGTAGGTGAGTCCAATGAATGACCAACTAGTATCCATGATTACACAGCTCGTTATGGAAAAGATGGGGAACAATACATCGGTGAATTCTCCAAAAGAAACAGCTGTGTCAGAAGAAAAACCAAATGAACCGATGATTAAGTTTTATGATACGGTAGCGGATCGTACTGATGAAGTGACAACTTCAATTGAACATACAATTGAACCATCAAATGAACCATTGATTAAGCTTTATCAAAATGATTCAATTCATCAGCAACAATCGTATCACAGTACAAATCATGATGAACCTTCATACAACGCGGCACCTGTCAAAGCCTTTGAATTTGAAGTGGGTGACGTGTCTGAAAGTATACAGGCAGCTAGAAAGCATACACCTGCAAGAATAGGTGTTGGCAGAGCTGGGACAAGGCCTAAAACAAAAACTTGGCTAAAGTTCCGACTCGATCATGCAGCGGCAGTAGATGCAGTATATGGAGAAGTGACAGAAGGGCTACTACAAAAGCTTGATGTCTTTCAAGTAACAACAAGAGTGTCAGATAAAGAAGAATACATTACTAGACCAGATTTAGGTCGTCGTTTATCAGATGAAGCAAAGACACTTATTCAATCTAAATGTACAAAAAATCCAAAAGTACAAATCATTATTTCTAACGGATTAAGTGCAAGTGCGATTGAAGAAAATGTGCAAGATGTTTACTTAGCGTTACAGCAAAGTCTTCGTAATTTAAATATTGAAATAGGAACTACTTTCTATATTGATAAAGGGCGTGTTGCTCTTATGGATGAAATTGGCGAGCTTTTACAAGCAGAAGTAATCGTTTATTTAATCGGTGAGCGTCCTGGACTTGTATCGGCTGAGTCCATGAGTGCCTATATATGCTATCAACCTAGAATGGGCACAGTAGAAGCTGATCGAATGGTCGTTTCGAACATTCATAAAGGTGGTATCCCGCCATTAGAGGCAGGTGCTTATTTAGGAACAGTCGTTCAAAAAATATTGCATTACAAGGCAAGTGGAGTAGGTCTTGTGGCAAAAGAAGGTTAGGGGGCCAAACAATGAATCCTCAAAAAATTATGGCAGAAATTTTGGCAATGCAAATCATTCCAAGAGTGAATAGTGAATTAGCGGAGCAATTAAATTTAAAGCCATATCACAATAGCATTGGACTCGTAACTCTAACAATAGATGACGTTGGATATGTAGCGTTGGACGATGCTACGAAAAAAGCAGATGTTGATGTTGTTTATGCAAAAAGCTTTTATGCTGGAGCGGCACATGCATCTGGACCATTATCTGGTGAGGTTATTGGCATCATTGCTGGTAGCTCGCCGGATGAAATACGCAGTGGTTTAGATGCGATTCAGCAGAAAATCCAGTTTGATACGTATTTTGAAGCCATTCTTCAAAATGAAAACCACGCACTTTTTGCACATACTGTAGCGAGCTGTGGTACGTATCTGGCAGAGCTAGCAAACGTTAAGGTTGGAACAGCCCTTGCTTATTTAATAGCACCACCACTTGAGGCTGTCGTAGGTTTAGATGCTGCATTAAAAGCGGCGGATGTTGAGTTAAAGGTTTTCTTTGGTCCACCATCTGAAACCAATTTCGGTGGCGGTTTAGTAAGTGGTAGCCAATCTTCTTGCCAAGCTGCTGCAAATGCTTTTAGAGAAGCTATTGAAAATTTAGCGAGAAACCCAGTTGTATAGAAAGGAGGGGCTTTAGTGGCCACACTAGATAAAGATTTATTAGCAATTCAAGAAATGAGAGACGCCGTGAGACATGCCAATATTGCACAGGCTGCTTACATGCAGTATTCACAGCAGCAAGTTGATCATATCGTCAAGGCTGTTGCAGATGCGGCATTTAAAGAGGCAGAACGTTTGGCAAATATGGCCGTTCAAGAAACAGGGATGGGCATACCTAATCATAAAAAAATGAAAAATGAGGTAGCCTCTAGAGATGTCTATGAAGATATTAAAGATTTGAAAACTGTTGGTGTCGTTGGTGTCGATCGAATGAAGAAAGTGACAGAGATTGCTAGTCCGTTTGGAGTCATCGCGGGCATTGTACCAACGACAAATCCAACATCAACAGCAATCTTTAAAACACTTATCTCATTGAAAACTAGAAATGGTCTTGTACTAAGCCCACACCCATATGCGGTTGATTGTACAAAGGAAGCTTTAGAGATTTGTAGAGTAGCTGCAGAACAAGCAGGAGCACCAGAAGGATTGCTACATTGTTTAACAATGTCTTCTATGGAAGCTACGCAGCAATTAATGAAGCACCCAGATATTCACCTAATATTAGCGACTGGTGGCGGTGCTCTAGTAAAAGCAGCCTATAGTTCAGGCAAACCTGCTTATGGTGTAGGACCAGGAAATGTTCCAGCTTACATTGAAAGATCGGCGAATATATCCAAATCTGTTCGCCAGCTTGTACAAAGTAAGTCTTTTGATAACGGTACAATTTGTGCTACAGAGCAATCGATTATTGTAGATAAAGTCATTGCCGAACAAGTTTTAACAGAGCTAAAGAAAAACAATGCTTATATTTTGAGTGATGAAGAGAAGGTGAAAATGGAGAAGCTAATTTCTCCTGTCCCAGGGAAAGTAAATCCTCAAATTGTAGGTAAATCAGCAGCTTGCTTAGCAGATTCTATCGGTATTACCGTGCCGGAAGATACAAAAGTACTTGTTGGTATGGAAACGATGATCGGCAAGAATATTCCATTTTCACTAGAAAAACTGTCACCGATATTTGCATTATACACAGTCGAGGACAGCACAGAGGCAAAACAGGTGATGATTGATTTACTAAACATTGGTGGACGCGGTCATTCATGCTCGCTTCATACAGAAAATACAGCTTTAGCTGAGCAGTTTTCAATCGATTTACCAGTGTCCAGAATTGTTGTTAATACATTATCTTCTATTGGCGCTGTTGGTGGAACTACTGGATTGGCACCATCCTTTACATTAGGGTGTGGTACGTTTGGAGGTAATATTACGTCCGATAACATTACAGCGAGACACTTATTGAATATTAAACGTATGGCTTATGGCATTAAAGATGTAGAAGTGCCAAAACCAGAATTCTTAGTACAACCAGTAGTAGAGAATATCAAGGCACAAGATCCAACTTTGGATACAGCCGTAGTTCAACAAATTGTTGATCAAGTATTAAAACAAATAACATTACAAAATAAATAATTTGGAGGAATGACAAATGAGTACAGCATTAGGAATGGTAGAAACAAAAGGATTAGTAGGAGCAATTGAAGCAGCAGATGCAATGGTGAAGGCAGCTAGCGTTAATTTAGTAGGGAAAGTACATGTTGGTGGCGGTATTGTCACTGTATTAGTTCGTGGTGATGTAGGCGCAGTAAAAGCAGCTACTGATGCAGGTGCAGCAGCGGCCCAACGTGTTGGAGAACTTTTATCAGTTCATGTAATCCCACGCCCACACCATGAATTAGAATTAATTTTACCAAAAGCAGAAGCTTAATTTTATTTACGGTCCGGACAAGGGCGACGGAAAGAACCATCGAAGCGACGGAAAGAATCCCCGGAGAGACGGAAAGAAGTCAAAGCGACGGAATGAAGGTCCGAGGCGAAGGATAGAAAAGCCGAAGCGACGGAAAGAGCCCCCGGAGAGACGGATAGAAGTCAAGGCGACGGAAAGAATAGCCAAAACGACGGAAAGAACCCTCGAAGAGACGGATAGAACATCATAAAGGAAAGGGCAGGATGTTACACATTGCGCTTCATCCTGCTACATTTCCTATAACAATATAGCGAAATTGATATAGAGGTGGCTAACTTGAATACAGCGACAAAAACATTTCCTGTGGCCATTTCAGCTCGTCATATACATGTCAGTGAAGAGGATTTACAGGCACTTTTTGGTCCGAATGCAGCGCTAACGAAGGATTTTGATCTTTCGCAGCCAGGGCAGTTTGCAGCCAAGGAGCGTGTCTCCATAGAGGGACCAAAAGGTGTTCTTCACAATGTACGTGTATTAGGTCCAGTAAGAGCGGCAACACAGGTGGAAATTAGTCGAACAGATGCAATGAAACTAGGATTAACCCCTCCTTTGAGACAATCGGGAGATATCGAAAGTTCAGCTGGCATTAAATTAATCAATCAAGAACAAGAAATAATCATCAAGCAGGGAGTCATTATTGCACAGGCACATATTCATATGACGGAAGAAGATGCGTTGGCATTGGACGTACAAAATAATGAATTAGTATCTGTTGAAGTTGATAGTGAGCGACCTGTGACATTTCGTGGGGTTGTAGTTCGTGTATCAAACGATTTTAGTCTAGAAATGCATATCGATACAGATGAAGCGAATGCTGGCTTTATTAAACAGCAAGCCCAAGGAAGAATTATTAGATCATTGACATAAGGAGGAGGTTAGATGCAGGAAAATTTAGTCCAAAAAATTGTTGAAGAAGTATTGCAGCAAGTTTTAAAAAATCAGCCTCCCTCTCAGCATGATGGAAAAATCCCTGTTGGTGTATCAGCGCGACATGTACATCTTGCTCAAACGGAAGTGGAGCAACTTTTTGGTGAGAACTATCAATTAACACCTAAGTTTGAGCTTTCACAGCCAGGACAGTTTGCAGCTGAGGAAACAGTTGTTATTGCTGGTCCAAAGGGATCCATTGAGCGAGTACGCATTTTAGGCCCAGCTCGTTCATTATCTCAAGTAGAAATTAGCTGGACTGACGCGATGAAATTAGGGGTTAAGCCACCTTTAAGGGTATCAGGAGATATAAAAGGCTCTAGCCCGGTTACACTTATTGGTCCAAAGGGCAGTGTCGTGCTAAATGAGGGGCTCATTATTGCACAAGCACATATTCATATGGCACCGACTGACAGTGCTCGGTTCCAAGTAGTGGACGGACAATCGGTACAAATTAAAATAGAAGGTATAAGACCGATTATTTTATCAAATGTAATGATTCGCGTTTCAGAGCGTTATCGATTGGAGATGCATATCGATACAGATGAGGCAAATGCCGGTTTAATCCAGCAAGGTGCTTTTGCGGAAATTGTCAATGCTCAAGCTATGGGACAAATGAATGTTCAAGAGCTTTCGCCAGTCGTAAGTCAGGCTGAAAAACCATTAAGCTATCAATTTGATAAGAAACTACTTTCGCAAGTAGAAGTGCTTGAAATAGATGCGCAGGAAATTGTGGTTCCTAAAAAAACAATTGTGACAGCATTGGCGTATGACAAAATACGAGAGCTGAATAAGACGTTAACAATTCGCTCTGAGTAATCATAGTCCATACGGGATAAAGAGGTGAAGTTCATGCAGATGGGAAGAGTGATAGGTAGTGTATGGGCAACACGTAAAGAAGAAGGGTTGAATGGCTTAAAATTATTAATTATTCAACCAATCGATTCCAATCAACAGCCGATTCGTACAGAAATTGTAGCAGCTGACCGTATCGGGGCAGGAATTGGAGATGATGTGCTCATTACAAGTGGTGGATCATCCCGTTATATTATGAAAGAAAATCCATTACCTATCGATGCGGTCGTTATAGGTATTATTGATTCTACGGAAGTGATGCGAGGTGAGGAAAATGGGTAGCGCAATTGGAATGATTGAGACGAAAGGATTAGTTGGTTCTTATGAGGCAGCAGACGCGATGATAAAGGCGGCAGATGTGACCATCGTCAAACAAGAATTTGTTGATGGTGGCATCGTTACTGTAGTAGTTAAAGGTGATGTAGGCTCAGTTCAAGCAGCTGTAGATGCTGGAAAAGAGGCGGCTAAGCGCGTTGGAGAACTATTAGGCGCTCACGTAATTCCGAGACCTGATGAAGATGTTTTTCAGATGATTAAAGGACCGGAAGCACCGAAGAAAAAGCCGGCACCAGCAGCAACACGTGCTAAAAAAACGACGGAAACAGCTGCTACTGAAAATCGAGGTGAGGCAAAATGACATTTCGAAAAAGTAAAATTGCAGTAATTGGTGCTGGTCATACTGGTGCAACTTTAAGCTTATTTTTGGCACAAAAAGAGCTAGGTGATGTTGTCCTGTTAGATATTCCAGAAGCGGAGAATCCAACAAAAGGAAAGGCGCTGGATTTATTACAAACAGGACCAATTGAAAAGTTTAATGTTTCTATTAAAGGAACGAGCAATTATGAGGATATAGCAGGAGCAAATATTGTCATTATTACAGCTGGAATTCCTCGTAAACCAGGCATGAGCCGAGATGATTTAGTGACGACGAATGCAAAAATTATTCAACAAGTATCTAGACAAATAAAACATTATGCTCCAAATAGCATAGTCCTTATATTAAGCAATCCAGTCGATGCCATGACCTATGTCTGCTATAAGGAAACAGGCTTTCCGAAAAATCGTATCATCGGTCAATCAGGTGTATTAGATACAGCGCGTTTTAATACATTTGTAGCACAAGAACTGCAAATTGCACCAGAGGATGTATCAGGATTCGTCTTAGGTGGACATGGCGACGAAATGGTCCCTTTAATTCGATATTCCTATGCTGGAGGGATCCCATTAGAAAAACTGATTCCTCAAGACAGACTGCAGCAAATCGTAGAACGTACACGTAAAGGTGGCGGAGAAATTGTTGGTTTGTTAGGCAATGGTAGTGCTTATTATGCGCCAGCTGCTGCCTGTGCACAGATGGTTGAAATCATCATGAAAGATCAACGTAAAATAATTCCTTCTATCGCCCTATTAGAAGGAGAGTACGGTTACCAAGAATTATTTTTAGGAGTGCCGACAATATTAGGTGGCAATGGCATTGAATCAGTCATTGAATTGCACCTGACAAATGAAGAAAAAGCAGCGCTCCATCAATCGGCAGAAGCCGTTAAACAAGTATTAACAATTTGTCAAAACATTTAACTTCTTTGATGTGTAGGATCCCCAACTATATATCTGTTGTTATAAAATTTAGCTCTTGAAAATGTTTGATTGGAAACCGAACATTGACCTTGAAAGCTAGTTAAAATTCCCCGTATATATAGAATAAGAAGCTCTCTTTGATCGTGAAAGTTACGAAGAGAGCTTCTTTTTGTTGAGGAAAACGCCATTGGATAAAGTTAATTTTATCGTTGACTTTGTCCTTAGGGGAAGGTGTATAAATGAATTGTAGCAAGTAACAAATCAATGAGTGAGGTGGTTTTGTGCTATCAATTGGAGAATTCTCGAAGATATGTGGTGTCTCGACAAAAACACTTCGATATTACGATGAAATTGGATTAATAAACCCAGATGAGATTAATGCTGAAAGCGGTTATAGGTATTATTCCATCGAACAACTTAAAAGGATGCTCTATATCAACCGTTTAAAATCGTATCATTTTTCTCTTGAAGAAATTAAAACAATGTTGGAGTTAGAAGAGGATCAATCCGAAGAAATGCTTTATTCGGCGCTTGACCATAAGAGAAATGAGATGCAAGAAAAACTAAAGGCTTTTGAATATCTTGTAAAACAACTAAGTCATGATATTGCAAACTTAGAAAAGGGGATGCCAATCATGTCGTATCTTGACGATATCGAGGTACAGCTGGTTGAAACAAAGCCAATAAATATCCTTTTTAAGCGTCTAATAATGAGCGGTGATGACTATTCATCGGGATACGGTAACTATTTTAGCAAGCTATATGAAAAGATTGCGATGGAGCAGCTCACTTTACTCGGTAAACCGATGACGATTTACCACAGCCCTGAATTTAATCCTACTGGTAATGATACTGAGTTCGCTATTCCAATAGCTGAGTCTGTCAAAGGAACGAGAGATTTGCCTGGTAGCCTCTGTGCTAAATCCGTTTTAAAGGGAGCATATCCTGAATTAACATCTGTCTATGCTAATTTGATGAAGTGGATTGAAAACGAAGGTTATGAATTGATATTGCCGCCATATGAAATATATGTAACAGATCCACATCGAGCAAACGCCCCTGAGGATCTTGTTACTGAGGTATATTTTCCTGTAAAGAAAAAATGACAAAACTAACAATAGGAGGTTCCTATGCAAACAACAATAAATTGGCACATGGTAAAGCCTAAATGCATATATATGAACAGTGAAAAGCTTTCTAAGCTTGAGCACACGGTAAAAAGTGATTATAACAATATAAATGGTATTGTTATAATTAGAAATGGTCATTTAGCATATGAAAAATATTTTAACGGCAAAGGTCCTGATGATTGTCACCATGTAGCATCTGTAACTAAAAGTGTACTATCTGCACTTATAGGCATCGCTATCGATAAAGGGTATATTAAAAGCGTTGAAGAAAAGGTGGTAGATTTTTTCCCTAAATATATTTCTGATGCAGATAAGCAGAAACAACAGATTACTATACGACATCTTCTTACGATGACAGTACCATATCCATTTGAGGATTGGCATGAGCCGCTAGATGTTCTATGTCAACAGCAGGATTGGATAAAATATACACTTGATATAATGGGTGAAAATGGGGATTTAGGCGCATTTAAATACTCCACAGCTGGAGCACATTTATTGTCAGCTATTCTTACTCAAAGAACAGGTAAGAGTGCACGAGCGTTCGCTAATGAACATTTGTTTACACCGCTTGGCATGAAAGAAATTCCTGACTATCAAATGAACGCATATGGTTTTGATGATTTATTCGGGAAAAACGTTAAGGGGTGGGTTCATGATCCAAACGGTCATTCGACAGGTGGATGGGGGCTAACATTAACTACTCGTGATATGGCCCGTTTTGGCTACCTCTATTTAAATAAGGGCATTTGGGATGATAATAGAGTTCTCTCAGAGACATGGATTCGTGAATCCAAGGAAATGAACCATAATAATTACGGTTATTTATGGTGGCTACGACAAGAAGATGGACTTTCTACATATTCAGCAATGGGGGATGGAGGCAACATGATTTGTTGTATACCAAAATTGAATATGGTTGTGGCAATTAGTTCAGAATTCATCATGAATCCACGAGATAGATGGCCATTAATGAAAGAGTATATAATCCAAGCGGTATTATAATTTTTCTGTTGTACATAAAAGTAGATATATGAGTTATCAAAATTACAACTACTTATACCCAATCTTACAATTAAGTTGATCCTCTCCGAGTAGAAATGAAAAGGTGGCAAAAGTCATTTACATTCCTAACTAGGGAGGTTTTTTTTGAGGACAGTAGTTCAAAAAATAATCTAAAAAATGGACTATTTTTATCTTCTATTAACTTCTTTCAGCCATTATTTCTGTAGCGAAAACAAAGCGGCAGTTCAGAAGTATACCACTTCTAGAAGAATGCGGTTTTAAGTCACTTTTAAGCGGGTATCCAATCATCCACTGAAAGAAGTTAAAGCCTCCGGACACAATTATGCCGAGGCATAATTGATATTATACTTTTAGTAAGAATTTATTAAATAAAGAGAGGGAAAGAAATGAGTAGTTACTTGGTTATCCTTTTAGTCATTATTCTTCTTATGTTAAGGGAGAAAAAAGTTAGACCAACTCGAATGTGGATAATACCGATTTTGTTAATTGGGATAACGTGTACTTCTATTTTAAGTTCAGATAAATTAACGCCGATAAGCTTTGTCTTGTACTTCATTTGTTTAACAATTGGCGTAGGTATCGGGATATGGAGAGGAAAATTAGAAAAAATCCGTGTTAATCATGAAAGAGGCATCGTAACTACACAAAGCTCTGTCGCTGGAGTTATTTTATTTCTCGGCATACTTCTTTTGCGTCTACTTGCAGCAAAATGGGGAAAAGAGCATGCTGTCATATCATTAACGAATGCTCTTATGTTTATACCGCTTGGTAGTATATGTGCTCGTCGGTTTATTATTTATATGAGATACAAACAACTTACGGGATGAAAAAAATATGGATTTAAAATGTTTCTTTCGCATTTTTACAAAAAAATTGGTGCAGAGGATTGAACACAAGCGGTTGTATATGCTATTCGCAATAGAATAGTTTTGTAGATATAAAATTGTGAACAGTTATTATTGCTGTAAAAAATACTATAAAGTCCATAATATACAAAATTTTCGAAAATATGATAAACTAGTAGCGTGAAAAGGAGGATGAAGTATGACTGTTCAACAATTTACTGATTATGTAAAAAAGATGAAGCACTACGGAGAAGCATTAAGTGTGATTTATTGGGATATGCGTACGGGGGCACCTAAGAAGGGGTTAGCTCAGCGTTCAGAGGTAGTCGGAACATTATCTGCCTCCTTATTTAACATGCAAACTAGTGAAGAGTTAGGGCAATTACTAACGGATCTTGAGGGGCAAAAGGAAGATCTCGATTATGTTACGCTGCGTTTAGTAGAGGAAGTACGTAAAGAGTATGACCAAAATAAAAAAATTCCGGCTGATGAATATAAGGAATTCGTCATTCTACAATCTAAAGCGGAAACAGCATGGGAAGAAGCAAAGGCAACTAATAATTTTGCTTTATTCCTACCTTATTTAGAGGAAATTATAGGCTGGCAGAAGAAATTTATTCAATATTGGGGTATTAAAAATGGTTCTCCTTACAATACATTACTAGATTTATATGAACCTGATATGACGACAGATGTTTTAGATCAAGTTTTTGGTGAATTACGTGAAACAATCGTTTCTCTTGTACAAAAAATTTCAGATTCACCAAATAAACCAGATACAAGCATATTATTTAAGCATTTCCCTCGTGAATCTCAGCGTGCATTATCATTAGAAATGTTAGCACAACTTGGCTATGATTTTGATGCAGGTCGCTTAGACGAAAGTGTGCATCCATTTATGATTGGCTTAAATCATGGAGATAATCGTATTACAACGAAATATGATGAAAATGATTTCCGCTCAGCAATTTTTGGAACAATCCATGAGTGTGGACACGCCATGTACGAACAAAATATCGATGTGAAGCTTGATGGTTTACCGTTAGCAACGGGTACATCTATGGGAATACATGAATCACAATCTTTATTTTATGAAAATTTTGTAGGTAGGAACGAAAAGTTCTGGGCGCATAACTACGAGCGACTGCAAAAGTATTCACCTGAGCAATTTGGTGATGTAGCATTAGCTGACTTCCTGCGAGCAATTAATATGGTGGAGCCATCGTTTATTCGCATTGAAGCAGATGAGTTAACATATCCACTACATATTATGATTCGCTATGAAATTGAACGTGACTTATTCAACGGCGATCTTCAAGCGAAGGATCTTCCGCAAGTATGGAATGATAAATACGAGGAATACTTGGGCATTCGTCCTGAGACAGATGCAAAAGGGGTACTACAAGATATGCACTGGTCAGGGGGCATGTTTGGCTATTTCCCATCTTATGCTCTAGGAATGATTTACGCTGCCCAATGGAAGCATGCAATGGATAAAGATATTCCAAACTTTGATGAGCTGCTTGAAAAGGGAGAGCTTCTTCCAATTCGAGAGTGGTTAACAGACAAAGTCCATCAATACGGTGCGCTGAAGAAGCCATTCGAATTGCTACAGAATGCGACAGGCGAAGGTCTAAACGCAAAGTATTTAGCACACTATTTACAAGAAAAGTATACGAAGCTGTATCAGCTTTAAAGGAAAAAGCGATTTCTCAATTACAGAGAAATCGCTTTTAATAATGCCGAAAAACAAAATGGTCAAGAATATCATTATGAATGTTGTGGCGTTTGCGGTGAGGGTTGTTCTAAGCTACTCGCATCCCTTAGAAAGGCGTCGCGCCACTCCCTCCACTTACGTATGTTGCTGTTGTTACGTTTTCGCACATAAAAAAACATTTACTGAAATTTTTTTTATCGATATAAATTAGAGTGACATGCAAGAAGATAAATGTTATGTGAAGTGAATGATTGGAGTGGGGCTAAGTGACTCCTTGGGAATCAGCAATAGAGGAACGAAGGCTAAAACCATCACATCCTGAGATAACGCTTTCGTAACCAACATCGTTGCCGCTTCGTTAGCACTACGTTTTCGCGTAGAAAACATCTGTTGACCCGAGACCCTGGAGCGAGCAAGTTGGGGAACGAAGGCTAAGAACATCACGTCCTGAGATAACGCTTTCGTGACCAACATCCTGCTGCTGTCGCTTCGCTTTCGCGCAAAAAACATCCTGCTGCTGTCGCTTCGCTTTCGCGCAAAAAACATCCTGCTGCTGTCGCTTCGCTTTCGCGCAAAAAACATCCTGCTGCTGTCGCTTCGCTTTCGCGCAAAAAACATCTAGTTTCTCCAAGCGACTCATCGGACGCCCCAGGAAGCTTTGCTCTGCGCGAAAGCGAAACGTCAGCGACAAATCGACCGGTCGGAACGGAATTCAACTCCTCGTTGTGCAGATAAGCCATATTTTATTTATTATGAAACCTTAAATTTATTGAGATAATTGGTTTTATACAACATGAAAAAAGACCGAGACAAAACCCTTCTCTAATACCAAAAAGCCGGTGGAATTTTACCCGTCGTAAAATTTCACCGGCTTTATATTCTTCATTTTTTTCGCTATGTTTTATCTTTCTTTCGAAAATCAATTTCCTCATAATCCGTATTATCGACTTCAATTGATTAAAACTGATATAATACAAAATGGTTATTTAGACATCCCCTATCAAGATACATATTGATAGTTAAAAATAATAGGGATTCACAAAAAAACGGAGGTACGAAAGTGGCAAAGAATTCAAGTAAAATAGGTGTAGTAATCGCTGGGCTATTGTTAGCGATTTTAATGGCTGCAATGGATAATACAATTGTAGCAACGGCAATCAGTACAATTGTCGGAGATCTTGGTGGATATGACAAACTTGTCTGGGTGACATCAGCTTATATGATCGCGTCGGTTGCAGGTATGCCGATTTTTGGTAAATTATCCGATATGTATGGTCGTAAAAGATTCTTTATTTTCGGTTTAGTAGTATTTTTAATCGGTTCGGCGCTAGCCGGTACAGCAAACTCAATCATTCAGCTTAGTATTTACCGTGCAATTCAAGGTATTGGCGGTGGTGCATTAATGCCAATCGCATTCACAATTATGTTTGATGTAGTGTCTCCAGATAAACGCGGTAAAATGGGTGGCTTATTCGGGGCAGTATTTGGTCTATCGAGTATCTTTGGTCCGCTTCTTGGAGCCTATTTAACAGATTATGTTCATTGGTCTTGGATTTTCTATATTAATTTACCACTTGGGCTAATTGCTTTTGTGATAGTTGCCAAATTTTACGATGAATCTGTTGTACATGCCAAGCAAAAAATCGACTACTTTGGCGCAGCTACTTTAGTTAGTTCGGTAGTTAGTTTAATGTTTGCTCTTGAGCTAGGCGGCAAAGAATATGCTTGGGATTCCGCAATGATTCTTGGATTATTCGCTCTATTTGCAGTGCTTTTTATTAGCTTTATCTTAATTGAACTACGTGTAGAAGAGCCTATTATTTCCTTTAAAATGTTTAAAAGTCGTCTCTATGCAACGAGTAATATCATTTCAATATTTGCTGGTGCTGCTTACATTACTGCTGCCATCTACATTCCAATTTTTGTTCAAGGGGTACTTGGAGGCTCAGCAACGAACTCAGGTCTTATTTTACTTCCGATGATGGTCGGTTCGGTTGTAACAGCATCTGGAGGTGGAGCTCTCCTCACGAAATTTAAGTATCGAACGATTATGTTACCGACTTTAACTCTATTCGTTGTTGGTATCACCTTGCTTACAACATTGACAACTGAAACGTCGCACTTTATGGTAACAATCTTTATGATACTTGTTGGTCTTGGCATTGGCTCGTCTTTCTCTGTATTGAGCAATGCTGTTATTCATGGTCTTAGTATGAGACAACGTGGCTCAGCTAACTCAACGCTAAACTTCAATCGAGAACTTGGAATGACATTAGGAATAACAGTGTTTGGGATTATCCAAAACCATATTTTCTCAAATAAATTAACGTCCGCGTTTAGTGGTCAAGCACCTACTGGTATGGATTTAAGTGATCCGAGTGTTATCCTAACACCTGAAACTCGAAACTTCATTCCTGTAGAGGTTCTCGATAAAATGCAAGAAGCGCTTACTATTTCAGTTGCTCATACTTTTGCTTGGGCGATAATCCCAGCTGCTATTGCGCTAATTATGGCATTTGCTATGGGTAGAGAGCAATTCGACCCTGCTTCTGAAATGGAAACGTACAATCACGACACATCACATTAATATATGAGCCTGTGTTTCACAAATTATCAAAATTCGGCCTCTCCTCAATTAAAACTGTTATTATACGAAACGTTTATTTTAAAACATTTCATATTCGAAATAGCGATAAAGATTGAGGTAGTCGTATGAAAAAGCAGCTGAGATTGCGAAATTTACGCATACAAAAATAGAAAAAGAGAGCTAGCTAAAAAGTATTTCAAAAAATGGTCGGTGAGCAAAAAGTGAGCCATCATGCTAATTTAGATACCTTTACTAAGAGGCAGGGACAAACCCCTCCTCTGATACCAAAAAGCCGGTGAAATTTTACGACATGTAAAATTTCACCGGTTTTATACTTTTCGTAATAAGCACTCGAACCGTTTATACGAAGTACGGGTTGTCCTGCCTATCATCCAAGCATGGTGCTTAAACTGATTTTATGCGCCTATACGTAAGTGAAAACGAAGCTCTCAGAAGAAAAAACGAACGCCATTTATGTCAAAATTGATGTGGAACCAGTTTTTGGATTCTTGAAGGCTAATTCGCGTTTCACTCGATTTTCTGTCCGAGGTAAATTGAAAGTATATAACGAAATAGGTCTTGCATTTATGGCTGTAAATTTGAGAAAATTCACGACCATTCACTTAGAAGTGTAAGTTAAAATAGAGAAAAATCGAAAAAAGTGAAATTAAGCACACTCATTTTTAGATACGCCAAAGAGACCTGACGAATTTTATTTTTTTCGAAAGGTCGTCATTATGATATAGTTCTATGTAGGTGATTACGATTTCTGAGCTGGTAGTGCGGACTCATAATCGTAAAGAATGCCACGCGTCAGTAACTGAAATGTCACTTTCAGAAACTTATTGATGCAGGCGATGATCGCAACCTTATGAGGCTTCCTCTGAGGTTGCTTTTTTAATTTGTAGTAATAGTCCACAAAATGATTCGGTTTTCCTTTAGCCATAAGCATGGCGCACACCATAAAATATAAAATCTTACGTAGATGTTTGTTTCCTCGTTTATTAATCCTGTCTCGATATTGCGTATTTCCAGACTGGTACCGCATAATATCAATGCCTGCGAAAGCGTTCAGTTGTTTCGCATTTTGAAAACGGCGGATGTCACCAATTTCTCCAATTAATCGGCACGCCGTTGAATCGCCAACCCCAGGAATCGAACGAAATACTAGATATTCTTTTCGTCCTTCCGACAATTCCACCATCTGTTTCACAAGCGCATCTTTCTTCTCTAGTAAATCCGCAATGCGAGCAGCGTAATCTCGTGCTTGATCACAACGAAAATCTGTGGGTTTAATCGCCGGGTAACTATTTTCAGCTGCTTCTAATAATGTAATAGCTTTAGCCTCCGCACGCATTAGCGATAGGTTTTTTCGCGTATTGACCTTTAAACGATTTTTAATAATCGTTTTTGAATGGGCCTGTAAAAGTGCGGGGTGAGGATATAGTTGTACAATATTTAAAAATAGTGCTGAACTCGGTGTAATCAGCTTTTCTAATTCTGGAAAACTCAGCTGTAAAATGGCATGCATTCTACTTTTGAGTAAAATGATTTCTTCGTCAATTTCATCGTAATAACGAGTCAGTGCACGCATCTGTTCATAATAATCGTCTTGTATGTACGTTGTTTTGCGTTCCATTTTGAAATGTGTCTTCGCGAGTTCATGGGCATCACTGATATCGGTTTTATTGCGACGCATCGTTGCCATCTGTAAATTCGCTTCAAGTGGATTCATGCGGCAGTATGCATAGCCGTAATCTTGGAAAAATGCTTCGACAGGTTTTGAATAGATGCCTGTTGCTTCAAATACGATATCTGGCACTTGTCCATCTTGTTTTGTCATCTCTTCCATTCGTTCGTGTAATCGCTCAAAATCACCCCGTGTATGATGCAGCACACCTTCAAACTCACATTGGCGTTGACCATCATAAATCGCAACGGTACTTTTTCCTTTACTGACATCTAAAGCAATGACATGCTTCATCTAATTCTTCTCATTTTGACCAATCATAGAAGCCTTCACAGTACCTTATCGATTCCACTTTCTTATACACGATCTCTTAGGACCCAACATACTAAACTGATTCATATAAGGGCATGAAGTTAGCCGGTTTTATATACGGACTCACAAATGGTCCCAGAGGCTAGTCGGCTTTTCTTCACTTCTACTATAAAAAAATAGTAGCACAAACCATGGCCTTGGTTTGTACTACTAATGTTAGTATGTTTTATAAGATGCAAAACATTGTTACCAAAGCTTATAGCCTTTAGAACCAGGAGGGGAATTAGAAATAATATCGATAATTGGAATAGTATAAGCAAATAAAATTAATGCTACTAAAATAACAAGCCATACTTTAAAGTTCTCTAAGATAGCTGGAGTAGTACCACCGTTTTCATGTACTTCACCAACTGGGAATTCCTCTTCTCCTTTTGGTGCAAACCATGCTAATTTCACCACAATATAAAGGATGATTAAGATAGCGATGAATAGAATCGTACCACCAACAGCTTGAGCGATTTGATAAGGAATCCAATCATAAGCTTGTTGAGCACCGCCATACTCAGAGTAATCAGATCGACGAGGTGCTCCGATCAGACCAGCGATATGCATAGCGGAAGACATAATTGTCATACCAGTAGCCCATAAAATAGCTGCAAAATTACCAAGATTGTTTAAAGATTTAGTCAATGTACGACCTGTTAAATATGGAATTAACCAAAATGCCGCACCGAAATAAGTTAAAACGGCTGTTGTTGCAATCGTTAAATGGAAATGCCCTGTAACCCAAATAGTATTATGGATTAATTGGTTCATTTGGTAAGAAGCATTGATGATACCGCCAGCGCCACCAGGAATAAATGCTAGCATACCGATAAATGGCACGAAGAAACGAGCATCTTTCCATGGTAACTTTTTGAACCAGCCGAAAAGCCCTTTACCACCTAATTCGCGACCACGTAGTTCAAACATTGCAAACATCGAAAAGGCGGTCATTAAGGATGGTACGATTACGGCAAACGTTAATACAACTTGTATGAATTTCCATGTGCCTGCAATACCAGGCTCTGTTAATTGGTGATGAATCCCAACTGGTACAGAGAAAATTAAGAAGAGCATAAATGATAGTCTTGCTAAAGAATCAGAGAAAATTTTCCCGCCAATAACTTTTGGAATAATGACATACCAAACCATGTAAGCTGGTAATAACCAGAAATACACAAGCGCATGACCAAAATACCAGAATAATGTACGGGATAGTGCTATGTCGACACGTTCAACAAAGCCTAGGGACCATGGTAGTAACTGGAATAGAACAGAAGCAGCTACACCTAGAGTTGCTACGAACCACATTAAATTATTGACAACAACCATAAATGATAATAATGGGCTTCGTTGTCCGCTTCCTTTGTTTTCTTTGCGCCACTGTGCATAGCGTAATATTTGACCCGCGCCGCCAAACCAAGAACCAACCACGACTAATGTAAGGCCAAAATAGAATATCCAGTGAGCTTTTAATGGGGCATAGAACGTATATAAAACAGATGCCTCATTAAGTAGTACCATGGTTGCAGCTGCTGCTGTACCGATAGTCATTAACCAGAAGCCGATCCAGCCAAGGCGACGTTGAGCGTCTGAAAAAGTCCCTGACGTACGGCTAACACTAGCAATTTGGAAACCAAAAATAAAGAATGTTGTTAAAATAAGACCGAGTAAAACACCATGTACGGTTAAAACTTGATAGTAACCAATGCCAGCTGGTAATGTAAATTGACCAGAACGAACGAAAACTTGTAATAAACCTGCAAGACCCCCTAATAACAATGCGATGAATGCCACGTAAATATGTGCCATCGCTAGCTTCGCATCACGACGATCCACTTTCGTCAAATTATTATTTAGACTCATTTGGCTTCACCACCTTTAGCATAGAGTGCATCATCGTATGTCCTGTACCACAGTATTCGTTACAAACGATTAAAAACTCTCCTTCTTTATTTACAGTAGTAACATATTCAGAAATGTAACCTGGTTCAAGCATCATGTTAATATTTGTACCTGCAACTTCAAAACCGTGCATTACATCTGCACTTGTTGCAATAAATTTCACTTTAGCTCCAAGTGGCACTTCAATTTCTGGAGGATTGTAGTTAAATGCTGATGCTAAAACAACTACTTCGTAATCCCAATCCTTACCTTCTACTTTATGTACACCCGGGTTATCAAAGGGTGCAAATTCTCTTACTTTCTCATAATCTAGTGTTTTTTTACCATTGTTCGGATGTGAGCCTTGATGGAATGCACCGATGCCTAGAATGATAAGGAATGCTACTAAAGTAGCGACTCCGAACACAAGCCAATACTTCTCATACTTATGTAAGTGCATATGTCTCTGTCCTTTCTTAGTAGAATCAATTATGCCTCGTCATAATTGTGTCTAGAATCGGCTTTGTGCTTAGGCCTGCACGATGCAGGTCAGTTAGCCGTTATCGCATGGATGCGATGGTCTTAGGCTAACCTCCTATATTGAACTCCTTTCCGATTCCGTGACATCCGCCGGAGGCTTAACTTCTTTCAGCGGGCGTTTGGATACTCGCTGAAAAGTAGCTTAAATTCGCATTCATCTACCACCTATAGAGGTGGAAGTTAAAAACGATTGATGAACAAATCGAAGCAGTACACCCAAAGCAAGATAATGATGATTCCTACTCCAAATACCGCATAGAGTGAACCTTTTAAATCTTCATCTGACTTTTTTTTATTTGCCATTTTTGCTCCTCCTACGCTTTTATTGTGTCTTTCTTATTGCCATGATATATAAATAGATTTCTTTTTGATGTGAAAAAAATCACATATATTAGCGGAATATGTGAAAAAAATGTGAAAAATTGAGGAGAGAATAAAAAATAGCCACCTCAATAGTCATTGAGATAGCTACTTATTGGTTAGAATTAGAGGAATTATTATTATAATCTCTTATTTTTCAAGAAATTTTACTAACTGAATTTTGGACTTAAGCCTAATGGGGCATCCTCTGTTAATAATAGAGAATGACAAAGTGTATTCATAAATGTTTAATTAATTGGCATAGTATATATCATTTGGAATAGTTCGATATTCTAGTACTCTATTCTCCTTCAATTGTTAAAAGAACTGTCAGCGGACCAACACTTGGAATTGTAACAGGGAGTACAAATGCCTTTTCAAAGCCGTATAACTTTGTATTGCCAACCATCACTGTTGGCGGTGTGATATCAATTTCTAAGCTTTCTTGACCTACAGTAGTACATAAATTTCCTGCAATCATATTTCCGAATTCCCCTGTAAAGGATTCCAACATTTCTCCTTCAAGAGGCATACCAAACATTGTATTGCCGATGCCACTAAAAGTTTCAGGAGAGGAATCAATGATTACACGGCCCTTTAAATCTCCTATTAAACCAATTAAAACACCCATTTGCTGTTGTTGAAATGGTTCCGAAATAATACTAGGTGTTTTTACCTCTATATCCATAGGAAGGATCGATTTTAAAGCGTGAATTGTCCCATTTAAAATAGTTTGAAAGTACTTCGAATTACTCATCATTACCGCATCCTTTTTCCGACTTTTCTACATCTTACCATGTTGAATGGGTAAGATGAAAGTATGTCTTGACGAATTAATGGGAAATTTATATTATATTAATGAGAATGATTTTCAAAATCAATAAATGAACGTTTAAGTCTTTTCGAATAAAAATTTATATAAAAAGGAGCGGTCAGCGATGACATTCGTATTTATTGGAGCGGCAGTGGTTATCTATATTGGAGTGGGAATACACGTCATGAAACAGACGACTGCACATTTGAAATAAGAGAATTTCAATTTTTATACAGGTAGAGCATGGTCCGAGTAATTTTGAGATCATGCTTTTTTTGTATTTATCTATAATACTTTAGTTGCAATGAAGAGAAAAAGAGTTATTTGTTTTTTCTGAAATATATTGTAAATGGGGATTGTTTTTTTGTAGAATTAAATAAATCAGTAAATCAATACGATATGGTAAGTGTAGACAATCATTCAAGTTAAAGTATCTGCACCAGAATTAAAAATAATAAAAATAGATGGGCAATCAAGCAACGTCCTATAGAAATTTAGGTGAAGAAAAAAACATGACAAAAATATTATTAACAGGATTTGTACCATTTCTAGCGTATAAAATAAATCCAACAATGCAAATTGTAGAAAATTTACATGGAGAAGTGATGGATGACTTTGAAATTGTAGGACGCATTTTGTCTGTGGATTTTCAACAATCTGCTCAGCAGCTGAAACAATATATTGCTGAGATACAGCCACAAATCATTATTTCTTTAGGATTAGCTGGAGGACGTTTTAAAATAACGCCAGAGCGAATTGCGATTAATATTAAAGATGGTGAAGCGGATAATAATGGTTATACACCAACTGATGAGAGCATTTATGATGGTGGTGAAGACGCGTATATAACGAATTTACCTATTAGAAATATGGTGAATCGATTAGGCAATGAGGGGTATCCAGCGGAAATATCAAATACGGCGGGTACCTATTTATGCAATAATGTTATGTATGAAGGGCTAGTTTACGCAAAGCAACATAAAGGGGTCCGCGCTGGATTTATTCATATTCCTGCGTCATTTGATTTGGCGATTCAGCATGGAAAAATACCGGGATGGAATATTCAAGATTTAATAACTTCTATTAGACTTTGTATCGAGGAGACCATTCGTGCAACGAATGATTGATTTTCCTCATACGATGTGAGTTAGCCAACACACAAATCGTTTTGTATTTATGGATGCCCTAAAATATTTTAAGGCATCCATTTTTTATTTATATGAGCTTTATTCTTTTATTCATGAAACAAAGTATCTCAGGTCTGCTTAAGGTGATTAAAGTGTAGTCACTAATTCAACAGCCTCAACAATAATTGGTGTTCCTGCAGGTAAAGTGCCTGTAACAGTATGGAATGTTAATTCTGTTGCAGAAACTGAGTATGAACCACCTTCCTGAAGCACCCCATTTATATATAAATTATAGTACCCATTTGTTACGACTGGGAAAGTAGTTGCAGTAGTACCGCTATCATTTAAAAAGGTAGTAGAGGCAACCGTTGTACCATCAGAGATTGTTAAGGGTGTAGCTAAAACATTGAAAAATCTAGTCGAAGTACCAGTAACATTAACATGAATATTAATAATAGAAAGTGCCACTTATTTTCACCCCCTTTCAGGTTTGTTATTTACATTGTAGAAAATCCTAATGATTCTATGATGATTGGAGTACCTTTATAAATTGTTGAATTATCTGGACTTAAGGTTAACGAGGTTGGGGTTATAGTGTAAATTCCACCTTCCTGCATTACGGCATTGATGTAAAGATTAACGTAGCCATTCGGATTAAAAATTTTAAATTCAATTGCTGTGTTCCCATCATCACCCCAAAATTGACTAGCAGATAGAGTCGCCCCATTCGTTAAATTAATATCTGATGTAGCGATATGGAAATATCTATTTACTGTTGGAATGATATTTCCATTAGGTTCAATGACTGGGGGAGGGTCTACCGGAGGAAGAGTACTAGCTTTTATACGAGGCCAAATAAACCGATCTTCACACCCACATTCACATTCTTGCTCGAGTTTTTGGTGATTCCTAAAGTTCACCATTTTTTTATCACTCCATTTAATTATTTTTTCCCCAAGTTAACTTTGTAATTTCCACTATTATTAGTATTGCAATCACACATTAAACTTTTTTAAATCTTAATTTGCCTTACCTTAAAATATGAAGAGAATAATAAATTGCTTAGTTGTGCAACCATTTTGAAATAGAAATTAGTAGTTTTTTTTAAAATATTGGCCCATCACTACAAATTGACAATGACATTTTGTTAAAACGTATGAAATGCATAAATTGATTGGAGTGGAGACTGGACGACTCCTTGGGGATTAGCAATAGAGGAACGAAGGCTAAAACCATCACATCCTGTGATAACGCCTTCGTGACCAACATCGTGTTGGCTCGAGACCCTGGAGCGAAGCGGCTCATCGGACGCCCCCAGGAAGCTCTGCTCTGCGCGAAAGCAAAGCGACAGCTACAAAGCGCCCAGTCGGAACGGAAATCAACCCCACGTTTTGATAGTAAGCCTGAATAATGCATTTTTTTGGTTAAACAGGACGAGATGGATGAATATGGCGTCTGAAACCTATATATATATGCTTTTCAAAGTAAATTAGTGTTATACTTTGTTTGTCGAATAAGGTAGAATACTAATTATGACTATCTTCATTCAGAAAAACTACCACCTCTGAAGTGGTAAGATGAATGCGGATATAGTTCCGTTCCAAACAAGACGAAATAGAGGAACTCAGTTTAAGAACGCCACGTCCTGTGGCAACGACTGAGTGACCAACATCGTGTTGGCCTAAAGCCTCCGGCGGATGTCACGGATTTTTAAAGGAGTGAATTGTGCTCGCACAATTCAAAATCCGGACGCATTGTTTATCTGTGCGAAAGCGCAACGACAGCAACAATTACGCCAAGGCGAAATTGATTAATATGAATAAAGGGGTTACTGGTTTTATGAATGATTTTGAACAACAGTTGGAGGCGCTATTAAAGCAAGCTTCGTTACAATACATAATTTATCAGCATAATGGTGATACAGAGCGTATGGATAAGACATCACTTTTTGCACGTAAAATACAGCAAAAAGAATATGTTATCGGCTTTGCTGGCCATTTCTCTGCTGGTAAGTCGAGTATGATTAACGCGCTATCAGGTGAAGATTTACTTGCGTCAAGCCCTATTCCAACGAGTGCCAATATCGTCAAAGTCCATAAATCAGATGAAGACTTTGCGATTGTCTATATGCACAATGAGAAGCCTGTAAAATTTGAAGCGGGTTATGATTTTAAAACAGTGAAAGAGCTTAGTAAAAATGGGGACCTAGTGTCTCAAATTGAAATTGGTCATAGTACATCGACATTACCATTAGGCGTCACAGTTATGGATACGCCAGGTGTCGATTCGACAGATGATGCACACCGTATGTCAACAGAGTCAGCCCTTCATATTGCTGATATCGTATTTTATACAATGGACTACAATCACGTGCAATCAGAATTGAATTTTCAATTTACAAAGCAATTAATGAAGTACAATCCAAACGTTTATTTAATCGTTAACATGATTGATAAGCATAATGAAAATGAATTAAGTTTTGAGGAATTTAAAGCAACAGTTCACAATTCCTTTGCGGCTTGGGGTGTAGTACCAAAAGGTGTATTTTTCACTTCATTAAGAGAGCCTGAGCACCCTAATAACGATTTTAAAGCTGTTAAGAAAATTGTTATGGATAGTATGAATGATTGGCAGGATCAACTTGTACAGACAGCATCAAATACGCTGCGTTTATTACAAAGTGAGCATGACACTTATTTAACAGAAGAAAGAGAAGATCGTTTAGACATCGATGAAGATGTATTAAGTGCCGATGACTGGGCAAACCATAAAGATATTTTAGAGCAGTACAATAAGCTAAATCGCCAAGTTGAATTGTTCTCGATTGAGGCATGGAATGAAACCTTCGAGGAGCAACGTAAAGAACTTCTTGCGAATGCTGCCATTATGCCAGCTGATTTACGCGATAAATTACGTCTGTATTTAGAGAGTCAGCAGGATGATTTCAAGGTAGGAGGCTTATTTACTGCTAAGAAGAAAACAGAAGAAGAGCGTAACCGCCGTAAAGAGGATGCCTATAGTGCCTATCAAAATGTTGTGCATGCACAGATTACTGGACATTTAAAAGGGCTAATGAAAAAGGTGTTAAAGGATGTTAGTGCATTAAATGAAGAACGTGCTACAGCTATTGATGCCTACGCCTTTGAATTACCATTCTCCCTTATTGAGCAGCAGGTACAAGTTGGTGCTATATTAACTGGAGATGCCGTTCTAAACTTCGCAAACCGCGTGGCAGAGGCAACTAAACGCTACTTCATCCAGGAAACAGATAATTGGAAGGATGCACAAGCAACAACTTTAGAAGCAGTGGCTACTGAAACAGCAGCTCCATCTAAATTAAAAATGGCTGGGATGCAAGCGAAAGTTGATGCTATTCAGGCAGTGCTTGAAATCGAGGGCTATCAGCAATATAGTGCAAGTATTATGCATCAGGCAAGCAATGAAATACGTCAGCTAGCAAATCAACAGCTTACAAATTGGGATCATGCCTTTAAGAAAGATTTAGCAGATATTCGATTGTTTGATGAATCGATGTTAAAGCCAAAAGAGGAAGCGTTACAGCAGGAAGAGGTACAGCAAGCAGTAAGTGCAACAAGCCTTCCTATTGAGGGTGTAGTGAAGCGTGCACTTCATACGGCAAATTCGGTAAAAGATGTACAAGGCTTTGCGGAAGTAGCAACTTACTTAGAAAATAAAGTAGAACGATTACAGAAAAAGGATTTCACAATCGCGCTTTTCGGTGCATTTAGTGCAGGGAAATCTTCATTCTCTAATGCGTTAATGGGTGCTAAAGTTTTACCTGTATCACCAAACCCTACAACAGCGGCTATTAATAAAATTCGTCCTGTAACACCAGAGCATCCGCATGAAACAGCAGATGTACTGTTAAAAACAGCTGACCAAATGCTAGAGGATATTCAAGCTTCATATGCAGCAGTTGGTTTATCGGTTTCTTCTTTAGAAGAGGCGTATAATCGTGCAGATGAAGGACTTGCGGTACAGTTATCAGACGAACGCTTAAATGTGCATAAATCATTTATTCGTGCATTTAAAGAAGGATTCCCTACATTTAAGTCTGAGCTTGGAAAAGTATTACGTGTTAATCGTGAAGAGTTCGAAAAATTTGTTGCGCAGGAAAATAAATCATGCTTTGTCGATAATATTGACTTCTATTATGATAGTCCGTTAACACGCATGGGTGTGACACTTGTTGACACACCAGGAGCAGATTCTATTAATGCGCGTCATACAGGTGTTGCGTTTGAATATATTCGTAATGCTGATGCAATCTTGTTTATTACTTATTATAATCATGCTTTTGCTAAAGCTGACCGTGAGTTTTTAATTCAGCTAGGGCGTGTGAAGGATGCCTTCGAACTTGATAAAATGTTCTTTATCGTCAATGCGATAGATTTAGCGACAACAGAAGAAGAGCAGGAAGATGTAAAAGGCTATGTACGTTCAGAGCTACAACGCTTTGGCATTCGCTTCCCTCGACTTTACGGTGTGTCGAGCTTATTGGCATTAAAGGAAAAAGTAGAGGGTGGTGATTTAACATCAGGTATGCCACCTTTCGAAGATGCCTTCCACACATTCTTAAATGATGAATTAAGTGCATTGGCTGTTCAGGCACTTGCTGAGGAAGTCGATAAAACGGAGCAACGTTTAGGTGACTTAATTGCGCAGACAGAAGAGAACTTAAAGCGTAAGGATGAGCGTTTAGAGGAATTAACAACTCTTGAGCAGCATATAACATCGAAGTTTAATACGCTTAATACAAGTATGTTAGAAAGTGAAACGAAGCAAGAGCTTGATGAATTATTGTATTATGTTCTTCAACGTGTGTATTATCGTTACCCAGAGTTCTTTAAGGAAGGTTATAATCCTTCAACATTTGCTGCAATGCCAGCTCAGTATGCATTAGAGCATGCTCTAAAAGAAGTAATGCAAAGTTTACGCTTTGACTTTACACAAGAAATGCGTGTAACAAACTTCCGTTTATCACAGTTTATTAGTAAGAAGATGCAATTACGCTTTAAAGATGAAGTACGTGAGCTGAAAGAATTAAACCGTAGCTTCTCATTCTTAGCGTTTGAATCTTCTGAGCCAGATTTACTTGATTTTGAGGGCCCATTTACAGATATCACGAAATATTCGGGTGTTAAATCACACTTCCGCAATCAAAAGGCATTCTTTGAGAAGAATGAAAAATTGAAGCTAAGTGAGGCGCTTGAAGTATTAACAAAACCAGATGCGCAAAACTATTTAGATTCACAGAAAGTATCCCTCATGACATGGGCTATTACCTATATTGCTGAGGAGGCAGAGAAATTACGTCTGCATATTTACCATCAAGCACTTGAACAAATTGCCACAGAAAGACTTGCACTTCAGGAAGAAAGTCGTTTAGCTTCTTGGAAAGCTATTTACGAACAATTACAATACGCATGAGGTGATTCATTTGGGAAAAGTATTCAAATCAGTTGAGGAAATTCAGTTAGATGGAGTCCGTTTCGTAGATGCTCGCTTTGATTTACAAAACAAAGAGGCGGGGAATACACTATTTGAAGTGGGACATGCACCAGGAGCGATTTATATCGATCTGGAGCAGGATCTATCAGATATGGGGTCTAGCAATGGTCGCCATCCTATGCCAAATAAAGAAAAGCTATCGGCAGTATTTCAAGGATTAGGATTAAGCTATGAGGATCAAATTATCATTTACGATCAAGGCGCAGCGCCATTTGCACCACGTGCTTGGTGGATGCTGACATATGCAGGTTTTCCAAATGTAGTGATTGTGAATGGTGGTGCACCTGCGCTCGAGGAAAAAATATCTTTCACAAAAGATATTATAAAATATCCACCGACTACGATTGAATTTGTTTGGCGAGATGAACTATATGCTCCACGTGAAGCAGTTAAAGCTATTGTAGATGGAGAAGTCAATGCGACGTTGCTAGATGCACGTGCCGCAGCTCGCTACCGTGGTGATGTTGAGCCCCTTGATATGGTAGCTGGACATATTCCTACAGCGAAAAACTTTGACTGGGAACAATTAAAGTTAGATGGTCGTCTACAAGCTAATGATGAGCTACGCAGCAAGGTTGCTCATGATGAGCATGTTGTTGTGTATTGTGGCAGCGGTGTTACCGCATCACCATTGTATGCAGTGCTAGCAGATGAAGGTTATGAAAATATTCAATTGTATGTAGGCAGCTTTAGTGACTGGATTACACAATATGATGTAGAAAAAGGAACAAATGAATAAATGATGGAGGAAGAAACGCTCACTTTGGTGGGCGTTTTTTTGCTTTTATTGGTGTGGAAAGGGTAGCACGGATGAGACGGATAGAGCGGTCAAAGCGACGGAAAGAATTAGCAGAGCGACGGATAGAATCGTCAGAACGACGGAAAGTGGTCGAAGTGACGGAAAGAGTGGCAGAAACGACGGAAAGAATAGTCGAAGTGACGGAAAGCATGATCAGAGCGACGGATAGAATCGTCAGAACGACGGAAAGTGGTCGAAGTGACGGAAAGAGTGGCAGAAACGACGGAAAGAATAGTCGAAGCGACGGAAAGCATGATCAGAACGACGGATAGAATCGTCAGAACGACGGAAAGTGGTCGAAGTGACGGAAAGAGTGGCAGAAACGACGGAAAGAGTAGTCGAAGCGACGGAAAGCATGATCAGAGCGACGGATAGAATCGTCAGAACGACGGAAAGTGGTCGAAGTGACGGAAAGAGTGGCAGAAGCGACGGAAAGAATAGTCGAAGTGACGGAAAGCATGGTCAAAGCGACGGATAGAATGATCAGAACGACGGAAAGTGGTCGAAGTGACGGAAAGAGTGGCAGAAACGACGGAAAGAATAGTCGAAGCGACGGAAAGCATGATCAGAGCGACGGATAGAATCGCCGAGGTGACGGATAGAATCGTCAAAGCGACGGATAGAGAAGCCAAAGTCGTGGATAGCCCCGCCAAAATCGTGGATAGAACCGCTAGAGCGACGAATTATGAAACAATATATGTGGATTGTACCCTCTGCTACAGCATGCTGGATTTTTCTAATGAATATAGAATACGATGCAATGGTCTCACTATAATAGTAGGAGCTATTTTAATAGCAATCTTCAATTTACATTTATTTCCCTTGCATCATTTGACAAAGGATATTACATCAACAATGCGAGTTGTGATGTATTCATAAAATGACTGATTATTCATTTTATGCTACACTCTTTTTACAAAGGGGGGAAAAGGATGTTTGAACGAGTGAAAAGTATAGACATTCAGCGAAATCGTGAAGTGCAATGTGCTCATGGTGAAGTGGCAGTTCAGGGGATTGGAATGAGTGTTTATAGCTTTTTTGTAGATGGATTACTAATTGATACAGGCTCATGTTCACTTTCGCAGGAGTTCCAATCCTTTTTTAACGAAATACCGATTGAACAATTGGCGCTCACTCATTCTCATGAGGATCACTCAGGAAATGCAGCATGGATTCAGCAACATAAGAATGTACCTATCTATATTCATCGTGATTCGATAAGTATTTGTGCAAAGGATGGAGAGTATCCTTTTTATCGACAGGCATTATGGGGGGAGCGGCCAGCGTTTAATGTTCAACCGTTAGGCGATACATTGAAAACGAAATCAGCTACATGGGACGTTATCGAAACACCAGGGCATACGACAGATCATGTATCATTTTACAATCGAGAAACAGGTGCTATGTTTACAGGAGATTTGTATATACAGACGAAAACTAAGGTTGTCCTTGATGAAGAAAATATCGTACATACCTTGGCGTCTTTGAAGAAAATATTAAACTATGATTTCGAAGTCGTTTATTGCTGTCATGCGGGCTTTTTAGCGGATGGTCGAGCGAAAATACAAGAAAAAATTGCTTATTTAGAAGAAATGGAGAGTAATATAAGGCGAATATTTGATAAAGGTTATTCGGTAGAAGAAATGACAAAATCAATCTTTTCACGTGATTATCCGATTACAAAAGTATCAGGAGAACAGTGGTCTTCCAAGCATATTATCACTGCTTTTATAAATAAATTTACGCATGAGTCCTTAAAATAAGGGCTCTTTTTTGTTTTGAAATCGAGGGGTTCAGAAAATAAAAAAAGAATACTTGAGAATGCATAGTAAAAAACTTTGTGAAAAAATGTGAAGAAAATGTGACGGAACCAGATGGAATAATGGATACGCTTACATTAGTTTGTGAAAAATTTCTCATTTACACAAGAAAAATACTATGTGAAAAGTTGAACAGGCTTAATGGCGGCATTTGTACATTTTTTATAAGGCAAATCGATGTTTTTATTATATTAAAAAAATTGATTGTGAAGTTGATAACAAAACAAATAAGTGACTTTAATGATAATAAATAGCGCTATTTCGAAGGGGAAATAAAATTGACAGAAAATTCATTGACTTTACTTTCACAAAGTATTATGATTCTAAAATATATAATAATTCAAAAGAAAAGGATGGGATTGAATGGACATTATGAAAAAGGCTTTAGAAATGCACGAGTATTATAGTGGGAAATTAGAGGTGATTTCTAAGGTTCCTGTGCAAGATTCATATGATTTAAGTCTTGCGTATTCGCCAGGGGTAGCTGCACCTTGTGTAGAGATTGAAAGAAATCCATCACTTGTTTACGACTATACAATGAAAGGTAATATGGTAGCGGTTGTTTCAGATGGTACGGCGGTATTAGGGTTAGGGGATATTGGTCCGAAGGCAGCATTACCAGTAATGGAGGGGAAGGCTATTTTATTAAAGCGTTTTGCCAATGTTGATGCTTTTCCTATTTGTTTAGATACGAAGAATACGGATGAAATCGTCAGCATTGTGAAGGCGCTTGCTCCCACTTTTGGTGCTGTAAATTTAGAAGATATTTCAGCGCCGAGATGCTTTGAAATTGAAGATCGTCTGCGCCAAGAATGTGATATCCCTGTATTCCATGATGACCAGCATGGAACGGCGATTGTAGTAGGTGCAGGGATGATTAATGCCAATCGTATTGTGAAAAAAGATGTGGCAACGATGAAGGTCGTAATTAATGGTGCCGGAGCAGCGGGTATTGCTATTTTGCGTATCCTTGTACAAATGGGTTATAAAAATATTTATATGTGCGATACAAAAGGTATCATTTATGAAGGTCGCGCTGAAGGTATGAATCCAATTAAAGAAACGGTGGCCCATTTAACAAATCCTGAAAAAATACATGGAACATTGGACGATGCCATTAAAGGTGCTGACGTCTTTATCGGTGTATCGGTTGCCAATTTATTAACAGAAGCACATATTGCTTCAATGAATGAGGATCCAGTCGTGTTTGCACTAGCAAATCCAAATCCTGAAATTACGTATGAAAATGCTAAAGCATGGGGTGTACGTATTATGGGGACAGGGCGCTCCGATTATCCAAATCAAATTAATAATGTGCTTGCTTTCCCTGGTATTTTCCGTGGAGCATTGGATGTTCGAGCAACAGATATTAATGAGGCAATGAAAATAGCTGCAGTGGAAGCGATAGCCGCTCTTGTAAGTGATGAGGAATTAACGGAGGAATATATAGTACCTAAATCATTAGATGAGCGAGTTGTTGAAATTGTTTCGCAAGCTGTAAGTGGTGCAGCTGTTGAGTCAGGTGTGTCAGAGCTGTTCCAACAAAATACAGTGCTTTCGGTTTAACGTGAATAATCTACTATACTTAAACAATTGTGAATCTAAAAAATCTCCCACTCTCATAGAGAGAGGGGAGATTTTTTACATCGTTCCGGCAAAAACGCCGACAATTAAAAAGAGAACAATCATCAGAATAATGAGTAGGATAATGAAAATAATGCTTGGAATAAAGAGTGTAAAGAAGGCCATCCAATTGTTTATTTGGTGTGCTTCTGCAACAATTCCTACTGTAATAACGGCGTTCCAAATTGCAACCACAAGCGATAATAAAATTGCAGGCCAAATAATCCAAGGGTAAGACCCGGCGAAGTCAGGATCCATTAAAGACTCAGGTGATGTAAATAACCAAACTAAATAAAAAGGAATAAGTACCATAGCTGGAATAGCAGTTAAACTTAGCCCTTTGAATAGGTTTAAATACGTACCTGTTCCTTTAAAAAGTTTACCGACCAGCCAAGCGATTAGTGCAACAAAAGCCGTACTGATTATTCCACCAATCGGTGATAGAATAGCACAAAATAGTAGGATAAGCCAAGGAGACCAGTTTATCATAAATGTCTCATCGATAACTTCTGAAAGTGTAACACCAATATAACCAATTGACAAAAGAAGAATCGCAAAACCTATTGATTTTTCTTCTATCATGTAACGGGTTGTTTGCTTTGGATGCAACCAAATAGACAAAAATGGATTAACCTTTAACCTTTCTTGTGATGTTTCATTAAAGTCATCCATTAAATTACCTCCAAAATAATAGTATAAATGCATTATGCGTATAATTAGTATACGACTGAACGAATGAAAAGTTTCGAAAAAACATCTTAGCAACAAAAAGAGCCGCAAGAAAGCGACTCTTTTTGATTACTCGTATCTAGTCAGGCATGGCATTTTAATAGAATGGTTTTTTATTCAGCTAACATAATTTTTTCAAGCTCTAATGGTTCTATGTATTGTTCGCCTTTGTAAGCACGCATATTACCACCTGAAATTTCATCTATTAATAAAATTTCATTTGTTTTAGCATCGCGGCCAAACTCTAGTTTAATATCATAAAGTGTTAACCCTTTTTTGTCAAGCTCAGCAGCAACAAATTTAGCAATTTCAATTGTGCGTTGCTTTAAAATTGCGTATTCTTCGTGTGTTAACAGGTTTAACATGGCTAAAGCATCTTCAGAAATAGGAGGATCTAGTCGATCGTCATCTTTGATTGTAACTTCTACGAAAGAATCTAAGTCTTGTCCTTCTTTAACGTAAGCACCATAGCGACGTAGGAAAGAGCCTACTGCCTTGAAGCGGCAAATGACCTCTAACCCTTTACCGAAAACAGTTGCAGGCTTTACTGTCATTGTTGCATCGTTGAAGTTTGCATCAACGTAGTGAGTAGGAACACCTTGTTCGTTTAGTTTTGAGTAGAAATAAGAAGTTAAGCGAAGTCCAGCTAATCCAGCACCGTCGATTGTTAATCCAACAGTATTAGCACCTGGATCGAATACGCCGTTCTCTCCAGTTACATCATCTTTAAATTTTAATAAGTAATGACCATCTTCTAATTGAAACACATTTTTCGTTTTACCTGTATACAATAATTCCACAAAAAACCCTCCAATATTTCGTAGTACTCCATTATTATAACACGAATGTTTTAAATGTTTAATAGTAAAAATGTTCGTTTTAGATGATGGTTTTTATGTTTTTTAACTTCGTTTCTAATGGAAAATAAGATGATAACGAATATTCGTTATCATCTTAGGATGGGTTAAAAGGATTCTGAAATTGTAATTAATAAACGCCTTCAGCTAGCATACCATCAGCAACTTTAATGAAGCCAGCGATGTTCGCGCCAACTACAAGGTTCCCAGGGTAACCATATTTTTCGGCAGCTGCTTTACTGTCCGCATAAATGTTTTTCATAATTTCATGTAATTTAGCATCTACTTTTTCAAATGACCAGAAAACGCGACTTGAATCTTGCGCCATTTCAAGAGCAGATACAGCAACACCTCCAGCATTAGCAGCTTTAGCAGGACCGAATAATACGCCAGCATTTAAGAATTCGTTAATGGCTTCAAGATCTGATGGCATGTTTGCACCTTCACCAATAGCTTTCACTCCGTTAGAGATTAAAGTACGAGCTGAATCGCCATTAATTTCATTTTGTGTAGCACATGGAAGCGCGATGTCACAAGGGATCGTCCAGATACCAGTGCAACCTTCTGTAAATGTAGCAGTTGGACGATAGTTAAGGTATGTGGAGATACGATCGCCTTTTACTTCTTTAATTTCTTTAATTGCATCAAGATCTAAACCTTCTGGGTCGTAAATATAGCCTGAAGAGTCAGAGCAAGCAACCACTTTTGCGCCATAAGCTTGTGCTTTTTCAATAGCATATGTTGAAACGTTACCAGAACCAGAAACTACAACTGTTTTACCTTCGAATGAATCGTTGACATCTTTTAGCATTTCATTTACAAAATATACAGTACCATACCCAGTTGCCTCTTTACGGGCTAAAGAACCACCGTAGCCAGGAGTTTTACCAGTTAATACACCAGATTCGTTTGCGTTTGTTAAACGCTTATATTGGCCCCATAAATAACCTACTTCACGAGCGCCAACACCAATATCACCTGCTGGAACATCGACATCTGGACCAATATGGCGGTATAATTCAGTCATGAATGCTTGACAGAAACGCATGATTTCCGAATCTGATTTACCTTTAGGATCGAAGTTTGAACCACCTTTACCACCACCGATTGGTTGGCCTGTTAAAGCATTTTTAAAGATTTGTTCAAAACCTAAAAATTTGATAATGGATTCATTTACGGAAGGGTGGAAGCGAAGACCGCCTTTGTACGGGCCCATTACGTTGCTGTATTGTACACGGTAACCGCGGTTTACTTGGACTTCATTGTTATCATCTTGCCAAGCTACACGGAAAGAAATGATACGATCTGGCTCAACGATACGAGATAAGATATTAGCTTTAATATATTCAGGGTGTTGTGCAAATACAGGCACTAATGAAATGAAAATTTCTTCAGCTGCTTGTAAGAACTCCGCTTGATAACTATTTTGTTGTTTTAGTTGCTCGAATACGCCATCAACGTATTCTTTTGCTAATTGTTCGTTGCTTACAGTTGTAGTTGTCATAGTAAAAAACCTCCAGTTATTTGATATTTGTATCGTATATCTATTTTTCGCACTATTCAATAAAATACTTTTTCTAACAGTCTAAAGTTTGTGAAAAATTGAACAAATAGGGGTGGGAATTTATTATACCAAAATAATAATAGGTCGAGTGATTTATCTAATTATGAGAAAGGAATGATGCTTTATTGTGAAGGTTTTAATTGACGCTGATGCCTGTCCAGTCGTGGATTTAGCGCTTTCTATATCATCTGAGTTTGAGATTGAAACAATCTTGTTTTGCGATACATCCCACCGTATTGAACGTGATAATGTAATAACAATTATGGTTCCTAAGGGTCCAGATTCGGTTGATTTTACGCTAGTGAATGCGCTTTCAAAGCATGATATTGTCATTACACAGGATTACGGTTTAGCAGCTATGGTTTTGGCAAGAGGAGGTTATCCAATCGATCAAAATGGACGAGAGATGTCCAATGAAAACATCGAACGTTTGCTCGATATGCGCCATGTTGGACAGAAAATTAGACGAGCTGGAGGACGTACGAAAGGACCTAAAAAACGAACTCAAGAAAACAATATTTCGTTTGAATTGAAATTTCGACAAATTTGTGAACGAGCGATTTTAGCTCAGAAAACGGAGGAATCTTAAGATGAAAAATGAACTTAAACACGAACTATTTAATCAATTTCCGAGACTAAATGATTTAGCAAATTATAATACTGTACTTTGGGAAAATACAAATCGAGAAAAAAAGGCGCAAACAAATCTTTTTTCAATGGAGGAAGTTGAGGAGGCAGAAGAAACACTTAAACGCTTTTCTTCCTATTTAACTTTAGCATTTCCAGAGCTTTTGGAAAGCAAAGGGCTTATTGAATCATCTTTACTAGATATACCTTTCATGAAGAAAGCTCTTGAAAAGGAATTTGATGTTTTAATACCAGGTCAATTTATCTTAAAATGCGATCATGCCTTGCCAATTTCCGGCTCTATTAAAGCCCGTGGTGGTATATTTGAAGTATTAAGGCATGCAGAACGACTTGCGATTGCTAGTGGTAAGCTAACAAAAGAGGATAGTTATGCCGTGTTGGCAACAGAGGACTTGCAATCGTTCTTTCAACAATACACAATTGCCGTAGGTTCTACAGGTAATTTAGGATTGAGTATCGGCATTATGGGCAAAAAACTCGGCTTTAATGTCGTTGTACATATGTCGAGTGATGCAAAAGAGTGGAAAAAAGCATTGCTGCGTGAAAAAGGTGCGACGGTTATTGAATATGAAGCAGATTATAGTGTTGCTGTAGAACAAGGTCGTCGAGAGGCTGAACAAGATCCTATGTGTCATTTTATTGATGATGAAAATTCGAAGGACCTATTTGCCGGCTATGCAGTAGCGGCGAAGCGTTTAAAAGCACAGTTTGAAAAGACGAATATTACTGTGGATGCTGCCCATCCATTGTTCGTGTATTTACCATGTGGTGTAGGTGGAGGACCGGGAGGAGTTGCGTACGGCATACGTGAAATTTTTGGAGAACATGCCCATATCTTTTTCGCTGAGCCCGTAGCATCCCCTTGTATGACAATTGGCTTAATGACAGGTTTACATGATGAGATTAGTGTAGAAGATATCGGCCTTAATAATAAAACCGAAGCGGATGGCCTTGCTGTTGGTCGTGCGTCAAAATTTGTTGGTAAAGTGATGGAAACTTATATTAGCGGCTGTTATACAGTGAAAGATGAAGAATTATTTACGTCGCTCGGTTTAGCGATGGATTCGGAAGGTCTATTTTTAGAGCCATCTGCGCATGCAGGGATGTTCGGACCAATTCAGCTAATGAAAAATGGACAAAGTTATTTAGAAAAGCATGATTTAGTTGATAAGATGGAGCAAGCTACCCATCTTGTATGGGCAACAGGTGGAAGTATGGTGCCGGTGGAAATGCGTGAGGAATACATGGCAAAGGTAATGAAGTAGCAAGAATTAAAGATTAAGGTAGTTAGTTAAAGAGAAAACGCAAGAATGCTATCGGAATCAACATTCTTGCGTTTATTACTTTTAAAGTTATTTATATAAATAGTCCAACGCTTGATAATCTTGCTGATAGCGTCCACCGTCCGCTACTTCAGCGTGATATAGAGCTTTTAAAGCATAATTTTTTTGCAAATCCATTTCGGACATTAACTCTTTTAGGCGATCATGTAATTCACGGTTTTCTTTCACAAGTTGCTGCATTTGTGGTTTAAAATATTTCATACTGTCTAACTCCTCAATTTATAACGTGCTTAATAGTATAACACTTTTAGCTTTTGAAAATGCACTCATATTCATAATCCTGGCTGTAAAAGATTATTCAGTCTATTCTGTCGTGAAGTATTGGCCTAAATTGTAATTTTACTTAGGTGTATCGTTTTCTTGTACAGTCCTACTTTTCAAATCAGTCAGTAGGGGAGATGGCCTCTTTTGAAGTTTATGGCTATCCGATGTTAAGAATATAGAGCGCGTGTCATAGCATCTAAATAATTCTGACTAGCTCGTTGACTTACTTCCGCTTCTGGCACAAAGACTTCAAAGCAATGGAAGCTACCAGGATAGAGTTGGAATTCAACATCTACTCCTGCTTGGGCAAGACGTGTCACGTAATCAATGGTTTCATCTCGGAATAAATCGAGTTGACCTATACATGTATAAGTTGGAGGTAGTCCTGCTAAGTTATCTGCTCTTGAAGGGACCGCATACGGAGATCGCTCATGGGTGTCCTTTTCCTCACCTAAGTACATACACCAAGCGGCCAAATTATTAGTTCTACTCCATATTGCATGATCCTCGGTAATCTCGTAGCTGGAAGGTGTTTCATTTCGGTTATCAAGCATTGGATACAGTGGCATCTGGAATATAATTGAGGGTCCTCCTTTATCACGAGCCATTAATGCTAGAGCTGCTGTTAGTCCTCCGCCACCACTTGCGCCTGCAATCGCCACCCGTTTGACATCGATGCCAATGGAAGTTGCTTCGGTTGTCATCCATACTAACCCTGCATAACAATCTTCTATTGCTGCCGGGTAGGGATGCTCAGGAGCAAGTCGATAATCAACCGAAACGACAACGCAATTAGCAGTCTGAACAAAGCGTTCACATAAAATATCATCCATATCAGGGTGTCCCATAACGAAGCCACCGCCATGAATCCAAAGTATCGCTGGAAGTTGTTTACTATTTCGTTCAACAGGTTCATAAATTTTAACCAACATCTCGTCTCCATCACCTCTGGGAATCATACGATTTGATGTGTGTACAAGTTCTGACTTCTCCGAAGGCGGGGTGGACAAAAGACTTCGACTCCACTCTAAATCTTTCTCCAATCGAAAGCCTGGAAATTGGGAGTAAGTCTGTCTTAATTCTGGCAAGATTCGATTATTGATCGTCATATAAATTCCTCCTGTTAAATAATGATATCTTAAAGAAATGGATGTCCTTCTAGTGCCATTTCCTTCTCCCATTTGGCAACTTCCTCACGTACACGAGGAGCAACTTTTGTTCCGAGCAATTCTATAGCTTGCATGACTTGATCATGTGGCATTGTACTTAATGGTACGTACAGCATAAAACGTGTAATCCCTACATGTTTACGAAGGTGGATGATTTTTTCAGCAACTATATCTGGATCACCTACATATAACGCTCCTTCAAAACTTCGTGCAGCATCATAGCTAGAGCGATCATAATATCGCCAACCCCGTTCTTTGCCTAATTTATTCATGCCCGCCTTTGTTGATGGGAAGAATGTATCCGCTGCCCATTCAGTATTCGGGCCAACAAAACCTATTGAATGAGATCCCACCTGAAGTTTTGATAAATCATGCCCTGCTTGAGCAGCTGCCTTTTTATAGAGCTGTACGATAGGTGCAAACTGCATTGGACTGCCACCAATGATTGCTAGCATAAGTGGTAATCCTAAAAGTCCTGCACGGATGGCAGATTGTTGATTTCCGCCACTACCAACCCATATTGGTAAGGAGTTTTGAACAGGTCTTGGATACACACCTAAATTATTGATTGCTGGTCGATGTCTACCTTCCCATACTACTTTTTCTGACTCGCGAATCTTGAGGAGTAAGTCCAAATGTTCCTCAAATAGTTCATCATAATCATTTAAATTGTAGCCAAACAAGGGGAAGGATTCGATAAAGGAACCACGACCTGCCATAATCTCAGCACGACCATTTGAAAGTCCATCTAATGTGGAAAAATCCTGAAAGACACGTACAGGATCAGCCGAAGATAGAACTGTTACTGCACTTGTGAGCCGAATCTTTTTTGTTTGTGGAGCTGCAGCAGATAGCACCATTGCTGGAGAGGAAGCAGCATAATCTTCTCGATGGTGCTCGCCAACACCAAACACATCCAGCCCCACTTGATCTGCAAGAATGATTTCTTCAACCACTTCACGCAAACGTTGTGCATGACTAATCATTTCACCGCTATGAACATCTGGTTTTGTTTCTACAAAAGAGGTAATTCCTATTTCCATTTGTTATCTCTCCTTATCAAATCTAATATTTTGTAAACCGTTTAGTCGTAACCCAAAAAATAAGAGCAATTGCACTGATTAAAGCTCCGAGGAAAGAAACCCCTCCCCAACCGAAGTGTGCATATATCTGTGTAGAAGCAATTGAGCCACCAGCACTGCCGATGGAATAATACATCATATATCCAGCGGTAAGTCGACTACGTGCTTCTGTACGTAATGGAAGAATCATTGTCTGATTAGTGACATGTACTGCCTGTACGGCTAAATCAAGCATCACAATACCTACAATTAATGCCAATAACGACTGTTCTAGATAGTTGATAAACAGCCATGAAATGAGTAATAGAACTAAAGCAATACCTGTCGTTCTTTGTCCGAAACCTCGATCGGCCAGTTTCCCGGCCTGTGCTGCGGCTAGTGCACCAGCCACTCCAACGAGACCAAATGCACCAATTACACTATGTGAAAGAGCTAATGGTGGAGCACTAAGTGGCAAAACAAGTGAAGTCCACAAAATACTGAAATCAGCAAAAATTAGCATGGCTAGAACTGAGCGGATCCGTAATGTTCTTTCTTGTATAAACAGAGTGAACACGGATTTAATTAGCTGATGATAGGGGAGTGATTTTACTTCACGCTCCACCTTTGGTAACACCTTCAGAAACATACAAACCATTACAAGCATGAGGGCGGCAGAGACTAGATAGACGGAACGCCATCCTGCAAGGTCTGTTAATAGACCAGCGAAGGTTCGAGCAAGCAGAATGCCAATGACGATCCCGCTTGTAACAATACCAACAACACGTCCACGTTCTGTAGGGGAAGCCATAGTTGCTGCAAACGCCACAAGTGTCTGCGTCACAACTGCAAGTAGACCTACTAAGCCCATACCTGTAAAAAGCACCACGCTAAAAGAAGCAGTACTAACTATAAGCAAAGCCGTTGTGGATAATAGCATCTGTCCGATAATCAAGCGTCGTTGGTTTAGTAAATCTCCAAGAGGTACCAGTAGTAATAAGCCCAACCCATAAAAGATCTGCGTGATGGTAATTACAATACCTATTGTCGAGTGATCAATATTAAATTCATTAGACAATTGATCAAGCAACGGCTGTGCGAAATAAATATTGGCGACAGACATTCCGCAGGCTGTTGCGAATAATAAAGTTACAGTTCTAGACATAGAAGGTTGTAGATTCAACGCAGATGCATCAACTTCTTGCCTCAGGTCATTGTTCACACTATATCCTCCGTTCGTATTGGATTTTAACTATAACATACCGTTCGGTACAATATAATTATTGGTAAATATATCTTAGTGTTATTTGTAATGTCAAGGTTTTGTTTGAAATTATTTTTCTCCTTATTTACAATATACAATGGAAATTGACAATAAAAGCAGCTGATTATACAATGTTTACATACTGTTTGGTATTTAAAATTTTATAGTGACAAACTCAATAACTCTTAAACAATGGAGGTGGATTTTTTATGGCAAGGATCCGTGAATTTGATGAGGAAAAAGTTTTAGAGGCTGCCATGCAGTTATTTTGGGAGAAGGGCTATGAAGCTACTTCTTTAAGTGATCTCACTGCTAGAATGGGGATTCAACGTCCGAGTATTTATTCAACCTTTGGTGATAAAAAGGAACTATTCGAAGCAGCACTTCGTAGATATACGACATCTCGTGCAGCTGATATACGAGCTAGACTTCAAAGTCATGCCTCTGTAAAACAGGCATTTGCTATTTTTTTTGAAGAAGTGATTGCTACTGAATATACGAAAGATCTTAGTAACGGCTGTTTTTGCATCAATACAATGGTTGAACTAGCTCCTCATGATGAAAGATTTGAAATCTTAACGAGAGAACATCAACTTTATCTAGCCGTCATTTTTCAGGAGACAATTGAACGAGGAATCCAATCGGGTGAGTTAGAGGAAGAAACGGATGCAAAGTCTTTAGCCCAGGCTCTAATTGTGGCGTTAATTGGATTAACGGTCATGATGAAATCTCAACCGCAAAAATCATTTATTGACAATGCAATCGCAACAACTCTCACATTACTCAAATAAATTTTGTAAATTATTAATAGCTTTCAAAAAAAAGTGAAATCGACGCCGCGATTTCACTTTTTCTCGAGAATATTTATGTCCAAGCCTCAATAAAAAAGGCCATAACGAAAAGTTTTTTTGGGACCCATTGAAACTATAGGGATTAAATTTATGAAATTAACTCAAATAAATAAACAAACCTCCAAACCCATACAGAGATTTGGAGGTTTAAAGCTTTATCCCACATTAGCAAGCAGTAAAATGGAGAATAACTACCCATATAAGCCCGATTAGTTAAGACAAATCATCGATGGAGATCTCTGATTAAAGTTTCACTTTATCGTGGCATTGTTTTCGCTGAGCGGTTAAAAATACTTCCTGTGCTGCCCGTACACCTGCACCTGGCTCGAAGTCATATTCAAAGTCTTGAAGTGCTGCTTCCATTAAAGAAACGGCCTGTATAATATCACTTGGGAAGCAATAGCCCATATGGCCGAATCTGAAAATTTTCCCCTGCAAATCTCCGAGTCCTCCAGCGAAATCTAAATGATAGTGTTGCTTTAAATGTGACAAGAAGTCACCAAGTACAATCCCTTTTGGTGCCATAATTGCTGTAATAGTTGGCGAAGCATGCTCATTAGTAGTGAGAAGTTCAATATTAAGGGCATTCATTGCATCACGTACCATGTTTTTCATTAGTTCGTGGCGGGCAACTGTATGTTCAAAGCCTCCTTCTTCCTCTATAAGTTTACATACTTCGTGAAGCCCATATATAAGTGTGACAGTAGGCGTGTTTGGCGTCATCCCTTTTTCTGCCCAGTTACGATAGCTTAATAAGTTTAAATAATAGGACGGTGTATTATTTTCTTCAATTACGTTCCAAGCTCTGTCACTAACGCTGACAAGAGAAAGTCCTGGAGGTAGCATCATCGATTTTTGAGATCCAGTAACAAGAATATCGATTCCCCAGGCATCCATTTCAGCAGGAGCTCCACCTATGCAACTTACACCATCGACAATACATAATGCATCCGTTTCCTCACGTACAACTTGTGCTAATTCAGCAATTGGGTTTAAGATACCAGTCGAAGTTTCATTGTATGTGATAAAAACAGCTTTAATATCTTTCAACGGCAGCAAGAATTCTCGTAACTCCTTAGCTGTGCAAGCTTGTCCCCATTCTTTTTCAAGCTTATGTACATGAAAGCCGTATTTCTCACAAATCGAAACGAAATAGTCTCCGAATGCTCCAACAGTGATCACAACAACATTTTCACCAGCAGAAACAGTGTTAACCGCCGCGGCCTCTAAAGCTGCTGTACCTCCTGATGGAAGGAGTAAAACATCCTGCTTTGTCCCGAAAACAGGTTTTACTAATTCAATGGTTTCACGGTAAAGCTCTACAAATTCATTGCTTCGATGACTAATAATATCGCGATTCATCGCAAGCTGAACCTTTTTCGGAATTGGCGTAGGTCCTGGATGTCTTAAAATATTTTCATACACAATCATCAAACCCCTTTGTAATTAATGATTAGAAATTCTAAATTTTCTAACTATAATATAGCATATTTTTTCTGTTATCTAACTTCTTTTTCAAAATTTGATTAGTCAAGTGTTGTAAGAGAGTTGAAAATACGACGAATCATTCCCAATTTTTATATGGTAAAATTTTTATAAAAGGGGGGTTGAGTTATGGAATCAAAAGCAAATTATCCATATATTTATTTTTTACTGGAATCAAATACGGTTTTTGTCTATCGAATTAAAACACATAATTATCTGAACGCATCGGATTTGATAGATAGGAGTGAATGGGAAGCTTATGAATTACAGCATCATGTTCAATTTGAAGCATTCAATCATGAAGAAAGTGAAGCAACTTAGGGGTGGAGTTACTGGCTTGAGCAAGATAAATTAAGCGACATAGTAGAAATTATCAATGACTGTATTCAAAAACATCGTTCTGTAGATCAACGAATAGCAACGCAGGCAGTTCATATTGTGAGTTCTGAATCTGCTGCTGGTTCAGTGAGAGTAGCACTAGCACCACCTAAACATGTGATTGGATTCCCTGATGGCTTCTCAATTGGACCATTGTGGAAGCTAGAGGAGAAAAGAGGTCAAACATTCCGATATAATTGGTTATTTCAAAATATTAATGATGGACAGGAAGATGTTTATCAAAATAAGTTTACAAATACTTTGCGTGAAATAGAAGATATTTCTAATCATGTTCCTATTTATATTTGGTATGGTAATAATGCTGATGAACAATGTGGGCTCCGTTTTTTCCTCTATTTATTGCGAGATAAATCGAATGAGATTTTTCTTATTAATACAACAGAACATAGTAAGGCTAATTGTGCGACAAGTCATCTTAGTTCACAGCAATTAGCACAGCTTTTTATCAACATAGAAGAAAAAAAGCCATTAACTATTCAGGACCGTCGAATTTTCAAAAATGAATGGGAAACATTATCACAAACTAACGATATTCTGCGCTTATGGATTAATAATGAAATAAAAGGGGTTCCAGAAAATTATTTTGATCCACTTATTATAGAGACGATCGAAAGGCTACATAATGAACAAACAACAAAAGATTTTATAAAGACGGGGATAGTGATTGCGGAACTATTACCTTTAATAGAAGCGTTTCCAAGTGTATTCTTTTTAGAATGTAGAATAAGATTTTTAGTCTATAGTGGGGTGCTTGCATTAAAAGGTATTCCTAAGTCCATGAGACACTATAGTGTAAAATTACGTGAATAAGTTGAAAACCTCTTAATTGAACTGCACCCCAATTGTTAGACACATCTAACAATTGGAGGTGCAGTTTTTCTATGGCTAAATATACTGTAGAAGATAAATTACAAGCAGTTGAGCGTTACTTAAATGGAAATGAAAGTGCTAATAAAATAGCTAAATCTTTGGGGACTGATAAACAGGCAATTTTTAAATGGGTTAAGCAATATGAATACAATGGTGCGGAAGCTTTTATTAAGCCATATACAAATTACACACTAACGTTTAAAATGGATGTACTAAATTTTATGATTGAAAACGGTACGTCCTTAAACGAAACGGCAGCGATTTTTAAAATACCTGCCCCTTCAACAATTAGTGTTTGGAGAAAGCAATTTGAAACTCAAGGATTAAATGCCCTTCAATCAAAGAAAAAGGGGCGTCCATCCATGAAAAAAGAATTCAATAAACAATCGAAACAATCAAAACAATCACCAGTCGAAGGCTCTACCGAAACACTTGAAGCACGTATTAAACAACTAGAAATGGAAAATGAGTATTTAAAAAAGTTGAATGCCTTAGTTCAAAACAAGGAAAAATCAC